>NZ_CP127389.1:0-600000 GCF_030271835.1 Proteus appendicitidis
GTGTCACTTTCGCTTTGGCAGCATTGTCTTGCCCGATTGCAGGATGAGTTACCTGCCACTGAATTTAGTATGTGGATACGTCCCTTGCAGGCAGAACTAAGCGATAATACGCTGGCGCTGTATGCACCTAATCGTTTTGTCTTAGATTGGGTAAGAGAAAAATACATTAATAATATCAATGCATTATTAGTGGATTTTTGTGGCTCTGAAGTCCCTTCTTTACGTTTTGAAGTGGGTAATAAACCGGCATCAGCACGTACTACGGAAAGTATTCCTAAAGCTGTTGTACATCCAACAGTGAATACAGCTCCTCCCCATAGTCAGCCTGTTCGCCCTAGTTGGGATAATCAACCCGCGTCTCAACTGCCTGAACTCAATTATCGTTCTAACGTTAACCCTAAACATAAGTTTGATAACTTCGTTGAAGGTAAATCAAACCAGTTAGCAAGAGCAGCGGCAAGGCAAGTTGCTGATAACCCAGGTGGAGCTTATAACCCACTCTTTTTATATGGTGGAACAGGGCTTGGTAAAACTCACTTGTTACATGCGGTGGGTAACAGCATTATGGAACGTAAAGCGAATGCAAAAGTCGTGTATATGCATTCTGAACGTTTCGTACAAGATATGGTAAAAGCATTACAAAATAATGCGATAGAAGACTTTAAACGCTATTACCGTTCTGTGGATGCACTATTAATTGATGATATTCAATTTTTTGCCAATAAAGAGCGTTCACAAGAAGAATTTTTTCATACCTTTAACGCATTGTTAGAGGGTAATCAGCAAATTATTTTAACGTCAGACCGTTATCCTAAAGAGATAAATGGTGTTGAAGACAGATTAAAATCACGCTTTGGTTGGGGATTAACGGTTGCTATTGAGCCACCAGAACTTGAAACCCGAGTGGCGATTTTGATGAAAAAAGCGGACGAAAACCAAATTCAGTTACCTGACGAAGTGGCCTTTTTTATTGCTAAAAGACTTCGTTCTAACGTCCGTGAACTTGAAGGTGCATTAAACCGAGTGATTGCTAACGCAAACTTTACAGGTCGCGCGATTACTATCGACTTTGTACGTGAAGCATTACGTGATCTGCTCGCCTTGCAGGAAAAATTAGTCACTATCGATAATATTCAAAAAACAGTTGCTGAATATTATAAAATTAAAGTCGCTGATTTGCTGTCAAAGCGGAGATCCCGATCGGTTGCCCGTCCGAGGCAAATGGCAATGGCGCTGGCGAAGGAATTAACAAACCACAGCTTGCCTGAAATCGGGGATGCCTTTGGTGGTCGTGATCATACAACAGTCCTTCATGCATGCCGAAAAATAGAGCAATTGCGTGAAGAAAGTCATGACATCAAAGAAGATTTTTCTAACTTAATCAGAACATTATCATCCTAGCGCTATGAAATTTATCATTGAACGTGAACAGCTTCTTAAGCCGCTACAACAAGTAAGTGGCCCTTTAGGTGGTCGTCCAACATTACCTATTTTAGGTAACTTATTGCTTAAGGTAACTGAAAATACCTTATCGCTAACTGGCACTGACCTTGAAATGGAGATGGTGGCAAGAGTTAATCTTAGCCTATCTCATGAAATTGGCGCCACAACTGTTCCTGCGCGTAAGTTTTTTGATATTTGGCGTGGGCTACCAGAAGGTGCTGAAATTAGTGTAGAGCTTGATGGTGATCGCCTATTAGTGCGTTCAGGTCGTAGTCGCTTCTCCTTATCAACATTACCTGCATCTGATTTTCCTAATTTAGATGACTGGCAAAGTGAGGTTGAATTTACTTTGCCTCAAGCAACATTAAAACGTCTAATTGAGTCCACTCAATTTTCAATGGCGCATCAAGATGTGCGTTATTACCTCAACGGTATGTTGTTTGAAACTGAAAATACAGAGTTACGCACAGTTGCAACAGATGGACACCGTTTAGCGGTATGTTCAATGGATATTGGACAATCTTTACCGGGGCATTCTGTTATTGTTCCTCGTAAAGGTGTCATTGAATTAATGCGTTTACTTGATGGCGCGGGTGAAAGTTCACTGCAGCTGCAAATCGGTAGTAATAATATTCGAGCTCATGTGGGTGATTTTATTTTCACCTCGAAGTTGGTTGATGGTCGTTTCCCTGACTATCGTCGAGTATTACCGAAAAACCCAACGAAAACTGTAACTGCGGGCTGTGATATTCTTAAACAGGCATTTTCTCGTGCTGCCATTTTATCCAATGAAAAATTCCGTGGTGTGCGTATAAACCTTACTAACGGTCAATTGAAAATTACAGCAAACAATCCTGAGCAAGAAGAAGCAGAAGAGATTGTTGATGTTCAATATCAAGGCGAAGATATGGAAATTGGCTTTAATGTCAGTTACCTCCTTGATGTACTTAACACATTGAAATGTGAAGAAGTTAAGCTTCTGCTAACCGATGCGGTTTCAAGTGTTCAAGTGGAGAATATGGCAAGTTCTGCGGCCGCTTATGTTGTTATGCCAATGCGTTTATAATAGTCACTAACATGATTTTATCCCGTTTATTGATCCGTCATTTTAGAAATATTGAACAGGCGGATCTGCCATTAGCGGATGGCTTTAATTTCCTTGTGGGGCCTAACGGGAGTGGCAAAACAAGTATACTTGAAGCAATTTACACATTAGGTCACGGACGCGCATTTCGTAGCTCTCAAGCTAATCGCGTGATCCAGCATGATGAAAATGAATTTATTCTTCATGGGCGCTTAAGTGGGCTAAATGAAGAGAGCCGTGGTTATGCGATTGGATTAAGTAAAGATCGCGAAGGCAATAGTACAGTTCGTATTGATGGCAGCGATGGTCATAAAATTGCAGAGTTAGCAAAATTGTTACCCATGCAATTAATAACACCTGAAGGCTTTACGCTACTGAATGGTGGACCTAAATATCGTCGCGCTTTTATTGATTGGGGTTGTTTTCATAATGAACCTCGATTTTTTGCTGCATGGTCAGATTTAAAACGTGTATTAAAACAACGCAATGCAGCACTGAGGCAAGCAACGTCTTATCGACAACTGATGCCTTGGGATAAAGAACTTATCTTACTAACAGAACAGATAAGTGAATGGCGATCTAAATATACCGAAGATATCGCTAAAGATATTGAAGAAACGTGTCGTCTGTTTTTGCCTGAGTTTTCGTTGAAAGTCAGCTTCCAACGGGGATGGGATAAAGAAACAGATTACGGTGAGTTACTAGCACGTCAATTTGAACGTGATAAAATGTTAGCGTATACCTCACTTGGCGCGCATAAAGCGGATTTACGTATTAGAGCAAACGGCACGCCAGTAGAAGATATGTTGTCACGAGGCCAGCTTAAGTTGTTGATGTGTGCTTTGAGGCTGGCACAAGGTGAATATTTCACTCGTAAGAATGGGCAAAGATGCCTGTATCTGCTCGATGATTTTGCTTCCGAATTAGATGCAAGTCGGCGTCAGTTGTTAGCCGAGCGTCTAAAGTCTACGCAAGCTCAAGTGTTTGTCAGTGCGATAACACAAGGGCAAGTGAAAGATATGCTAGATGTAAATAGCAGGCTATTTAGCGTAGAACGTGGCAAAATAGAGGTTAAACCATAGGAATAAAGCGAGAAACGTTGATGTCGAATACATATGACTCCTCAAGTATCAAAGTATTAAAAGGGCTGGATGCGGTGCGTAAGCGCCCGGGGATGTATATCGGGGATACAGATGATGGAACCGGTCTGCATCACATGGTCTTCGAGGTGGTCGACAACGCAATCGACGAAGCCCTCGCGGGTTTCTGTGATGAGATAATTGTCACTATCCATTCAGATAACTCCGTCTCTGTTCGAGATGATGGTCGTGGAATTCCAACCGGCATTCACCCAGAAGAGGGTGTCTCAGCGGCAGAGGTTATTATGACTGTTCTGCATGCGGGGGGTAAATTCGATGATAACTCCTATAAAGTCTCTGGTGGGCTTCATGGTGTAGGGGTTTCTGTTGTTAATGCGTTGTCTGAAAAACTTGAACTGACAATCCATCGTGATGGAAATATCCATCAACAAATTTATCGTCATGGTGTGCCTGATGATCGCTTAAAAGTGATTGGCGATACTGAAAAATCAGGGACATTTGTACGCTTCTGGCCAAGTCTTGAAACCTTTAAAGGCGAGACTGAATTCCAGTATGAGATCCTAGCAAAACGTCTTCGTGAGTTGTCATTCTTAAACTCAGGTGTTTCTATCCGTTTAATTGATAAACGTGATAACCGTGAAGATCATTTCCACTATGAAGGCGGTATTAAAGCATTCGTTGAATACTTAAGCCGTAATAAAACACCAATTCACCAAAATGTATTCTATTTCTCAACTGAAAAAGATGGCATTGGTGTTGAAGTGGCAATGCTGTGGAATGACGGTTTCCAAGAGAACGTTTATTGCTTTACCAACAATATTCCACAACGTGATGGTGGTACTCACTTAGTTGGTTTCCGTACTGCAATGACACGTACATTAAACAACTATATGGATAAAGAAGGGTTTAATAAGAAATCGAAAATCAGTGCAACGGGTGATGACGCTCGTGAAGGCTTGATTGCGGTTATCTCTGTTAAAGTTCCTGATCCTAAATTTTCATCACAAACAAAAGATAAACTGGTTTCTTCAGAAGTGAAAACAGCGGTAGAAACGCTGATGAATGAGAAGCTGGTGGAATATCTGTTAGAAAATCCAAATGACGCGAAAATCGTTGTTGGTAAAATCATTGATGCTGCTCGTGCGCGTGAAGCTGCACGTAAAGCGCGTGAAATGACACGTCGTAAAGGCGCATTAGATTTAGGTGGCTTACCGGGTAAATTAGCGGACTGTTCCGAACGTGATCCTGCTTTCTCTGAACTGTATTTAGTGGAAGGGGACTCTGCGGGTGGCTCTGCAAAACAAGGGCGTAACCGTAAAACACAGGCTATTCTTCCGTTAAAAGGTAAGATCCTCAACGTTGAAAAAGCGCGCTTTGATAAAATGCTGGCTTCTCAAGAAGTCGCAACGTTAATCACTGCATTAGGTTGTGGTATCGGTCGTGATGAATATAACCCAGACAAACTGCGTTATCACAGCATTATCATCATGACGGATGCGGACGTCGATGGTTCTCACATTCGTACTCTGCTACTGACTTTCTTCTATCGTCAAATGCCAGAAATTATCGAACGTGGTCATATCTTTATTGCTCAGCCACCACTTTACAAAGTGAAGAAAGGTAAACAAGAGCAATACATTAAAGATGACGACGCAATGGACGAGTATCTGATGTCGATCGCTCTTGATGGCGCAGCACTTTATGTGAGTGAACACGCACCAGCAATGCACGGTGAGCAACTTGAAAAACTGGTTGTTGATTACCATGCAGCGCACAAGATTATTCGTCGTATGGAGCGTATCTATCCACTTAGCATGTTAAGCAGCTTGGTGTATCACTCAACGCTGACAGAAGATGCGTTATCTGATAAAGCTAAAGTCGAAGAGTGGATGAGTGGCTTGGTTAATCGCTTAAATGAAGCGGAAGATCAAGGCAGTACTTATAGCTACACTATTGCTCAAAACGATGAAAACCGCCTGTTCGAACCTGTATTACGTATTCGTACTTATGGCGTGGATACAGACTACAAATTGGATTATGACTTTATCCACAGTAGCGAATATCAACGTATTACGCATTTAGGTGACATTATCGGTAACCTAATTGAAGAGGGTGCGTTTATTGAGCGTGGTGAGCGTCGTCAGCCAATTTCAAGTTTTGAAGAAGCTCTTGAGTGGTTAACAAAAGAATCACGTCGTGGTCTTGCGGTACAACGTTATAAAGGTCTTGGTGAAATGAACCCAGAACAATTATGGGAAACCACTATGAACCCAGATACACGTCGTATGATGCAAGTCACTGTGAAAGATGCGATTGCAACTGATGAATTGTTCACTACCTTAATGGGTGATGCGGTTGAACCTCGTCGTGCCTTTATCGAAGAGAATGCGCTGAAAGCGGCAAATATTGATATCTAGTTTTAGATTCGATGAGATAAAAAAAGCGGAGCTGTGAAAATGGCCCCGCTTTTTTGTTGGCTACAACAATCACGTTTATCCGCGTTGTCCGACCAAACGGCACAGCATTTCTGTCACTAAATAACTCTTTTCAAAGGAGCTAACAGGTAAAAATTCAAAACGAGAGTGGAAATTCAACGCACCTGTAAAATAGTTAGGTGTGAGCAAGCCTCGTGCTGAAAGTGCAGAGCCATCTGTACCTCCTCGCATTGGGATCACATTAGGTTGAATATCTAATCGTTTTAATGCTTCAAAAATAAGTTCGATAGCGGTGCGATCTTCCCCAATTGAATCACTGATATTGCTATACACATCGACAATCTCATAGTCGATTTGCGCACGAGGATGGCGAGCTTGGATCAAAGCAACAGACTGTTTAATAAACTGTTTGCGAGCTTCATAACTCTGCTTGTCAAAATCACGAATAGCCATTTTGATGACCGCATTATCAGGATTGGCGATTAAATCAGTGACATAGAAATAACCTTCACGGTGCTCGGTGTGCTCGGGGGTATCAAAACGGTCAAAACAGCCAATAAAATCATGAGCAACACGAATTGGATTTAATAATACGTTTTTCGCAGACATTGGGTGTGCAGTCACACCTTTTACAGACACGTTAATTGATGCCGCATTAAAGGTTTCATACACAACTTCTCCTAATGCACAGCAATCAATGGTGTAAGCAAAATCAACGTTGAAGCGAGATAAATCCATCAGTTTTGAACCGCGCAATCCAATCTCTTCATCAGGGACAAACGCAACATAGATATCGCCACAATCAAAATCAGCATGTTGAAGTTTATCCATTAACTCCATAACAACGGTGATCGCCGCTTTATTATCAGCACCTAATACGCTTGTACCATCACTGAAGATAATCTCCTCACCAATATAAGGCTCGGCTTCAGGGTGCTCTTGCGCTTTAAACCAGATATCCTTCTCTTTATTTAAGCAGAGATCTTTCCCTTCATAACGCAGTGTTTGTGGGTGAATATCAGGTGAAATACCGACATCAACCGTATCAAGATGGGCAACAAATCCAACTTTAGGGGCATTGGGTTTAGTACCTGGTCTCATTGCATATAAAATGGCATGAGAATCGATATAGATATCTTTTAGCTCATAAGTTTCCAACTCTTTAGCCAGTAACTTTGCTAACTCAAGTTGCCCTTGCGTACTGGGTACCACAGAAGCTGATGCATCACTTTGGCTTTCAATTGCCAGATAACGGAAGAAACGCTGTTCTAATTTTTGACCTAGGGTGTTCATTATCATCTTGTTCCTAATACAGTTATTTTTATAAGTGTGAGTTATGATGCTGGTTGCCATGTATATCCACTGTCAAAACCGAGAGGAATATCGAGTCCCCAGAAGATAAACAGTGTCGCCGTTAATACAATAAGCAAGCCAATAGTGAAAGGGATCATCATGGAGCACAATGTACCGATACCTGCCCCTTTATAGTATTTTTGGCAATACATCAAAATCAGTGGGTAGAATGGGAACATCGGTGTACTCACATTCATTGCGGAATCACTGACACGGAACGCAGCTTGCGTTAATTCAGGTGAAATCCCGACAGCCATTAACATTGGCACTAATACTGGTGCAATCACAGCCCATTTTGATGTTGCTGAGGTGATCATGATATTTAAAATCGCAGTCAGCAAAATGACACCTAATACCGTCATACCTGAAGGCATATTAAGTGTACGCAGTAACTCTGCACCTGATAATGCTAATAAAGTTCCTAAATTTGAGTGTTGGAAAGAGTAAAGGAACTGAGCAGCAAAAAAGGCAAAAACGATAAATGGGATCAACGATTTAGTGATATTTTCCATTGCTTTGACAATATCTTTTGTGGAAGCAAAAGACTTAGTCATATAGCCATAGATTAAACCGGGTACAGAGAAGAAGATAAACAGTAAAGGTACCACAATTTGCATAATTGGGGCTTTAGGGCTGGTTAAACTGCCTTCTGGTGAACGTAATGGTGAGGTTTCTGGTAATAACAGTGCAAATAAACCAATCCCCATTAGCACCACTGCCCAACCTGCAAAACGGAATGCTCGTTTTTCTGTTGGTGTAATTTCACCTAACTCTGCATCTTTGGTATCAATACCAGAAGAGACAGGACAGTTTTTATTTAACCAAGGCTCTACAATTTTTTCAGTGATATACCAACAAGTTAAAATAACGCCAAATGTTCCACCTAAGCTAAAAAAGTAGTTACATAAAACGTTAACGCTATATCCCGGAGCCATAATTTGCGCCGCTTCCTGAGTAAAGCTTTGCATTATTGGGTCAATAATTGACGGTGTATAACTTGCTGTAAATCCACCCGCCAAACCTGCAAATGAGGCCGCGATACCTGCTAAAGGATGGCGACCACAGGCATAGAACATCATCGCAGAGACGGGCATAAGAATAACGTAAGCAGAGTCGGAAGCTAAGTGCGCAACAATACCAACAAACACAACTGTTGGTGTCAGCATTTTAGGAGAAATAAACGAAAGCATTTTTTTTAGAGCCGTTTTAATAAAACCGCTGCTTTCTGCAATACCAATTCCTAATGTTGCAACAATCGTTATTCCAAGTGGAGGAAAGCTAATGAAATTTTTCACCGCACTTGTCACAAATAATATGATCTCTTCATATTGAAACATATTAATAACGGCGATTTTCTCTTTAGTCACTGGGTGTAAATAATCAAAATGAACAAAAGAGAGGAAGAATGAAAATATCCAGCAGATCACTAAGGCGTAAACGAACAACATAGTAACATCAGGCATGATATTACCAATGCGTTCGACTCGGTTTAAAAAACCTTTTTTATTGGGTTGTGTTTGCGTTGTCATATTTATAATGCATCTTTTTATAAAAGTAATAAAAATCACCTTAAATAAATGACAATAAAAAGTAAATTTATTTTTAAATAATAAGTAGTTACCGCAGTTTCTATAAAATAAATAATATATTAGAAATTATTATATTTAAATGTTTGTCATCATTACTTTTAGTTGTTAAAAAATGATTTATTTATTTTCACACTCTGTTTTGAATAAAAAGAGGTGGATTATGCTGAATAATCTGCCTGAATTCTTTAGCGTTATTTTTGAAACTATTGTAGAAAATATATTTTATACCGAGTCATAAAATTAAAATAAATAAAATATGAAAAATTCAAAAAAATTTTATGAGAAAAAGAAGGGATGAGAAATAAAAAATAAAGCTAATGATTATTTAGAATAAGAATATCAACCATTTTCATTTTCTAAAAATGGTCGATATTCTAAATAACTCATATTAACGCAGAATATTCAGCATACGACGTAAAGGCTCTGCAGCACCCCATAACAGTTGGTCACCCACTGTAAAGGCTGAAATAAATTCAGGGCCCATATTCAGTTTACGAATACGACCTACTGGTGTGCTCAATGTACCTGTGACTGCTGCTGGTGTTAATTCACGCATAGTTAATTCACGATCATTAGGAATGACTTTTACCCAATCATTATGGTTTGCGAGTAGCTGTTCAATCTCTGCAACAGGTAAGTCTTTTTTCAGTTTTAAGGTGAATGCTTGACTATGGCAACGTAATGCACCAATACGAACACAAAGACCATCCACAGGAATGATATTAGAACCTGTATTTAAGATCTTGTTAGTTTCAGCTTGCCCTTTCCACTCTTCGCGGCTTTGACCGTTTTCTAGTTGTTTATCAATCCAAGGGATCAAGCTACCCGCAAGAGGAACACCAAATTGTTCGGTAGGCATTGTGCCACTGCGCGTAAAGTTAGTGACTTTACGTTCAATATCTAAGATTGCAGAGGCTGGGTTTTCTAGCTCTTTAACCACTTGATTATGTAAAGAGCCCATCTGTGACAGTAACTCTCTCATATGGCGAGCGCCCGCCCCAGAAGCTGCTTGATAAGTCGATACGCTTGCCCATTCCACTAAATTGTTAGCAAACAGACCACCTAATGACATTAGCATTAGACTGACGGTACAGTTACCACCGACAAAGGCTTTAATGCCTTTATTTAAGCTGTCTTGAATATGTTGTCCATTAACAGGATCGAGAATAATAACGGCATCATCATTCATACGTAATGCTGATGCGGCATCAATCCAGTAACCTTGCCAACCGGCTTGACGCAGTTTTGGATAGATTTCATTAGTGTAGTCACCACCTTGGCAACTAATGATAATATCGAGTGATGCTAAGGTATCAATGTCATAAGCATCTTGCAGAGTGCTACGGTGGTTACCATAAGCGGGTGCTGCTTCACCTAATTGAGATGTGGTGAAGAAAACAGGGTTTATCCCATCAAAATCACGTTCTTCAACCATTCTTTGCATTAAAACGGAGCCGACCATACCACGCCAGCCCACAAAACCAACATTTTTCATTGTAATTACCCTGTCTTTATCTGTAGGAATAGTGAGAGACCTCACACTAACCTGACAAAATATAGAGATAGGTGCAAGTTAATTTATTGATTATTTACCAAAGAATTAGAAGTGTTTCTTATAGTCTTCGTAGAGTTAACAAAAGACAACTACAGAACGAACAAATATCAATGAGTTGTTAAAAAGAACCAAACATAAAAGTGTAAGAATATTCTGCTATATCTTATTTTCTTTTTTAGGATAAATAAAAATATATTCTTGTTTAAGAAAATAGAGTAAAAATAGGAAAATGTAAAATAGTGTAATATATAAGAAAAACGTATTTACTTAGAGATGCCTTCAAGCTTTATACTGAAAGTCGTTATTCACTGGATGATGTATTTTCATAAATAAAAATAATGATGAACATTCTTCATTTAATCTAAATATTATTTTACCTTAATTAAAAGGCACTAGGAGGCGAAGATGGATATATCCACATTCATTCCATTATCTACATACTACTCATATTTAAAACGGTTCGTGATCTCACCAACCACGATGGGTACTATTGCGCCTTCATCTCGTTGGTTATGTTATGAAATGTTAGATAAACTCAATTGGCAACAGGATCTTCAGGTTGCTGAGTTAGGTGCTGGCACAGGTGTTATTACTCAACAGATCTTAAAAAGAATGTCGATAAATTCATCATTAGATGTTTTTGAAATAGAACCCAGTTTTGCGACAGAATTAGATAAAATTAATGATAATCGATTAAGGGTTTATGCTGCATCGGCAGAGAAATTAAATAGTCATTATAATATGATTATTTCAGGGCTACCTTTTTTATCTATTCCTAAAAAAACAGGTTTAAGAGTTTTAAAAAGAGTGCATAACGAGTTATTAAAAACCCAAGGTTGTTTTGTATTATTCCAATATACAACTCGATATGAAAAAACGTTATCTCGTTATTTTCATTTAGAAAAAAAATTAGTTATGCGAAATGTTCCTCCTGCTTGGGTTTATTATTGTACGCCAAAACATAAAATAGGGTAAATACAAAGCTTGCTCGACGTTTATAGGGTAAATAAAAACTAAGAATAAATGTTATTTATTTATTTAGATAATGCTTGAGCAAGCAAAATAATACTCTTTTCAATTTCAATAGGATCATGAGCTGCATATCCTAATAATACGCCTTGTTTCGGGTAAGTTTGAATGCAATAACGAGATAAAGGCTGTATGGCTAATCCAATTTCTCGTGATTTTTTTACAATATATTCTTCTGTATATCCAGCCTGTAGCCAGCAGACAATATGGATACCTGAGTCTGTTGGTTCAACACAGAAAACCTGAGATAAATGTGTTTTTATGGCATTAGTTAACACTTGATAGCGTTCATAGCAGGCTTTTCGTATTCGTCTAACATGGCGTGCATAATGCCCTTGAGAAATAAACAGCGCTAAAGTTGCTTGTTCTAAAAAGCCAGAATGTGAATCGGTATAATATTTAGCCGCTTTAAATGCATCAACTAAAGGTAAAGGAACGACTAAAAAGCCTAAACGAAATCCGGGATACATCATTTTTGAGAATGTACCGGCATAAATAACGCGCTGATATTTATCTAAACCTTGTAGCGATTGAATGGGTTTAGAGTGATAGCGAAATTCACTATTGTAGTCATCTTCGAAGATCCACACATTATTGGATGATGCCCACTCTAATAACGCAATACGGCGTGAAAGTGAGAGGGTATTACCTAAAGGAAATTGATGCGAAGGTGTTGTAAAAACAAGTTTTGCTTCAGGGCATTGCTCTATTCCTTGAGAAATATCCATTCCATCAATATCTGAGCTGATTGGGTGCGATTTTATCCCATAAGATGCGAAGATCCCGCGTGCGCTGTCATAGCCAGGATCATCTAACCAAACAGTATCACCTTCTTTTAATAACACTCTGGCGGTGAGATTAATCGCTTGCTGTGTTCCATTTACAATAATGATTTGTTCAGGTTGGCAATAAAGACCCCGAGTTGATTGCATATATTGGCATATCATCTCTTTTAATGGTGTATAGCCAGTTGGCGAATTAAAGGTTGCGAGTGCTTTTTTTGATTGCCGCCAAACTCGTCCTAATAACCTTCCCCAAAGTTCATGTGGAAAAAGATCAACACAGCCAATACCAACATGAAATATCGGATTACTATTGATATTCGGTTGCGATTGTTGCCAAAAAGCCTGTGCTTTTTGCATATTCGGATTTAGCGTTTCTAAGGGGCTTTCAATTGACGGTAAGGAAGTTGAGTCGGTCGTTTTAAACCATGTATCTGAAATAATGGCATCAGGGATTGTGCTCGCAACAAAAGTACCCGCACCGCGTCGAGTAAATAAATAACCTTCATCAACTAAACGTTCAAACCCGGCAATAACAGAATTACGGGAAATCGACATCATTTCAGCTAAGGTGCGGCTTGATGGTAGACGACTACCTGATGTTAAGCGCCCATCTAAAATAGCCTTTCTGATCGCGTGATAAACCTGAGAGCCAATAGGCCCTTCTTCTAAAACAAGGTTAGGGAAATAAGCCGTTTTTTTCTGTTTCATAAAGTGGACCCTATAAAAACACAAAAAGTGTACCTTATTGAGAGCCAAAATTAAACGTACCATGACCACGATTAAAGGCAGGTGACAACTTGTTATAGCATTTATAAAAGTAGAAGGAAGTGAAGAGATGAGCACAACACCAATAACTGTTTCAATTCAGTTTGTTGAGCAAGAGCATTATGCTCAATGGTTGCCGCATTGGTTAAGTTACCAAACATTTTATAAAGTTGAGTTATCAGAAGAAATTACATTAAAAACATGGGCGCGTTTTTTTGACGAAAAAGAGCCTGTTTATTGTGCCATAGCGATGGAAGGTAAAAAGGTATTGGGCTTTGTTCACTATCTTTTTCATCGCTCAACATGGGCTGAAAGTGATTTCTGTTATTTAGAAGATTTATTTGTTTCACCAGATACGCGTGGTCGCCATGTGGGTAAGCAACTTATTGATTTTGTTAATCAACAAGCAAAACAGCGTAATTGCGCTCGTTTATATTGGCATACGCAGGAAACCAACTTACGCGGTCAACGTTTATATAACTGGGTGGCAGAAAAACCGGGTGTGATTGAATACCGCATGGCGTTGTAAAAGAACATTAGGTAGGACAGACAGGGTATAAAAGAGATGGCAAGATTTACCTTCTCTTTTCTGAGTTAGGGTTATTTATTAGATTTAATTTGGGTTAATTAAACGCTTGTTGGCAATAGAACTCATTGCCAACTTTTTTTGCTTCTTCACAAACCTACAATTGTGCATTGTGACTTAGTGCTTCTGCATGGGTTGGTTCAAACTCTTTTTTTCTTATTCTTTAAAAATTAGCATGCAAAGAATAATGAGAAGAAAAGGGTCATTAAACTGATAAAGGTCGAAATAGATTTAATCAATATCATGTAGAGTATCATTTGTAATGATTTTGAAAATCTTAACAATAATAATAGTATAAAAGCAGTTTATTTCTTCGACTTAACCAAACAAATAACAATATTGGGAGCGCGATAATGGCGATTGACCTGAGCAATCTTGTCACTGAAAGTAGAAACCATCACAGTGAAAATATAGACACACTTTCAACATTAGATATGCTAAAAGTCATCAATAATGAAGATAAAAAAGTGCCATTAGCTGTCGAGAAAGTGTTACCTGAAATTGCTCAATTAGTTGATAAAGTTGCAATTGCTTTTTCTCAAGGTGGTCGCCTTATTTATTGCGGAGCAGGTACATCGGGCCGATTAGGGATTTTAGATGCTAGTGAATGTCCACCAACCTATGGTACACCTCATGAAATGGTGATTGGTTTAATTGCGGGTGGACACAAGGCTATTTTACAAGCTGTCGAGAACGCAGAAGATAATACTCAATTAGGTGAACAAGATTTACGCCAACTTAATTTTAATGAACAAGATGTATTAGTGGGTATTGCCGCAAGTGGCAGAACCCCTTATGTCATTGGTGCTTTAAAGTATGCAAAATCATTAGGGGCGACAACAGGTGCAATTAGCTGTAATCCTGAAAGCCCTATTGCACAAATTGCGGATATCGCTATTACACCGATTGTGGGAGCCGAAGTGGTCACAGGATCATCACGTATGAAAGCGGGCACAGCACAAAAGCTTATCTTAAATATGATAACAACGGCTGCGATGATAAAAATCGGCAAAGTGTTTGGTAATTTGATGGTCGATGTTGAAGCCACCAATGCCAAGCTTGTTGAGCGTCAAATTCGTATTGTGATGCAAGCAACGGAGTGTGAAAGATCTATCGCTGAAGAAGCATTATCACAATGTCAGCGCCACTGTAAAACGGCAATTTTGATGATTTTAGCAGGGGTAGATGCACTTCAAGCCGCGCAGATGCTTAATCAAAATAAAGGATTTATTAGAAAGGCGTTGGGTGAGTGATGAGTATTTATAAAAAGCCAGTTAATACAAGGTATCGGCTGGCTTAATGATGGGCTGTAAACAGCTAAGAAATCTTACTCAATATTTTGGATCTGCTCGCGCATTTGTTCAATTAAAACTTTTAATTCAATCGCTGAATTAGTAACTTCAGTATTAATTGATTTTGAAGCTAATGTGTTGGATTCACGGTTAAATTCTTGCATCATAAAATCAAGGCGACGACCTACCGCTTCTTTTTTAACGAGAATTTTGCGTGTTTCTTTAACGTGGGCTTCTAATCTATCCAACTCTTCAGCAACGTCTAAGCGTTGTGCTAGCATCACTAACTCTTGCTCTAAACGATTATTATCGATTTGAACCTGCGCTTCTTCTAATTTGCTGGTTAAGCGTTCACGTTGCCATTGTAAAATTTCTGGCATTTGAGTTCTTACTTTAACTACTTCTGCGCTAACCGCATCTAAGCGTTGCTCGATAAGTTCTTTAAGTGATTGTCCTTCAGCTTCGCGGCTTGCAATAAAAGCATCGATTGCTAGATCTAATTCAGCTAAAAGCTCTGTGCCAATTGCATCTAAGTCTTGCTCTTGTGCTGAAATCACACCCGGCCAACGTAAAATATCAAACGGGCTGATAGTGCCTTCATGGCTATGACTTTTTACCCAATTTGCAGAAACAATCAGTTGTTTTGCCAGATTTTCATCAAGATTCAGTTCACCTTGAAAGCGAGCATTAAGATCAAAACGTAAGTTACATTCAATTTTACCGCGCGTTAAGCGATTACGTAGACGTTCACGAATAACAGGCTCTAAACTACGTAATTGTTCAGGTAAACGAATATAAGTTTCAAGGTAACGTTGGTTAACGGAACGCAGTTCCCATGCAGCGCTACCCCAATCTTTTTTGATGTCTCGGCGAGCAAAAGCGGTCATGCTACGGATCATAATAGGGTCTCAATAATGTAAAAGATAAGACGATTATAACCCTATGCATCAATACAAGGATAGGCATAAGCCATTTTAGGTCGTATAATGCGCCCCCAATATGTCAGAGAAAGCGGAGATAACACTATGCGTCCAGCAGACAGACAAGCAAACCAAGTACGTCCTATTACCATTACTCGCCACTATACAAAACATGCTGAAGGTTCTGTATTAGTCGAATTTGGTGATACTAAAGTCTTGTGTAATGCCACTGTAGAAGACGGTGTACCTCGTTTTCTGAAAGGACAAGGGCAAGGATGGGTGACCGCAGAATACGGTATGCTTCCTCGCGCAACAAATAGTCGTAATGCTCGTGAAGCGGCTCGCGGTAAACAAACGGGTCGTACTATGGAGATCCAGCGTTTAATCGCTCGCTCATTACGTGCTGCGGTTGATTTGAAAGCATTAGGTGAATTTACCATCACTGTCGATTGTGATGTTATTCAAGCTGATGGTGGTACACGTACAGCATCTATTTCTGGTGCTTGTGTCGCGTTAGTTGATGCATTAAATAAAATGGTTGAAGAAGGTAAACTGAAAAAAAGCCCTCTGAAGTCAATGGTAGCTGCAGTTTCTGTGGGTATTGTTGATGGTGAACCATTATGTGACCTTGAATATGTTGAAGATTCAGCTGCAGAAACAGACATGAATGTGGTGATGATCGATGATGGTCGTATGATTGAAGTTCAAGGTACGGCAGAAGGCGCACCATTTAGCCATGAAGAATTACTTGCTTTACTCGCCCTTGCGAAGGGGGGATTAGAGAAAATATTTGAAGCGCAAAAAGAGGCGCTTAAGCAATAAATTCTATTTTTAAAGGCGACTGAGAAGTCGCCTTTTTTATGCCTAAAATTTGTCATCAAGTAACGTAGAGAGGAGAAAGAAATGAAAGCCTACCAACGCCGCTTTATCGAACTAGCATTAGCAAAAAATGTCCTGAAATTTGGTGAGTTCACACTGAAATCAGGAAGGGTGAGTCCTTACTTTTTTAATGCCGGTTTATTTAATACAGGGCGTGATTTGGCTTTGCTGGGGCAGTTCTATGCGCAAACATTATTAGATAATAATGTGTCTTGTGATGTGTTGTTTGGACCCGCTTATAAAGGGATCCCTATTGCCACTACAACGGCAGTCGCATTGGTTGAACATCATGATATCGATATCCCTTACTGTTTTAATCGCAAAGAGGCTAAAGATCATGGTGAAGGAGGAACATTAGTAGGAAGCCCCTTGAAAGGTAATGTAGTAATTGTTGATGATGTCATTACAGCAGGTACTGCAATTCGTGAGTCAATGGAAATCATCAAACAGCATGATGCAACGCTTTCTGCGGTGTTATTAAGTTTGGATAGACAAGAGAAAGGGCGAGAAGAACTTTCTGCGATACAAGAGTTAAAGCGTGACTATCAATGCCAAGTGTATTCGATTATTACTTTGGATGATTTAATTAGCTACCTCAGTGAGAGTGAGACTCTGTCTGAGCATTTACCTGCAGTTAAAGCTTATCGTGAACGCTATGGTGTGAATTAATAAAGTTAATACGCGATAAACGAGTTGGTCAATTATAGATAAAAAAAAGCCCTCGCCCAATTATGGGCGGGGTGAGTAGTACAATGAATCTTCTGCGACAATTATCACAGATATTGAAATATAAAAAGGACTTTTACAGCAGGGGCAAAGCGAGTCGCTAATGCCACAATGTAGGAACTGCACAAATGCCATTCCTGATAAATATATTTAGGTAACTCTGTACCAGAGGACGCATGTTAACACAAATAAGAAAAAAACGGCATATCTGTAAATTTCAAATTGTTGAGTTAAATCACGAGTCCATCATTTCATTGTAACTGTGCCAAAATTAATGGCCAGCGAGCTTCAAATTCTTGAGTGGGTTGATAGCGAAATTCTGTGCGTACAAAACGCGCTAGCATACCTTCACAAAAAGCCAGTAATTGTGAAGCCAGCAATGCTTCATCATGTAAGAAGGCATTTCCTTCACGAATTTTACGTTCTTTGATAACTTGTCGAAGCTGGACTTCAATGCGTTCATAAAGTTGGTTTATTCGCCCTTGTAATCTGTCTTGTTCAAACATCAAAGCGTGACCCGTTAAAATACGAGATAGCCCCGGGTTTTTCTCAGCAAAACCGAGGATCAAGATAAGAATTAAGCGAATTCTTGCTACAGTGTCTTTTTCGTCTTTTAAAATCAAATTAATACGGGAGACTAAGCTATCTTCGATAAACTCAATTAAGCTATCAAACATTTTGGTTTTACTTGGAAAATGTCGATAGAGCGCGGCTTCAGATACACCAACTGTGGCGGCAAGCTTCGCTGTTGTAATGCGCTGACTACCGTCACTTGATTCCAACATTTGGGCAAGTGACTGTAAGATTTCATCCCGTCTATTTCTTTTCTTTTTGGTTTCTTTTTCTTCTGCCATGACTGATAAGGCCCCTGCTAAAAGCAAAACAAATCAGTAAACCTTTGCACTAAGGGTTTTAGTGCAAAGGGAGTGATATCGTCATTGATATAATTAATGCAAGACGTCTTTATTATTGGCGGCCGGAGTGACCAAAGCCACCGCTACCACGTTCCGTTGCGGTAAAATCTTCAACAATATTAAATTCAGCTTGAACTACGGGCACGATAATCATTTGAGCAATACGTTCACCTGGTTCGATGGTGAACGCTGTTTGACCGCGATTCCAAACTGACACCATCAGTTGACCTTGGTAGTCAGAATCGATCAGTCCAACTAAGTTCCCCAAGACAACACCGTGTTTATGACCTAAACCTGAACGAGGAAGCACCATTGCTGCCAATCCTTCATCGGCAATATGTACAGCAAGACCTGTAGGTAATAATTCGGTTTGCCCCGGTTCAAGAACTAATGGTGCATCAAGGCAAGCGCGTAAATCTAAACCAGCAGAGCCTGTTGTGGCATAAGCAGGAAGTGGATATTCTTGACCAATACGTGCATCAAGGATTTTAACATCAATTTTTTTCATCATAATGTTTGGCTATCTCGTCAAGTAGGCGATGGCTAAGTTGTGCTTTACTACTGTGTGGTAAGCGCGTTTCTCCATTAGCCCAAATAAGGTGTAATGCATTGTTGTCACTGTTAAAGCCTTGATTTTCTGCTGAAACATCATTGGCACAGATTAAATCGAGCTGCTTTTGTTCTCGTTTTTTGCGGGCATATTCTTCCACATTCTGTGTTTCGGCTGCAAATCCAACAACAAAAGGACGGTGTTCAACCATTTTTCCAACACTCGCGACAATGTCGGGGTTTTTTACCATAGTGATGGTGACTTCATCACCTTGTTTTTTTATTTTTTCAGTCGCGATAAGTTTAGCGCGGTAATCAGCAACAGCCGCACAACCAATAAAAATATCTTGTGACGGTGCGATTAACATCACTTGTTCATACATTTCTTGTGCACTTTCAACGTCAATACGTTTAACACAAGCTGGTGTCGATAATGTGACAGGCCCTGCGATAAGCGTGACATCTGCTCCACGTAATGCGGCTGCATGCGCAATTGCAAACCCCATTTTCCCTGAGCTGTGATTGCTGATAAAACGCACGGGATCTAAGGCTTCACGAGTAGGCCCTGCGGTTATCGTGATTTTTTTACCTGCAAAGTCTTGTGGCTGTAAAGTAAGTTGTTTTTCAGCTAATGCAACGAGTGTTAGAGGATCTAACATTCGCCCCGGCCCTACGTCACCACAAGCTTGACTACCAGAGTCAGGACCCCAAATTAAACAGCCTCGTTGTTCTAAAGCCGATAAATTTTCTTGTGTAATTGTGGCTCTGTACATTTGCTGATTCATTGCTGGCGCGATAGCGATAGGTGCGCTACTCGCTAAACAGAGTGTGGTAAGTAAATCATTTGCCATACCCACTCGTAAACGAGCAATAAGGTCGGCAGTAGCGGGTGCAAGTAGAATTAAATCAGCCCATTTGCCTAATTCAATATGCCCCATAGCGGCCTCTGCTGCGGGATCAAGTAAATCATCAGCAACAGGAAAGCCAGAAACTGCTTGTAGTGACAAAGGGGTCACAAATGCATGAGCCGCGGGTGTCATTACAACTCGCACAATTGCGCCTTTATCACGTAAACGGCGTACAAGTTCGGGTGCTTTATAGGCCGCAATACCACCACTGATACCAAGAATAATCTTTTTGTCGTGAAGTGTAGTCATGATGAAATGCCTAAGTACATAAATAATTGCCCGTAATTTTACCACAAGGTAATCGTGAATTCGGAATTCTATGTAACTTCATGTTTTATAGATTAAATTTTTGCGATTTATCTCGCATAAATTTGTTATGTGTCTTTTTTATACAAGATTAGCAGTTTATAGTAAATTAACTGTATAAAACAACAGTTGTTTTGCGATTAGCATTTAATGATGAGTGATGTTTCCCCTAAATCCTAATGCTTATGTGAATAAATAAAATAGATCATTAATACCACTGTCTTTACTTATTAAGGAGTCCACGGATGGAAAATCAATTGAGTAGTGAACTTTTACCTAGAGAAAAACTATTACTTTATGGTGTGGAATCACTCACTGATATTGAGTTATTGGCGCTCTTTTTACGCACTGGTACTTATGAAAAATCTGTATTAGAGCTTGCTGCTTTTTTACTTAAAGAGTGTGGTTCTCTTTATCACGTTATTAATGCTGATTATGAAACATTAGGGCGTTTTAAAGGCGTTGGTGTGGGAAAGTTTACCCAGTTGCGAGCTATCAATGAAATGGCTCAGCGTTTTTCTACAACACAATTTATGTATAAAAATGTACTTTCTTCTTCTGAAGACACTAAATATTACCTGCAAAAATTACTTCATTGGAGAGATCGAGAAGTGTTTGTGGTGTTGTTTCTTGATAATCAAAACAAATTGATTGCATTTGAAGAAATGTTTAAAGGAACAATTAACCGAGTAGAGGTTCATCCGAGAGAAATTGTCCGTCAATCGATAAAAAAGAATGCAACATCCATCATTCTTGCTCATAATCACCCCTCTGGTCATTCAGAACCAAGCCTTGCAGATAAACAGTTAACTGAAAAAATTTTTACCGCTTGTCAATTGGTTGGTATAAATGTACTCGATCACCTTGTGATAGGGCATGATAACTGCGTTTCTTTTGCAGAACGTGGTTGGCTATAGCAAATATTTTTGTAATTATTGTCAATCTTTATTTGTACGGGTCTTGAGCGTTGAGGCCATTGGGCGTATACTACGCCACCTTTGAGGATCTTGGGTTTGGCGAGAAGAGCCTATCTCAGCAAGTTTTTTCTGAGGTGTTTACACAGTTTTTCAATCGTTAAAAGTTGCTGAGATGGGCTCCAAAGCCTGACGAGGCGGTCAAACCTGATATTAAAGCTCGAGCTGATTAGATTTTTGGAGAATAGACATGTCCCGAGTCTGCCAAGTTACCGGCAAGCGTCCTGTGAGTGGAAACAACCGCTCTCACGCATTAAACGCGACTAAACGCCGTTTTCTGCCAAACCTGCACTCTCACCGTTTCTGGGTTGAGTCTGAGAAACGTTTCGTAACTCTGCGTGTATCTGCTAAAGGTATGCGTGTGATTGATAAGAAAGGCATCGAATCTGTATTAGCAGATTTACGTGCCCGTGGTGAGAAGTTCTAAGGAGCTGAAAAATGGCTAAAGGTATTCGCGAGAAAATTAAACTCGTTTCTTCTGCTGGTACAGGTCACTTCTATACCACTACGAAGAACAAACGCACTATGCCAGAAAAACTGGAAATGAAAAAATTCGATCCAGTTGTTCGTCAACATGTGCTTTATAAAGAAGCTAAAATTAAATAATTTTAGTTTTCTTAAAAAACCCGACCTTAGTGTCGGGTTTTTTGTTATCTGGAGTCTGCTAAGTATAACAAAGTAAAGCTATTGTGATCTTCGCTTGCTCTTTAGTTATACTATGGCTCTTTTAAAATCATCAGATGAATGGATTGCGGATGAGTAAGTCAGTATTATCAATATTACATACAGAATCATCTTGTGGGTGGGGTGGTCAGGAAATTCGTATACTGACGGAATCTCAGGGCATGATCCGCAGAGGGCACCGAGTTGCATTAGTGTGCTGTCCTACATCCAAAATTGCTAAAGCAGCTCCTGATTATGGTATTGAAGTTTTCACATTACCGATTGAAAAAAAACGTGGTTCAGCATTAAAAGCACTTCGCCAATGGCTGAAACTGCATCGTCACCAATTTGATGTTATCAATACCCATAGTTCAACTGATGCATGGTTAGTTGCCGCTTCTTGTGCCACATTACTCCATTCACCCGTAGTTGTTCGAACTCGTCATGTTTCTACGGATGTTTCACGCTCCTTACCAACACGATGGCTTTATCTTTCATCCTGTGCGCATGTCGTGACAACAGGTGAGAAATTACGCCAGACACTCCATCAGCATAATAAATTTCCATTAGAAAAAATGACATCAGTTCCTACAGGAATTGATTTGCAACGTTTTTTTCCACAAGATAAACAAAAAGCTAGAGAGAAAATTGGAATACCAAATAAACCGACATTAGGTATTGTTGCGACTATGCGGGTGTGGAAGGGACATAAATATTTAGTAGAAGCATGGAAATCATTGCATCAGCAGTTTCCCGGTTGGCAATTAATTTTTGTTGGTGACGGACCTCAACGTAAAAATTTAGAACCCATGGTTAAAGAAGCGGGATTAGAACAAAGTATCTTCTTCCTTGGTAATCGTAATGATGTGCCTGATTGTTTAAATGCAATGGATCTCTTTGCGTTACCCTCTTTTGGTAATGAAGGTGTACCGCAAGGTATTATGCAAGCAATGGCATGTGGTTTACCTGTTGTGTCAACGACGGTTGGGGCAATTAGTGAAGCTGTTATTGATGGTAAAACAGGCTTTACATTAGTACCGCAAGAACAAGAATTATTAACCAGTCATTTAGCCAAATTAATGAATTTAGATGAATTGCGTGATCAGATGGGAAAAGCCGCGCTTGAACATGCCATTTCACGATTTGGTTTAGATAATATGTTAGATAAGATGGAAAGGATCTTTATTCAGGCAATCAACGATAAAAATAAATCAGTATGATTAATGTTGATAATAAAGTCGTGAAACGATTATCTCTATTATCAACTTAATTATCAACTTGGTGTATTCATCTTATTGATGAATATTTGTAATACTTTTTAGTGTATAGTCTGAGAAGTAAATGTATCATTTAAGCCAAATAAAAAGCATATGGATCCAAAAAATATATTGGTTATAGCGGTAGCGCGTTTTGGTGATACATTACTTATCACTCCCGTTATTCATGCCTTAAAACAACGCTGGCCCAATGCTCATATTGATGTATTTGCACATAAGCGTAGCGCATGTATTCTTGAGCATAACCCTGATATTGATAGCATTAGACATTTTTCTAAAAAAAGAGCGGTTTGGACGGGTTGGTTACCTCATAAGCCTTATGACTTGGCTTTGGTGTACGGCAATGATAGTGAGCTGGTGAACTATGCTCGTCGCCAATCTCATCATACCGTTGCTTTTGCTGATATTTCTCAGCAGCAAGGTAATGTGACTTGGGTTGCGCGCCCTAAGTCGCCGATGGTGGCACAAAAAGAACGTGCTTTATTAATTAATGCATTAGGGATTTATCCGAGTTGTTGGCAATTACGTTACTTTGTCAGTGATGAAGAAGCGACTTTCGCACAACAGTTTTTAAAAGATAATTCATTAATTAATAAGAATATTATTGGTTTTCAACTGCAAAGTTTTCCGGCTAAAGCCTATCGGGATTGGCCTGTGGAAAATTTTCTACAATTAGCAAAACAGATTATTACCCATGACGAGAGTACGTACTTTTTGCTATTAGGTAGTAAGGAAAGCGAACAATTATCGATTGATTTAGCTAAAAAAATCGGTGAGCAGCATTGTTTAGCCTTAGCGGGTCGAGTTTCAATGCGACAAAATGCGGCAATTATGGCGAATCTATCGCTTTATGTTGGAGTAGATACAGGACCTACACATTTAGCTGGGGCTTTAGATATCCCAATGGTGGCGTTATATCATAGTTATCATCCAGGGTGTTATTTAGCGCCATTACAGCATTCTTGTTGTCAGGTTATCCAACATCCAACGTCGTTAGAAAATGCCCACCGTGAAGATAATATGGCTGAAATCTCGGTTGAGAATGTGTGGAATGCGGTAAGTAATATTATGAATGGAATGAAGGTGAAAAAGTAATCCATGAAGATCGGTATAATTGATGTCACAATCACCATGTCTTATGGCGGGATCCAAACTGCGGTTTGGGAACTGGCTAAGCAATTACATGATGCGGGGCATGAAGTTCATCTTTATGGTGGCAATGGCGATATTCGACACAATCTAGCTGGACGCCAAATACAAATTCATACTTATCCTTATACACCGCGAGATAAAGTGATTGATCTTGGTGGTCGTTTTCGCCGTATTGTTGAACGCTACACTTTTGCACGACACGCTAAAAAAGATGTTATCAGTCAAAAGTTTGATTGGGTTATTTTAACAAAACCTTTTGATTTTTTTTGGCCTTCTATGATGCCTAAATCATCTTCAACACGTTTTTGTTATATGAGTGGAGGCACTAGCTTTTTTAAAGGTGACCGCAGATTAGGTAAAAAGATTTCAGCATGGGTAGCATGTAGCCATTTTAATGCTTGGCAAATCCAACATCATTTTAAGCAATTCCCTCGTGTGATTTATAATGGTGTGGATATTGAAAAATTTAAACCTATGGCGACCTCGTTACGAGAGCAATTAGGAATAAGTGAATCTACTTTTTTACTCTCATTTGCTGGACGATTAGTCGGTTGGAAAGGCTTGAGTGTCGCGATCGATGCTATCGAAAAGCTAAAAGGTGAAGATGTGAAGCTCTTGATTATCGGTACAGGCGATGATCTAGAACGATTGAAGAGTAAATCGATGACAAAAGGCATTGCTGAACAAGTTATTTTTCATCAACCCGTTGAGCATAACCAATTACCTAAATTCTATGCAGCCAGTGATGCGGGTATTTTCCCAAGTACTGGCGATGAAGCATTTGGCATTACGATTGCAGAAGCGATGGCATGTGCCAAACCAGTTATTGCCAGCCATATCGGGGGGATTCCTGAAGTGGTGGGTAATGAGGGCACTGCAGGATTATTGGTTGCCCCTGGCAATGCAGATGAAATTGTGATGGCAATTAATCATCTTCGCCAATTATCCGATAGAGGAAAAGCAATGGGCGAGAATGCACGTTTACGTATAGAAACACATTATACTTGGCAACATTCTGCACAACGTTTATTACAGACATTGGCGTCATAATAATGAAGATTGCCTATCTTGATCCTTACCCAGTTCCTGACTTACGAGTTGCTTCATTGCAAATTTTGCAAAATGTTGATGCTTTTGCCAGAGCGGGAGCACATGTCACTTTAGTTACACCAAAAGGGCAATATCGAGATAGTGATATATTAGGTCGTTCAATCCATGCTAATGCAAGTTTAGTTTCCTTAAGAGATATTCGTCGTAAATGGTATTTTCCATTTAATTCACAAAAACTTTTCTCATTACAGATAGCGCGTTGGGTTAAGCAAAATAATGTTGATGCGTTGTTTACCCGTAATTTAAAACTGGCTTGTTATCTTTGTGAAAATTATCCAGAAATTCCCCTTTTTTTTGAAAGTCATGAAATATTTGCACAATCTTTCGCAGAGTCTCATTCATTTGAGAAAAAAAAGAATCGCGCGAAATATCATAAGCTATTAAAAATGGAGAAATTGGTTTATAGCCAAGCGACAGGTATTTTTGTTCTTACTTCATTACTCAGAGATGATATTGTTTCGCAATATCAAGTTGCTACACCGATAACCGTTGTTCCTGATGGTGTTGATTTGCATGCAGTGGCAAATTATCAGGTTACTCCTCCTTTATTAGATAAAGCTATAACTGAAGTGCTGTATTTAGGTAGCCTGCATAAATGGAAGGGCATTCCTACCATGATGCGAGCAATGAAATACCTTGATAACGCGCGATTGAATATTGCAGGGGGAACGCCGGAGCAGATTGGAGGGCTAACCTTATTAGCACAAGAAATGGACGTAAAAGATAAGGTTAATTTTTTGGGGTTTATTGATCCGAAAAAACGCTTTGAAGCGATTGCTCAGCACGATATCTGTGTACTCCCGCTTACGTTAACCAGTATTGGAAGCCGTTATACTTCACCACTCAAGTTATTTGAGTATATGGCGATGGAAAAACCTGTAGTAATTTCAGATTTTCCTTCAATCCGTGATGTTGTAGATGAAAAAGCAGTAAGTTTTGCAGATAGTGGCGATGCACAAAGTTTTGCAAAACAGATAATACAGTTAAGAGATAATCCACAGCGCGCAAGTGAAAAAACCGCTCATGCCCGCTCATTAGTTGAAAACTATTACAACTGGGATAAACGGGCTGAGGTGATCCTAAAGACAATAGAGACGCTAATTCAGTGATCTATTGCTGTTTATCTGACGGTGTTGCTGATTGATTATTAAGTAAAGCATGTCGTAGCGCCAACATGAGTCCCACCAAAATACCGACCTGATTGATATAGGCATTTTCAAATAATCCTCTCAGTACATAAACACCTAAAAATGACATCAATAACACTAAAGCCGCTTGGCGAATAATCCCTTGGTTTTTTCTTATTAGCTGAATCCCTTGGGCAATAATCGAAGAACAAAAATAAAGAATACCAAGTAACCCTAAAATACCGCCCGCAAACCAGAAAGCTAAAAAGACGTTATGGGGGCCTCTCGATTTTTTAAATACCCAGTGCGGGTTATCTCTCACTAGAGGATCGTAAATATTATGAAAAATCTGATTACCGTAACCATAACCTTTTATTGGGTTTTGTTTAATAAGCTCTAATGCGGAGCTTTGTGTTCCATTACTGAATCTTTTTCCACTATTTAGTTGAAATAATTTAGATTTAAGCTCACCATTAATAAAATTATTATTTAGATAAATTGCAGATGCTGACAATAGTATACAACTACTTAAGATTACAATAATTAGATATTGGCGATTAATAATTAAGGTAAGCAATGTAATAATTACTAATGCTATCCATGCCCCCCGTGCTAAAGTTCCTAGCATTATAAAAATAAATAATGCACTAATTAAAATTAATAAAAACCAATTAATAATAGAGTTTCTTTTTTTTAAAACAAGGGAAGATAAAATGATTGGGAAGAAGAAAAGTAGGGCATAAGATATTTCTCTATGTGCTGTTTGGCTTTTTTGCGTAAATGGAGAAATTCCTTTCTGATACTCCAAATAATACTGCACTAACTCCTTAGCTATAATCACCAATAGTCCAATCGTAAACGCTACCATTACCATCTTAGCAATATCGGTCGGTTTTTCTTTATATAATACAATCGGAAAGGTCACAGCAAATAGCAGTAAGCCATTTAAAATAGGCTTATTGACTTCTTTAATACTGATATTGGGTTCGACAGAAATTAGGATGGAATAACCAATCACCAACAATAAAAACAGCAGTGAGTATGACAGATTATTTTTAAAGATTTTACAGATAGTCTTAAAATCACGTACCAGATACCACAGTGCTGTTGCACCAATCAATCCCATCACAATATTTTTATAACGGGTGATATCCGGTAAGTAGATCAATATAATGTAAAGCCCAATAATGGATAAATTCCACAGGGATTTTTTACTATAGTCTTTAAACACCATCATAATAATCTGCCATCATCCTTTATACTTTTTGATAGAGTGGCGATCATACAATAAAAATGTGTTTATCGCTGTATCTCTTATCTGATAATCATGGAGTCACCTGTGCCTGAATTACCGGAAGTCGAAACCAGTCGCCGAGGTATAGAGCCTCACCTTGTAGGCAATGTGTTGCACTATGCTATTGTACGTAATAGTAAATTACGTTGGCCTGTCTCAGAAAAAATAAAAACGTTACTGGATGAGCCTATTTTAAGTGTAAAGCGACGTGCTAAGTATTTGCTAATTGAGCTTCATACAGGATGGATCATTATTCATTTAGGGATGTCAGGAAGTGTACGCATATTATTAGAAGAACAACCTGAAGAAAAACATGATCATATCGATTTGATTTTTCGTGATGGTAAAGTACTCCGCTATACTGATCCACGACGCTTTGGTGCTTGGCTATGGTGTGAAGATTTAGCCACAAGCTCTGTATTAGCGCATTTAGGGCCTGAACCACTTTCTGATGAATTTAACGCCGAATATCTCTATCAACAATCCAAAAATAAAAAAACGGCGATAAAGCCGTGGTTAATGGATAATAAATTAGTGGTTGGTGTAGGCAATATTTATGCTAATGAGGCGCTATTTTCATCGGGTATTATGCCAGATAGAAAAGCCAATAGCCTAACGCAAGAAGAGTGTACGGTGCTGGTAACTGCGATTAAGCGAGTATTAACGCGCTCTATTGAGCAAGGTGGCACGACACTAAAAGATTTTCTGCAATCAGACGGTAAACCTGGTTATTTTGCGCAAGAGTTATTTGTTTATGGGCGCAAAGACAAGCCTTGTTTGATTTGTGGTCAACCGATAGAAAGTATTAAACAAGGGCAACGTAGCACATTTTTCTGCCGACATTGCCAACATGGTGAAAATGAGCGCTAAATCTTACCGAGTTTTTTTAGCATGGCGGTGGTGACAACTTCAGGTAAAAACGTAGAGACATCACCGTCATGGCGCGCCACATCTTTAATTAACGATGAAGAGACAAATGATAGATTTTGAGAGGGCAGTAAAAACACACTATCAAGATCCGGTGCAAAGTGACGGTTCATATTGGCGAGTTGCCATTCATATTCAAAATCAGAAACAGAGCGGACACCGCGAATTAAAATGGTGGCTTGTTGTTGCTTAGCAAAGTTAGCCATTAGTTCGCTAAATCCCACTACTTCAACATTAGGTAAATGACTCGTTACCTCTCTAGCTAAATTCACCCGCTCTTCTAAGGTGAACATAGGATTTTTACGGGCGCTATCAGCAATCGCTAATAAAACCGTATCAAACATACCTGCTGCACGGGTTAAAATATCAATATGACCATAAGTGATAGGATCAAAGGTTCCGGGATAGATAGCTTTATTTTTCATGATTTACAGTCTTCTGGCTGAGTTCCCATAAAGAGGCGTATTTATTAAAGGTATACTGTGCATTAACAAATGCCAGTACTAATCCCTGTTTCCCATCTAAAAAACCCATTCTTAACAACCACGTCTTAAAAAAAGCACCAGCAGTATGGCTTAAGATAGAACTATAACTCGTTGTTTTTCCTCGTTGATGGCGCTCTTTTGCCCATTCGGAGGCATATTTTAGCTGTTTTTGCTGAAATTCTATTAAATCACGGCAGGTAAGATGCAAAAGATCACCTTGTAAGGTTTTAACAGTCGCACTTTGGGTTTCTAATGATTCATGCACTAAATTATCGTTATATTGATAACGTTCACGAGCATATAAGCGTGTCACTTTATCGGGATACCAACCACTGTGTTTCATAAATCGCCCCATAAATAAATTACGGCGAGCGCAGCTATAAACCACATTTTCTTCAGGTTGTTGTAATACGGCGAGGATACTGGTTTGGAGTTCAGGAGTGATGCGTTCATCACTATCGATCATAAAAATATAATCACCAGTGGCATATTGTTGTGCCAGTTGGCGCTGTTTACCAAATCCCGGCCATTCACTGTTGATAAAGACCTTAGCCCCTTTTTCTGTTGCAATATGACAGGTGTTATCTTGGCTACCTGAATCTAACACAATAATTTCATCAGCCCATTGTACAGAGTCTAAGCACTCGCCAATGACATCAGCGACATTTTTACTGATCATCACCACAGAAAGGCGCTTACTTTGGCTCATTAGTGACTCCGAGGGGGAAGATAAGGTGAAAGTAAGGTAAGTAAACGCAGTAATGCCCCTTGGTTTTCATGAAGCACTTCCACGGCATGGTGACCGTAATAACGGCGATAATCTTCATCATTAAGCAATGAGGCAATAGCCGTCGCCATTGATTCACTGTCTGTAACAGTAATTAATCCTTCAGCTTGATCAAGCTTGGCACAGATATTTTTAAAGTTAAAAGTATGCGGTCCCATAATAACGGGGATAGCGTGAGCAGCAGCTTCTAAAGGATTATGACCACCACGCTCTACTAAGCTCCCGCCAACAAAGGCTAAATCTGCAATACCATAGAGCAACATCAGCTCGCCCATTGTATCGCCAATAACCACTTGAGTTTGTGCATCAGGCACAGCGTCAGTGCTTCGTAGGGTATATTTTAATCCTGCTTCACGTGTTAATTGTTCGGCTTTAGGAAAACGCTCTGGGTGGCGAGGGACTAAAATTAATAAAAGCTGAGGGAATTGTGTCAGTAGCTTTTTATGTGTCTCTAAAATAATGCTTTCTTCGCCCTCATGGGTACTCGTTGCTATCCACACGGGGCGGTGAGCAGCCCATTGACGGCGCAAAGCAACGGCTCTGGCGGCTAATTCTGGGGTAACAGAAATATCAAATTTTAGGCTACCTGTAACATGCAAATGTGAACGTTTGAGGCCCAGTTCAATAAATCGTTCACCATCTTCCTGATTTTGAGCGGCAATTAAGGTGATTTTTTGGAGCATCGTTTTGACAAAACTGCCCAATTTTTGGTAACCCGCAGCAGAGCGTTCAGATAAACGGGCATTGGCGATAATCAACGGGATTTTTCGTTGATGAAGTTTTGAAATCAAGTTAGGCCATAACTCCGTTTCCATAATGATCACCAATTTCGGGTCAACCGTTTTAAGAAAACGATTAACTGAACCCGGTAAATCATAAGGAAGATAGACATGGTAAACATCATCACCAAATGCGGAGCGTACACGTTCTGAGCCAGTCGGTGTCATGGTAGTGACGGTAATGGGTAAATCAGGATAGTGATGACGAAGGGCGCGAACAAGCGGCACTGCGGCGAGTGTTTCACCAACAGAAACGGAATGCAATAATATCCCTTGAGGTACGACTTTGCCTTTGCAAAAGCCATAGCGCTCTCCCCACCGTTTACGGTAGGCGGGTGCTTTACGGCTGCGTAATAAAAGACGCAACCAAATCAGAGGTTGAATAAGGTAAAGAAGTACCTGATATAAACGCAACAACATGCTATCAAATTCACTTATCTAGACGAACGCTTATAGTATCACACTGTGTGGGAGAAAGTGTGTAAAACAAGTAAGCGCGGATTAAGGAATTAAAGCGATATACTGCTTTAAAATATGGTTTAGTTCAAATTTTGCATAGGATGATGGCAATATTTGAGGCTGTGAATAATACGCAAGGCGAAGTTTTTCCGCGAGAGAGTCACTATCCATTGCAGAGAGGTAATCGGAAAGTTCGCCTGTCATGATTTCGCTGACCCCACCGGGGCATCGGGTACTAACGATAGGCACACCACATATTAATGCTTCAATTAATACAGTAGGAAGCCCTTCACTATCAGAGCTTAATGCAACCACTTTAGCGCCTTTGATTGTAGGGAGAGGGTTTGGGATAAAACCCGCAAGGGTGACTTTCTCCATTAAGTTAAGTTGTTTAATTAGAGCTTCTAATCGCTGTTTAACGGTGGGAGTGCCTTCACCGAGTATAATCAGTTGGCAAGGTAAATCAGCTTTAGCAAAAGCCTCAATTAATCTGTCTTGTCTTTTTACTTCATGTAATCGACCTACATGCAAGATATAATCTTGTTCAGCAAAGGGATTAGAAAGGGTGGCTTTTTGCTGTATTTCTTCAATATTAAATGGATTATAAATAGTTTTTAGTTGTTCAGCATGAATACCAATGGCATTGATTAGATCATCTTTTACCGCATTAGAAACACAGACGAGGTTTTTATCTCGATAAACTCGTTGGATTTTTGTTTTTTTCAGCCAATATGAAAATCCTGATTTATTGCCAAGATAAGATTGAGAGTAAATGCCGTGAATACAGTACCAAACATTGCAACTTTTTAGTTGTTTAGAGCGACAAACAATGCGGTCTGTTTTATGTAAATTAGAAAGAACGAGAGCAGGGCGACCTTTCTTAGCAAAAAGTTGAGTGAGTACATTATCAAGCGATTTTGCTCTACGCGATATTTCAGTTAATTTTCTAAAAATTCCACGATAGTTATCATGATCAACAATATAATCAATAAAATCAGGTAGTTCATACGCTAATTTATTATGTAAGGATAATAATGTGACTTGGTATCCAGCTTGATGAAAACCATTAGCTAGCCTGAGCGTGACGTTTTCAGCACCACCACCCGGTAATCCATCAATAATAAAAAGTATATGTTGTTGACTCACAAGGCTAATATCCGTTTATAAAGTGAAATAAGCTCGCCTGATAATCGCTGTGGTGTATAAGGGAGAATGGTCTCTCTCGCCACTTGTGACATCTCAGTCCACGCTGTTTCTTTTGGGATCTGTGTAATTGCATCGGTTAATGCTGAAATATCCAATGCATCACAAACAAATCCATTTTTACCATGTTGAATAAACTCTGCACCACCACAAGTCGTTGAGGTGATCACCGGTAAACCACATGATAATGCCTCAAGAATAACATTAGGAAAAGGGTCATAAAGAGTAGGAAGTAGTAACGCATCCGCTATTTGATAAAAATCGAGTGTTTTTTTCTGCATACCTAAAAAGAAAATGCGTTGTTCACAACCTAATTGTGTTGCGAGTTGTTCATATTTACGCTGATTTTTATCACTTCCAACCACTAACAATATAGCTGATGTCTTTGCTATTGCTGAGATAGCAGCTGCTAAGCCTTTACGCTCGAAGCCTGATCCCACATAAATAAAGCAAGGTACGTCGTGTGGAATATTATATTGTGTTTTTAATCTCTCTTTTTGAGAATTTGTTGCAGGTACGAAAGCATTATGGTCAATTGCATTATAAATGACAGTTATTTTATCGGCAGAAACGCCAAAATCCTCAATAATTTCATTTTTAACCATCTGTGAATTACAGATAACCTGTTTTAATGCGGGATCGGCATACATCTGTTTTTCTGCATTCATGACATAACGGTGGTATCTATCATAAAATAGCCAACGACCTTTCCAATTAGGTAATATTCTTTGGCGTTGTAATAACCATCGGCGATGTACACCATCACCTGCCCGAAAAATATCACAACCTGCGATACGTTCATGGCTTTGAACAATATCAAAATGATTTTCCTGCCAACATGCTCTAGCTGCTTTAGCGAAACCCGATTCTCGGCTAATCCTGCCTAATTTTCGTGGATTGCATAAGTGAATATGCCAATCTGGATTGGTATCACCTTGCCATTCTCGTGTGATCACATTAAGTTCAAGATCATCGTTTGATAATGCATCTAATGCGCGCGCAATAAAGCGCTCAGCTCCCCCATCTGGGCGATATTTTTGTCTGACAATGGCGAGTCGTAACGGGTGATTCATTAAGATAAATGCCTTATAGCTGTGTTGTAAACCACATCAACCGGAATAGCGGAAAGATAACGTTGTTGGGTATCTGTTTTTATATGATCTGGGTGTGGAATATCGTCATAATTGCCTGCCCATATTGTTTCACCTACCGCTTGCCAAGGGTGCCAATGTTCAAGTTTAGAAGGGCCAAAAAGAGCAACTAAAGGTGTTTTTAATGCGGCAGCCATATGCATTGCGACAGAATCCACACCAATAAAAAGCCCTGCATTATCAATTAATACCGCAAGTTGAGATAAAGATGTTTGTCCGGCTAAAACCGTTATCACTTCTTTGTTTGGGCAGTGTGCCAAAATAGTTTGTATCATCTCTAATTCTTTTGCTTCTGGGCCAGAAGTTAAAACTACGGAATAATGATTTTGCTGGAGCTTTGTAATTAAAGTCGCCATTTTATCTTCATCCCAGCATTTGAAAAACCAGCGAGAGGTTGGTTGTATAACGATATAGTTTTCAGGGAGATGATATTTTCCAATAGTCTCTGCTAACCACTGTTTATCTGCTTCGCTATAAGCCATCATTACATCTGAAATGATAGGAATATTAAGTGGAGCAAGGATACTCAGATTTTGTTCAACGGTGTGTAGTTGTCCATGATCTGCCGTAGAGACAATTACATTATGACATTTTTGCCAAAATTGGCTGCCTTTACGCTTTTCAAATTCAAAGCCTAAACGTATTTTTGCTTTGGTAAGTAGAGCAAAAATGGCCGCTTTCCATTGATCAGCTAAATTTACTACTAAGTCGTACTGCTGTTTTTGCAATGTTCGACCAAGCTCCCACTCTTTTTTTAATCGGGTCAATTTACCTTGATGTTTCCAATTACGATCAAGATAAAAAATATTATTGATGAATGGGTTGTGCTCAAGCATAGGTAATGTTTCTTTGTATAATAAAACATCAATCGTTGCATTAGGATAAGCTGATTTTAATGAGCATATAACGGGCGTCGTTAATAACATATCTCCATGATGTTGGAGTTTAATAACCAGTATTCTATTAAATGATTGATTTATATTAGTCATAATTACTTTAGCTTTAGTGAGATACTCTAATTGTAAACAAAACAGCCAAAAGCATCCATAAAACCTAATTTATATTGATTGAATTGATGTTTTACACTGCATGCCATAGTATTAAATATAAATTTATTAGCCTATTATCCATTAATTGGCAGGGTATGCATGAAAAAACCAGCATTTATTATCACATTAGATACCGAAGGCGATAATCTTTGGGAAAATGAATGTGATATCACGACTAAAAATACGCACTTTCTACCCCGTTTTCAGCAACTTTGCGAGCATTTTCATTTTAAACCCGTTTGGTTAACAAACTATGAAATGGTAATGGATGATGCTTATATTGAGTTTGCTCGTGATGTTATTGCTCGTAATACGGGCGAAATTGGTATGCACTTGCATGCATGGAATAGCCCACCACTCGTGCCTTTAACCAATAATGATTTACATCATCAGCCTTATTTAATTGAATACCCTAAAGATCAAATGCGAGAAAAAATCGCGTTAATGACCCACTTGCTAGAAGATAAACTACAAACAAAAATGTTAAGTCATCGAGCTGGTCGTTGGGCATTTAATGAGATTTATGCACAGCTTTTAGTTGAATTTGGTTATCAAGTTGATTGTTCTGTAACACCTAAAGTGGATTGGCGTTTTACTAAAGGTGATCCCGCGCAATCAGGTGGAACAAATTACACTGATTTTCCAAGTCATGCTTACTTTATGGATCTAGAGGATATTACTAAAGTAGGAAATTCAACGTTGCTAGAAGTGCCGATGAGCATTCAATATAAGCACTCACCTTTAATGAACAAATTTAAGCAAGGTTATGACAAATTAAGAGGTAAGCAACGAGCGCCTTCAGTAAATTGGTTACGCCCTAAAGGTGGTAATGCACAGCAAATGATTGACGTTGCTGAAAAATCATTAGCTCAAGGTCACTCTCATATTGAATTTATGCTGCACTCATCAGAATTTATGCCGGGTGGTAGTCCCACATTCCGCACAGAAAAAGATATTGAAGGGCTATATAACGATTTGGAAACGCTATTTAGTTTCTTAAAAGATAAAGTGCAGGGCATGACGTTGGCTGAGTATTATCAAAGTAAGGTGCAGGCAAAATAAGATGAAGTTGAAAAAATTAAAATGGGTACATAACTTCTTAAATATCTATAACCCACTTTTTGGCAAGATGAAAAAAACGGATATGTTTTCATCAGATATTCAATTTAACAGTATTCTTATTTTTTCAACAACAGCGCTGGGGGATTTTATGTTTAATACCCCAGCGATAAGAGCGATCCGTGCGCATTATCCAGATGCTCATATCACATTAGTTTCGAGTGAGAAAAATAGGTTATTAGTTGAAAACTATGACCAAATAGACAGTGTGATTTATTGGGATAATAAAATAAAAAACTTACTTCCTATTGCCTTACAGGCAAAAAAGTATAAGCCTGAATTAGCCGTAATTTTACATTCTCATCTCCCTTATGATGTGCTATTCGCAGTAATGGCAGGTTGCCAGTATATTTTGCGTAATACTTTTCATGAACTTCCTAAGTGGTTTACAAAATGGATTGTTGCTGATCATAACACCACACCAGTACATCTTGTTCAAAGTAAATTAGATCTCGTCAGTCATTTAGGCATCACAAATGTAAGCACTGATATGGAGATCCCTTGTAAGATAAAGTTATTACCAAAAGTAGAATATAAAGTCATTGGCTTTCAGATGGGGACGTCAACGCCAGAACGGAGATGGGCTGTCTCTCATTTTGTCGAGTTAGCTCAACAATTAATTAACAGTGATAATTCATTGATAATTAAATTAATTGGAGCACCTCATGAGCAAAATTTATCTGATGAGTTTTTCAAATTACTTCCTGTTAATTATCACAAAAATATAGAAAACTTAGTAGGTAAAACATCATTACCTGACCTATTAAGCCATATCAATATGATGAACGTATTAGTGACTGGTGATACAGGACCTTTACATCTAGCGATTACATTAAAACGACCAACAGTGAGTTTATTTGTCACCGCAAATCCTTGTTCAACAGGTCCTTATCAAGATCTTGAGCTACATACCGTCATTAAGAAAGAGCCTCTCTGTTGTGAAACTCCAGAGCTGATCATGGATGTAATTACGGTTGATGAAGTCTTTAATGCGGTAAATAAAACCCTAAAAAGCGAATAACCTTTTAGGGTTTATAAGACTACATATCAAGAAGGCTAAATATTTGCTGTGGTTTTATCTCCCCAATATCCCCACCATCCGCTTTTATAGCGGTTTGTGCCTTACCGTAACCGCCAATTAAACCGGGATCGGTAGGGCCAAATAAGGTGATATTCGGTTTATCTAAGGCTGCGGTTAAGTGGCTTAACCCTGTATCCACAGAAACCACAGTTTTTGCACCCGCAATCACTTGAGCAACCTCCGCGAGCGACATTTTTGGCAACACATCAACATAGTCAAAATCTTTGGCTAGGCGGATAGCGCGTTGATGTTCATGCTCTGCGCCCCAAGGTAACTTAATGCGCAATCCTGAATCAGCAAGTAGGGCGATTAATTCTCGCCAATGAGATTCTGGCCAGTGTTTTTCATCACGAGTTGTTGCGTGTAAGAATACCAAATAAGGGCGTTCATCAAAGGATGGAAGAGAGAGAAAATGCTGTGCAATCCCATAATCACCTTGAGATTGTGGAATGGGGTAATTTAAGCTTAAGGCAAACAGCTGGCGAATTCGCTCAACGGCGTGCATTTTTTTACTAACATCGTGGCGAATATCGTAGAAAAAACTGGCTAAAGGTTCACGGGCGCTTTGACGAGAATAACCGTGTTTAGTGCCTTTGGCGTATCGAGTTACCAAAAATGCACTTTTTAGTAAACCTTGTGCATCAATAACCGCATCGTAATGATGTGTTTGGATCGTTTGACGAAATTGCGCACGCTCAGCACGAATAGGTGCACTAAACCAATTTTTACGCCAACGGCGTATTGCCACTGGAATAACGGTATCAACAGCTTGGTGCCAGCTTGGAATTTGTGCAAAACCTTCTTCAACAGCCCAGTCAAAACGGATATCAGGATATACATTTATTGCATCAGTTAATGCTGGCAAGGTGTGTAAAACATCCCCCATGGAAGAGGTTTTAACAATTAATACCCGCTTCACGCAGATGGCTCCGTTGACAGTAAATTTTCTAATTCAGCAAAAACCTTCTCTGGCTGAATATCAATTAAGCTTTGGTGATAGCCTTGCTCCGCATCCCCTTTACGCACTTTGTGATAACCGGTAATTAAACGGATCACTCGTGCTTTGTGGGATAACGGTGGCGTAAAATCAGGGCTACTTGGACCATAAAGAGCGACTAATGGGCGCTCTAAGGCGGCTGCCACATGCATTAAACCAGAATCGTTGCTGATGATGGCTTTACAAGATGCAATCAAATTAACCGCTTGTTCAAGACTGGTTTCACCAGCCAGATTAAAACAGGCTTCGCGGGCTTCTGGCGTTAAGGCTTGTTTTATCTCTTCACCGGCTTCTTTATCTTTTTGAGAGCCAAAAAGGAAAATCTGATAACCCTGCTCAGCAATTAATTTTTGTGCTAAAGCCGCATAATGATAATGAGGCCAACGTTTTGCAGGGCCAAATTCGGCACCGGGGCAAAAACCAATGGCAGGGCGCTGTGTCGATAATGAAAATTGAGCTAATGTGGTAGAAATATCATTTTCAGTAACTGATAACTTAGGCCAAAGCAAAGGTTGAGGTAAATCTGTCGCTTTTTGGACTTTTTGCTTGTCATAAGCCAAAGCCACATAGCGTTCAACCATTAAAGGAAATGCGTTTTTATCTAAAGGGCGTAAATCATTTAATAAGCCGTAACGCATTTCGCCACGCCAGCCTGTACGCTTAGGAATATCTGCAAAGAAAGGGACTAATGCAGATTTAAACGAGTTAGGTAATACATAAGCGTGCGTGTAACCATTCTCTCTTAATTGTTTTCCTAAACGACGGCGTTCACCAATCGCTAACGCACCATGACCTAGTGGCATAGGAATGGCATTATCAACTTCTGGCATTTTTTCGAGTAATGGACGGCACCATGCTGGTGCCATCACATCAATGGTTGCCGCAGGATGTAATGCTTTCAATGTACGATAAAGACTTTGAGACATCATCATGTCCCCGACCCATGAAGGTCCTACCACAAAGATTTTCATAAACAGCGATTATTTACCTTGATTTAACCATTGCATATAAAGCTCGACGCCTTCGGCAACCGTTTTAAATGGTGCGGTATAACCTGCTTTACGTAAGTTTGTGAGATCTGCTTGTGTAAAGGCTTGATAGCGACCTTTCAATTTTTCTGGGAACTCAATATGTTCGATAGAGAGATCTTTATCTTTATGATGTGCAATAACGGCATCAGCAACAGCTTGGAATGATTCAGCACGACCTGTACCACAGTTAAAAATTCCCGATACATTATTACGCCAGAACCATAAATTAACCGCAGCCACGTCACCGACATAAATAAAGTCACGTTGGAAGGTTTCGCTGCCTTCAAATAATTTTGGATTTTGACCAGCATTTACTTGGTTATTTAAATGGAATGCCACACTTGCCATACCGCCTTTATGTCCTTCACGAGGGCCATAAACATTAAAATAACGGAAGCCACAAATCATCGAATCTGCTTCAGGTAAAATTTGGCGCACATATTCATCGAATAAGAATTTTGAATAACCGTAGACATTTAAAGGTGCTTCGTATTTTCTATCTTCGATAAAATTATCAGTACGACCGCCATAAGTGGCAGCAGAAGAGGCATATAAGAAAGGAATTTTACGCTCAAGGCAAAAATGGAGTAGCTCTTTAGAATATTGATAGTTGTTATCCATCATATATTTGCCATCCCACTCGGTGGTAGAAGAGCAAGCACCTTCATGGAAAACCGCATCAATATCACCAAAATCATCACCAGCAACAATGCTGGCAATAAAATCTTCTTTATCCATGTAATCGGTAATATTTAGATCGACCAAATTCACGAACTTGGTGCCATCTTTAAGGTTATCAACAACTAAAATATCAGTATAACCTTCATCATTTAATGCTTTAACAATATTGCTGCCGATAAAACCTGCACCGCCCGTGACGATAATCATGTGGCTACCCCTTCATATAAAAATCTAAAAATTAGCTCTAGGTCTATAATAACACTGAACAGCGTTAACGGTAGTATTCATCACGGAATAACAGGCTGAAATTCTCGAAAAACACAGTGTGTATTAGTGATCTTAATTACATAAATAACATTATTTATTTACATTTGTCGTTTTTAATAGAACAAAGGAATAGAATAAGAAACAATAACGGCTACATTATAATCAAAAATGTATGTTACCTCTTTTCGCCCTGCAGTCTTAGGAGAAAGTATGTCTACCCACTCTTTCTATCAACAAATTAATCAACAACTCGAACAAACTCGTCAAGATGGCCTCTTTAAAAATGAGCGCATCATCACTTCTTCACAAAGCGCAGATATTGCTGTTGCTGATGGAAGCCATGTTATTAACTTCTGTGCTAATAACTATCTCGGTTTAGCCAATCATCCCAAACTGATTGAAGCGGCAAAAGCAGGAATGGATAGCCATGGTTTTGGTATGGCGTCTGTGCGTTTTATTTGTGGTACTCAAGATTCACATAAAGTATTAGAAAATAAAATTGCTGAATTTTTAGGTATGGAAGATGCCATTTTGTATTCATCTTGCTTTGATGCCAATGGTGGATTATTTGAAACATTAATGGGGCCGGAAGATGCGATTATTTCTGATGCCTTAAATCATGCTTCTATTATTGATGGTGTACGTTTATGTAAAGCAAAACGCTATCGCTACGCGAATAACAATATGGCTGAACTGCGTACACAACTTGAAAAAGCCAAAGCAGAGAATGCTCGCCATATTATGATCGCCACTGATGGCGTATTTTCTATGGATGGTGTGATTGCCGATCTCAAATCTATCTGTGATTTAGCGGATGAATTCGGTGCATTAGTGATGGTCGATGATTCGCATGCCGTGGGTTTTGTGGGTGAACAAGGTCGCGGAACTCATGAGTATTGTGATGTGATGGACAGAATCGACATTATCACGGGCACTTTAGGTAAAGCATTAGGCGGTGCATCGGGTGGTTATACCGCTGCACGTAAAGAAGTGGTTGAGTGGTTACGTCAGCGTTCTCGTCCTTATTTATTCTCTAACTCGTTAGCGCCTGCGATTGTTTCTGCTTCTATTGCTGTTTTAGATATGCTGAAAACCGGTGATGAAATACGCGCTCGTTTATGGCGTAACGCTTCGCTTTTCCGTGAAAAAATGAGTGCAGCGGGTTTTACATTGGCTGGTGCGGATCACGCTATTATTCCGGTGATGTTAGGCGATGCGAAATTAGCCCAAGAGTTTGCAACACGCTTACTTGATGAAGGGATTTATGTCACTGGGTTCTTCTATCCTGTTGTACCTCAAGGGCAAGCACGTATTCGTACACAAATGTCAGCAGCACACACAACTGAACAAATTGAGCGTGCAGTGGCAGCATTTATCAAAATTGGCAAAGAACTTAATGTGATTGCATAAGGTTACTCTATGAAAGCATTGTCAAAATTAAAAGCACAAGAAGGTATTTGGATGACTGATGTTCCAGTACCTGAACTTGGTCATAACGATGTGATGATCAAAATTCGTAAAACAGCAATTTGTGGCACTGATGTTCATATTTATAACTGGGATGAGTGGTCACAAAAAACAATTCCTGTTCCTATGGTTGTGGGTCATGAATATATCGGCGAAATTGTTGCGATAGGACAAGAAGTGAAAGGTTTTAATATTGGTGATCGCGTTTCTGGTGAAGGGCATATCACTTGTGGTCATTGTCGTAATTGTCGTGGTGGTCGTACGCATTTATGCCGTAATACCATTGGAGTGGGTGTAAATCGCCCAGGCTGTTTTGCTGAATATCTGGTTATCCCTGCCTTTAATGCCTTTAAAATCCCAGACAATATTCCTGATGAATTAGCCGCTATTTTTGACCCATTTGGTAATGCTGTTCATACCGCGTTATCTTTTGATTTAGTGGGTGAAGATGTGCTGGTTTCTGGTGCTGGTCCCATTGGGATTATGGCTGCGGCAATCTGTAAACATGTGGGTGCGCGCCATGTGGTGATCACGGATGTTAATGAATATCGCCTTGATCTCGCGAAAAAAATGGGAGTAACCAGAGCTGTAAATGTTAGCAAAGAAAACCTAATCGATGTGATGAAAGAATTGGGTATGATCGAAGGTTTTGATGTGGGATTAGAAATGTCAGGCGCACCTCCTGCGTTTCGTACCATGCTTAATACCATGAATCATGGCGGTCGTATTGCGCTTTTAGGTATTCCACCTTCTGATATGGCAATTGATTGGGGACAAGTTATCTTTAAGGGCTTGTTTATTAAAGGTATCTACGGTCGTGAGATGTTCGAAACATGGTACAAGATGGCGACACTTATTCAATCTGGTCTTGATCTCTCTCCGATTATTACGCATCAATTCCCAATTGATGAGTTCCAAAAAGGCTTTGATATCATGCGCTCAGGTCAATCAGGTAAAGTGATTTTAGATTGGCAGTGATAGGTAACAACTAAGCCAAAAAAGAGCCTTAAAAGGCTCTTTTTTGTTGCATTATTTTTCAACTTCGCCGATTTCCTTTGGCGTAGGCGGTATTTTCTTTTTTTCTGAGGAGCTAAACCCGCTTGATAAGGTATTAATCAACGTGCTTTTTTTCATCGAAATAATGGCTTCTTGTGCGGGTTTTAACCAAGACGCAGGTTTTGGCTCTTGTGGCTGTTCTGTTGGTGGTGTGACTTTGGGTGGTTCTGGTTGTATTGGTTTTTCTGTCTGTGGTTTTAATAGAGCACTCGGTGCAACCAGTTGAATATCCGCAGGCAATAAAGGCAACTGTTGCTGTAATGCTCTAACGGTTGAAGGGTGAGGGTGCCCAATCGCAATTGCCGAGCCATTTTTACGCGCTAAAGCAATCGCACGAGCTAACTGTTGGCGAGTTTCAGCTTCGGTTTGTACGTTATCTAAGAAAACATGACGGCGTAAAGAGGGAACACCAGCAGCTTTTGCAGCAATCGCAGCTTGAGTATTACCAATAGTCACGCTATCTAAAAAATAGATGTTTGAGTGATTAAGGGCTTTAATGACTCTATCCATTGCTTGTCTATCGGATGTCATCGCACTACCCATATGGTTATTCATACCGACAGCGTAAGGAACATTACTAATAGCATGCTGAATAATGCGGTTAATTTCAGCCTGATCCATAGACGGTTTTAGGGTATCGCGCTCCAGAGGTTGTTTGCTAATGGGTGCCATTGGCATATGGATCAGAATTTCTCGTCCTTGTGCATGGGCTTTTGTTGCCACTTCTTTACCATGAGGAGAATCAGGCAAAATGGCGATAGAAACAGCTGTAGGAAGTTGTAAAACTTGGTTATCTTCTTTTTTTCGATAACCAAAATCATCAATCACAATGGCTAATTTGGCTGCAAATGCGGGAGTACTCACAACCAGGCTTAGCAACATTAAACTGAGTAGAAAAGAGCGCTTGCGTTGTAATGTGCCAAGTAATTTCAAACCTACCTCCCAAGCCAAGGAACAGGGTTCACTGCTTTTCCTTGACGTCTGATTTCAAAATAGAGTGCTGAACGCTCTTGCCCACCACTGTTACCCACTAAAGCAATAGGTTGACCAGCTTTAACCTGTTGACCAACATTCACTAAAGCACTTTGGTTATAACCATAAAGGCTCATATCACCTTTACCGTGTTCAACCACAACCACTAAACCATAACCTTGAAGCCAGTCAGCTAATAATACTCGTCCATCAGCAATGGCTTTTACTTCTGTACCCTGTGCCGCGGGTATCACAATACCTTTCCAACGTAATTCACCAGAGCCAGAAATAGACTCACCAAAACGGTGTAATAAAGAGCCTCTGATTGGCCAAATTGCTTGCCCGGCTGGTTTACCTAAACCGCCTGTACGTGACATTAATGACTGCTCTTCGGCGGTAGGTTTATAGGTTGAACCGCGTTGTTGGGCTTCACGCTGTTTGGCCGCAATACGTGCCGCTTCTCGGGCTTCACGTTCTGCTCGTGCTTTGGCTTCACGCTCAGCTTGCGCAATTTTATTTCTTAATTGCGCTTCGTTAGCTCGCATCGTCGCTAAGTTTTTCTGATCAGCCTTTAAGGTTGATTCAAGTTGAGTCAGTGTTTTTTGTCGAGCGGCTAAGGCATTATCCAGCTTTTGTTTTTCTTGCTGTTGTTTTGTTAAAGCTTGTTTTTGCTCATTTTGTTTTGCTTGCTGCGCTGCTTTTTCGGCTTCAAGCTCTTTTGAGGTTTGCGCAAGCTCTGCCATTGTTTCTTTCCGCGCATCATTAATATAGCTGTAATACGCTAAAATACGCTCTTCACGCTGACCTTCTTCACCACGAAATAGAAGCTCTATACCTTGGTGCTTACCTTGACGATAAGCTGCATCCATTTGGCGCGCTAATAATTCTTGTTGAGACTGATATTGTTTTTGTAAGCGTGCAATATTGGCGGTAATGGTTTTGATCTCTTTACCCAATGTTTGTAAGCGGTTTTGGGTTTCATGCACAGATCGACCCGCACTAGAGATTTGAGTTTCTTGTGTTTTTAATTGATTAAGAAGGGCTGTACGTTGTTTTTGTTGTTCTTGAACCTGTTTTTCTTTTTCTGCAATCGTAGTTTGTAGATCTTTTAGCTGATTGCGGTTATCCGTTAATGTGTTAGCAAAAACAGGGGATGCAGAAAAGAGAGCGGTGCTAATAAGCAACGTGATTAACGGTAAAGAAAATACACGATAAGACGGATGTGTTTTTTTTTGAAGATCCATTTTCTCTGCCATCTGACCAACGTACCTTTCATAACAGTTTGTAAGATTATTTCATGTCACTAAACAACTGACCAGCTAACACGAAATAAAGCCGAAATTTCAGATAATACCTAATAGGTAATCTATTCAATTAATAACAGATTATAAAGCAATAATAATAGGAGAGAGGAAAAAAGAGGTATTCTGTGTGACAGCGCAATAGAATATCACGCTGTCCACGAGAGAGATTATTCGACGATAGTACCCCAAAGGTCATATTCATCTGCATGTTCAATAAGAACACGCACGATTTGCCCCGGCTCTACATCAAATTGCTCATTGAGGTAAACAGCACCATCAATTTCAGGCGCATCTGCCATACTACGACCAATCGCACCTTCTTCATCCACTTCATCAATCATCACCAGTAACACTTTGCCGATTTTCTCTTGCAGACGTTCGGTCGAAATTTGTTGCTGTAATTGCATAAAGCGATGATAACGTTCTTCTTTCACTTCTTCAGGAACTTGATCCGCCAATTCATTTGCTTTCGCACCATCAACAGGGCTGTATTTAAAGCAACCAACTCTGTCTAAACGTGCTTCGGTGAGGAAATCCAATAGCATTTGGAAATCTTCTTCTGTTTCACCCGGAAAACCAACAATAAAGGTAGAACGTAAGGTTAATTCAGGGCAAATTTCACGCCAGCGTTTTACACGCTCTAGAGTACGCTCAACAGCACCTGGGCGTTTCATCAGTTTTAAGACTTTCGGGCTGGCATGTTGTAATGGAATATCCAAATAAGGCAAAATTTTGCCTTCAGCCATTAAAGGAATGACATCATCAACATGTGGATATGGATAAACATAATGTAAGCGAACCCAAATGCCCAATTTTGCCAGTTGTTCACATAAACTGACCATACTGGTTTTGACAGGCATTCCATCCCAAAAGCCCGTTTGATGTTTAGTATCAACACCATAAGCAGAAGTATCTTGAGAGATAACCAGTAACTCTTTTACGCCCGCATTAACTAATCTTTTAGCTTCACCTAATACTTCACCAATAGGACGACTGTCTAAATCGCCTCGCATCGATGGGATAATGCAGAAAGTACAACGGTGATTACAGCCTTCAGAGATTTTTAAATACGCGTAATGACGAGGCGTTAATTTGACACCCTGTTCAGGAACAAGGCTGAGAAAAGGATTGTGATCAGGTTTTGGCACATAGTGGTGAATATGAGATAAAACTTGCTCATAACTATGAGGCCCTGTGATTTCGAGTACTTTAGGGTGGACTTCACGAATTTGGTTCTCTTTTGCACCTAAACAGCCAGTAACAATGACTTTACCGTTTTCATCGAGTGCTTCACCAATCGCTTCTAGCGATTCTTGTACTGCGCTGTCAATAAACCCACAGGTGTTGACGATGACTAAATCAGCATCATTATAGGTAGGAACAACTTGATAACCTTCTGTACGCAGTTCGGTTAGGATACGTTCAGAGTCCACTAAATTTTTAGGACAACCTAATGAAACGAATCCAATTTTAGGCACTTGATTTGTTTGCGACATGCTCGTGTTCTCAATACTTTTAAATAAATAACAGATAGTTGTTGTATCTCAGACAGGTATAAATCTTACGTAAAATGGGCGATTTTATACGTAAGTAGCCATTATAAGGGATGCTGATTTATTAATAGCTTGCCTGAAGAGGGATCCTGTAGAGTAAAAAGGCAATGCCTTTTTAATTCATCATTTTTCACGGAACTGGCGCTAATGGTACATAAATCCGTCAATAAAAAAAATGATTGTTGAGAAACTTTCCGCAAAAATAGAAAGAGAAACGCAGGAATAGGCTGTAATTGCGCCATGACAAAGGTATACTTTGGCTCTTTGATACTATTTTTAACCAACGAGAGTGATTGCATCCTATGCTGCAAGAAGTAATGCAATTTTTCAACCGGCACACCCTGTTAAGTTTTGTCTGGGTCGCGTTGCTGGTGGCGGTCATTGTATTGACCTTTAAAGGGCTTTTTTCTAAGACGAAAAATATTTCCCGTACAGAAGCGATTTCTTTGATAAACAAAGAGAATGCGGTGTGTGTTGATATCCGTAGCCGTGATGAGTTCCGTAAAGGGCACATCATTGATTCTATCAATTTAACGCCTTCTGAAATCAAAAATAATAATATTGCTGAGCTGGAGAAATATAAATCACAGCCAGTTATTGTTGTGTCACCATCAGGTATTGAAGGTGCAAAACCTGCAGAAAGCCTAACTAAACTCGGTTTTGAAAAAGTCTTTATCTTAAAAGATGGTCTTTCAGGCTGGAGTGGTGAGAATTTACCACTGGCTAAAGGTAAAAAGTAACGAGCGGGCAGATTGAGTTCTATACTTACTGCTATTCAATTAATAAGGATATAAAAAGGTAAGATTATTATGTCAGAACAGCAAAACCAAGAGATGACTTTTCAAATTCAACGTATCTATACAAAAGATATCTCTTTTGAAGCGCCTAATGCCCCACAAGTTTTCCAAAAAGAGTGGCAACCAGAAGTTAAATTAGATCTGGATACTTCTTCTAATACTTTAGCTGAAAACGTCTATGAAGTTATTCTGCGCGTGACTGTAACCGCAACAATGGATAACGAAACTGCATTCCTGTGTGAAGTTCAACAAGCAGGTATCTTTACCGTTGAAGGTATCGAAGGCACTCAACTGGCACATTGCTTAGGTGCATACTGCCCTAACGTTCTGTTCCCTTATGCTCGTGAATGTATCACTAACTTAGTTAGCCGTGGTACTTTCCCACAACTGAACTTAGCACCAGTTAACTTTGATGCGTTGTTTATGAACTATTTACAACAGCAACAAACTGATGCCGCTAATGAAGGGGCTGAAGAAGCTTAATGAACGCTTCTATGACAGTTATCGGTGCCGGTTCATACGGCACCGCTTTAGCGATTACTTTAGCGCGCAATGGTCATGACGTCGTACTTTGGGGTCATGATGCTAAGCATGTTGCTGCGTTAGAGCAAGCCCGCTGTAATCAGGCGTTTCTGCCCGATGTTTCCTTTCCTGATAGTTTATACATGGAAGCTTCTTTGCAAAAAGCAATTGAAGCCAGCCGTAATATTCTGGTTGTGATCCCAAGCCATGTTTTTGGTGATGTATTACAACAGATCAAACCCTTTTTACGTCAGGATGCGCGTGTTGTTTGGGCGACAAAAGGACTTGAGGCACATACTGGTCGCTTATTGCAAGATGTAGCGCGTGAAGTATTAGGTAATGAAATCCCGCTAGCAGTTTTATCAGGTCCTACTTTTGCGAAAGAGCTTGCTGCAGGTCTACCTACTGCGATTTCTGTGGCATCAACGGATAATACGTTCTCTGAAGAGCTTCAACAGCTTTTCCATTGTGGCAAAAGTTTCCGTGTTTATAAAAACCCTGACTTTATCGGTGTGCAATTAGGTGGTGCGGTAAAAAACGTGATTGCGATTGGTGCGGGTATGTCTGATGGTATGGGCTTTGGTGCCAATGCACGTACCGCGCTGATTACCCGAGGTCTTGCTGAAATGAGTCGTTTAGGAAAAGCATTAGGTGCAGATGCAGCAACGTTTATGGGAATGGCAGGGTTAGGTGATTTAGTCTTAACCTGCACTGATAACCAATCTCGTAATCGTCGATTCGGTATGATGCTAGGCCAAGGCTTTGATGTTGATACTGCCCAAGAGAAAATCGGGCAAGTAGTTGAAGGTTATCGTAACACCAAAGAAGTTCGTGCATTAGCAGAACAAGTTGGTGTTGAAATGCCTATCACTGAGCAGATCTACCAGATTTTATATCAGCATAAAGATGCCAAAGAAGCGGCATTATCTTTATTAGGTCGTGCAACGAAAGATGAGATAGACAGTAATCTGTTCTAAGTCTATTTTAGATAGTCAGTTATTTATTTCTGTTTCAAACATAAGAAGCCTAAGTTTTTACTTAGGCTTCAATGTAAAAGAATGAGAGTGAGTATGTCGCTAGAAGAATTAAAAAGAGTCTGGGATCATATTAAAAATGAAGCAAGATGTTTGGCAGATTGCGAGCCAATTTTGGCCAGTTTCTTCCATGCGACATTACTCAAGCATGAAAATTTAGGCAGTGCTTTAAGTTATATGTTGGCGAACAAGCTGGCAACTCAGACAATGCCTGCGATTGCTGTGCGTGAGATTGTTGAAGAAGCATATCGTAGCGATAATTCTATGATTGAATCTGCCGCTTATGATATTTCTGCTGTTCGTTTACGCGATCCTGCTGTTGATAAATACTCCACACCTTTGCTTTATCTAAAAGGTTTTCATGCCTTACAAGCTTACCGTATAGCCCATTGGTTATGGGGGCAAGATCGTAAAGCACTCGCCATTTACCTACAAAACCAGATTTCAGTTACTTTTGGTGTTGATATTCATCCTGCTGCCCGTATTGGTCATGGCATTATGCTCGATCACGCAACAGGTATTGTGATTGGTGAAACGGCTATCGTAGAGAATGATGTTTCTATTTTACAGTCTGTTACCTTAGGGGGAACAGGTAAAACCTGCGGTGATCGTCATCCTAAAGTGCGCGAAGGCGTGATGATTGGTGCCGGTGCTAAAATACTTGGTAATATTGAGATTGGTCGCGGTGCTAAAATTGGTGCGGGATCAGTGGTATTACATGAAGTGCCAGCACATACTACGGTTGCAGGCGTTCCTGCTCGCATTGTGGGTAAACCGACCAGTGACAAGCCTTCACTCGATATGGATCAACACTTTAATGGTGTGGTACCCGGTTTTGAATGTGGTGATGGTATTTAATGGCATTAACCGAAGTCACACTCTCTGAACTTAAGGCTTGTTTACACGCTGAATATATTGGTAATAACAAGCCTTTTAGTTGGATAAGGCTTTTGCACCGTGTTTTTTTCTGCCAACGCTCACGTTATCTATTTTGGTGGCGTGTCGCCCAATTCTTTTATTTCTCTAACCATCGTTTTCTTAAAAAATTAGGCACTCGCATTGGTGCTAACAATAATCGTAAATATTGCAACGATATCTCACTAAGAACACGTATAGGCAAAGGTCTTTCATTACCGCATCCTATCGGGATTGTACTGACTAATTACTGTCAGTTAGGTGAAAACGTGACTTTAATGCAAGGCGTAACAATCGGTGTAAAAGAGAAAGATGGCAAAGCGGATATTCGGGTTGGTGATAACGTTTATATTGGTTGTAACTCATCGATTATTGGCGGAGAGATAGTGGTAGGTGATAATGCCGTGATTGGCGCTCATGCATTGGTGTTGAAAGATGTAGGGGAAGGGTGTCGGTATATTACGAAGGTTGTTGCTGAAATAAAACGACCAGAAATAGATTAAATGACGTTTTAATATCTTTGGATTAAATAAAAAAAAGCGCTTGCTCATTATTAATGAGTAGCGCTTTTTGCATTTCAGTCTCTTAATAATGCACCAGGATAACCTAGTTGACGCCATGCCTCGAAAACTACAACTGCTACAGTATTTGATAGGTTCATACTACGGCTATCTGCAAGCATTGGAACTCTAATTTTCTGTTGTGTTGGCATATTATCCAATACATAAGGTGGCAAGCCACGAGTTTCAGGTCCAAACAGGAGATAATCTCCATCTTGATAGCTCACATTACTATGTGCTGGTGTCCCTTTTGTCGTTAAAGCAAATACACGCGCACCTGTTGGTGATTGTGCATTATCAGGATTTAAACCTTCACTTTCTAAAAAAGCATAGTAATCGTGATGTTGTTTAATATCAGCAAACTCACGATAATCAAGCCCTGCACGACGAAGACGTTTATCATCCCAAGTAAAACCCAATGGTTGGATCAAATGGAGATGAAAGCCTGTGTTAGCACACAGGCGGATAATATTACCCGTATTCGGTGGAATTTCGGGTTCAAATAAGACGATATTGAGCATAAAAAATCGATTTAATCGTTACCAAAGAGGTCACGAGTATAAACTTTTTCTTCAACATCGTTTAGTGCTGATGACATTCTATTAGTAATAATGACATCAGAGATTGATTTAAACTCATTTAAATCACGAACTAATCTCGAATTAAAGAAGGTATCTTCTTTCATTTCAGGTTCATAAATCACCACTTCGATTCCTTTGGCCTTAATTCGTTTCATAATGCCTTGGATTGATGATGAGCGGAAATTATCAGAGCCTGATTTCATAATTAAACGATAAACACCGACGATTTTTGGCGATTTTGAAATAATAGAGTCTGCAATAAAGTCTTTACGTGTGCGGTTAGCTTCCACGATTGCACTAATAATATTATTAGGGACAGAGTCGTAGTTTGCTAACAGTTGTTTAGTATCTTTTGGTAAGCAGTAACCACCGTAACCGAATGATGGGTTATTGTAGTGATTGCCAATACGCGGATCTAAACAGACACCTTCAATGATTTGTTTTGAGTTCAAACCGTAAGATTCTGCATAGCTATCAAGCTCATTAAAGTAAGCAACACGTAATGCTAAATATGTATTGGCAAATAATTTAATCGCTTCGGCTTCTGTTGAATCAGTGAAAAGAACATCGATATCTTTTTTTAATGCGCCTTGTTGTAAAAGGTCAGCGAATTTTTGTGCTCTTTCAGATTGTTCGCCAATAACAATACGAGATGGGTATAAGTTATCGTAAAGCGCACGACCTTCACGTAAGAATTCAGGAGAAAAGATAATATTATCTGTATTATATTTTTCTCTCATTTCTTTGGTGAAACCAACAGGGATCGTTGATTTAATGATCATTGTGGTATTTGGATTATATTCTAAAACATCACGAATAACAGACTCTACAGATGAGGTGTTAAAGTAGTTCGTTTTAGGATCATAATCGGTCGGCGTGGCAATGATAACAAAATCCGCATCTTTATAAGCGAACTCTTTATCTAGTGTTGCCGTAAAGTCGAGCGTTTTGGTTGCTAAAAACTCTTCAATTTCTTTATCTGAAATTGGAGAGATTTTTTTATTCAGTAATTCGACTTTTTCTTTATTGATATCTAACGCAACAACTGTGTTGTTTTGGGAAAGAAGTATCCCGTTAGATAGACCGACATAGCCGGTACCGGAGATGGTGATTTTCATGGTTTAATATAGTTTAAATTTAAGGTATATGGGATTGGACAAATCATAGGAAAAACTATTTATTATATAAATTTAGATATTGTGTTATACATTTATCCAACTGAAAATTATCAGTTACATGTTTCAAACCAAATTCACTCATTGACTTTTTGAGTTCTTCATTATCTAAAATTTTTAATACTCCTTGAGCCATATCACTATAATTATAAGGTGGATATAAATATCCCATTTTATTATTTATAACAACTTCTGGAATACCTTCAACATTAGTAGCTACTATAGGTATTTCAAAAAAAGCAGCTTCTGCAAAAGTAAAACCGAAAGCTTCAAATTTAGAAGGGCATACAAATAAATCAGCGTTATTATAAAATAGAGATGGTTCAGAGATCCAACCTAAAAAATTTATTTTTTCATTTAGATTTAATTTATTTGAAAGTTTTTCACACTCAGCTCTTAATTCACCATCACCTACAATGTTTAATATAAGATTGTTATTAGTTAAAGAGCATTCATGAAAAATTTTTATTAATCCTAAAGGATCTTTCTGTTGATCAAGACGACCAACAAAAAGAATATTTTTGGTATCATTATTTTCTTTGTTATATATTCTATTTTTATTAGTAGATAATGTTTTAAAATCTAAACCGTTATAAATACATAAACTTTTTTTCCAAAATATAAGTTTATAATATTTCAAATAATTTTTATTGACAGTAACGTTGGTATTACCAAATTGTAATGCTACTATTTCTAAAAAATAAAATATTATTCTAGAAAAAATATTAACTTCTTTATGGAAGGAAATACCATGTACAGTATGAATTACTTTTTTTACCCCTGCGATTTTTGCAGCAATTCTTGCAATGATACCTGGCTTGGTTGAATTTGTGTGTACAACATCAAATTTATATTTTCTAAATATATTATATAATTCAATAATACTTTTTATATCGTGAAATCCAATTTTTCTTTTTAAATTTTTGCACCAAATTATATTTACATTTGCTTGTTTAAAATGAGTGACAAAGTCATTCCTTTGCTCCTCTGTTTCATCTTCAAATTCTGCACATATAATATATTTTTCAAAATTTGAAACATTCTTAAATATCTCTAAAGAGAATTTTTGAGCACCTGATAGTTTAGGTATAACTTGAACATGAGCTATTTTTTTCATAATTTTTTATGCTATTTTTTCTTTAGTTTTTTTTCTAGAGAGCTTCCTCTAATAAATTTTCTATAAATATTTCTTATGATGTATTCTATATTAAAGTTAAATTTAGAATTTAACATATTTAAATTCATAACATTAATAAATTCAGCAATTTGCTTGAAGTTCGATTTTTTTATATTAGTAAAACAATCTTGAACATTGTTGTTTTGTTTCAAATTATCTTCTAATTGACTTAATTGAAAGTTTATTCTTTTTTCGTCAAAACTTATCATTGATGAAAATGTGGATGAATAATCAATATCTTTGCTTATAAGCCAACCACTTTGAATAAAATTTGGTGAATCACGATAAAGTAGCATAGCAACAGGTCTGTTATGATACATAGCTGTTAGCATAATTGAACTTGGAGTCGTAATAACAAAATTAATTTTTTTTAGTATTTCTGGAAAACTACCGGTATTAAGATTTCTCTCAGGAGAAATAGATAAGTCAGTAATAATTTTCTCATCAAAAATTCTAAAATAAAAATTTATATTATCTTTTTCTAAACTATGAACAATATCTTTCAATAGAGATATTAATCTATTATATTCATATTCATTGTAATACGCGGTATTGGCAGTTGTAATTAGAAATATATTTTCTTTACTTAGAGGAATCTTATCATTCATACTAGTATCTATAACTCTTGGTGGAAGGTAATGTACTGAGTTAATATTAAATTCATTGAAATATTTTTTTGCCGTATTGCCAATAACACCAATATTATTGGCTATTATTGGATGATAATTTTCTATACCTAATGAACTTATCTTATTGTTATTTGTAAAATTACTAAATTCACAAATACCATCCATAAGTAGAAGTGTATTGATATCTAATTCTAAAGCTTTTGTTATGACATAATTATATATAGGGGATGAATAGATTGTATAAACAATTAAATCATATTCTTTTAGTTTCTCAGTTTTCCTATAGAATTTACAGCCATTAAAAAATAATTCACAATCGAGAAAAAATTTTTTATTTAACATGTCGTTATAAAAAGATTCTTCCTCTAAAAATAAAATTTTAAAAGACATTATTAATTAATTCCTCTATGAAGTCTGATTCACTTCTAGAACAAGAGGTTATAGGAGTTTGGCTAATTGTTAAAATTTCGCATAAAACATCACCAATCTTATCTTTATCTTTGAAGTTATCGATTAATATGCCATTGTCGATATATTTAAATGCTTCCTTTGTTCCACATCGATTATAGCCAATAGGCGTTGTACCGCAGGTTGCCGCTTCTAAGTAACTTAATCCATAAGATTCATTTAATTCTGAAAGTGAAATATAATAATAAGCTTTTTGATATATTTCAGGTAGTTTAGAGCGCTCAATTTTTCCTAATAAAACAATATTTTCATTTATAGGTGATCTTTTTATTATTTTTGCAAAATCTTCATAGTATGAACCATTGCCAGCGATATACCATTTAAAATCAATTCCTGATTCTTTCACTTTACAAAATGCTTGTAACATAGTGTCAAATCCCTTAGCTTTCTCTAAGCGTGAAACTGTCAGGAATGTGTTTTTTTCTTTTGATAAGATATTTTTCGTACAAGAGAAGGTATCTTTAACACCACTATGTATTATTCTATACTTACTATCATCTAATTCAATATTGTAGAGTTCAGCATATCTATCTTTAATATACTCAGATACAAAAATTATTTTCTTTGCCATATTTATAGCTTTTTTAAAATAATTAGAGAATTTCAGTTTATTAATAATAAAATATTTTTTATTTAAATATTTCTCTTCGCCATGAATTAAACATACTGTTTTAGCTAATATATCTTCTGGAAAATATTTTCCAGCATTATAGATTGCTGCTGGGTCATTACAAATTATGAGATCAAATTGTGATATATGTTTTTTTAACCAAGACGCATAACTAATAAACCATAATTTATGGTTCATTCTTTCAGTAAAAATAAAGTTATTTTTATCTTCATTTGTTCGTGAAGAAGTAAGCAAGGTTATATTAATGTTTTTTCTTTTAAATGATGTAAAAATAGATTCAGCAACAGAACCTGCTCCACCTATACAAGGAGGATATTCATGAGAAAAAAGGAGTACTTTCAATTTATATAATATCCTAATGGTTAGTTAGATGATGATAACTTTAGTTTTTTTATCAGTAAAGGTAAGAATATTAATAGCAGAAGAGGAACATCTAACGGACTTACTATATATGCTCTTTCGAAATTCATTATGAATATATAGCACAAAATAAGAATAAAATATAAATATTCTTTTTTGAAGAACGCTCGTGTAAGATTTTTAATTAATGCGAATAAAATAAATAGAGTAATGAAACCATATACAGATGCTGACCATATAATTGAATTGTGGGGGTTTTTACCAATTACACGAGGCAAATATGCACATTGATCTCTTCCTGCCTCATGTAGGCCAAAGATAAGTTGGCTTATTTCAAAGTTATTATAATAACAAGACCACATAATAAATCGACTGCTTTCTAACCCACTGTTCTCACCAGATTTATTTAATCTTTCTGTTAAAAAGGAAAAATCTACAAATAAGATAAAAAACATACCAAAAATAGTTATAAGAGAGAGGATTAAATATCGCTCTTGAAATGAATAACTAGAAAATAGATAAAATACAAAAACTAATAATGATGCTGCCTGAGCTGCTCTACTATTTGATAAAATCATAATAATAACTGCTAATATAAAGAATGCATGATTGAATTTTAATCGCTCATTTTTAGATTTTAATAAAATAGTTAGGGTGGAATAAATATAAAGAAAGCATAAAACTATTGGGTGTACTGAGTTTCTATTAATATCGACACCAAATAAATTGATATAATCAACTTTTACTAATCCTCCAACTTTCAGTTCCATTATGAAAATTAATATAAATATGATTAAACCAAGATTTTTTATATCATTTTTTATTTTATTTAGCTTAAATCTATCACCTTTTAAAACTAAAAAGTAGATATAAGAGAATATACTAATATTGGAAATAGCTAAAATATAAAGAGAAATATAAGATTCAAGATATCTATCATGAGAACCAACACAAACTAATATGTAAGATATAGTAACTATTAGAAGCATTGTCATACTAAGCTTAAAACGTAATGCATAAGGAATAAATAATAGCCCAACTAATGAGCTTAGTGCGTAGAAAATCGCTCCTCCAGGTATTGCTATTTTAAAAAAATATAAAGAAAAGTAAGTTGTAAACAGAAATCGATATGTCATATCATTAGCCAGTTAGAAAAACAAACCATATTTTTTTTTCTTTAAATCAATAATAGTAATATTATCAATAGTATTATATGTGTGTATGCCAGAATAACCTTTCGGAGGATTAATTACATATAAATCTTCTTTATTAATTAAATTTTCACCATAAGATATAGCACAGCCTTGATATAATGCCGTTTCGGAATCTTTTAAATTCCCAGCATTTCTTGATCCTTCATCCCCTATACGGGTAATAATGGCATCCTCTAGATTTAAATTGGCATTTAATAAAGTCGAAATATTCCATTCTAGCAAACATCTATTACTATCTTTTGCATGAGAGTAAATTGATGTGGTTATTTTGATATCATTTTTTTGAAAGTAAATATTAGTATCAGCAAAATGAAGAGTTTTACTTTTAATTAAAGTATGTATTTTTCTCCATTTATTGGGAAAGGATGTACATTCATAGAGATCAATCGAAAAGTTATCACCTTGTGGAATTAGATATATTTTATTTTGATATTCAAAAACATTTGGATAAGATAGATGATAGTTTTCTTCTAATATAGGGAATTCTTTATTATCTTTTATATTTTTAGCAACGAGAATTCCTTTACCTCGTAATAATTTACATTTTTCATAAAAAATATAATAGTTATCATCCTTTTTAAAGAGAAAAGGATCTGCATTAAAATAACCTTTATCGTTACCAAGTGAAATAAATTTATTGAAATTTTCATGAAGCTGTTTAGGATTTATTCTTTCTTTTGCAAATAATATCAACCATTCATCCCTTATAAAAAATCTATTAAGGATTCTATTCAATAAATTTTTTATAAAAAGAAATTTATTGTTCTTATTATTTGCCTTTTGAGATAAATTACACTCAATAATCGGAGTGTCCAAATTTAATTTGAAATTTAATAATAAATATAAATCGAATGAAAGGCTAGAAATAAAAGTATTAATAGATTTATTATAAATTCGTTGCTTAAAATAGTAATTTATTTCACTGAAATCTGAATATGTGATTTTAAAGCATACGGTAACAAATTTATTTACTAATAAATCGTTTTTTAGATTCTTGTCTTTACTCTTAAAATAAAAATCAACATCTATTGATTGAATATCATTCTGTAATAATGGTAATGAAAATACTTCCCCATTAGAAATTTTCACACTAACCTTTTTAGCATTAGTAAAATCTCTATTCATGTTTACGATAAGAGAAGAATAATAGTCTTTAATTAAATTAACATTGATCATTTAATATGTTTCTCTTGTATAAAGCACATATGAAATACAAAAACAACATCCCTGCAGCAATATATACTATTTTTAGAGCGTTAAAGATATCTTCTGGATTAAAAAATAATATAGTCGTAGATATTAAGATTAAGGAAATCAAACCTAAGAGTACATTATATATAGCTGATAAATTTAATTTATTTAAATTCAAAAATAATGTAGGTAGAAAAGCTGATGTATTCATAAATGGAATGAATAATGCTAACTGTAAGAATAATATATAGGAAGTTTGATACTCATTAAAAAAATTAAAATTAAAAAGTATGGGTTTGATTAGATAGCATATACCAACTATACAGTAAGAAAGTAAAAAATATATACCAACGATTGATATATATTTTTTCCAAGCGACTTTCTTTGAAATTTCAGTATTACTGAATATTCTCATTCCTAATAACTGACACGTCGTAGCAATAATGGTTAATAGAGATAAAAATTTGAACGTTATTTCATATTTAGCATAAATATCGTTAGGGAAGAACCATGGTAAAACAAGCAACGGTAGTTGGGTATATAATATATATCCAAATGCATTAAAAAAATGGAAATTTAATCCAGAGAGAAGCATTTTTTTAAAAAGAGTAAAGTCAAAATGAAATTTGAAATTTATATCTTTATTTAAATTATAAAAAAAAGAAAATGCTAGTAATAGAGACATCAATGATAATAATGAAATAAATAGATATTTAGAAGGAAAGAGATAGATGAGTAATATAGATAATAAAAGTATAAATGTTTTTACTATAATTGTTATTTTATTCATTATACTCGTATCTCTTTTCCCAATAAAAAGAGAAAGCATTTGCTGCTCAAGCATAAGCCCAGGAATTAATATTACGGAAAATATAAAATATTCAATTTCAATGCTTCCATTAGGAAGAAAATATTTATATATAGGATAAACTAGTAATAAAATTGATAGAGTGACTAATAGTGAATATATAAAAAATATGCTAATTACATTTGAAATCTTTGAGTTATCATCAACTACAATTTTATAACCTATTTGACCTAAGCTTAGATATGATATTGTAAATATTGTTGTCATCCATGAAATACTAATTGCAATTTGTCCTCTTTGCTCAAAACCTAATATTTCAGTTGATAATAATAAAAGTACAAGTCCTACAAATGTTGAATAAAATCTTGAAAAAGCAAGGAAGATAAACTTTATAAACATAATATATATTTATTTTTAAAATAAGATCGAGTTTTTAATAGGGAAAAATACCTTATAAAACCAGCATTCTCTATTTTTCTTAATGAGATAAGGTTGTTATCTTCTACGGCAATAAATAAATTATTAAAATGTTGGTTTATAAGATGATTTAACAGAAAACCATATAAGCCTTTATTTCTATATTTTTCTATGGTATTAGCTGCATATGCATAATACGTTGAATCAGATAATTCAATCTCTATATTTAATTCAGTAATAATATTTTTAATGTTATTTGAACAGAAAATATATGCACAGACTTCTTCATTTTCTTCGATTAAATATAACACACTACCCAAAGATAACTCTTTTAATATTTGATTTTTATAGGAGGATGGTACTTTATATTTAAAGTCTTCTATTCTATTTATTTTTATTATTTTATTATACTGATTAGTGGGCAATGGTCTATTTAAATTGTATTTATAGAAGTGCAGTTTTCTTGTTTTAAAGAAATTTAAATTAATCACTCTGTTTTACCTTAGATAAAATACGACGTAATGCTATGTATGTAATGTAAATATATCCTTTTTTATTAAGAGATATTAATGCCTCTTGATTTTTTAATGTTACAGATGACCAATTTTTTTTGTATAATTCACCACCTCTTAAAAAATCAAACGTTTTATAGTTTTTATTTTTATAATGTTCTATTAAAGATAAAAGTAAAATATTACCAACGGCATACTTTGAAAAATCCCTATTAAATGTCGGTATATAATAATAGACTGTATCATTATCAATTAAACCAAAGTGAGCAGCAATAATATCATTATTACATTTTATATAAGAGTAATCATATTGAATGCCATTTTTAATAGACTCTAGTAATATTTTAAAATTTTGAGGAATAGATAAATCATGTTTACCATAAGTATCTTCTTTAATATTCATGATTACTTCTAAATCTTTTTCCTCTATTTTCTGATTTACAAAAATCTCAACGGAATAGTTTTCCTCTAATCGTTTTAAGCATCGTAATGTATCTTGTTTATTCTTTTTTAATATATCTATTTCACTACGATCTAAAATAAGTTTTGGGCATTCTGAACGAGGAATAATATAATATTTTTTAAAGTTAAATCTTAGTTGGCTTAATATTTCAGTAGATACATGACAATTTTGTTGTAGATTATCTAGATCTATGCAGTCTATATTTTTTATACTATCTATAGCTCTAATGAAATACTTTGCTATTTGAGATGCTTTTTCTTTTTTTGTATATATAATTCCATTATAATCAGCAATATTATTATTGATAAATCTAAGTGTTGTAATTTCTCGCATTAGAAATTTTTGTTTGTCAATTCTTAATGCACATGCGGCTATAAATTTATTTTTATTTTTTATTAGTATAAAAATATTATTTTTATCATAGGCATTTGCCATAGATAAAACCCAATTATATTCTAAAAAAGGATTGCTATATATATCTTCACTCTCAGAAAGATATTTATATGCAGCAATAACTGACTCATCAATTGTATATTTTATAATAACTTGCATTCTATCAACCATATATATTAATTATAGTAATTAAATATAAAATTTCTTAAAGCTACCGCACTGGGTTTACGGCCCCCAGAGCGCCAAAATTTATCTCGAAAAGCTCCTATCTAATTGTAATATAAGAGCTTTATTATATAAGCATACTTTAACAATATGCAAAAAACCGCACTGAGAGTAGACTCTTCAAACCAGACGGTCAAGTAATAGCTGGGTATTTTAGCATTGATTGTAGATATATAAATATCGGAATAGCGGTCGATTCAGCCAGATCATTCTGAATTGCATCGTTAGACGCTAACTAAAAGAATATGCCACCTATTCTTCAATAGATGGCAGTATATTTTGATGCAACAGTTTAATTACTCTATTAGGTCAGTTGGTTATTTATTGCCCGTACCCGCTCTTGGCAACCAAATCTCTACTCTTAACCCACCTAATGGGCTGTCATCGGCTTTAACGTGGCCTCTGTGTTGGCTCACTGCGGTTTCAACAATCGCTAATCCTAAGCCTGTGCCTCCTGATTCACGATCTCTTGCTTCATCAGTGCGATAGAACGGTCGGAAGATATGCTCTCTATCTTCAGGGCTAACGCCAGGGCCATCATCATCAACAATAATCGTGATGCCTTGGTTCTGCTCAGTAAAGGCTACTTCAATACGAGAGTTGGAATAACGTAGGGCATTACGTACGATATTTTCAAATGCACTAGCCAGAGAATATGGATTGCAGTAAATAGACCATGCCCCCGGAGGTGTTGTCACTTGCAGTGTTTTATTACTTTGTTCAGCCTCAAATTTAGCGTTATCTAAAATATCATCCCACAATTCATTGGCTTTTACCGTCTCGCGTAATAACTCGTTTTTATGTTGATTACGAGAAAGAACTAGCAAGTCATTAATCATGCCATCAAGGCGCTGAGTTTCAGTTTCAATACGTTCTAGCTCTTTACTTTCTCCACTACGACGACGTAATAATGCGCTTGCTAATTGTAAGCGTGTTAATGGTGTGCGTAACTCATGAGAAATATCAGAAATTAAACGTTGTTGAGCCTCAACCATACGTTCAAGAGCACTTATCATCTGATTAAAACTGGTGCCCGCTGCTAAAAACTCTTGAGGGCCAGTCTCTAGCTCTGGATGAGGGCGTAGATTACCTTTAGCAACATCATCAGCCGCATTTTTAAGTTGTCTTGCTGGTTTTGCTAAGCTCCAAGAAAGCCATACTAATAATGGCGTGCTGATAAGCATGGTGAATATGAGTAGCAATAACGGTTTATCAAATAATAAGTTGATAAAATCCGATTGAGGGCTACTTGAAGGGCGTACGAGATAAAGTTGGTAATGATCTTCACCATCCCTTACAGAAAAAGGCCCTAACATCTCAGAACGGCCATACTTTTTCTTTTTAGGGTGATCAGCGTTATCAGATTGACCAATAAAGTTTCTGACAACCTGCATCTCGTTACGTTGAGCGCCAATAATACGCCCCTCACTGGTGACAATAATTAAACGTTGACCAGGAGGTGCCCATTTATCAATGGCACGAATTAATCGACGCCACCAAAGGAGATCGTTAGCGGGATCTTGAGCTAATTCCGCTTCAATATGTTGTTCTAGCATAACGCCTTGACGGTATTCGCTCTCTAATAGAGGGGTAAGCTGGCGCGAGTCCAGCTTTGGAACCATCATAACTAGCACGAGAACTAATGCTAGCGTCAGCCAGAAAATTGCGAAAATGCGTGCTGACAGACTATTTATCATAAAGAATATTTATCAAGTTATTGAAACCATCAGATAACCGCGGCCACGTAAAGTTTTAAACCAAGGTTGTCCATCTGTTCTTTCTGGTAATTTACGGCGTAAATTAGAAATATGCATATCAATCGCTCTGTCAAACGGAGTTAAGCGCTTGCCAAGTACTTCTTGGCTTAGATGTTCACGAGATACGACTTGTCCTAAATGCTGAGCAAGTAAATAAAGCAAAGTAAACTCAGTTCCTGTTAACTCTAGCGGCTCATTATCAAAACTTGCTTCTTGTCGGCCAGGATTAAGTTGTAATTTATCAACCTGTAATGTTGGAGATGTATTGCTATCAGTCTGTTTTTGTTCGCTCCAGTTAGAACGACGTAAAATAGCTCTGATACGAGCAACTAGCTCTCTATCATTAAATGGTTTTGGTAAATAATCATCAGCACCTAGCTCTAGGCCAAGTACTCGGTCAAGATCACTGCCTCTTGCCGTTAACATAATGACAGGGGTCTGGAAATTTTGGCGTAACTCTTTGAGTGTCTCAATCCCGTTTTTACGTGGCATCATGATATCCAGTAATAACAAGTCGATAGAAGCATCCAAAAGTTTAAGTGCTTGTTCGCCATCAGAGGCGATTACAACATTAAAGCCTTCCATTTCAAGCAGTTCTTTCAATAGCGATGTTAATTCGCGATCGTCATCCACTAATAAGATTTTATGCATTCGTCAATTCCTCCAAGAGAAAAATACGATAATAAATAGCGCGAATCTATGACTTTACGTTCTTTTACACGCTCTGACGCTAGTTTGCAGCCGCAACGGTATAGTAATCCACATAGCAAAGAATTACACATATGAATTATACACATTGAAGTCATATTAATTAGGTCGGTATTAATTTACCGAATTAGGAGTGAAGCAATGCGTAAAGTAGCAGTAGTTGCACTAGCATCAATGTTTTTAGCAGCTCCGACGATGGTATTAGCTGAAACCGCAAATACCAATCCACCTACTGAGCAACAGTATAATGGTAACTCTCACTGCGGTTATGACTATGGAATGCATGGTGACCGTGATTACAGAGGTCACCGTGGACAACGAGGACATATGATGGATCGCAATTATAGCGAGTCACGTATGTTTAACGGTATCACCCTAACTGAGCAACAACGTACTCAAATGCGCGATTTAATGCGCCAGCATCATCAAGATAGATATAACGGAAACTACCGTCAACATCATGAGAATATGCATAAGTTAGTCACTGCACCTCAATTTGATGAAGCCGCTGTAAGAGCGCAAATGCAAGATATGGATAAACAAGCAATAGAGCGCCATGTTGAAATGGCGAAAGTCCATAACCAGATGTATCAACTGTTAACCCCTGAACAGAAAGCGCAGTTAGAAAAGAATTACCAACAGAAAATGTCACATTTTGACCAGCAAGGTCAACAGAATCAGTAATGAAGTAAGAGTGTAGTAAAGTAGTACCTAGTTAGAGAGTAAGTAGCAACAACGAAGTTTTTTCCTTGCCATAGACACCATCCCTGTCTTTTGCAGCCCCTCTGGAGAGGGGCTTTTTTTTGCCCTTTTGTTTATCATTCCTTTTAAAACAAAGAGTTAAATTTCATTTTTAAGGGTAATAAAAGTCTAGAAAAGTCTTTAAAGGTGGACGGAAAGTGGACGTTTTTGGCTGTCGGTGGACAGAATGTGGACGCCCAATCTCCTCCTATTTTTAAACTTTTATATCACCTTTTAGTGGGTTTAACTTTATAGCTAACTGCAAATAATCGGGTGCTAAATGAGCGTATGCCATTGTCTGGTTTATACTCGCATGACCTAATATTTCTTTCAGTGCTACGATGTTCCCACCATTCATTACAAAATGACTTGCAAACGTATGGCGTAAAACGTGTGTCGCTTGGCCATCAGGTAAATCAGGTTTTACTATTTTTAGTTTTTTTCGGAAGGTTCCGTAATCAACATGAAATAGCTTTCCTGTTTTTCTGGTTTTTATCTCTTTTTCAAGAGAGTCAGAAATTGGAATAATTCTTTTTTTACCATTCTTTGTATAGGCAAAAGTTACCCTTCCTTGATGAACGTGCTTACTATCTAGCATCTCAGCTTCACCCCATCTTGCACCAGTGCTAAGGCATAGTAATGCGATACGGCGATAGTCTCCTGATAATGAATTTAATAAGTGCGATATTTCATCATCACTTAAAAAAGTGAGTTCAGGCGGCTTTTCTTTTAATGGTGGTAATCCTCTCAATGGGTTATCACCTTTGTACATTTCGAGTTTTTTTAATGCGCTTATCATTCCAGATAGACGATACATATCCCTATTTATCGTTGATGGACTCACTCCATCAAAAAGGCGCATTCCTCTATGTTCTAGTAATGCATGCTTATCAAGTTGGTTCATTGTTGGATCACCAAGCGCATTCATTGTTTTAATTAAATGCCTTTTCTCTATCGATCCGTTTTTTAATGTTTGTCCGTGATATAGCCACCACTTATCAAGTAGCTCACTTAATCGAATTCTTCCTGATTGGACTTTATCGCTAGAAAATTTCTTAGCGTTAACAATTGTATATTTCTCAAAATTTGTAGCTTCTATCTTGCGATCAAATATCCTTCTGACTCGCTGACCATCTTTCCCGTTTGGGCGAATATCCACTTCATAACGACCATCATTGAGCTTCTTAATTGCCATAAGTAAGCCCTCCGATGTAACTGACCGACTGTGACCAACAGTAATCAGCATATTCATATAAAACGTCTAACCAATTTTCTTTTCTGAGTGGGGTAATGTTTCTTTCTCTTGCCCACTGTGTGCGAGAGTCGGCGCAATTTGACCAACTTCAGGGGCTGTCTTTCCTGTCATTAGCCAAAGGCTATATTTCTCAAATCTAGGGTGCTCCGTTATTTTCAAAAGATTAAGCCCACTTGGTTCATACACTCCTGTTTCATATTTACCTAATGTACTTATTGATAGGTCTATCATGTTACAAAGCTGTGTTTGATTAAGTCCTTCAGCGAGCCGAATAGCTTTTATCTTTTCGCTCAATTTCATTTGACACCTTCCTATATAGGATGTAGATTTATCCATAATCATCCTATTTAGGATGGTTAGGGGCATAAAAATCCCTATAAAACCGAAAATAAGGGGTTTTAAAGGGCTTGATCTAACGAGGGTAGCAAATGAACAAAGAAGCGATCAATGTGAAATTCCCTGTAAATGCGGTGCCACTCGCAAAGTTTGCGGAATTAATAGGGAAAGGTTACGAAGCCACTAGATCAATGGCTAAAGCGGGTAAGTTACCCATTATTGAATTTCGTGATCCTATGAAGCCAGATGCTAGAGCTGGTGAATTATGGGTGAGTATCACGGAATTTAATCGTGGAATGGATGATGCATATTCCAATTTACCAAAAGAACAACGTGACGCATGGCGTCTATGGGTTGGGCTATAAAATGCAGGTGAAACAAATTACAGAGCATAGTTTTATGTATCGCGGTTTCACCATTATTAAACTGCCAAGAAAAGCAGTAACACCGATAACTCGTTATCACGTTTGGTTAGATGATCAGTCATTCGGTAAGTTTGATGCAATGGCAGAAGCAACACACTATATCGACTTATTAAAAGGTGACATTCAATGAACCAATTAATTAAGCAAAGAAACAAATATAAATTAAGCAGTGAATCTTTTACTTATAAAAGTAAAAAGTATTCAAAAGCTGATAAAGCAACACTGGCTTTATGTGCCATTGTTATTGTTTCGTTTCTTGTGAAAGTTTCTATCTAGGTGTTGTTATGAATGCCGCGGAGCTTATTCAAGCAAGAGAGAAACTACAAGGTAATGATGATTTTTATCAGCCTAAAGTTGTAAGGCACTATCGTAATGATGGTCTTTCATTTGATGAGCGCGTCAGTGGTATGAATAAAACAGCAGAAGTTAGGGCTGATTTATTAAGTAAGTTAAATAAAAATAGTGATGATATTCAGGTTAGTGAGTTTCTTGATTATTTAAAGAATGAAAATAGCCGTATATATCAGATGATTTATTACCTTGCTGAGATAGAAAAAGAAAAGAACGGAATAGATTATTTATTATTAAAGAGGAAAGACAAAATAAAAATCATTAATGCACTTCATCAAATAAAAGTATTAAGCGCATTAATTCCGAATAAATTAGCAATGCCTATTTAATTACACCTAAAAAATAAATGACATTTATTTGTCAGGACTTTTTATATCTGATTATCAGAGGTCTGATTATGTCTAAAGAAAGTGATGTAACCGATTTAATTAATGCCGTTCGAGAAGATGAAAGAAAATCTCGGGCGGTTTTTTATGCGATCCGTTTGCATTCATTGATATCAAAAATAACAAGCGAACAAATGGAACGCCCTGAAATAGTTCAGTTAGTGGAAGGGGAAATTGAGAATATCGAACATCAAGCACAGGAATGGAATTATGTCTAAAGAAATGGATTTAGCCTGCGAGCAATCACAGTTATTGCTTGATAAACAAATAAAAGCAGTAACGGGGCGTTGCGTCGGTGTATCAGCGTTTGAATGTGAAGATTGTGGTCGTGAAATACCCGAAAAGCGTCGTATTGCAGTAATGGGATGCATCCGCTGTGCTGATTGCCAGACAGTACATGAACTGAAATCTAAGCATTATCGGAGTGTTTAAGATGCAACGATATACGCATGAATTAAAAATAAACCCTCAATATTTTAATCAAGTACGTATTGGTGCGAAAAAAGCAGAATTTCGTCGGGCTGATAGAGATTTTCAGGTCGGAGATATTTTGGTTTTACGTGAATTTAATTCTATTCCACCAAGAGAATTTCGTCACCCTCTTCATTATGGTGAATATACGGGGAATGTTATTAGAGCGGTTATTACTGATATCACCAGTGTCAATCCTATTTATCCAGAGTTAGGTGATAAACCTCAATTTGTAATGCTTTCATTTTCTATTATTGAGGATGATGAGTAATGGCTAATAAAACCATTCTGAAATGGGCAGGCTCAAAAGCCCGCATTATGGATAAATTAATCCCACATTTGCCAAAAGCAAAGCGCTTAGTTGAGCCGTTTGCAGGCTCTTGCGCGGTTATGATGAATACGGAATATAACGAATATTTAATTGCTGATGCCAATCAGGATTTAATTAGTTTATATCGTAATGTCGTAGAACATACTGAAATTATGGCACGTAAAGAGTTCTATGCGTGGGAAGAAAGCAATCATAAAAATGATTACATTTCTATTAGAAAGTTATTTAATTCAATTAAGGTATTAGATAAAAGCGAGTGTGATAAATATATACAATCTGCTCGATTTCTATATTTAAATCGTCATTGCTTTAATGGTTTATGTCGATATAACAATTCAGGTGAATTTAACGTGCCATTTGGAACATATGGACGCGTTTATTTTCCAGAGGAGGAAGTCAGGCAATTTGCTGAAAAAGCCACTAATGCCATTATCGCTTGTTTAGAATGGCAAGATACTTTATCACTCGTTGACTTTGGGGATGGTGTTTATTGTGATCCTCCATATATGGGTGATGAGAAATGTTTTACTAAATATCATCACACTGATTTTACTCACGCTCATCAAATTGAATTAGCTCAAGCGTTAAAAGCATTAAATCAATCACAAGGTAACCCGATTACCGTCTCTAATTCCATTCACGCCAAAGAGCTGTATGCCGATCTTGGTTTTCTTATTCACGAGATTGATGCGCCTCGTTCTATTTCTGCAAATGGAAACCGCCAATCAGCCAAAGAAATTATTGCTGTTTTGCCGGAGGTGTGCTGATGGAACAGGGCTATGTTGATATTCAAGATCCAAAAAATGGGGTGCATATCACTGGCACTCGTTTTGCTATCGTTTATTGGAAAAAACAATTCGGATTAATTGAAGTCACTGTTATTGATGGTCGTGTGCGCCGTGAAGTGATTGCGTGGTATGACTCTGCGGTCAATGTAACTGCTGGCGTTGTTGGTGCGCATGTGAGTCGTGTTATTTGTGCGGAAATTAAGTCTATCTCTGAATTGATAGAGATAATGACTCACGTTGCTAAACTGTGCGAAACAGCCATTGAAATTATTGATCCGAAGCGTTTAGGCGGTGTGCTGTAATGGCTAGCCGTTTGATTGATTTTTCTCAGCCTCCTGTTTCTTATCCTGCTGATATGCAATGGACATATTGGTGGAATGGGAAACAGCATGAGCCTGTTGTTTATGAAAGACCGCTTACCCGTGAGCAATTGGCTCAGGGGCAAGCGATTTTATTCGATATTGAAAAGCTACCTCGCTTTCTTAAATCCCGCTTATTTAAATACATCGAACATCTTAGAAAAGAAAAAACACCTAAAGAAGTTCATAACTGGTTGGTATTTAAGTTTCATAAAAGCGTCTATCAGCGTTTGTTATCTGTTAATGCTCGGTATGGTTTAACAAAAGATAAGCGCCAATTCTTATTAGATAGAGATTTTGATCAAGCCATGTTCTTTAATCGCTTGCCCGATGCGCATGACAAAATATTGCGCCACATGGCGAAGACATTCGCTGATGCAAGTGACAACTTATTTGCTGAATTAGCTGATCAGGCAATTGCTGAAAATAACGGTGATCGTGAGGTTTTACTTAACTTAAAAGTGATTAACCCTATTTACCAACAACTAGGACAGTTAATTACCTATTTGCATGTAACGCCGTTGTTTTGGGGGAAGGCTCAAAAAGGGAAATTAACACCAGAAAATGCGTTATCTGGATTAAACCGGTTAGCAGATGAAAATTGGTGGCTTAAAAAGTTAAAGGCTCATCGTCAACGTTGGCGTGAGTCTTTGCATATTGCCTTTGGTGATGTGAATTCAGACAAGACGCCTTACGCCAGTAAAAATGCAGTCCGTGAAGTTAGAGCGCAGCGTTTAGCAAACATGAATTATCTTGAAATGATGGATATTCAAGATGTTGAAACGGGTGATCGCTTTGATTTAATGGAAAAAGTATTAGCGAGTATCGCTAACCCTAAAATTCGTCGCATGGAATTAATGGCGCAAGCAGCAGGTATTCAAAAAGTTGCAGAAGAACGGGGTGATATAGGTTTATTTATCACCTTAACCACGCCTTCAAAATACCATCCCACCAAGCAAATTAACGTTTCTAAAGATGAGAAAAAGAAAAAAGTTCTCATTAACGAGAAATGGAATAACAGTGCATATACTCCGAAAGACGGTCAACGCTATTTAGTGAGGGTATGGGCAAAAATTCGCACTGCCTTTAAAGACAAAGGCATTAACTATTACGGGATCAGAGTTGTTGAGCCACATCATGATGCCACACCACATTGGCACATGATGATGTTTCTGGATAAATCTCAACGTGCATCAGCGATTGAGATCATGCGTAAGTACGCCCTTGAAGAAGACGGCGAAGAACGGGGCGCAAAAAAACATCGCTTTGAAGCAAAGCATTTAAATAAAGGCGGTGCTACGGGTTATCTCGCTAAATACATTTCAAAAAATATCGACGGTTATGCGCTAGAGGGCGAAGTTGATGACGAATCGGGAGAGTTATTAACCGAGGTTGCATCAGCCGTTACTGCATGGGCATCAACTTGGCGTATTCCTCAATTTCACATGTTTGGCTTACCGTCTAAAGGCGTATGGCGTGAGTGTCGCCGTGTTCGTGGTGTGAGTATCGCTGATAAGTTGGGGGATATAGCGGAAAAAGTAAGAGCGTCTGCCGATGCAGGAGATTTCGCCGCTTATATCGAACACCAAGGAGGCCCTAACGTTAAGCGTAACCTACAAACATTATTAGTTGCTCGTACCGTTGCTGATGAGCCGAATTCTTATGATGAAGAGGTGATGCGCGTTATTGGGCTATGTTCACCATTGAAAAGCGGTGATTTAGTAAAAACGCGTGAGCGTCAGTATCGTTTAGTCCGTAAATCTAAGCAGGATATTGAGGCAATTGAGCATAAGCGTAAGTCAGAAACGGGTCGGGTTTTGACTTTAAAAAGCGCGATCAGCGCGCCTCGGAGTCCTGTCAATAACTGTGGATCGGGCAGTTCACCCGATATTAAAAACCCACACGAAAGGGGCTTAAAATCGCCCGTATGGGGGATTTCTGAGCCTGAATATTTCGACCTACATTCACAATATAGCGATTGGGAGGAATCATTTGGCGAGGTTTTAGAGCACAAAAAGAGTCAGCGAATAATTTCAACGGTGTCATTAAGTGAAAATCAGGAACGTTTGATACCTGAATTCAAAGCCTTTGCCGAAAAAATGGGATTGGATTTACCACCAGACACAATGTGGTCAATGGTGATGAACGGTATGCGCCTGAGTTATGGCGATGAAGTGATTTGGTTTGAAAACGGGAAAATTCAAATTTCATCAACGAAAAGTGAAAAAGTTAATTTTGAAGAAGCGAAGCAAAAGAATATCTCAAATACACGAGATAGGGTAATGGCTAAGGTTAATAAATTGAGAGGAATAAATGATTAAATATTTAATTTTGTTTTATTTGTTGGTATCGATAACCCTTTTTATATACAGGACTATTAAATCAAAAAAGAGTTATCACGATAAATATAGTTTTGGCGAAGCGATAGATTATTCAACGTTATGGCCTCTTTATGTTTTTATTGCGCCATATTTTTTATTGCAGAGAAATATAGAAAATTTATTGGTATGAGTGAGGAGAGATAAAATGAAAGTCAAGGTAACAACTGATTTATTGGTAAGTTTATATAGCAAGTTAGATAAATTATATCCATGGCAAACACGTTGGTATAACCACAGGTTTGAAAGAAATAGATATTTACATAAAGCGCGTCAAATAGGTAGCAGTTATTTCTTTGCTCTAGAGGGGTTATTAGATGCCTGTTTAACAGGAAGAAATAAAATATATATAAGCCATGTTTGTGGGCCAGATGATGAATTTATCTCTAATGAAATGGAGATTGTTAAATATTTTTTAGGTATAAAAAGCAATAATTCTATAACAAAAATAGGATTAGATAATGGTGCAGTATTGTATTTTCTACCTGAGAATCGTAAGTCATGGGTTGATATCATTGGTGACATTTATGTTTCAGAATGGAGCTGGTTCCAAGACCCTTCTTACATTGTAAGCCTAGTTAAATCAGTGAGTTTAAATAAAAAATGGAGAAGGACTTTTTATTCAAGTCGTTCAAAGTCAGATAATGGCCATATTGTTGATAATGATTATTTTAAACATCATAAAGTTTTTAATGAGGAAACGTATTGGGATGTTGTTCCATCTATTAATATGGGGTGTTATAACTTTTTAAATATGGAAAATATAAGAAATGATAGGGGTGATGATTATTTTAATGAAATGATATTGTGTCAATTCAATGGAAATTGATTTGTGGAATTAACTAAAAGTGGCTTAAATATTCTTTGGAATAACTTAAGCCACCATGAAATTAATCTATTGACATGTTTTCAAAGTAATCGATTATCGTTTCTAAATATCTTACTTTTCTACCAGAATAACCTTCTATATCTTTAAAATAATTTTCATCTTTAAGTTTTTTAAACTCTGCACCAGTAAGTAATTCATAGCGTAGTACCATATACAAATAGAGAAGTGATGTATCAAATAAATTCTGATCTAATGGTATGTTCAATACTGAAAGTACTTCTTCTGGGGTTATATTCCTTCTTTTTAATTTTTCTAATAACGGTTCATTGTTAATTTTTATGAAACAAATCAAGCTAACGATAACTTGATGTGCTCTATTAAGCATCATTATTTTATTGGAGTTTTTAATAATTGAAATTAAAGAATAACATTTCTCTATTTCTCTAAGAGACACATTGTTGAAGTTAAATAGGTACAGTAGCATATTAAATGCATCGCTTTCTTTCATAAGAATATTGTTTTTATCTATATGTTGAAGATAAGCACCTAAAGTTAAATATTTAGGCATGCGATACCCTTCGCTATTTATGTATTTTTCTGTTGTAAATATATCTTTAGGCAAGGTAAACCAGTAATCTATAAATTTATTTAAATATAATGATGAGTTAATGTTTCCATATCTTATTTTTATAGATTCTTCAAATTGTTGCTTATTCATAACTAGTAAGAAATAAAAACCTTCAACATTAAATATGTGTTTTATTAATTCTAAAAGATTTAATGAGAAATCAGGTCTTGCTCTATCTAATTCATCAATAATAAATAAGGTTTTATTATTTGTTTTTTGGTGTATAGACCTTAATATGGCTCTAAAACTTTCGATTTTATCCTCTTCTTCTTGTGAGTTTTTTATTTTATCTTCAATGTAACTTTCCCAAGGGGCATTTGTGGCATCAACAATTGATTCCTTAATTTTATCTATATCATCACTGTCGATTAGTTTAGAGGTTAATATATTGATTATACTTTTAGGAACTTGTTTTGAAATGCTTAAAGCAACACTTTTACCTGTTTGGAATACTTTCTCTTTTATAGATTTTTCATCATGTTCTATACTATTGTATACACATGATATCATTGGTAATAATGGGTCTTTTTGGTAATCATTTTTAAAAGAGTCAAAGTAAATAACATTAATATTATTTTCTGATAGTTCTAATTCTGCTTTTAGCATTTTTACAAAAGAGGTTTTACCATTTCCCCATTTATCATTTAATGCAAGAACTAAGTTACTATCTTCAGAATGGTTTACGACATTAATAATTTTTTCATATAAAGCTTTCCTATTAAAAATATCATTTTCGCTTGTAAATCCTTGAGAAAAATCAGGTTCTTCTGGTGACAATCTCATAACAACTCCTTAAATACGTTTAATATGAAATCTATTTAGATAGTTACTATTGCATGGTAAGCAATTCTGAATAATTTTGCATGATATTGAATCTATTGTGCCGTCATTTTTTATATACACTAATGCCATTGCTAGGCGCTATGATGAGAATTTGCATCTGCATAAAAACCGACACATTTAGTGCGCGGGCGTGGCGGGGTCACGATTGCGTTTTGAGGGGGTTGAAAACATTATTCCTCGCAAATTTACGGCACGTAGAGCGATTAAAACAAGATAAAGTTATCTAGGGGTCAAATAAATTACATGCGCTTAAAATGGATTGTAGGCGCATTTAATACAGGTTTGAGAGGGTGGAAATTAGGCGGATTCGCCTTATCAGGGTGTAAACGGTATAATAGAATTGGGTCACTATTATTATTAGTCAGACCGATACTTATACCTTACAGGTAAAAAAATACCGCCAGTGTCGGCGGTATTGTTCTTTGTGCGGTGAAGTTACTCATCATCTAATGTGTACTTATCAAACTTAATCACTTCTTCACCTAGCCAATCATTAATCTGTAATATCTTGCTTTGCAGTGGTGCCAACTCATTACGAAAAAAAACCTTTGCTGCTTTTTCTACGTCACCAAAACCACCTGTATTCTGTGGAATGATCCCCATCATTTGAGGCGGTACGCGGTGTGCTGCTAACATATCGTCACGACTGACATTCTTAATATTGAGAAATTCATCTTTCGCCGCAATCTCACTTAGTGGAATAACTTGTACGCCGTCTTTCTTGCCGTTCGGTGCGTGGATAAACAAGTTACGGAAATTGCCGGGACCTTTTGAGTTTTGCATTGCTTTACGGATTTTATCAATATCACTTTGGTTTTGTGAGGCGTCACTGACGTATAAAATAAATCCCGCATGGCTACCATTGCGATAATACTTAAGGCGAAAGAGGGTAGCGGCTTCATTCAGTAACACTGACATGGTGGACGCTAGATATTCTGGTAACCCATATAGCTCTTGATTTAAATCGGGTTCGTATAACTGAAACACGCTACCGGGTTTAAACTCATAAGGTTGTGAATCATAGCCATAGCGTACAAACCAATAACTATCATCGGCAACACCACGGCGGGTATATTTGGCAAGGGATGGTGTGAGCTTTAATAAATTACCCGCTATGCTATTACGTCGTTCAAGATAGGCATTACCAAAAGTTAAGAAGTCGAGTGCAAACCGGCTAAAGTCTAATTTAGAGAGAAAGCGGTTAGGCTGAAACGTGCTGACTAAAATATTTCGTTTCACATAAATTGCACTGCTATGATGCGTCGCCGCACGAAACAATTTTGATAACCCATCAAAGCTAATCGGTGGCTCATACCAATTATCAGTTTGCGCACACTCAAGATAATCAAAAATTTCTCGTTTATCTAACACCGGAACGGGATCACCAAAGGTAAAGGCTTCCATGCTGTTATTGGCGGTTGCCGTTTGTTGTGCTTTAAAACTCTTTTTATTTTTACGGCTCATCAATAAATCTCCACAATATTATTACTGTTCTCGGTGGTGCCAGTTAATGGTTCATTGAAGAGGGCGTGCATCGTTGCCCATGCAAGGTCAGCATGTCCACTTTCTTCACTGCGTGAGGCTTCATAAGTGGGGCGGTTACCGCTTCCGGTGGTAGTACGGCGAATGGAAGTAAAGGATTGAATGATATCAACGCACTGCGCATCGAACTCTAAACGTCCGTGACTAATCACGTCATAAGCTTTAATGACTAAAGCATTTTTGACATTCGGGTTATAAATAAACTCACGCGCCGCAGGGAAAAACTGGATGACATTTTGATAAACACCATGACCTAGCCCAGTGGTATCAATGCCCATATATTCAACATAGAAACGTTCGGTGATTTTTTTTATGGCGTCAGCTTGTGCGCGAAAATCCATGCCTCGCCATTGATGACGTTCTAATATGCGGAATTTCCCTCCTGGTACTTTCGGCGGAGCGATAACCACACAACCGGCACTATCACCATTTTCACCGCCTTTGCTTGGGTCGTAACCCACCCAAACTGGATCATAACCGTAAGGGCGTAGCGCTAATGGTTGAATGTCATCCCACACTTCCCAACTATCCACCATGCAATTTTGCATCATGTTAAAGTTGAATAGGGATTCGATATCATCCATAAAGTGACACATTAACAGGTTGTTATATTCGTCTGGGCTATACTCTTTTTTGAGTTGCTCTAAATCGAATAAATCACAACCGCCTCGCAACGCATCTTCAATATTGACGATTTGTCGCCATTGCCCATCCTCACATAAACGCCCATTCACTAACGCTTCATGTGAGATATCAATATCAACGCGATCTTCTTTTTTGCGTCCGCGGTTATACAGCTTGCCCGACCAAAACGGGTACGCTTCATGGCTCATGGTTGACGGTGTTGAAAAGTAAGTTTGTCGCCAATGTTTTTGTATTGCCATACCTGAAGTAACTTTGCGTAACTCTTGAAACTTGGGTATCCAAAAGGTTTCATCAAGATATAAATTGCCGTGATAACTTTGTGCTGTGCGGGCGTTAGTGCCGAGGAAATAGAGCGTTGCACCGTTACTTAACATCAGTGGGTCGCCTTTTAATTCAACATCAACCTCTAATGCCATTTTGATAATGTATTCACGGAACATATAGGCTTGCGCTTTACTGGCGGATAAGAAAACTTGATTCCGTCCAGTAGTCAGGGCATCAATAAAGGCTTCACGGGCAAAGTAAAACGTTGCGCCGATTTGACGGGATTTTAAAATATTACGGATGCGGTGATGACCGGCGCGATACCACACCTTTTGATATTCAAATAACGTATTGCGAAACTCATCTTCTAATTTTTCGATTTGTTCTTCTGAAAAGAAGTTTTTCTCTGGTTGACGGCGTTCGCCTTTATTGCGGTTGGCAATCTTAGGGTTAAGGTCAGTTTCATTACCACCGTTTTGATATTTTCTGATCCGCGCCATGCGTTCAAGTTGACGCCCTAATAAGTCGATTTCTTTAAAATCTTTGCCTTCTTTGCTCTCTTTTAAAATCAGATTGCAATAACGCGCTTCAACGGTTAACTCTGCGCGCTCGGTAGGGTTAATTTCATCCCAATTATCACGGCGTTTCCAACTGTGAATAGTGGACGCCTTTTCGCCTAGCGATTCCGCTATGCGGGCAATGCGGTAACCTGAAAAATACAGGTGCATTGCTTTTTTTCGGTTATCAAATGTTTCGGTAATAGCCATTGCACAATCACTATTTCTTGCTTAAGTTACGGCTAGTCTATTGACCGCGGATCACCGATTCGCTTCATTCCCTTTGTGCCATATCTCAGACAAACCTTATCCATTGTTTAACGCCCCTTTTAACCGACAACATACAGACCAACGAATAAACGGCAGTCTGGAGTAATGCATGTCGAAGAAATCAAAACCGGTTCGTCTTTGTGTTGAAGGGGCGACAACGGACGGGCGTCGAGTTGACCGCGAATGGTTAACCCAAATTGCGAAAAACTTTGATCCCGCGGTTTATGGTGCGCGGGTCAATGTCGATCACTATAACTATTCATGGGCACCACGCTTTGGTGATGTGGAATCGGTGTATACCGAGGAAATCAAAGAAGGGGCACTGGCAGGTAAGTTGGCATTATACGGTGTGATCAATCCGACACCTGATTTAATTGAACTCAATAAAAAACGTCAAAAAGTTTATACCTCTGTTGAAATTAACCCGAGTTTTTCAGATACCGGTGAAGCCTATCTGGTCGGTCTTGCAGTGACCGATAACCCCGCGAGTTTAGGCACTGAAATGTTGCAATTTAGTGCCAGTGCACAAAGTAGCCCATTTTCAGAGCGCAAACAAAGCAAAGATAACGTCTTTACTGCCGCAGAAGAAACGCATCTCGAATTTACTGACGAAAAGCCAGAGAGCGATAAGCCGGGTCTTTTTAGCGTCATTAAAGAGATGTTTTCTAAAAAGCAACACAGTGATGATGCACGATTTACCGATGTGCATCAGGCGGTAGAGCTGTGCGCCCAAGAAGTGCAAACCCTTTCAACAGAAATTACCGCATTAAAAAGCGCAGACCAAAGCGAGGCGGTAAAAGCGCTCACGCAACAACTCACGGAATTAAAAAACCAATTTGAAAATACAGACGCCTCGTTCTCACATCGTCCGCCGGCAACGGGTGGCGAAAATAACGGCGAAGTGCTGACGGATTGCTAAGGTAGTGAACAAGCCATGAAAAAAGAAACTCGTTTTAAATTTAATGCGTATATGACGCAACTCGGTAAAATTTACGGTGTTAGTGCCCAAGAGTTCAGCGATACCAAAGTACCGATTGAGCCGTCTGCGGCTCAAAAATTAGAAACTACGATCCAGCAATCGGCGGAGTTTTTAACGCACATTAATATTGTGCCGGTTGATGAGCAAGTCGGTGAAGCGATTGGTTTAGGCATCGGTTCGACTATCGCGGGAACCACTGACACAACAGCAAAAGACCGTGAAACAAGCGATCCGATTAAGCTGACAAAGAACAGCTATCTTTGCCAGAAAACCAATTACGACACCCACCTTGATTATGCAAAAATTGATATGTGGGCGAAGTTTACCGACTTTCAAACCCGTATCCGTGATGCGATTATCCGCCGTCAGGCATTAGACCGCATTATGATTGGTTTTAATGGTACGCACCGCGCCGATAACTCTGATCGTAAAAAACACCCCTTACTGCAAGATGTGAATTCAGGTTGGTTACAAAAAGTCCGTGAACGTGCCCCTGAACATGTGATGGGCAGTATCACGCAAGACGGTACAACAACAGCCAAACCGGTTTATGTTGGTAAAGGGCGCGCGTATCAAAATTTCGATGCGTTAGTACAAGACACCATTGATAAGGCAATTGATCCAGAATATCAGGACGATACCGGTCTTGTTGTGATTTGTGGGCGTAAATTGTTAGCAGATAAATACTTCCCACTGGTCAATAAAGACCAAAACAACAGCGAAAAGTTAGCTGCCGATACCATTATCAGTCAGAAACGTATTGGCGGTTTGCCGGCTGTACGTGCGCCGTTCTTTCCTGAAAATGCCTTTTTTATTACTCGTCTTGATAATTTGTCGATTTATTTCCTTGCAGATTCTCGTCGTCGCCAAGTGCTGGATAATGCAAAACGCGATCGCATCGAAAACTACGAGTCAGTCAATGAAGATTTCGTGGTTGAAGATTTCCGCGGTGTGGCATTGGTTGAAAATATCGTTTGCGAAGATGCCGAAGAAACACCACCCGAAACCACTGACGTTATCGCGCCTGAAAATAACACTGGTACAGACAACAGCGCAGTAACAGAAGAAACACCGGCTGAAAATAAAAAGGCGAAATAATGGCGTTATCTCCGTGGGAAAAACACCGCATGAGCCTAAGTGCGCAACACTCCACTCAATTGGGTGGGCATGTTAGTCGCAATACGAAAGGCTATCACATGATGCTGTTACGTCTTGCGACAGATAAAAAAGAGCTAAAACATTTTCAGTCACGCGAACGCAAAGAAGCTTATAAACGCAAGATATTAGCCAATTATCAGCCGTGGGTTGATGGGGCGTTGTCCGGTGGTAGCGGTGTGCAAGATGATGTCTTAATGACGATTTTGCTGTGGAAAATTGATGCGGGTGATTATGAGGGGGCGTTAGATATTGCCGTTTATGCATTAGCTAACCGTTTAGTGATCCCCGGTGTTAACCGCACCACGGGCACCGTGATTGCCGAAGAAATTGCCGATTCGGCAATGCGAGCGTATGCCGTGAAATTACCAGTATCTTTAGCAACGTTAGAGCGTACACGCGCCCTTACTGATGATGAAGATATGCCCGATGAAGTGAGAGCAAAACTCTATAAAATCTTAGGGTTAGTGCTACGCGATAATAATCGACCACAAGAAAGCTACTGCGTATTAAGTCGAGCATTAGAGTTAAACATAAATGTCGGGATTAAAACCGAATTAAAGCAACTCGATAAAGTGCTCAAAGCCCAGCGTGACGCTGAAAAAGCATTGTGACACCACGTCAGGGCGGCACGGAAAAAGCAATTTGCTTTCTTTCGTCCACCGCCCACCTATTTTAAGGTTTTCTTATGGATTATGTTTCTGCTAACCCTGTGCCACAAAAAGACGAAACCATTAAAAATAATGGCTTTTTCCCTGATATTCAAACTCGTGATTTTCAATTGCAGACTCGCGTCGATGGCACGGTGACACCGGAACGGCTGAAAAGCACGTTACTGAACGCCATGATTGAAGTGAATCGCGAGTTGTATCAGTGGCGCATAGGTCAATCTGCGAAAACATTAAAAGACGTGCCAGCCGAACAGATTAACGGTGAAAGTGAACTGATGGTTTTATATCAGCGTGCGGTGTTCTGTTTTGCAAAAGCCAGTTTAATCGAACGTTATCGCGATATTGATACCACCGCACAAGGTAATAAAAAAGCCGACACCATGACACCGGTGATTGATGAAGTGTGGCGTGATGGTCAATGGGCTTTACAACGTATCAAAGGGGAAACCCATAACACGGTGGAGCTTATCTAATGCGGATTTACACCCAACAAGGGGATACCGTAGATGATATTTGTTGGCGTTACTTTGGTCAGTCATCCGGCATGATTGAGCAAGTATTAGAGGCTAATCCTGGGCTGGTTGAATGGGGGGCAATCTTACCCACCGGCACTGCGATTGAGTTACCGGACACGCCCCAACAACACAGCACCACACCGATTTTACAACTTTGGGATTAACCCCTTTAAGGGGGAAGGTATGAAGAAGATGCCCTATAAAGATCCAAGTAATATTAATTGGTTTACCGCCTTATTAATTGCCGGCATGGCGGTTTTTGGTGGTATTGCCAGTTATGCCAATAAAATAGTGAAAGGGGAACCGTTCCGCTTTGCCATTTTACTTGCGCAAATCGTTGTCTCTATGTTTTCAGGGGCATTGATTTTATTCGGTGCAAGTTATTTTCAGTGGCAACCTGAAATTGCCGGCGGTATAGCGGGCATGGCGGGCTGGATGGGGTCAGCATTTATTAGCGCAGTCGGAAAGTTATTCTTAAGGAAGGTTGCCGGTGAGTAAATTTATCTTTAGTCAGCGCAGTAAAAATAATCTTAGTGGCGTTAACCCGCTGTTAGTGAAAATTGCTTATCGTGCGTTAGACATTTCTACGGCGGACTTTGCAGTGATTGAAGGTGTTCGCACACTCGAAAAGCAAAAAGAAAACGTCAAAAAGGGTGTTTCAAAAACATTAAACAGCCGTCATTTAACAGGCGATGCCATTGATATTTTACCTTCTGTGATTAAACCGGGAATGGAATGGCAACCACATTTCTTTGAGCCGATTTTAAGAGCCTTTAAACAAGCCGCAGATGAAGAGGGGGTAACATTGCGCTTTGGTAAAAACTGGAAAAGTGATCCCAGTTTACCCGTTGAAACCCGCTTTCCTGACTATCCTCATATTGAGATCCCACGATGAAAAGGAACGTACTGCTTATTATTGTCGCGGTCGTGATGGGCTTGCTACTGATATTTAAGTTTGATGCCTTGCTCACTGAGAATAGCCAGCTTAAGGGTGACAACCTCGCCCTTAAGCAAAATGTTATCAGTCATAAAAATGCTATTGAGCACTATCAGAAAGAACTTACTCGTTTATCAGAACTGGATAAACAACACACAAAGGCGCTAACCGATGCAAAAAATGATATTAGCCGGCTTAATGATGAGTTGCGCAATAATACTAAACGGGTGTACATCAAAGCCGATTGCCCCAACCCCGATAATCACACCACCGCCACCGCCGGCATGGGTAATGCAACCCCCGCAAGACTTACCAAAACAGCTCAACAAGATTATTTACGTCTCCTCGAAATGATGGCGGAGAATAAGGCACAAACGGAATATTTGATTGATTATACAAATCGATTATTGCAATACATCAATGAGTTAAACCATGAAAAAGCCTGCAAACCTGCGTGATACCTTAATTAAAAAGGTCGCTTATTTAGGCGAAAATCCCGATAGGCTCTACACCTTTATTGATGGTGGGGCGATTGTGGCAACCGGTGCCCGTAGTCAATCTTATGAGTATCAATACAATCTCAATATTATTATTGATGATTATCCCGGTGACCAAGATGTGTTAATGGCGGTGATCATTGGTTGGATTGAAAAACATCAGCCTGATATTTTCCTCAATCCCGATAAACGCCAAAGTCATTTTACCTTTGATGCCTTTATTGATAGTCACCAAACCGCCAGTATCAGCATTGATTTAAAGCTGACTGAGCGTGTCCTCGTTAATGTGCAAGCGGATAAACTCGTTGTCGGTGCCATTGAAGAGCCGGCTGATCCGTTTGAAATTTGGGAGAGTGTGGCTCATGAACGCCGATGATTTCAGCCCGTTAACCCAAGCGTTAGCCACCATGTTGGCAAAAGCGTCACCCAATGAGCGCAAAAAGCTAGCCCGTGAAATTGCCCGTGATTTACGCAAAAGCAATTTACAACGTATTCGTGCGCAAAAAAATCCCGATGGAACCGCATTCACCAAACGTAAAGCCTCAACGGTTACCGTATTGCGAGGAATGAAATTTGTCTGGAAAGGGCAACCCCGCAGTTTAAAAAATTGGCGATTGCGTAAAACGAAAAAGGGCGAAGTGATCACCGGCTACGATTTAGAAAAGAGAGCCGAACGTAGTTTTTATAAGCGCGATATTTTGCGTTTTATTGAAGTGAAAAAAGACAAAATCAGTACGTCAAAACCCAATAAACAGACTCGCATGTTTAAGCGTTTAGCCACCGCCCGTTATTTGCGCATGTCAGCAAATGATAAAGGTGTCTCCCTCTCTTTTGCCCCTCAAGTCGCGGGCATTGCTGCGGTGCATCATTACGGTTTAAAAGAGCGAGTGCGGGGCAAGTCATTAGAAATTCAATACCCTGAACGAAAGCTATTAGGCTTTTCACCGGCGGATATTAAACATATTGAAAATCAATTACTGGAATTCCTTTCCCGTTAATTGTCCTGTCTTTGAAACAATCCCAACCTCGTGCGTTTTTTTATTTCCCGTTGCACATTGCGAGTATGAATATCGCAGAACTTATCCGAAAAATACAAAACTTGATCCGCACTGGCGTTGTGATTGATGTCAGTGCGGAAAAAGGCTGTCGAGTTAAAACGGGCGACAATGAAACCGACTGGCGCCCGTGGCTCACTGCGCGTGCGGGTCATTCGCGTTCATGGTGGGCGCCCAGTGTTGGCGAACAAGTGTTATTGCTGTCAATCGGTGGTGACTTAACCACCTCGTTTGTGTTACCGGCAATATTTAGTGACGATTTTTCAGAGCCATCAACCTCATTAACCGCCCACCGTCATGAGTATGAAGACGGTGCAGTAATTGAATATGAACCCGCAACCGGGGCGCTAATAGTCACGGGAATTAAAACTGCCGTGATTGAAGCCAATGAGTCGGTCACGGTCACATCACCCGACATTACGTGTGTAGCGACAAGCAAAATTACCTTAGATACCCCTACCGTTATTTGTACCAACAACTTAACCACGGGATCACTGACGGTACAAAAAGGCGGCACGATGACTGGCGATATTACCCATGTTGGTGGGCAAATGTCTTCTAACGGTGTGGTGGTTTCAACTCATACCCACGGTGGCGTGTGCACCGGTGATGGTAATACAGGACAACCGCAATGAACTATCTCGGCATGAACAGCCAAACCGGTGAACGTATTACCGATATTGAGCATGTTCGCCAGTCGGTGAGAGATATTTTTAACACCCCCATTGGTAGCCGATTGATGCGCCGTGAATATGGCAGTTTGCTTGCCGACTTAATTGACGGTCCTGTTAACGCCAAGATGCGACTGCAATTAATGTCGGCATGTTACACCGCGGTTTATCGTTGGGAACCTCGTATAGTAATGACCGCTATTGATATTCATAGCCAACAGGAACAGGTGATTGTGGATATCACCGGCTATTACGCCCATAACCAACAACCGATTAATTTCTCTCTACCGGTGACATAACATGCCTACGATTAATTTAAGTCAATTAACACCGCCCGATGTGATTGAGTCGTTAGATGCAGAACAATTATTACGTGAACGTAAAACAGCATTGATTGCCTCGATGCCAACGCATTTACGTGATGCGGTGGCTAACACGTTATCGTTAGAGTCTGAACCACTGACGAAGCTGTTAGAAGAAAACGTCTATCGTGAATTACTATTACGCCAACGTATTAATGAGTCGGCACGTGCGGTGATGGTGGCGTATGCGAAAGGGGCAGATTTAGATCAGTTAGCCGCGAATTATAATTTATCGCGCTTAGTGTTACGCCCCGTCAATAACAAAACTATTCCGCCCACGCCAGCGATTTTAGAATCTGACGATGATTTGCGTTTACGCATTCCCGCCGCTTTTGAGGGGCTAAGTGTTGCGGGTCCGGTGGGCAGTTATGAATTTCATGCCCGTAGTGCCGATGGTCGGGTGTCCGATGTGTCCGCGATCAGTCCAACACCGGCAAATGTCACTATTTCCGTGTTATCTCGTGAGGGTGACGGCACTGCATCGGAAGAATTACTGCGCATTGTTGAGCACGCGTTAAACGATGAAGATGTGAGACCGGTTGCTGACCGCATAAAAGTACAATCCGCAAAAATTATCCCTTATCAAATTGATGCGACGTTATTTCTCTTTCCGGGACCCGAATCGGAGCCGATACGCAAAGAAGCAAATCAACGTCTGACGCAATACATTACAGAGCAACACCGCTTAGGGCGTGATATTCGTTTGTCAGCGATTTATGCCGCATTGCATGTGGAAGGTGTGCAACGAGTAGAATTAAAGCAACCCACCAAAGATGTGGTACTGGATAAAACTCAAGCCTCGTATTGCACTCAAAGCACTTTAACCATTGGTGGTTCGGATGAATAGCTTGTTACCATCAGGCAGTAGCCCATTAGAAAAGGCTGCAGCCATTGCCTGTCAATCCTTGCAGACGTTGCCCGTGCCTTTACGCCAATTATGGAACGCTAGTACATGCCCCGTTGATTTATTGCCATATCTTGCATGGGCTTGGTCAGTGGATCGATGGGATGAAAACTGGTCGGAGTCTGTTAAGCGCCAAGTGGTACGGGATTCGATGTTTATTCACCGACACAAGGGAACCATTGGCGCACTTAAGCGTGTGGTCGAGCCGTTAGGTTACATCATCAAAGTCACTGAATGGTGGCAAACCGATGACCCGCCGGGCACATTTCGCCTTGATGTTGGGGTGCAAGAAAACGGCATTACTCAAGAAATTTATGACGAATTAGAGCGTTTGATCGCTGATGCACGCCCTGTTAGTCGGCATCTATTAGGGTTATCTATCAATCTTGATTCACAAGGTGAGTTTTATCTCTCTGCCGCCACCTTTAGCGGTGATGAGTTAACGGTTTACCCTTATTTTGCAGAAGAAATTACCGTGTCTGGTGCGCCATTAACGGCGGTCGGAGTACACATTATTGATAAAGTTGAGGTCGTACATGAGCGCTAAATTTTTTGCCTTATTAACGGTGATTGGTGCCAATAAATTGGCAAAAGCCACGGCACTAGGCACCACCTTAAAAATCACCCAAATGGCTGTGGGTGACGGTGGCGGAACGTTACCCACACCCGATACACAACAAACTAAACTCGTCGGTGAGAAACGCCGGGCGGGATTAAATACCTTATTTGTTGATCCGAAAAACGACAGCCAGATTATCGCTGAACAGGTTATACCTGAAAACGAAGGTGGTTACTGGATACGTGAGATTGGTTTATTTGATGATGAAGGCAGTTTAATTGCCGTAGGTAATTGCCCTGAAACCTATAAGCCACAATTGCAAGAGGGAAGCGGACGAACACAGACTATCCGCATGATATTAACCGTTAGTCATACCGAATCCGTTGAGTTAAAGGTTGATCCCTCGGTGATATTGGCGACTCGTGAATCTGTCAATGATGCCATTGAAACAGCATCAAAATCTATTTTAGACACTGTTAAAAAAGAATATGCAACAAAAGAAGATGTTAAAAAGAAATTTGATAACAGTAATGTTGTGCATGAAGTAGGTGCGTCAAAAGAAAAAGTTATTAGTCAAAAGGGAGTGACAGACTTATTTCAACCCAAAGGAACATACCCAACAGCATCAGAAATGAATGTTGAGCTTAATAAAAAAGTGGATAAAGCTAGCGTTTCTCAGCAGTTGGGAAATGATGTTAATAAAGTACCTAGTCTTGATTTAGTAACGAAAGAATTAGGTAAAAAGCAAGCGTCCGGCAACTACGCGGATAAATTATCTACTCAAACTCAGGTTTTTAATGGTGCAACTAGTGCAACGGGGAGTTCATCTGTCACATTCAGAGGAAACTCTGTCGATTTAATTGTGAGTAATACTGTTGTTTTATTTAAAACTAAAATTGGGGATGCTAATAACGAGATAGCCTTACCTAACAACTCAGGAACATTGGCTCTTGCGGGTGAGAGCTACACAAAATCGCAATCTGACGGACGATATCAACCAACGGGTAATTATGCGCTAGCTGGAACTTCATACACAAAAATAGAATCAGACGCTAAATACCAATTAAAGGGTAACTATTCTTTGATAGGTGATAGCTATACAAAAAATGAGTCAGATAGTAAATATCAACAGAAAGGGAATTACGCGGATAAATCATCTACTCAAACTCAGGTTTTTAATAGTGCAACTAGTGCAACGGGGAGTTCATCTGTCACATTCAGAGGAAACTCTGTCGATTTAATTGTGAGTAATACTGTTGTTTTATTTAAAACTAAAATTGGGGATGCTAATAACGAGATAGCCTTACCTAACAACTCAGGAACATTGGCTCTTGCGGGTGAGAGCTACACAAAATCGCAATCTGATGGACGATATCAACCAATAGGTGATTATGCGCTAAAATCAGAACTTAATGATATTGAGCTGGTTCCCCACCCTATCCCTTGGTCATTATCCACAGCACCTACTGGTTATCTAATTTGCCAAGGGCAGACATTTAATAAGACAACATATCCAAAACTAGCTACCGCATATCCGTCTGGTAAATTACCTGACTTGCGTGGTGAGTTTATCCGGGGATCAGATGCGGATAGAGGTGTCGATTCAGGTCGAGTCGTATTGTCCACACAGCCGGGTAACAGCTTGTTATCAACAAATATGCTTAATAACGACAGTCCAGTTGCCAAGGAGTACCAGCAAAAGGTTGAGTGGATCGGTAGTTCTGGCACCAATAACCAAGGTGGTTATGGAATATTTCAGCAAATAGAAGGCGCTAACGGTAACGAAACTCGTCCACGTAATATTGCATTTCTATACATAGTGAGAGCAGCATAATGACAAAATATAATTTAGACATTCAAGACGGAAAAATTGGTGAGAATGGTTTAGCGGAAGTTGCTGGTTGGGTGAAATGTTATTTATCACACCCTCAGACTCGTGAATATATGGGCGCAACAATGGAAAACGTTATGTTTGATGTTTCTCTTCAATCGGGTGCGTACCTAGATGAGCCTAAGTTGCCAAAAAAAGAAAATCAAGCCATTAGACGTAAAGTTGATGGTAGCGCATGGGAAATTGTCGATGACTATCGCGGACTTGTTGCATATCACATACAAACAATGCAACCAGTAAACATTGATTTTATCGGATCATTACCTGATACATTAACACTATTACAGCCGAACAGTGAGTTCGATAAGTGGAATGGTGAAAGCTGGGTTGCTGATGAGCGAGCTATTAAAGAAGCTCAAATTAACTCAGCTAATAAACAAAAAACAGAGTTATCACAAGAAGCTGAAAATCGCATTGTGCAATTAGAGCGAAAAATTAAATTAGAAATGGCAAATGAAGTAGAGGTCGGGCTACTGAAAGCATGGGAAATTTACACAGTCAAGCTTGATGATGTAAATCCAGAATTAGCGCCAGATATTGAATTTCCAGAAAAGCCAGAATAGCCGTTGTGCCATCATTCAAAGAATCCAACTTTCGTGCAATTTACTCACTAATTTTTCATGCTACACGGACACAGTTATAGGAGTCCGTGAGCATGGCACAAGATTATCATCACGGTGTGCGCGTTATTGAAATTAACGAAGGCACCCGCCCCATTCGCACTATCAGCACCGCTATTGTCGGCGTGGTTTGCACCGCTGATGATGCGGACGAAAAAACATTTCCTTTAAACAAACCTATCTTACTGACTGATGTATCACAGGTTATCGGTAAAGCAGGAAAAACCGGCACATTAGCCAGCACCTTAAAAGCAATTTCCGATCAGGCTAAACCCATCACTGTTGTGGTGCGTGTAGAGCAAGGCGAAAGTGAAGCAGAAACCACTACTAATATTATTGGTGGCACTACCGAAGAAGGGCTAAAAACAGGGTTGCAAGCACTGCTAGCATCACAAGCCCAACACGGCATTAAGCCTCGTATTATCGGCGCACCCGGTCACGATACTTTAGCCGTTGCCAATGAGATTGCGGTGATTTGTCAAAAGCTCCGCGCCTTTGGCTATGTGTCTGCTTACGACTGTAAAAATATCAGCGAAGCAATCAAGTACCGTGACAACTTTGGCCAGCGTGAATTGATGGTGATTTTTCCTGATTTCACGTCATGGGATAGTACCACTAACAGCGAATCAACCGCTTATGCCACGGCGCGTGCGCTAGGTCTGCGTGCCAAGTTAGACAATGATATCGGTTGGCATAAAACACTATCCAATATCACCGTTAATGGTGTGACGGGTATTTCTAAGGATATTTATTGGGATTTACAAGACCCTGCCACTGATGCCGGTTTACTGAATGAAAAAGGGGTGACGACACTTATCCGCCGTGATGGTTTTCGTTTTTGGGGTTCGCGTACCTGTTCGGATGATCCGCTGTTTGCCTTTGAATCTTATACCCGTAGCGCGCAAGTCCTTGCTGACACCATGGCAGAAGGGCAAATGTGGGCGATTGATAAACCGTTAACACCGTCTTTGGCGCGGGATATCGTTGAAACCATCAACGCAAAATTACGTTCACTGGTCAGTCAGGGCTATTTGTTAGGCGGTGAATGTTGGTATGACCCGACATCAAATAGCAAAGAAGAACTTAAAGACGGCAAGCTCACACTGGATTATGACTATACACCAGTGCCACCAATGGAAAATCTGATGTTACGTCAGCGTATTACCGATAAATACCTGATGGATTTCGGTAACAAAATCAAGGGGTAAATCATGGCGTTACCACGCAAGCTAAAGAATTTTAATTTATTTATGAATGGCACCAATTATGTGGGTGTTGCCGAAGAACTCACATTACCCAAAATCACCCGCAAGTTAGAAGCTTATCGCGGGGGCGGTATGAATGGTTCGGTGCAAATTGATATGGGTCTTGATGACGGTGCGCTTGATAGTGAGTTTACTCTCGGTGGTGCTGATATTGACGTTTACCGACAATGGGGTGCGTCTATTATTGATGCGGTTCAATTGCGTTTTTGTGGTGCTTATCAGCGTGATGATACGGGGGAAGTACTCGCGGTTGAAGTGGTTCTGCGTGGCCGTTATAGCGAAATCGATCCGGGTAACTGGAAATCGGGCGATAACACACAAACCAAAGTCACCGTAAAACCCACGTACTACAAGTTAGTGATGGACGGTCAAGAAATCATTGAGATTGATATCGTCAATATGGTGGAAAAAGTGGACGGTAAAGACCTGTTACAAGCACAGCGTGACGCGCTGGGACTTTAATTAAATTCGGAAAGAGAACATGAAAGAGCCAATCAAAGAACAAAACCAAGAGCCAATTGAATGGGTTGTTGTTAACGGTGACCAAGCCACGGTGACATTAGAACAACCACTTATGCGCGGTGAAACCAAAATCGAAAAAGTGACGGTGCTTAAACCCAATTCAGGGGCATTACGCGGTGTGCGTTTACAGCCGTTAATGGATATGGATGTTGATAGCATGATGCAAGTCTTACCGCGTATTACTATGCCAACGTTAACCAAAAACGATGTGCTGTCTTTAGCTGCGGGCGACTTGGTAAACCTAAGTGTACAGGTGGTCAATTTTTTATTACCGAAGTCGGTTATGCCCGATTCCCTAGCGAATTAACTACCGATGAACTGGCGGCAGATATTGCCGTCATTTTTCATTGGTCACCGGCAGACACCGGCAAAATGAGCCTTTCAGAATTATTGTCATGGCGCTATCAAGCGGCGAAACGGTGCGGACAACAGGATGAGTAATAACTTAAAATTACAAGTTGTACTGAGTGCGGTTGATAAATTAACCGCACCGTTTCGCAGTGCGCAAGAAAGCAATAAACGATTGGCATCCGCTGTGCGCCAATCGCGTGACTCGTTAAAAACACTTAATCAGCAAGCCTCACAAATTGACGGCTTTCGCAAGATTAAACAGCAGTTAACGTCCACACAGCAAGCGTACCAATCCGCCACACAACGTGTTGCTACTCTCGCCAAAGAAATTGCCAATAGTGAAAATCCCACAAAAAAACAGTTAGAGGCATTTAAAAAAGCGCAACGGGAAGCGGGGCAACTCAAAACCAAGTATGAGCAATTACAGCAGTCGGCACAGCGACAGCGCTCGGCACTACAAGCGAATGGTATTTCCACTAACCAGCTTGGTCAAGCACAACGGCGACTCAATGGTGATATTGAACGCACCACGCAACAGCTACGCCGACAGGAAAACCAATTAAGGCGCAGTGCCGAACAAGAACGGCGCATGGCGGCGGCTAAATCGCAGTATCAAAAGACGCTTGATGTGCGAAATAAAATGGCGGGCACCGGTGCCACCATGACAGCAACCGGTGCCGGTATGCTGTATTCCGCGAAACAAACCTTAATGCCGGGGTATGAGTTTAATGTGGGTATGTCAAAGGTGCAGGCATTAACGCGTCTAGATAAAAACTCCGATGAATTTAAGATGTTGCGTGAACAAGCGCGAGAGCTAGGCGCAACCACAGCATTTACGGCTAACCAAGTGGCGCAAGGTCAGGCATTCTATGCAATGGCAGGTTTTAAGCCTGAACAAATTAAAAATGCTATGCCGGGTACATTGGCAATGTCATTGGCGGGTGATATTGATTTAGGTACGACGGCAGATATCGGCTCAAATATTTTAACCGGCTTTAAACTCGACTCGGATCAGATGGGGCGAGTGAGTGATGTGTTAGTCGGTGCCTTTACCCGTTCAAATACCAGTCTGACGATGCTTGGCGACACGATGAAATACGTTGCACCGGTGGCGTCAGGGTTAGGGGTTGATTTAGAAACGGCAGCCGCCGCAACGGGTAAATTGGGTGATGCCGGTATTCAAGGCTCAATGGCGGGTACCTCATTGCGGGCAATTTTAGGACGTTTGGCGGAGCCACCTAAGCAAGCGGCGAAAGCGTTAGAAGAACTGGGCATTAAGACTCGTGATGCCAAAGGCAACTTACGCGACTTTCCTGAGTTATTAGCTGAATTGGATAAGAAAACCGCCAATATGGGTAATGCGCAACGGGCGGGATTCTTTAAACATATTGCTGGTGAAGAAGCCTTCTCCGCGTTATCGGTATTGGCAGAACAAGCGGGTAAGGGGGAGTTGCAAAACCTTGTTGCCGACTTAAAGAAAGCTAAAGGCGAAGCCCAAAAAGTCGCGGGCACCATGACGGACAACTTAAGCGGGGATATGAAAAACCTACAATCTGCATGGGAAGATTTAGGCATTCAGATTTTTGACGGCATTGATAGCCCATTGCGTCAGATATCACAAAGTATTACCAGTGTGATTTCTAATGTGGGTGTGTGGATGAAAGAAAATCCTGAGCTGGCAAAAACACTGACTATGGTGGGCTTAGCGATAGCCGGCATAATTACCACGCTCGGTATTCTCTCGTTATCCATTGCCGCAATGTTAGGACCATTAGCCGCCGCGAAATTAAGTCTATCAATTTTAGGCATTAAAGGCGGTGGCGCACTCGCTCTGTTATTAAAACCAATAAAATTATTAGGCAGTGCATTTTTAGGATTGGGTAAAGCCATGTTAGCTAACCCTATTTTGTTGGCTATTGCTGTTATTGCGGGTGCTATTTATCTGATTTATAAAAATTGGGATAAGATTGAGCCGTATGTCACCAAAGTATGGGAGTCTGTTAAACAGCGCACCGCTATCGCATGGCAAGCATTGAAAGGCACCATTTTAATGGCATGGGAAGCCATTAAATACATCTTCTTTAACTGGACGATACCGGGCTTAATTGCAAAACATTGGGATAGTATTGTCGGCTATACCAAAACCGCGTGGGCATCTGTTAAATCTGTGATTTCAGGGATATGGGAAGGCATTAAAACCTTTTTCATGACGCAAACATTACCGGGGATTATTTATAGCAATTGGGATCAAATCGTTAAGTACACCAAAGAAAAATGGGAATTTCTTAAAACAACGATATCGACTAAATGGGATGAAATTGTCGAAGATACTAAAGCGTTGCCGGCTAAATTTTTACAGTTCGGTAGTGACCTGATTGATTCCATTATTCAGGGGATAAAAAACAAATGGACGGACTTTAAAAATAGCATTGGGGAATTGGCAACCGCCGCCAAAGAAGCACTGACACCGGAATTTGCTAAAACATCCGATCCGAAAGTGCAGTCTGCATTAGATTCTTACAATAGCAACTTTGCCGGTATGTATGATTCAGGCGGTTATATCCCGCGTGGTCAGTTTGGTATTGCCGGCGAAAATGGTCCTGAAATTGTTGAGGGTCCTGCGAATATCACCAGCCGTAAGCACACCGCCATGTTAGCGACAGCCGCATTATCGCTAGGCAGTGCCTTTTCATTACAGGCACAAAATGCCCCGTTGCACCCGCACAGTTTGCCGGTTGAAAACTATCGCACGGCACCGGCTAACGTGAACATTCAACAACAGCGTTATCAAGGCGCGCCGGCACATTATGAAATTAATATTCATCCTCAACCAAATCAATCCGCGCAAGATATCGCACAGCTTGTCATTGCGGAAATTGAGCGTCGTGAGCGTGACAAACAAGCACGATTAAATAGCCGTTATCAAGATAATGAGGTGTGGTAATGATGGCAGCACTTGGGGTATTTGTGTTTGAGTTACGCACAGTGCCTTATCAATCGCTACAAAAACAACAAACGTGGCGACATGGTTTTACTCAACGTGTCGCACGCCGACCGGCACAACAATTTATTGGTCCTGATACTGATGTGATCACCTTATCGGGTGCGCTTTATCCCTCATTAACTGGCGGTAAGGTGTCGTTGCTGGCATTAGAATTAATGGCGGATAGCGGTAAGGCATGGTCATTTATTGATGGTACGGGCACTATTCACGGCATGTTTGTGATCACCGATTTACAACGCACCCACACCGAATTTTTCCAAGATGGTGCTGCCAGAAAAATTGATTTCTCGCTGACATTAAAACGGGTGGATGACTCCATCAGTCAGATGTTGGGAGATTTAAGCGACCAATTAGGTATGATGGCGAACGGTGCCGGTGAAGCCATTAAAGGGGTTTTATCATAATGTTGCCAGAAATGATCACTGGTAAAAGTAGCACGCCGGCTTTCGTGTTAATTGCTGGTGACGAAGATATCAGCGCCAAAATTCAAGGGCGATTAATTTCGCTTTCATTAACGGACAATCGGGGCTTTGAAGCTGACCGGCTTGATATTGAGTTAGATGATTCTGACGGCGCATTAATGATGCCAAAGCGGGGTGAGGTATTAACTTTACATCTTGGTTGGCAAGGTGAAAACCTTATTCATAAAGGCTCGTTTACGGTCGATGAGATAGAGCATTCAGGTGTACCCGATAAAATGACATTACGCGCTCGTAGTGCCGACTTTAGGGCAACGCTAAATGTGCGCCGCGAAATGTCGTACCATCAAAAAACATTAGGCGATATCGTTAGAACCATTGCAGGGCGTAATAATGTCACGGCGGTGGTTGATCCTGGTCTTGATACGGTAAAAATTGAACATATCGACCAGACCAATGAGTCAGACGGCAGTTTTTTAACGCGCTTAGGGAAATTAAATGGTGCCACCGCCTGTGTTAAAAACGGGAGTTTGCTGTTTATGGTGCAAGGGGGAAATACCACCGCCAGTGGTCAAGCATTACCGCTAGTACAAATCACCCGCAGTGTAGGAGATGGGCACCGTTTTTCATTGGTGGATAGAGGTGCTTACACTGGCGTGACCGCCAATTATTTAAACACCCGTAAACCGCAAGAGAAAACACAATCACAAATTAGGCGCAGAAAACCCACTACCGATAAACCGAAAAAAGAAGAAGAGAAACAAGGGGAGTATCTTGTTGGTGAAGAAGGTAATGTGATGGTGTTGTCTCATACTTACGCAAGTAAAACCAATGCCGAACGTGCCGCGAAAGCCGCGTGGGAAAAAATACAGCGGGGCGTTGCCTCTTTTAGTATTACCCTTGCGAAAGGGCGAGCGGATCTCTTTCCTGAATTACCGGTACAAGTCAGCGGATTTAAACCTGAAATTGATGAAGCCTATTGGACATTGGTCACAGTGAGCCATTCACTGAACAATAGCGGATTTACCACCTCGTTAGAATTAGAAGTCAAAAGCAGTGATATAGATATGGATAAGGAATAGTGCCTGTGTATAATTACAGGTAATTTCCACATCATAAAGAGGTAACCCGTTTATGATGATTTGTCCTGTTTGTGGTCATGCCGCCCATACTCGTAGTAGTCAGCAAATATCTTCCGATACCAAAGAACGTTATAACCAGTGCCAGAATATCAATTGTGGCGCAACGTTCGTCAGCCATGAAACCGTAACACGGTTTATTTCAAAGCCTCAATTGTTGAGCGAGTAGAGCCACATCTTGATAAGTATTGTCAGCAGGCATTAGCGATTTGATGAAAATGCCCGGAGTGTTCCGGGCGTTGTTTTATTTATTTGTCGTTAATTCATTAAAGAATTTATCAAAGCCTTTCTTACCGCTATCGTCATAACGTAATTCATTAAACTGTTTTGTAAATGAACAATTCTCATCAATTAAATCATTCAATGAATTGATTGGAATATATTTCTGAGTAATTTTTAATGCTTGATCTTTAGTGAGTGTAGTTGTGTATTCAGGGCTATCTTTAAGTTTTTGGTGATTATCATTATTAATGAGGTAAGACACTACTGTCACATCATTATTATTTGTATTGATAAATGTGCGTAATACTCCATACATAAGGGCGCGCTTTGCTAAATTATCTTTTACATCAGTTGGATCATTATCGTAAGCGGTTGCTGATAATCGAATTTTCAGAGGTGATTCACTGATAATTTCAAATGCATTAGTATCAGAAGGATAGTCTCCAAAATCTTCCATCATGCTTGTGACGGTGGGGTAGATTGCATTTTTATTACTGCATACAAAAGAATCGGTTATTGTTTCTTGTGTTTCGTTGACTTGGTTGTTAGGGGTATCGGGAGCGAAATTAAGAACCCCAATGATTGATAAGACGAAGGTAACAAGAAAAGCAATAAATGATTGCCTGCGGTTTTTTAACTTGATGATGCTAGGTTTTATCATTCCTAGAGTTATGCAGACAATAGATATTACGAATAATGTTATAGATAAAATAAATAGAAATTCCATGTTTTTTCCTTTCTAACGATAAACAGAAGAATCTTAAGAATTTCTAATGATGAGACACGAAATGTGGTAAGTAAAGCCCCTAAAGTAAGGGGCTAGTTTTGTATCAATGTGGTCGTTTTTTCGTGGATGTGGACAGTTGGTGGACGGTGTACTATTAGAATTCAATAAAAACAAAGAGTTAAATTCTATTTTCGGACACCATCCCTGTCTTTTGCAGCCCCTCTGGAGAGGGGCTTTTTTTTGTTCGTTATATTTTTAGTTATATCAGCTCTATTTTAGGTAAAAGTATACTTTTCTTTCTATTGTATTTTTTAGTGTGAAATCTAAAATTTGTTGTTTTAGTCTAGATAGTTCTCGTATAGTTTTATTATTACTTCCTGTTTTGTTATGTATAACGCGATGAATTCTACTATCTTCTAAAATACTAGGAAAATTATTGTCATTTTTATTTAAAACAAAATCTTGTATACATAAGCAAGGCATAGTTTGCCCAACAATATATTCATTGTTTATTAATAAATCATTGAATATTTCATGATCTATTGGATTATTAATGGGATTTTGAGATATTTTATCAAATAAAAAATGAGCACCTTTATTTGTGATAATATATCCTGCAGTACCTAAATGCCGACTTTTTAATCTAACAATTTGAATATCACTGACTTTTTTTATCGGTCTAATGGATGTTTTTATTTTATCATTAGATTTTTCAATTTTTATAATATCAATATTTTCATCTACCCATGAATAATTTCTTAGTAATTCTTCAGAATTTTTCCCTAGGTAAATATCATCTTCAAAAATTCCAGCTACATCAATATTTTCATCAATAATTTTTTTCCATAAAAATATGTGGCTTAAAAAACAACCTTTTTCTCCGGCAGTCAAATTAGGATTATTAAAGCTTATATTTAAACGTTCTGAAATATCTAAATTACTCTTATTTATAGCATCAAAAAATAAGAATGGAATATTTTTTGAATTGAATTGATTAGATATATGTGTACGTCTATCTTCATTATTATCTTTTAAGCTAATTATGAAATTATTCATGTAATATTCTTTATATAAGTAATATTTTAAGGGAAATATAAGAGTGTTATTTCCCTTAGTAGGTTTTTATTTTGTCAGCTCATCTTTGATGATTGCATGTGTATTTTTTATAAAATCATCCACGTTGTGAATTTTTTTAATATAATCAATGGCTTCTATTGATAACATTTTTCTCTTTTCGTCATTCTCAATGAGTTCTCTAACTGCATTTACGAATAAGTCTACTTTATCAAAACCATTACCAAGAACCTCTCCAACATGGATACCGAATTTAGATGTTAAGTCATCGGGATTTCTGTTACTAACAAGCAATGTTCCAAAAGATAAGGCTTCAAGAAATGAAACTGGAAGTGCTTCATGGATAGAACTATTAACTAGCACTTTTGCATCACGTAGATATTTGTTCTTTTCTTCACCTTCAACATGCCCTACAAAATGAAGATTAGGAATTTTTTCATATTCAGACATGATGTCATGGTTTTTATCATCTGCTCTGAATATTTTACCTAAAACGTAAAAATTGTACTCAGGCATTTTTTTTGCAATCTCACAAAAAATCCAGCCACGCTTAACAGATGCAATACGACCTAAAAAAACAATATTGTTTTGTTTGGGATAAGTTAAAACATCAAAATTGTAATCAATATCAATTGGGTTTGGCGCAAAATCAATAGGAACATTTTTATCTAGATTATATAAATCAATAGCTTTCTGATTAAGGCATTGAGCTTGAGTAATGAATCGTACTCTTCCTTCTTTGTACCAAGAATGAACAAGGTCATAGATTTTTTGGTTGTAGTAAGATGTTTCAGGAATTAATTTTACTGTGAAAATTTCATCCCATTCATACATAGGTCTAGGGTCTTGTATCCAAAGAATAAGGCGTTTAGATGGATCTAGTTCATTTTTTAATACATTATCGTGTGTAAGCTCAACACTAAAGTAAACATCATAGTCTTTCTTTTTTAAAAATTGTTGAGTAAACCATTTTCTACGAGGAAGTTTATAAAGAGCTACATCATCGACAATTGTTTTTTCAGCAAAGAAATGACTTTTTCCCTTACCTAATAAAACATCGAATTCGAATTCTTCATTTTTTAAATACTTAGCAATATAATATCTTGCTAAGTAACCATATCCACCAAAGCGAGTATTTGCGGCTCCAAAAAACTCATCAACGATAAGACCAACTTTAATTTTTCGTTTACTTTCTTTATTCATGATATGTAGAGCTCATAATAGAGTGTGAAATAATTTTTTAATATAACAATATAATTTTGTTTATTTTATGTAAGGAGTTTTATTCCTCTAATGGATGTGAGTAATTTGTAGTAGGGAGATTAAGCTGAAATAACTCAGGAACCATAAATTATATTCTTATATTTTAAGGTGTGGAGATACACTACACTAGTCTACATGATTTTCATGCTGACCTACAACAATGCCTCTGATGATTCAGGTAAAATCTGTCCGCCGTCGATGATATTATCCCACCTGACTTGTACTGTAGAGGTTCCTGCCTGGATAACCCGTTAAATCAAATATAAACCTCTTATTAAGTGTGAGTTTCACTTCAGCCTAGATTGAAAAGCGGTAAATCAACCAGAGAACTTTGTTGTTAGCCACAAATGTACCCTAGATCATTTGTTTCTTTGCAAGAATGACATCACAAAATAGAGAGATAAACGGTAGATAGAATATCACACCAGAGAAAACTGAATATTTATCAAAAGATGCCGATGCTATTTTTAGCATAAATAGCGTTTTTTTGAGGTGAATGCAAAAAGGCAGTAAAGTGTCTGTATAAAAAGTGTTAACTTATTGGCGAAATGTATTTGAGATAGACTAGTATAATATTTATACAAGCTATCTGATTAGTTTAATGCGCATCAAGTTTATGAAAAAAAATGTACGATAATGATGAACTGGCAAAAAATATGCGTACAATGGTATTGTTGAATCAATTCAGCATTTGCGATATCGGAAAATTATACCAGATAAGCCGGTATTGAGATAAAAAGTTATTCCAACAATTTTGCAATAATTACATCGAATAAGAATCAGAGGTAATCATGGTCAATGGGATCAAAAGAATTGGGGTTTTAACAAGTGGTGGTGACGCACCAGGTATGAATGCTGCGATCCGTGGTGTTGTTCGTGCCGCGCTAAGTGAAGGTTTAGAGGTTTATGGGATTATGGATGGCTATATGGGGCTATACGAAAATCGCATGAAAAAACTCGACCGTTTTAGCGTGTCAGACATGATCAATCGTGGTGGTACATTCCTTGGTTCTGCTCGTTTCCCTGAATTCCGTGAAGACAATGTGCGTGCTGTTGCCATCGAAAACATGAAACAAAATGAGCTTGATGCTTTAGTTGTTATTGGTGGTGATGGTTCTTATCTAGGTGCAAAAAAATTAACGGAAGCAGGTTTTCCATGTATCGGTTTGCCGGGTACCATCGATAATGACGTTGCGGGTACTGACTACACCATCGGTTATTTCACTGCATTAGAAACCGCTGTTGAAGCCATTGACCGCTTACGTGATACCTCAACATCTCATAAACGTATCTCTATCGTAGAAGTCATGGGACGTTACTGTGGTGACTTAACACTGTCTGCGGCAATCGCTGGGGGCTGTGAATTTGTTGTTCTGCCTGAATCTGAATTACCTTTTAATCGTGATGAATTACTGGCAGAAATCAAAGCAGGTATTGAACGTGGTAAACGTCACGCCATCGTTGCAATCACTGAACACGTTTGTGATGTGCATGAATTAGCGCGTTTTATTGAAGCTGAAACTAAACATGAAACGCGTGCAACGGTATTAGGTCATATCCAACGTGGTGGTTCTCCAGTTGCTTACGACCGTATTCTGGCTTCTCGCATGGGTGCTTACTCTGTACAACTGCTATTAGAAGGCTACGGCGGTCGTTGTGTTGGTATTCAAAACGAAAAATTGGTTCACCATGATATTATTGATGCGGTTATGAATATGAAACGTGTCTTTAAAGCTGACTGGTATGAAACAGCGAAAAAACTGTATTAATTAATCTTCCGTAATACCAGAGCCTTTCTGAGTTTTATCCTTATTCGTGAACTGCTCTGATACATTTTCCTTGTATCAGGGCAGCTTCTCGAGTGAAAACATTTCATTTAGCGATCTCTATCCTCCTTGGTTTCTTCTTATCTCCTTTATATTGATAGCTATATTCCTGTTGTGTATATCCATCGGCTTTTTGTTATTTCATCGTTATAAAACTTTCTGTCAGCCTAGTTAAATACTTAACGATAGGGGATGGATAGCTATGTTTAAACGATGGGGTTTATTATCAACGGCTTTAGCGACATTACTTTTTTCTCATATTTTATGGGCTAAAGATATTCAATTATTGAATGTCTCTTATGATCCAACGAGAGAGCTTTATCAGCAGTATAACCAAGCATTTAGCCAGTATTGGGAGCAGAAAACGGGAGATAGAGTCACTATTCGTCAATCACATGGCGGCTCAGGAAAGCAAGCGACATCAGTTATCAATGGCATTGAGGCGGATGTTGTTACCTTAGCACTGGCTTATGACATAGATGCCATCGCTCAAAGAGGGAGTATTGATAAACAGTGGTTAAAACGACTTCCTGATAACTCAGCCCCTTACACGTCAACGATCGTTTTTCTGGTGAGAAAAGGAAACCCTAAGCAAATAACAGATTGGGATTCATTAATTAAACCAGGAGTTTCCATTATTACACCAAACCCTAAAACGTCTGGTGGTGCAAGATGGAACTATCTTGCGGCATGGGGCTACGGATTAAAAGCGAATCATCAAGACAGTGAAAAAGCTAAGGCATTCGTTAAAGCACTTTATCAGCAAGTTGAGGTGTTAGATTCAGGTGCAAGAGGAGCCACAAACACTTTTGTTGAACGAGGTATTGGTGATGTATTGATTGCATGGGAAAACGAAGCTTTATTAGCGATTAATGAATTAGGGGCAGATAAATTTGAGATAGTCACACCATCAATATCTATTCTTGCAGAGCCGACGGTGTCAGTAGTTGATAAAGTGGTTGATAAGCGAGGCACGCGAGAAATCGCTACCGCTTACTTAGACTATCTTTATTCACCAGAAGGACAAGAAATCGCGGCGAAAAACTATTATCGCCCTAGAGATAAAGCGATAGCAGAAAAATACCAAAGCAGTTTTCCAAAACTAGAGTTATTTACGCTTAATGACGTTTTTGGTGATTGGCAATCTGCACAGAAAATACATTTTGCGACAGGTGGTGTGTTTGATGAAATAAGTCGTCGCTGATCAAACGACTAGAAACAAAAAAATCACCTTCTGCTTTATATTCAGTAAGGTGATTTTCTCTATTTTTTATCGATTAACGGCTTAAGCCAGAAAGATAAAAATTATTTTTTCGCTTTAGCTTGTGCTGCTGCTTTAACGATAACGGCAAATGCGTCCGCTTTCAGTGAAGCGCCACCTACTAATGCACCATCGATGTCTGGTTGACCAAACAGTTCTGCTGCATTTTTATCGTTAACAGAGCCACCGTATTGAATGATAACTTGTTCAGCGATAGCGGCATCTTTCTTCGCAATATGATCACGAATAAATTTATGAACAGCTTGAGCTTGTGCTGGAGTTGCAGATTTACCTGTACCGATAGCCCAGATTGGCTCATAAGCGATAACTGCATCTTTAAATGCTGCTGCGCCGTGTGCATTTAACACCGCATCGATTTGGCGAGCGCATACTTCTTGAGTTTTGCCAGCTTCGTTTTCAGCTTCAGTTTCACCAATACATAATACTGGTGTTAAACCTAACTCTTTTAACACGCCGAATTTTTGAGCGATAAACTCGTCAGATTCTTTATGATAAGTACGACGTTCAGAGTGACCAATGATAACGTATTTAACATCAACGTTTTTCAGCATTTCTGCTGAAGTTTCACCAGTGAAAGCACCTGATAAGTTAACACCTGTATCTTGAGCACCTAATGCAATACGGCTTCCACCAATTTCATGGCGTGCTTGGCATAGGTAAACTGCTGGTGGTGCGATAGCAACATCACAACCCGCAACACCGCTAACTTCTTTACGTAATGCAGCAATTAATTCATGAACCATATGAATGCTGCCGTTGAGTTTCCAGTTACCCATGACTAATGGATGGCGCATAACTTTTCCTCCAACCGAGTGGTTTAAATTTAGTTTGCTAATAAACACGAATTCTGTTGATGCACAACAGTATAGAGAACAATGAATAGAATAGCTTTGTTTTTTATCACGGAATTGCTGAAACGATCTTGCTGTTTAAAGAAAGCTTAATCGGTTCAATGGCGAAGGTAGTTAATTGATTATCTTCATGGGCAATAATATAGCGAATGGCCCCTACATCATGGCTAATATAATCAGAAGTTTGATTTTTAAAGGCGAATAAATTGAGCGCCTCTTGAATTTGCTCTTGAGTTATTGATGAGTCAAATTGAGCAATCAAAGTGATGATGTATTGTGTTGTTAGCTCGCGATTTATCTTTTCTAATTCAGGTGAATCAGGGGAGTGGATCAGCGTGAGTTGTAAACTTTTTATTTTTTCGCTGCCGCGCTCTAATATTGCAGATGAATAGATATAAGGCGTAATACGCGTTGCAGCTCTGACAAGAGGGATCGCAATATCGTGATTAGTGATGATTTTATATTCATTAAGCGATAGCAACGGATTTTGTTGATTGAACTTAGCTCTTAGCTCTGGAATAGTTATCTCAAAAACAGGTGCATCTTGTTTCAGATAAGCAATATCATCTTTAGCGGGCTGTTTTTGTGCAACTGACATCTCTGTTGCCAAAACAGAAGTTGGCAAACAAAGAGCAATGCTAATGATTATCAGGTATAACGTAGAAAGTATGTTTGCTTTTATCATCTGTCCTCCGCTTGTCTGTGCTGTTATTGGCTAGTCTGTATTATTTGATACCAAATGGACAGTGTAATTCACAAATTAAGTAAATTATTGAGAATTTATGACCTTACAACATTGGGCATTTTCATTCAAAGGACGAATTGGACGTCGTGATTTTTGGGCTGGTTTAGGTGCTTGTTTTGCTCTTTTTTTAGGCCTGTTTATTATCAATGATATGATTTATCCATTACCTGCCATTGTGACGTGGATATTGATTTTCTCTATTTTTTATCCATTGTGCGCAATTTTTACCAAAAGACTTCATGACAGAAATAAAAGAGGAATATGGCTTTTATTACTTTTACTTGCGGTGATGTTAGGATTAGCTGATACCAGTAGCTTAGAGCCATTTTGGCAATGGGCGATAGGGCGTTTTCTGCCTTCGTTTATCGGGATGATTATGTTGCTTGATTGCGGTGTATTTGTTGGTAATGACGGTGAAAACTATTTTGGTAAACAGACTGATCAAGTGGACTATCGTCGCTGGCGTTAATTGATGTTACTAAATCAAACAAATAAGGGTGAAATAAATAAGTTCACCCTTATTTTTGCCTTATTACCAATATTGCTCACTGGTGATATGCCCGGGTTTTCGTCGTAAGTGCTTACGCATTTCTCGTTGCTCTTTTAAGAGTTGTTGAGTGTCTCTGACCATTTGAGGATTACCACACAACATAATATGGCTCTCTTCTGGGCTGATGGTTAGACCTACCGTTTTTTCTAAAGCACCACTTTCAATGAGTGCAGGAATGCGCCCTGTTAAGGAGCCAATATGATTTTCACGGCTGACAACGGTTTGAATGCGTAATTTACCTTGATAACGTTCAACGAGTTTTTCCATTAAAGGTAAATAGCTTAAGTCATTAGCATATCGAACAGCGTGGACAAGAACGATATTTTCAAATCGAGCGAGATCTTCACCTAATTGTAAAATAGAGAGGAAAGGTCCAATAGCGGTGCCTGTCGAAAGCATCCAAAGTGTATTTGCTGTGGGGACTTCTTCTAATACAAAAAAGCCACTAGCTTGTTCGGTCACAAGAATTTCATCACCTATTTTTAGCGCACACAATTTAGGGCTTAATTTTCCATCAGGTACAGTCACCAGATAAAACTCTAAATTGGGATCATTAGGTGCATTCACATAAGAGTAGGCTCGTTGTACTCGTTCACCATCAATATCTAGCGCTAATTTTGCAAATTGCCCAGCTGTAAACTTATCAATAGGCGCATTGACGACAAGACTCATTAACGCATCAGTCCAGTGATGAACTTGAGTTACTTTTCCATTCACCCAATTAGCCATAGAGATTATCTCCTTTTGATAAACATGCTTACGTTGGTTATTTATTCTAAATAGGAAGCGGTTTTTTATTTATCAAGATGGTGTGGTGATGTGATTAATCTAAGATTTTGTCAATAAATGACACAATATGTACATTTATATTGACAACTATGGTGTATTTCTCTGACATTAATCTTTATACAAAAATTGCTGGCTATCTCGCAAATTTCTCCAAATTTGTTAACTTAGTCTCATTCTGAAAAGGCATACATTTTGCGGAGTTTATTTTTGTAAATTCTCTGTAGTGTGCGCCTGTCCGTTAATTTATTTATCTGAAATTCTTGAGCAAAGAAAAGAAATGAGAAAGTTAGAGCATGCAAATTTATTATTATTGATAATTGCACTGGTTGCTGTGGGTCAAATGACTCAAACTATTTATGTTCCTGTTATTGCTGATATGGCCGTTTATTTTGGTGAGCCAACTGGGGCTGTGCAGCAAGTAATGGGGGCTTATCTTTTTTCTTATGGTTTTTCACAGCTAATTTATGGGCCTATTTCCGACAAAGTAGGGCGTCGTCCTGTTATTTTAGTTGGTATGACAATTTTTTGCTTATCAACACTAGTGGCGATTTTCTCGCAAAATTTAACCACACTGGTTATTGCAAGTACCTTACAAGGGATGGGAACGGGTGTTGCAGGCGTGATGACACGTACCCAACCTCGTGATTTATATACAGGTACAGCGTTACGTTACGCCAATAGTTTGTTAAATATGGGGGTTTTAGTTAGCCCATTATTAGCGCCTATGATTGGTGGTGTTGTCGCTCACTTCTTTGGCTGGCATGCGTGTTATATCTTCTTATTATTATTGGGAAGTAGCGTTCTTTTTTGTATGTATCGTTGGATGCCCGAAACACGTCCTGTACAAGTTGAAAAACGTAAAATGTTGTCATCATTTTACTTACTACTTTCAAACAGTACCTTTAGCGCCTTTTTAATTATGCTGATTTGTGCGTTATCAGGTATTGCGGTTTTTGAGGCATCAAGCGGTGTGTTAATGGGTGGAGTACTCGGATTAAATAGTATTACTATCAGTATATTATTTATTTTGCCTATTCCTGCCGCATTCTTTGGGGCTTGGTATGCTGGCCGTGAAGGTAAAACCTTTGTACAGCTGATGTGGCATTCTGTGTTTTGTTGTTTATCCGCAGGGATTTTAATGTGGGTCCCCGGTTGGCTAAATATTATTAATATTTGGACATTACTAGTACCTGCGGCACTGTTTTTCTTTGGTGCTGGCATGTTATTCCCATTAGCAACAACAGGGGCGATGGAGCCATTCCCTTATTTAGCGGGTTCAGCGGGTGCGCTGGTGGGCGGTTTACAAAATGTAGGTTCTGGTGTCGCAACATGGTTTTCTGCTTTACTGCCACAGCATAATCAATTTAGTTTAGGTATGATTATGTTTGCTATGTCAGTGGCGATTATGCTTTGTTGGCTTCCTTTAGCGCATCGTTTTAGCCATGAAGAACATACTATTTAGTTGATTGATGCACTGACTAAAATAAAAAATGCCGAGATAAAAATCTCGGCATTTTGGTTTTGTAGCCTAGGCTACTTCTCTCTCAAACTGTTTTACTGCAATTAACCTTTACTGCAATTAACCGCGATCTTCCCACTCTTGAGCGCGAGCGACAGCTTTTTTCCAGCCGTTATAGCGATAGTTACGCTCAGTGGTTTCGATGCCAGGGCGGAATTCCTTATCAATAGCAGCTTTGTTTTTCACTTCTTCCAAATCACTCCAGAAACCGATAGCAAGACCTGCAAGGAATGCGGCACCTAATGCGGTACTTTCACGAACAACAGGGCGTTCTACGCGCGTACCTAAAATATCGGATTGGAACTGCATTAAGAAGTTGTTGGCAACAGCACCACCATCAACACGCAGTGATTGTAAACGTGCGCCTGAATCAGCTTGCATTGCATCAAGCACATCGCGCGTTTGATAAGCGATAGACTCTAAGGTTGCACGAATGATGTGATTACGGTTAGCACCACGGGTTAAACCAAAAATAGCACCGCGGGCATACGGGTCCCAATATGGTGCGCCTAAGCCTGTAAAGGCAGGCACAACATAGACACCATTAGTATCATTAACTTTAGTTGCGAAGTATTCAGAGTCAGTGGCTTCATCAATGAGTTTTAGCTCATCACGTAGCCATTGAATAGAAGCACCACCAACGAATACCGCACCTTCTAGGGCATAGTTCACTTCACCACGAGGACCACAACAAATTGTTGTTAACAAACCATGATTAGAACGAACCGCTTCTTTACCTGTATTCATCAGTAAGAAGCAACCAGTACCATAGGTATTTTTTGCCATACCGCTTTGTACGCAAAGTTGACCATAAAGTGCAGCTTGTTGGTCACCCGCCATACCGGCGATAGGAATACGTGTACCGCCTTTACCACCAATATTTGTTTGGCCATAAACTTCTGAAGATGGCACTACTTTTGGTAGCATATTGCGAGGAATATCCAGCAGATCGAGGATTTTTTGATCCCAATCTAAAGAGTGGATATTAAATAACATGGTACGTGAGGCGTTAGTGAAATCTGTAACGTGAACGCGACCTTGTGTCATTTTCCAAACTAACCAAGTATCAACAGTACCGAATAACAGTTCACCTTTTTCTGCTTTTTCACGAGCGCCTTCGACATTGTCGAGGATCCATTTTAATTTTGTACCAGAGAAATAAGGGTCAACCATTAAACCCGTGTTTTGACGGATATATTCTTCAACACCTTCTTTATCTTTTAAGCGAGTACAGAAATCCGCAGTACGACGGCATTGCCATACAATTGCGTTATAAACAGGTTTACCCGTTTCTTTATCCCATACAATGGTGGTTTCACGTTGGTTCGTGATACCAATACCTGCAACGTGGTCGGATGGAATATCTGCTTTTGCTAATACTTCAACTAAGGTTGCACTTTGTGTTGCCCAAATTTCCATTGGATCGTGTTCAACCCAGCCTGGCTTAGGATAGATTTGGGTAAATTCACGTTGTGAAATACTGACGATATTGGCATCGTGGTCAATGACTACGGCGCGTGAACTAGTTGTACCCTGATCCAGTGCAACAATATATTTTTTCTCGGTATTCGATGTATTTGTTTCTGTTGTCATGTTAGTAACCTGTTCTGATAATCAACAATATTGCTCTTAATTTTATTTATCGTCTTCAATTTTGCAGGTATCGCAAGGTAAGTGACGGCCAATTAATTTACGGTAAGCCAATGCACCTAAGATACCACCGATAAATGGAGCAATTATTGGAACTAAGAAATAAGGGATATCACGTCCACCAGTCAGTGCAATATCACCCCAGCCAGCAAAGTACGCAACCAATTTTGGACCAAAGTCACGAGCTGGGTTTAAGGCGAATCCGGTTAATGGGCCAAATGCACCACCGATTACGGCAATTAAGATACCAATTAATAATGGTGCTAATGGACCTTTAGGTACACCGTTACCATCATCAGTTAAGGCTAAAATTAAGCCAACAAGGATAATGGCAATGATAACTTCGACAACAAAGGCATGTGCAACGGAAATTTGAGCTGCAGGATAAGTAGAGAATACACCGGCAGTGAAGAGACTTTCTTGTGAGCCTCTGACAATGCCATTAACTTGTTCGTAGTCGAGGAAAACACTGTAGTACATAAAATACACAATAGCAGCGGCAAAGAAGCCACCTAACATTTGTGCAATAATATAAGGGATAACTTTTCTGCGTTCAAAGCAAGCAAATAACCAAAATGCAACGGTAACTGCCGGGTTCAAGTGAGCACCAGATGTGCCCGCGGTAAGATAAACGGCTAAGGCAACACCCAGCCCCCAGATAATACTTATCTCCCACAGCCCTAGCTCTGCACCTGCAATACGTACTGCAGCAACACAACCAAGGCCGAAGAAGACTAGCAACGCAGTTCCGATAAATTCAGAAATGCATTGACCCATAAGAGAGGTTTTCGTCTGGCTCATATATTCTATCCTGAAAGAGGGTTATTTATTGTTAGTATTCTTTTCGAATTGAAAAGATAACTGTGAATTTATCGTTAATGAGCGTAAACGAGAATAAGCGAAATTGAAATTTGTGTGTCTCATCAAGAAAATGAGTGAAAACGCTCTTAATTAGTGACTTGATCGACATTTGTAATGTGATCTGACCAGTGTTTTTGATAAATTGAAAAAAGAATGTAATTCCTCGGAAGATGCTAGACAGTTGTTGATAGGCTACTTACAATCGGAAGTATCGATTATATGGGGGATTACAGTATGTCATTTGAAGTTTTCGAGAAGTTAGAATCAAAAGTACAACAAGCAATTGATACCATCACATTATTACAGATGGAAATCGAAGAGCTAAAAGAAAAAAATGATGCGCTGAACCAAGAAGTTCAAGAAGCGAAAGGATCACGCGAAGCCCTTGTTCGTGAAAATGAAGAGTTGAAACAAGAGCAATCAAGTTGGCAAGAGCGTTTACGCGCTCTGTTAGGCAAAATGGAAGACGTGCAATAATTGTCTTTATTTGCTTAAAGTCTAAAAAAACAAAAGCCACCGTTAGGTGGCTTTTGAGTATTGAAATCGTAAGAACGCAGATAAAACACAGATAAAAAGTAACAATTACTCTTCAATCAAATCTTCATCTAAGCCTAATGGCTCTTCAGATAAAATGATCCCGGTGTTATCAGCATAAAGATAATCACCAGAGAAGAAGGTAACACCACCGAAGTTAACACGGATATCACTTTCACCAATGCCTTCACTTTGGCAACCCGCAGGAATAGCGGCCATTGCTTGAATACCTAAATCAAGCTCTGATAATGCATCCACTTGACGTACAGCGCCGTAAACGACAATGCCTTCCCATTCATTAGAAACAGCAAGTTGTGCTAGTTCAGCATCAACTAAGGCTTTACGTACAGAGCCACCGCCATCGACCAAAAGAATACGGCCTTTACCATTTTCTTCGAGTAAGTCATAAAGCAGGCCATTATCTTCAAAACATTTAACGGTGATAATTTGCCCGTTAAAGGCACTTTGACCACCAAAGTTTGAGAAAAGCGGTTCTACGACATTGATATCTTCTTGATAGATATCACAGAGTTCAGAAGTATCATATTTCATAGGAGATTACGTCAGGTTGCCACAGGAAAGTCCAGTATATCCCTTAACAGGGGCGATTGGCAAAAGACTCACTGAAAATTCAGTGAGTCAAATCAACAATCGAGTGAAATTATTCTAAAACTAAACCTAAAGAGAAAAGAACGTTAGTTAATAGTGCTGCTTTTACCATGTGTTCGAGTAGGGGACGCATCGCCTCACCAGAGTGATCGGCATTCACTCGTTTGATATGCAGTAAAAGTATCGGGGTGGCGAGTAAAAATAACCACGCTGTCCAGCGATGCATATAAAGGAGAGTGAAGATAATTAAGCAGGCAATAGAAAGAAAAATAACACAGGTATGGTAAGTTCTGGAGCCAGCAGGACCTAAGCGAACAGCTAATGTATTTTTACCTGCTTGAATATCACTTTCTAAATCGCGCATATTATTAATGTTTAGAACAGCGACAGAAAGTAAACCACAGGCTGTAGCAGGAAGTAGGGTAACAATATCAAAGGTGTTGGATTGTAAGTAATAAGTTCCGATGACGCTTAACCAGCCAAAGAAAATTAAAACAGAGATATCTCCCAGCCCCATATAACCATAAGGGCGTTTACCCACGGTATAAGTAATTGCGGCAACAATAGCGAGCAGACCCATTACTAAGAAGCCAATAGCATCTTCTGGCTTTTTACAGGCGACAATAATAAGTGCAATACCACAGATACAGGAAATAATAACATTTAGGATCAGCGCTTTTTTCATTTGAGCCGCTGTGATTATGCCTTTTTGCATTCCACGTAGTGGCCCTAAACGTTCTTCAGTATCTGTTCCTTTTACGGCATCACCATAGTCATTGGCAAGGTTTGATAGGATCTGTAATGTTCCCGCTGTCAATATAGCAAGCAATGCAATAGGTAGCTCAAAATGACCCATCCAATACGCTAATGCGGAACCCGTCACAATGGCAATTAACCCTAAAGGCAGTGTTTTGGGTCGTAAACTTTCAAGCCAGGCTTGAGTCCGGCTAGTGGAATTTAGAGAGCTCATGCTGAAATTCGATACTCGTGTTCGTTGTTATTATAAAAATAAGAATGGGAGGCAAGCCTCCCACGTAAATATTGCTGATAAGGATCGCACAAGTTGATTATAAAATAAATCGACTCAGATCTTCATCTGCGACAAGCTCATCCAGATGCTGTTTCACATATTCTGCATCAATCAATACTGATTGACCTTGACGTTCACTAGCATCGTAGGAAATTTCTTCCATCAAACGCTCTAAAACAGTATGTAAACGACGAGCACCAATATTTTCGGTAGTTTCATTTACACGCCATGCTGATTCAGCAATTTTGCGAATACCGTCTTCGGTGAAGCTAATAGACACACCTTCGGTTGCCATTAATGCTTCATACTGTTTTGTTAACGATGCATTAGGTTCAGTTAGAATACGCTCAAAATCTTCTGCTGTCAGCGCTTGAAGTTCAACACGAATTGGCAGACGTCCTTGTAATTCAGGAATTAAATCAGAAGGACTTGAAACTTGGAAAGCACCTGATGCAATAAACAGAATATGGTCTGTTTTTACCATACCGTGTTTTGTTGAAACTGTACAACCTTCAACCAGTGGTAAGAGGTCGCGCTGTACACCTTCACGAGAAACGTCAGGGCCAGAACTTTGTCCCCCACGTTTACAGATTTTATCTACTTCATCAATAAAGACGATACCGTGTTGTTCTACTGCATCAATCGCTTGCTGTTTAAGCTCTTCAGGATTAACTAATTTAGCAGCTTCTTCTTCAACAATAAGCTTAAACGCATCTTTGATTTTCATCTTACGCGCTTTTTGTTTCTGACCTGCTAAATTTTGGAACATAGATTGTAATTGATTAGTCATCTCTTCCATTCCTGGAGGAGCCATAATTTCAACACCCATTGGTGTTGCAGATAACTCAATTTCAATCTCTTTATCGTCTAACTGACCTTCACGTAATTTTTTACGGAAAGATTGACGTGCTGCTGACGGTTCAGATGCTTGTTCTGCTACGCCCCAGTTATTTTTTGCTGGTGGAATAAGGACATCAAGGATACGTTCTTCAGCCATTTCCTCAGCACGGAAACGATTTTTATCGATAGCTTGGCTACGTACCATTTTGACCGCAGAGTCGGTTAAATCACGGATAATAGAATCAACTTCTTTACCCACATAACCCACTTCGGTGAATTTAGTTGCTTCAACTTTGATGAAAGGTGCATTTGCCAATTTTGCTAAACGGCGTGCAATTTCAGTTTTACCGACACCTGTCGGTCCAATCATCAGAATATTTTTAGGTGTTACTTCATGACGCAGCGCTTCATCAAGCTGCATACGACGCCAGCGGTTACGTAGGGCAATCGCCACTGCACGTTTCGCTTTATCTTGACCAATAATAAATCTATCGAGTTCGCTGGCAATTTCGCGAGGAGTCATTTCAGACATGCTCTCTAATCCTTACTCTTTTGAAGAGAGTTCTTCAAAGTTGACATTATGGTTAGTGTAAATACAGATATCTCCAGCGATGCTAAGTGCTTTTTCAGCAATTTCTCGTGCAGAAAGTTCAGTATTTTCTAGCATAGCTCTAGCCGCTGCTTGTGCATAAGGGCCACCAGAACCGATAGCAATTAAATCGTTCTCTGGTTGAACCACATCACCATTACCTGTGATGATAAGAGATGTATTTTCATCTGCAACAGCAAGCAACGCTTCTAATTTGCGTAGCATTCTGTCTGTGCGCCAATCTTTAGCAAGTTCTACCGCAGCTTTAGTTAAATGCCCTTGGTGAAGTTCTAGTTTGCGCTCAAACAGTTCAAAAAGAGTAAAAGCATCAGCAGTGCCGCCAGCAAATCCCGCAATGACTTTGTCGTTATAAAGACGGCGTACTTTGCGAACATTGCCTTTCATGACGGTATTACCCATCGTCGCCTGTCCATCACCACCGATTACAACTTGGCCCTTACGGCGAACACTTACGATTGTAGTCATGAGTCAGCCCCTGGTTTAATCAATAAAAAAAAGAGACGGGAAGTGCCTTTATTTAAGATAAGGCACTGACCGTTGTGTGAATTAGAATTATAGGTGGGGGAGAAAATTTATTTTTCAACCCCCAGAAGCGCGAAGAATACAACCTGATACGCCAGCTCCAGCGGCTTGTCTACTTATGGAGTTGGCTTGTTCTTTACTGTAAGGACCTGATAAGACGCGGATCCAACCATCATTACCTTTCGTTACTCGGCTTTCAACACCCGAAAAAGCCAGCGTTGCTCTCACTGATTCAGCTTGTTCGGTATTTTTAAAAGAGCCACATTGCACTAAAAAGTTTGCTTCAGTCACAGCAGGTTTAGGCGGTGTAACAATTGCAGGTACAGGTGCTTGCGGTGGTGGAGTTTGTACCGGCTGTTGTGTAACAGAAGGGGGGATTGTTGCAGGTGGTGTTACAACCACTTGTGAGCGTGGTACTTCACCATTGTAAGGCACTTCTGGCAGTTGAACGGCAGGTTGGCGCTTATCCGCTTCAATTTGTTGTAAAAAACGTAACTGCTCAGGCGAAAGTGTTGCTTTCGGATTAATCTGGCTACCCGATGAAGGATATTCAGGCTGTAAAGGTGTACCGACCTGACGATTTTCCAATTCTTTAATATATTGCCAACGCTCTTGCGGTTTTGGCGGTAGGCTATTCGCTGGATGTTGCCCAGTGATGGTTGGCATTGTTTCTACGGCTTCTTTTTTATTATGTGTAATAAAATAGAGGCCGCCGATAAACAGCGCCACAATAGCGATTGCCGCGATAAGCGTCGTTAAAGGCAGCCCTTTAGCAGCCTTTTTGTTTTTACTTTTCGTTGTCTTTTTACGACGAGCAGATGTCTGCCCTCGTCCCACATAGTCTCGTTGTGCCACAGTTCGATTCGCTGATAATTAAAGGAATAGGTATCACAAACGATATGTTACTTAACATAGTGTGTTTTGCCTAGCTTTTAAGCCGACAGACACTCTCTCTTATAATTAGCTCACAATCTAATAAGCGAGAGCCGGGTGCAACAGGTCTACCTTGTAGTTGATCGAGTAATAACAACATAGATTCACGACCAATTTGATAACGAGGTTGCTCCATTGTTGTCAGAGCAGGTTCGCTATAGCGAGTGATATCAAGATTATCAAAACCAATCACAGAGAGATCTTTAGGTAGCTCTAATCCTAATTTTTTCGCCTGCCACATAACGCCAATTGCCATAATATCACTATGACAGAACACGGCTGTCGGTGGCTCCGGTAAAGAAATCAGTTTTTTCAGACTTTCTGCACCGCTTTCATGGGTAAAATCACCACGAATAATATAATCTTCGCGCAAAGGTACACCCGTTCTACGCATGGCTTGAATATAGCCTTGCAAACGATAACGACATAAAGGCATATCTTCAGGGCCTGTAATACAGGCAATACGCTTATGACCCATTTGCTGTAAATAGTGTGTTGCTCTAAAAGATGCCGTGAGATTATCAATATGCACGGTAGGTAATTCGAGTTCAGGCGCAAACTCATTTGCCATGATCATCGGCGGTAAATTTTTCTGTTCTTCTTTGGAAACATCAAAGGGGATGTGTGAGCCAAGAAGTAACATACCGTCAATTTGTTTGGTGATAATGAGATTAATAAAGGCATTTTCATGTTTTTGCTGATGTTTACAATCACCAATTAACACGAGATAACCATGTTGTGCAGCGGTTTCTTCGATGCCACACACAACATCAGTAAAAAACGGATCGCTGATGTTAGGTACGATCACAAGGATCGTTTTTGACTCGTTACGCTTAAGATTTTTTGACAGGTTATGTGGGTAATAGCCCACATCAAGAACAGCCTGTTCAACTTTCTGACGGGTTTGTGAGGATACTTTTTCCGGATTCATTAAAGTACGTGACACAGTTGCTGTGGACACGCCGGCTGCAAGGGCAACATCTTTCATTGTTGCTTGCGTATTATCTTTATTATTCTGTTGCAAACCCCATACCTCCCTTTTGGATGGTTTAGTTAAACGATTGCTTTTTTATTGCAAAAAAACCGCCAATATTCAAAAAAGGATTTTATCGACGGTTTTTAATTCAAGAAATATTCTAAATTGTTATTCTACCCGCTTTTTAAATAGATACTGTTACCTAGTTTGCATAAAAAGTGTGATACCAATCGTTTTTATGAGGTAGTTCGCAAAATTGATAAATAGTCTTGAGGCGTAATGAGTATTTGGTGGAATTTGGCTCTCAAGATAAAATCGATCAAAATATATGCAAAAATATCCAAAAGAGAGTATCAACAATCTGTCGGATCCACATCAATATTCCATTTCACTTTTTTACTTTCAGGTAAAGCCACAATCTGAGGATAAGTGACAGACAGTAATTTTTGTAAATAACCTCGTGAAGGATGCTGGAGCAATAATTGCCAACGATAATTGCCTCCTCGTTTAGCTTGAATTGCAGGAACTGGCCCCATTATCCATAAATTAGCATCTCGCATTGGGTGTTGTTCGAAAAACTGTTTGAGCTGTCGTAAGAACTGAGGCGCACGCTGATTATTGTGATCTTCAGAGCGGATCATAATATGGCTAGAATAAGGCGGTAAAAAAGTCGCTTGTCGCTCCTGTAAAGCCTCTTTAGTGAAAGCGTCATAGCCTTTTTCTAATAATGTCAGTAATAGAGGGTGATCAGGCTGATGGGTTTGTAAATACACCGCGCCTTGTTTACCCGCACGACCTGCTCGACCTGATACTTGTATATAAAGCTGAGCAAAGCGTTCGGCTGCACGAAAATCACTGGAGAACAGAGCGCCATCCACATCAAGTAAAGCCACTAAGGTGACATCAGGAAAGTGATGCCCTTTGGCTAACATTTGTGTACCGATAAGAATACGTGAGCCACCTTGATAAATATCTTCCAGTTGTTGCTCTAAAGCGCCTTTGCGACTTGTTGTATCTTTATCAATTCGCGTCACTGGTGTATCAGGAAATAATTCACCAATCCCTTGCTCAAGTTGTTCTGTTCCTAATCCTACGGGGATTAAATTAGTGGAGCCACATTGTGGACATTGTGCTGGAATGCGTCGCTGGCTATCACATTGATGGCAACGTAACATGCCATGTTTTTGATGGATAGTATAATAGTGATCGCAGCGAGGGCATTCTGCTATCCATCCACATTCATGGCATAGCAATGTAGGTGAAAATCCTCGGCGATTTAAAAAGAGCATCACTTGGTTACCCGCATTAAGGTGCTCTTTTATTGCTTTGATCAGAATGGGAGACAGCCCCGTTGTCAGTGGTTGCCCTTTTAAATCAATTAAATGCTCTGTTGCGGGTTTTGCATTACCTGCACGCTGAGTTAGGGTGAGTTGTTGATATTTTTTTTGCTCAACATTAAAGCTGGTTTCAACTGATGGGGTTGCAGTTCCCATAACAATAGGAATATTTTCTTGTTTTGCACGAAAAACGGCGAGATCACGCGCATGATAACGCCAACCATCTTGTTGTTTGTAAGAGCCATCATGCTCTTCATCGATAATGATAATACCAAGATGCTGAAAAGGGGTTAGTAGTGCCGAACGTGTACCGATAATAATGGCATTATCACCTCGTTTGGCTCGTAACCAAACGGCTAAGCGTTCAGTATCATTTAATCCTGAATGAAGCACATCCACAGGCGCATTAAAGCGAGCCTTAAAACGACGAATTGTTTGAGGAGTTAAGCCAATTTCAGGCACCAGTACCAGTGCTTGTTTACCTTGTGCGAGAATTTTTTCTAACACACTCAAATAAACTTCTGTTTTGCCTGAACCTGTAATACCCAATAATAACCAAGGTGAGAATTGATCGGCCTGTGCGGTGATTGCACCTACTGCAATAGCTTGTTCTGTGTTTAATTTAAAACGTTCGCCTTGAACCGCAAGATCATTGTGCCAATGTATGGGGGCCGGTTGAATAGGGCGCAGATCCGCAAACTCTTTCTTTTTTAAGTTATTAAGTGTTGCAGTCGTTATCTCAAACTCATCAAGTTGATGGCGATATAAAGGTGTACGGCGAAGGGCTGCTAATGCTTGCTGCTGTTTTTTCGCCCCTTTTAAACTATTGAGGTCGAGATTAATCCCTTCTTCAGTCGCATACCATTGCCATAATGGTGTGAATTCTGCGGGTTTTCCTTGTCGTAATAAAATCGGCATAGCATGAAATAGCACTTCCCCTAACGGGTAGTGATAATAAGCCGATGCCCAATTTAACATATCCCACAAAACACCCGGAAAGAGTGTTTCGCTATCAAGGATCTCATCAATTGGCTTTAGCTTTTCGATAGGAAACTCGCTGTGTGTACTAAGCCCTTTGACAATACCAAGAGAGCGGCGTTTATTACCAAAAGGCACGATCACTCGGCTGCCGATAACAGGCGCATCGATCCCTCCTGGTAACAGATAATCAAAAGAGGAGAATAGTGGTACAGGTAAAATTACCTGAACTATGGTCATATCAGGGTTTCCGAGAGTTTTAGCGAAAAGATGACGTTAAGAATATCACAAAAAGTGTGCAGATTTCATTGCGCGTTTAGTGGATATTCTGTATGATCCGCCCCCTTTGGTAGATAAATTACCAAACACTTAATTTCAATCAACACGACGTGTGGTGTTCGGCTGTGGGCTGAATGGCGACACGGCCTTAGTAGAGGTTTTCCATGAAAAAAGATATCCATCCTAAATACGAAGAAATTACTGCGTCTTGTTCTTGCGGTAACGTTATGAAAATCAACTCCACTGCAGGTCATAACCTGAATCTGGACGTTTGTGACAAATGCCACCCATTCTATACTGGTAAACAACGTGATGTTGCAACTGGTGGTCGTGTTGATCTGTTCAACAAACGCTTCAAAATTCCAGGCAGCAAATAAGATATTTGTTGTCACAAGATGTCAGCTTAGTCTGGCATCTTGCAGACAGTTCGGAATTGAAAAAAAGCCCAAAGTTTTTTGCTTTGGGCTTTTTTTATGGGCAAAGTTTTCTCTTTTTAGATAACGCTTTTGGTAGTGACAAGCCAGATCACAACTGATAAATTATCTATTCATCCATCTATTCATTTATCTATTCATAAAGCAATTAATATCATGACAATACGCTCTGAATTGATACGGCAAATACTACGCAGTGAACCTAAATCAGCAAGACAACTTACTGATATAATTAATATTAGTCAGCCAACATTATCACGGGCATTAAACGCACTAAGTGATGATATTGTGCGAATTGGTTCAGGGGCTTCTATTCAATATGCTTTACGTGATGGTTTTCGTGGATTCAATTCAGTTCCTATTTATCGCATAAATGAAGAAGGTAAAGTTAAGCCTCTAGGTAAATTGACGCCAGTTTTCCCAGAAGGTTTTGTTATGGAGCGGATAGATAATGTGAACCGATATAGTGAAGGTTTGCCGTGGTGGTTATTGGATATGCGCCCCCAAGGATATCTTGGGAGAGCTTATGCTTCTGCTTATTCGGCTGAGCTTGGTTTGCCCCAAAATCCAGATCGTTGGTCTGATACCGATATAATCAGAGCATTATTGATTCATGGACATGATGCAGTGGGAAATCTGCTAATAGGAGAGCAGGCAAGAGATCAATTTTTGAGTATGCAGATACCAGAAATTGTTGAACGTGATAAAACTTATCCCACATTAGCACGAGCTGTTAGTTCGGGAGAGGAGCCTGGTTCATCCGCTGGTGGGGAGCAACCCAAATTCTGTACCTATACAGAGAAAGGTCATGTTATCGTAAAATTTACAGCGCCTGACAATAATGCTGTTAGTGAGCGTTGGCGTGATCTGCTTCAAGCTGAGCATCTGGCATTAAAAGTACTCGGAGTTGAAACAGAGGTATTTGATTTTGAAGGGCAACGTTTCCTCGAAATCCCACGATTTGATCGTGTAGGTCCACTAGGTCGTATAGGTCTTTTTTCTTTACAAGCACTAGATGCTGAGTTTATAGGACGAGCAAGAGAGCCTTGGCCAGTATTAGTTAATGAGTTAATTAAGCAAAAACGAGTTCATCCAGATGCTGCGATTAGCACGGCACGTCGTTGGGCATTTGGAATGTTGATTGGGAATACTGATATGCACCATGGCAATTTGTCGTTTATCAGTAGACATGGTCGCCCATACGAGCTTTCACCTGCCTACGATATTTTACCAATGGGATTTGCGCCTAAGCCCGGTGGTGAAATAGTCAATACACTTCGTCCAGTGACATTACTTGATGGGATCAGCAGTGAAGTTTGGCAGGAATGTTTAGAGTTAGCCGAGCAGTTTTATACTTTAGCTGAGAGCTGTAATTGTTTTTCTGACAATTTTTCTCCATGCCTTAAAGCGTTACGTAGTCATCTTGATGAAGCAAGTTCGCGTATATCTCGTCTAGGGTAATGACAAATAGACCTAAAAATTTAATTCAAGATGATGTGTTGCTGAATTTTATTCATGTGGCTGATGAGAACAATCTTCGATAAATACCTAAAGAACCCCCTCGCTAAAAGCTAGGGGGGTTAATCTGAAGCCCAAAGTTTTTTGCTTTGGGCTTTTTTGTTCGTGTTAATCAAGCAATCAGTCAAAAGCTGACGCTGATTAATACTCCCAAGTATCGGGATCAACCCCGCGCTGGCGCATTATTTCTTTTGCCTCTTCAGGGATTTCATCGTTACGTTCTTTACGTAAGTCTTCATCATTTGGGAGAGGCTGTCCGGTAAATGCGTGCAAAAATGCTTCACACAATAATTCACTATTGGTTGCATGTTTTAGGTTATTAACCTGACGGCGAGTGCGTTCATCAGTCAAAATTTTTAGCACTTTCAATGGAATTGAAACTGTAATTTTTTTAACTTGCTCACTCTTTTTGCCATGCTCAGCGTAAGGGCTGATATATTCACCGTTCCATTCAGCCATGGATTACCTTAATTAATATCATTTAGTTGAAGTCAGAATAGGGTTAACCCACATTCTGATGGGCAATACCAGTTTATCATGACTTTTCTAAAACCACCGACTCTTCTGGCTGAAGGTGAGAGAAAAAGTAACAGTCACTGGTGATATTCTTAATTTGGGTATTATTCCATTACTTAATCTATCCGTAAAGGAGTTTAGATGGCTAGATGTATTGACGTCTTGGTGTCTAATTGGATATGCTGTTGCAGATTTCTCCACTTATCGCTGTGACAAGGTGCCTGTATGACGAAGAAAACAGCAACAATTGCTATCCATAATGGGCTAAATGAAGACACTCAATTTGGTTGTGTCGTACCGCCTATCTATCTTTCTAGTACCTATAATTTTTTAGAATTTAATCAGCCTCGTGATCATGATTATTCTCGTCGAGGTAATCCAACGCGTGATATGGTGCAAAAGACATTAGCCGAGCTAGAAGGTGGAGTGGGGGCAGTTGTCACTAGCAGTGGAATGTCAGCTATTCATTTAATTTGTACGGTTTTTCTAAAACCCGGCGATGTGATTGTTGCGCCTCATGATTGTTATGGAGGAAGTTATCGTCTTTTTAACAGCCAGCAAGAGCGTGGCGCTTATCGTGTGATTTTTGTTGATCAAAATGATGATATTGCACTTAAGCAGGCTTTAGCGCATCAGCCTAAAATTGTTTTTATCGAAACACCAAGTAATCCTCTTTTAAGAATAACGGATATTCAAAAAATCAGTGAGCTTGCTCATCAACACGGTGCATTAGTGGTTGCTGATAACACTTTTATGAGCCCTGTTTTGCAAAAGCCGTTAGCATTAGGCGCTGATATTGTTGTCCACTCATGCACAAAATATCTTAATGGACACTCAGATATTGTCGCTGGTGTTGTTATCTGTCAGTGTCAGAAACAGCTTGAGGAGCTAAGCTGGTGGGCGAATAATATTGGCGTCACATCTGGCGCATTTGATAGTTATTTATTATTACGAGGCATAAGAACATTAGTACCTCGAATTCGACTTCAGCAAGAAAATGCACAGGCATTAGTAGCATTTTTACAAACACAGCCATTAGTCGAAAAAATGTATTACCCCGCACTGGAAAATCATGTTGGCCATCAAATAGCAAAAAAACAGCAACAAGGTTTCGGTGCAATGTTAAGTTTTGAGTTAAAAGGAGGATTAGATGTGATTAAACTCTTTTTATCTCAATTAACACTCTTTACACTGGCAGAATCTTTAGGTGGGGTAGAAACCTTAATTTGTCACCCTGCCTCCATGACCCATGCAGGTATGTCAGAAGAAGCGAAAAAAACAGCAGGGATCAGCCCCTCATTACTTCGTATCTCGGTGGGTATTGAAGATAGCCAGGATTTAATCAATGATTTGCAAAGTGCGTTTGATGCAGCAACTAAAAGGTAACCATGGATCATGAGCGTAGTGGCGATTAAACAACAGGCGGAGCCGATTTGCCGTCAGTTACATAAATTCGGTGGTAGCAGTCTTGCGGATATAAAATGTTATCAACGTGTCGTGAATATCATGACGAACTATAGCCAACCTAATGACCTAATGGTGGTTTCTGCGGCTGGCTCTACGACAAATCAGTTGATTGACTGGCTAAAACTTAGTCAAAACGATCGCATTTCTGCCCATCAAGTTCAGCAAACGTTGCGCCGTTACCAGTTATCTTTAATTGAAGGATTACTTTCGAAAGAGAATGCAGAATTACTTTCTCAAGCCTTTATTGCAGATCTTGAACGCTTAAGTTATTTGTTAGATAAACCTATTACAGACGCAACGTATGCAGAAGTTGTTGGTCACGGTGAAATTTGGTCTGCAAGATTAATGGCGAATTTACTTACAGAACAAGGTTTACCTAGTGTGTGGTTAGATGCGCGTGAATTTTTGTGTGCTGAAAGAGCGGCTCAGCCACAAGTCAACGAAACGTTATCTCGCCCATTACTCCAATCATTATTAGCTAAACATCCTGAAAGCCGTTTTGTTGTCACTGGTTTTATTAGTCGCAATCAACAAGGTGACACGGTCTTATTAGGTCGTAACGGTAGTGACTACTCGGCAACTCAAGTGGGTGCTTTAGCCGATGTTGGTAAAGTCACCATTTGGAGTGATGTTGCGGGTGTTTATAGTGCAGATCCTCGCAAAGTAAAAGATGCTTGTTTACTACCCTTGTTGCGTTTAGATGAAGCGAGTGAATTGGCTCGATTAGCTGCCCCAGTTTTACATACGCGTACACTTCAACCCGTTTCAGGCAGTAATATCGATTTGCAACTTCGTTGTAGCTATCAACCAGAACAGGGTTCAACTCGTATAGAACGTGTTTTAGCATCAGGAACGGGCGCTAAAATCGTTACTAGCCATGATGATGTTTGTTTGATTGAACTCCAACTTTCATCTCATCAAAATTTCGAACAAGTAGCGAAAGAGGTTGATGAATTACTTAAGCGCGCCCAAATTCGTCCTTTAGCTACTGGCGTGGATAAAGACAGCCAGCTTTTACAACTTTGCTATACCAGTGAAGTGGCTAATAGTGCATTAGATGTATTACAAGATGCCGTTTTACCGGGTAAATTACATTTACGAGAAGGTTTCTCATTAGTGGCTTTAGTGGGGGCGGGGGTTTGTAAAAATCCATTGCATTGCCATCGTTTTTATCAACAACTTAAAGACCAACCGGTTGAATTTATTTGGCATGCGGAAGATAACATCAGCTTAGTGGCGGTATTACGTAATTATACTGAGCATTTGCTGCAAGGTTTGCATCAAACATTATTTAGAGCTGAAAAACAAATTGGTTTAGTGCTGTTTGGTAAAGGGAATATTGGTTCACGTTGGTTAGAATTGTTTGCTCGAGAACAAGAGCCTTTATCAGCGCGTAGTGATTTTGAGTTTATTCTTGCGGGTGTGGTCGATAGTCGCCGCAGTTTGCTGGACTACCAAGGAATTAATCCTAGTCGCGCTTTGGCTTTCTTTGATAACGACGCGACTGAACATACGGAAGAATCACTCTATCTTTGGATGAGAGCGCATCCTTATGATGATTTAGTGGTTGTTGATATTACAGCCAACGAGTCTCTTGCTGCTTCTTATGAAGATTTTGCTAGTTATGGTTTTCATGTTATCAGTGCAAATAAAATTGCTGGCTCCGCTTCAAGTTTACGTTATCGTGCCACACGAGATGCTTTTTCTAAAACAGGTCGCCATTGGTTATATAACGCCACAGTGGGTGCGGGTTTACCAATTAATCATACAGTGCGTGATCTGCGTGAAAGTGGTGACACTATTTTATCAATTAGCGGTATTTTCTCTGGCACGCTTTCTTGGTTATTCTTGCAATTTGATGGCACCGTTCCTTTCAGTGAGCTGGTAGAACAAGCTTGGCAACAAGGATTAACAGAGCCTGATCCACGAATTGATTTATCAGGGCAAGATGTCATGCGTAAACTGGTTATTCTTGCTCGTGAAGCGGGTTATGACATCGAGCCAGAGCAAGTACGAGTTGAATCTTTAGTGCCTGTGCAAGCTGAAACCGGTTCGCTAGAAGAGTTCTTTGATAACAGTGCATTGATTAATGAACAAATGGCACAACGATTAGCGGCTGCAAATGAAATGGATATGGTATTACGTTATATCGCCCGTTTTGATGCTAATGGTAAAGCAAAAGTGGGTGTTGAAGCAGTGAGAAAAGATCATCCTCTCGCTTCGTTATTACCGGGGGATAATTTATTTGCGATTGAAAGTCGTTGGTATCGTGATAATCCGCTTGTGATCAGAGGACCAGGAGCAGGCAGAGATGTGACCGCTGGCGCAATTCAGTCAGATTTAAACCGCCTTTCTCAATTACTGTAATTTAATTTTTTCTCTTTTATAAAGATTATCAGCGGGTTATTTTCTGCTGATAATCTTTTGTCATTTTTGTGTCATATCACCCAATTTTTTTAATTTCTTTGGCTATACTTAATTTATCTCTAGTCACAAAGGAGCGATTGATGTCAAAAGTAGTAAGACAGATTGTCCCACTAAGAAATGAAATGACGGAGGTGAACCATCAAGCTAAAGAGAACTTTTGTCAGTAGCTCATGATGTGAAATTTAAGCGTCTTGAGTGGAAGTTGAAGTGGAAGTTGAAGCATGGTTACAACGTGTTAGAACGTTATTTAGAGTACAATTCGATTAACCACATTATTTACAACAGACAACCTAATTTACTGAAAGACAATTTGTTATTCTTAATTTAAAGCGCTGATATTCAGCGCTTTATTCGTTTTTATCTTATAAAAATTCTAATCGGGAAAATTTAATCTAGTAAAAATGCAAAAGAGAGGAAAAATAAGGAATGAAAGAGAAACATGAGTTATAGCGCATCCATAAAATAAGCTAAAAACCAAAAAACAGACCAGACAATTTATCAATATTAAAAAAAATCATCTAAATTTCTCGCCAGATAAATTTTCACGTATCCCCTTCTTTTTAGTAAAAAACTCTTCGTAGTGAATAAGAAACGAAAAAATGTCCTTATTCTTAATAAAATTGAGCTAGAACAGCATGAATATTAGCCATTCTTATAAGACTAAAGCCGTAATTAAATTTCAGAAAAATCCCCCAAAACGATTATTTTCTGATATGAATAGTAGGCTAAGTAAAAAAAGCAGTGTGGCTTATCACAAAAATCAAAATAAAGTCACATTAGAAATGAAAGTTAATTACACAACTGGGAGGACATGACTTTTCTACTAGGAAGAAGCATGTTGTTACCGCCACAAAGACAAGGTCAGGAGTCTTATGAATCAACAATATTCTGCGATGCGTAGTAATGTCAGTATGCTTGGCAAGCTACTTGGAGATACGATAAAAGAAGCACTCGGTGAAGAAATTTTAGATAAAGTTGAATCTATTCGAAAATTATCTAAATCGTCACGAGCGGGTAATGAAGTTCAGCGACAAAAACTGTTGTTGACGTTGCAAAATCTCTCTAATGATGAATTATTACCTGTTGCTAGAGCATTCAATCAATTCTTAAACCTGACGAACGTGGCAGAGCAATACCATAGCATTTCGCCTCACGGTGAAGCTGCGAGCAATCCTGTGGCATTGGCAAAACTGATCACCCGACTAAAAGATAAGAATTTTACCGACGAGCAATTAAAAGAAGCTGTAGAGCAAATCTCTATTGAGCTGGTATTAACGGCACACCCAACCGAAATTGCACGTCGTACACTTATTCATAAGCTGGTTGAAGTGAATACCTGTTTATCTCAACTGGATCACGATGATTTAGCCGATTATGAACGCACAAACATCATGCGCCGTCTGCGCCAGTTAGTGGCTCAATCGTGGCATACCGATGAAATTAGAAAAATCCGTCCAACCCCAATCGATGAAGCAAAATGGGGCTTTGCGGTGGTTGAAAATAGCCTATGGGAAGGTGTTCCAGCGTTCTTACGTGAATTTAATGAGCAGCTTGAAGAATCGATAAATTTTAACTTGCCAGTAGAAGCATCACCAATTCGCTTTACCTCATGGATGGGCGGTGACCGTGATGGTAACCCAAATGTGACAGCAGAAATTACACGCCATGCTTTACTGCTAAGCCGTTGGAAAGCTGCCGATTTATTCTTAAATGATATTCAAGTCCTAGTTTCAGAACTTTCAATGACAGAAAGTACACCTGAACTGCGTGAATTAGCGGGTGGCGCTGAAATTGCAGAGCCTTATCGTGAAATTGCTAAACAATTGCGTACACGCTTACAAGTGACTCGCGATTATCTAGAGCAACGCATTAAAGGACAGCAGTCGTTACCACCAGAAGGCTTATTGATTGATAATGAAGAACTTTGGGAGCCGTTATACGCGTGTTATCAATCACTAACTCAATGTGGTATGCGTATTATCGCCAATGGGCAACTGTTAGATACGTTACGCCGTATTCGTTGTTTTGGCTTACAACTGGTGAAACTGGATATTCGCCAAGAAAGTACCAATCACACAGAAGCGCTCTCTGAATTAACACAATATTTAGAGCTTGGTGATTATGCAAATTGGTCTGAAGAGCAAAAACAAACATTCTTACTTGAAGAGTTAAACTCTAAACGTCCACTGATCCCAACAAATTGGCAGCCAAGTGCAGCGACTCAAGAAGTATTTGAAACTTGTCGCGTCATTGCACAATCACCTAAAGATTCTATTGCCTCTTATGTGATTTCAATGGCAAAAGTGCCTTCTGATGTATTAGCTGTAAAACTATTACTGAAAGAGGCCGGTGCGAATATTCGTTTACCTGTTGCTCCTTTATTTGAAACGCTTGAAGACTTAAATAATGCTGAAAGCGTAATGACCCGTTTGTTTAATATCCCTTGGTATCGAGATCTAATTGATGACAAACAAATGGTGATGATTGGCTATTCAGACTCTGCAAAAGATGCGGGTGTGATGGCAGCATCATGGGCGCAATATCGTGCTCAAGATGCATTAATCAAACTCTGTGAAAAATCAGGCGTAACATTAACGCTATTCCATGGACGTGGCGGTACGATTGGCCGTGGTGGTGCGCCAGCACATGCAGCTTTACTTTCTCAACCACCGGGAAGTTTAAAAGGTGGTCTGCGTGTGACAGAACAAGGCGAAATGATCCGCTTTAAGTTCGGATTACCACAAGTCACAATCAGCAGTCTTGCTCACTATGCTGGTGCAATCTTAGAAGCCAATTTATTGCCACCACCAGAGCCAAAAGCACCTTGGATTGAGGTCATGGATTCTTTGTCTGACGTTTCTTGTGCCATGTATCGTGACTATGTGCGAGGGCAAGAAGACTTTGTTCCTTACTTTAGAGCGGCAACGCCAGAAGGCGAATTGGGTAAACTACCATTAGGCTCTCGTCCTGCAAAACGTCGTCCTACCGGTGGGGTTGAAACCTTGCGTGCTATTCCGTGGATCTTCGCATGGACTCAAAACCGTTTAATGTTACCTGCTTGGTTAGGTGCTGGTGCCGCATTACAACATGAAATTGATAGCGGAAAACAAGCAGTATTAGACGATATGTGTGAGAACTGGCCGTTCTTTAATACACGTATTGCGATGTTGGAAATGGTGTACGCTAAAGCGGATTTATGGTTAGCGGAATATTACGATCAGCGTTTAGTCGAAGAGCGTTTATGGCCATTAGGATCTAAATTACGTCAGCAACTTTCTGATGATATTAAGAGTGTTTTGGCAATATCAAAAGATGAGCACTTAATGGCAGATTTGCCATGGGTTGCTGAATCTATTGCACTACGTAATGTATATACCGATCCATTAAACGTACTTCAGGCTGAGTTGTTACAGCGCTCTCGCACACATAGCGAGTCAGATCCTCGTATTGAACAGGCGCTAATGGTTACTATTGCGGGTATTGCTGCGGGTATGCGTAATACAGGCTAGCGTCGCCAGTATTTAGCAATAAAAACAGCGCTTAATAACAGCGCTGTTTTTTTGTTTTTTATTTCTTATCTCTGATATTGGTTTTATTTTTTTGCTTCTTCATAAGACTCAATCGCTCTTGCTCGTGCTTTTGCGTGATCAACAATGGGTAATGGATAATCAAGAGAATTATTGGTTTTTGCTGCCCACTCATGAGGTGTATGAATATAGCGATTCGGCACATTGGCGAGTTCAGGAAGCCAATGGCGGATAAATTCACCATCAGGATCGAACTTACGACCTTGGGTAGTAGGATTAAAAATTCGAAAATAAGGTACGGCATCAGTTCCTGTTGATGCAGCCCACTGCCAACCCCCGTTATTTGATGCGAAATCACCATCAATCAGTTGTGACATAAAATAACGCTCACCCCAACGCCAATCAATTAATAAGTCTTTGATAAGAAAACTTGCCGTGAGCATACGTAAGCGGTTATGCATCCAACCTGTTTGATTAAGCTGTCGCATCGCAGCATCAATAATAGGAAATCCCGTAGCGCCTTGAGTCCAAGCATTAAATTCATCTTGGTTGTTACGCCAATTGATTTTTTCTGTCCAAAGCTGAAAAGCAATGTGTTTGCATAAATTGGGATTTGCCACAATTAAGTGTTGGTAAAATTCTCGCCAAATAAGTTCATTAAACCAAACAAATGCACCTGATGTGTTGTTTTCTAAGAAATCAGGTTCAGTTTGGTAAAGGCGATTAAAACATTGCCGAATAGACAGTAATCCAATCGAAAGATAGGGGGATAATCGGCTGGTGCCATCAACTGCAGGAATGTCTCGCCATTTTGCATAATGTGGGACGCTTTCATAACAGAATTGTTTTAAGCGTTTAAGTGCCTCTTCTTCAGTAGAGATAAAAGAGGGCGAGCTTGTATTTTCAAGTGAAAATAGCGGTGCCTTTAAAGGTGATACCGTTTTTTGATGCGCCCTGATCTCTGGGATAGGCAATGAAGCGTTATTTTGTGAAAAAAAGAGCCGCAAGAATGCATTTCTAAAGGGAGTAAAAACTTTATACATCTCCCCTTGTTGGGTGATTACATTACCCGGCGGAATAAATACATTGTCATGATAAGCATAAACGGTTGTCTTATTCTCTAGTAACTCAATGACTTTTTTATCACGGCGTTGTTCATTAAGAGCATATTGGTGATTGAAAAAAAGCGCAGTGACTTGATGTTGTTGGCAATACTCAGCCACTTTATCGGCCGCATTTGAATAAGTATCACTAATCACGACAGTCAGTGGAATATTGAGTTTTGCCAGTGATGTTGACAGATCTAGCAAAGCATCATGAATAAACGCCTGACATGACAAAGCCATACTGTGGGCTTTCCATTGTTCAGGCGTTACGGTGAAAATAGCATGCACCTGTGCTTGTGTATCTTGGCAAGCGTTAAAGAGTGCCTTGTTATCCGTCACTCTTAAATCATTACGAAACCAAACCAAATGAACAGAAGACGGGTGCATGTAACCTCTCTTAATCTAATTTAGGATGTTGATCGATAAGTGCTTGGCGTTTTTTCTGTAATGTCTCAATTTCAGCTTCAATATCTTCAACTCGTTGCTCGATATTATCATAATGCTCAGACAGAATTTCTTTCGCCTCTGATCTGTCTGATGCCGCAGGGGTTGCGCCTCGTAACGGTTTATTTGCGGTTTCAATCATCTTAATCCCTGTGATCAAACCGACAACTGCAACAATCATCAGATAATAAGCAGGCATATATAAATCACCGGTTGCTTCAACTAACCAAGCGGCTGCCGTTGGTGTTGCACCTGCCACTAATACAGAGATATTAAATGCAATAGCTAATGCACTATAACGAATATGCGTTGGGAATATGGCGGGTAAAATCGATGCCATTACCCCAGTAAAACAGTTGAGTAGGATCGCAAGAATTAATAATCCTAAGAAAATTAAACCGATTTCATCACTGTTAATCATCATAAACGCAGGGTAAGCAAGGACAAACAACCCGATGCTACCACCGATAACAAATGGTTTACGGCCAACTTTATCACTCAATAACCCGATGACAGGCTGTACAAACAACATCCCTATCATAATCGCGATGATGATCAGTACACCGTGATCTGCCGAATAATTTAAGTTATGAGATAAATAACTCGGCATATACGTTAATAACATATAGTAGGTCACGTTAGTGGCAATCACTAAACCGACACACACCGTTAAGCTTTTCCAATATTTTGATGCGATTTCACGTAATGAAACACGCGGTGGATTTTCGATAGATTTACGATCATCGCTGTTCATTTCATCAACATGCTGTTGGAATGCAGGCGTTTCTTCTAAAGCATGACGTAAATATAAGCCAATAAGACCTAATGGTAATGCTAAGAAGAACGGGATACGCCATCCCCACTCATGGAATGCTGTTTCTCCAAGGATAGTAGAAATCAGTACAACAACACCTGCACCCAGAACAAAACCAGCAATAGAACCGAAGTCTAACCAGCTTCCCATAAATCCACGTTTACGGTCTGGTGAGTATTCAGCAACGAAAATCGCCGCGCCGGAATATTCACCACCAATGGAGAAACCTTGTGCTAATTTAGCCAGCAATAATAAAACGGGTGCCCAGATCCCAATAGTTTCATAAGCAGGAATAAGACCAATGGCAAACGTACTGAGTGCCATAATAATGATGGTGACAGATAACACTTTCTGACGACCAAATTTATCCCCTAGCATCCCAAACACAATGCCACCTAATGGTCTTACAAGGAAAGGTACAGAGAATGTGGCAAGGGCTGCAATCATCTGTACGCCCGGAGATGCGCCAGGGAAAAACACTTGACCTAAAACATAAGCGAGGAAGCCGTAGACACCGAAGTCGAACCATTCCATGGCATTACCTAACGCCGCAGCGGTAATGGCTTTTTTCAGCTTACTATCATCAATAATTGTTATATCATTGATTTGTAATGGTTTATTTCTTTTCTTCTTCATTTTCATATTAAGTGACCTTTTATTAAGGTATTCGTAATTTCTTGTTATTCAATTAATTAAAAGAAATGAAGTGACTATTTGTTAGCGAGAGGAGTAAGTAATAAAAGTTCACTAAAAAACAGCTTACTTCTACCTATTTTAAATAGTGATATTAAGCTAATAGATAAGAGAATATTTATTAAGTATAGATGAGATTAAATAAGATTTTAGGAAGTTTTTTTTGTTGTTTTGATATAACAAAACATAGCCTCTAGTATTAAAATGTGATCGTTATCATAACGTAATTCTGCTTTTGTGTAAAATTTGCAGTGCGAGAGATTTTAAATTTACGTTAAGTGAACTTAAAGTTTCGAAAAGAAAAATTAAAAAACAAGATCGATTTTTATCATAAATAACAATCGGTTAATTTGATTTATCGTGTTTTTTGATACAGGCTAACGCATTTGTATGGGTATTATGCATAATACAAAGACCGAAAGGTAAATAGAAAATAATAATGCCTTATTTTACTTTATTATTCTTTCGAATAGTGAAGATGAAAATGTGGATAATAGAATAGATCTCGCTATTCTTATTATTGATTATATCAAGACAGTATCGAAATAGTATGACGGGATATCACGACAGAGATAGTAAAGATAGCCTCGTCCTTACCCGTATTAGAATAACAACTTATAAATTTAATAATTAACCGCGCATTTGTGCAAATGAACCCAGGTACCTCTATGAACATTAATCAACTGAAAAGCTTTGTTGAAGTCGTGAAAAATAATTTCAACATTACTAATGCAGCTGAAAAACTTTATACCTCACAACCGACAATCAGTAAGCAACTAAAAATATTAGAAGATGAATTAAGTGTGTCGCTGTTTGTGCGTAAAAATAATAACTTATTAGCATTAAGCCCTATGGGTAAAGAAGTCCATAAAATTGCTTGCGATATCCTTGGGCAAGTTGACCGGATCAAAAGCATTGTGGCTGAAGAAGATCGTAATAAAAAAGTCGATTTACATATTGCGACAACACATACACAAATTCGTTATTCATTGCCGAATGTGATTGATCACTTTCGTCGTTATTACCCTAATATCTCGCTACATTTTCATCAGGGCGCACCGGCTCAATTAGCGGAAATGGTTAAAAATGGTGATGTGGATTTTGCGATAGCGACAGAATCTATGCACCTTTATGAAGATCTCATTACACTGCCTTGTTATCGCTGGACGCGTAGTTTATTGGTTCCTTATGATCATCCTCTTGCTTTATTGAAAGACGATGAGCAGGTTACTATCGAGCAGATGGCAGAGTATCCACTGATTACTTATGTTTTTGGTTTTACGAGAGGATCTAAATTAGACAAAGTCTTTTATAAAAATAATCTTAAGCCTAAGGTGGCGTTAACCGCGACGGATACAGAGATTATTAAATACTATGTTAAGCGACATTTAGGCATCGGTGTTATTGCAGCCGCTTCATATGATGAAACAGAAGATAGTGGCGCACTAAAATGTATTAATATCGATCATTTAGTGCAACCAAGTTATACCCATATTTGTGTCAGTAAACATACCCATATGAAAGATTATATGCATGAGTTTATTTCTCTCTATGCCCCCCATATTGATAGAAATATTATTCAGATGCCAGATCAATGGGAAACACAATGGCACAGTAAAGAGGTCTATCAGGGATTGCCTGATTTGCGTTCTGTAAATATTAATAATATCGCGACAGAATAAGAATAGAAGCAGAATAAGAATAAGCCCGTTCTTGCGGGGGCAATGAACGGGCTTAGGCAGAATAAGAAAAAGATTAGCGAGTCAGAATATTCACAAAAATCTGAGCGCCCACTAATAAACAATCATCATCGACAAAATAAGGATTAGCGTGTAGGTAGTTATTAATTCCTTTCGCTTGATTACCACTTCCTAAGAAGAACATGGCACCAACCTTACCTTTTGTGGCGTTAACCATATAGCTAAAGTCTTCACTGCCTGTCATTGGTTTACCGTTCGATTCAATATTTTCTTCTGGTAAGAATTTACGCATCGCATCTAATAAACGCTGATGTGCAGTTGGATGATTCACAACAGCAGGGTATCCGCTATAGCTTAATGTGGTTTTAAATCCACCCGCTGTACTGCGTGCAACGATTTCATCAAAACTTGCTTTCAGTACTTGGTCGGTATTTTCATCCATAGAACGGATAGTACCGCGAGCTTGTACGTGATCAGCTAATGCATTAGGGATTGTTCCCCCATTGATCATGCCACAACCAAATACCGCAGGGCTAAATGGATCTGTCTTTTTGGCAACAACATAATCCATATAGTCAATTAAGCGCGTTGCTTCACGAATGGCGTCTAATCCTTTGTGTGGTGTTGAACCATGTGCAGAAACACCATAAACATCTAATGTCCATGCTGAACCATAAGACGACATCACACCATCATTAAAGCGAACACAACCTGTTTCGATAGCGGCATCATTATGAAGTGCGTATGTTTCATCAACGCCTTCCATACACCCCATTTCCACCATTTTTTCAGCGCCAGGTACACGCATATCTTCTTCTGCCATTTGGAAAATAAAGCGGACATTGGATGTCATCTCTTGTTTATTTTCGGCAAGATACTTAGCACTGGTTAATGCCATGGTCATATGGGTATCGTGACCACAGTTATGCGCACAACCTTGGTGGATTGAACTGTGTTCATTATTGGTTAAGTCTGGCATTTCTAATCCGTCCATATCTGCACGGATAGCAATTAATGGAAATTCAGAATTAACAATTAAGTCTGCTGTGAAACCAGTATATCCATCAAAAGTTTTAATTTGATAACCAAAACTTTCCATTAATTCACGACAATATTTAGATGTTTTATATTCTTCACCTGATAGCTCAGGTATTTTATGCAGGTCTTGTCGTGTTTTTTTACTAAAGTCATTTAATTGAAAGAGTTTTTCACTGACATTATAAATATTATTCATTAGATAACTCCCTGGATACTAAATCCAATTTGCGCGACGATTGATGCGCCAAAGAAACAACAAGTTGAAACAATCATGAAAATAAGAATAACTTTCCATGACATTTTCTTAAGTTCTTCTAATTGACCACCAACAGATAAACCAGCAAATGCTAATAAAGGAACACAACAAGATAAGAAAGAAACTTTACCAATAGAACTAATAAAGAAATCTCTTACCGGAGTTTCGGGTAAACAAATAATGATCCCGATAATTGTTGCATAAGCAAATGTTGGTAAAGATGAAGGTAAATAATGTTTTGCAACGAGTGAAATAAATACCACTAATGACATAGCAATAAAGCTATCCCACATTGCATAAAGAGCGATCCCTGATGTTAACGTCTGAGTAAACATTGCCAGTAAAATAGCAACGAATACAAACTTCATATCAATAATTATATTTTTCATGCAGTTTTGCCTCTGGTGAAAATTTTATAAATTTTTTCTGAAAGAGGTAAACCTAAATAGGTTAATGACAGTGCGCCTAATGCTGAAGATAATAAATTAGATGCAGCGGCAACACTTAATACTTGCTGTGCTAATGCTTCATCAAGACCATTAATTAATGCACCTGATGCAGCACTTAACATTGAACCTGAACCCACGCCAGAGCCTGCTGCAAGAGCAAGTGGATGTAATCCAGTTAATGGAGCAATACTCCCTAATACGCTAAACCATAAAGTACCGATAACAGAACCACATAAATAAATGGCTAATACACCAATATATTCTTGAGATCCTGTACCAAATTTACCTTGAATAACAGCGATAGACGGTTCACGACTAATAGATGAACAAGCACCAATTGCACGACGACCAAATCCAAATTTAATGGCTAATGGAACTGCAATTAATACAGGTAATAAGTTGCCGAGTTCCTGAACAAATAAAGGAACGCCAACACTTAAAATCATTTTAATATTAGGAACAATCATTCCTGCATATTGCGTACCTAAAATAAGCAGGCTGAAACCTACCATTTTACCGCAGAAGCCTTCTTCTTTTTCTGTGAATAATTTACCCCATACTTTAATTTTTTTACGGGTAAATCCAGCAGACATACACATACCAATAATTACAGCAAATAACATTGGTAAAATAGGTATTACCGCAATGCCAATCTTAATTTCTTTTTTACCAATAACATATTGTGAAATAAAAATTAAGAAAAGGACTGCCAGAATACTAATAAAGAAAACCTTTATCGGACTTCTACTTTTGTCCATCCGTTAATCTCCGTTGAAAAATAATCAGGCTTTATTCTAGAGGACAAAAAGCAAAAGGTAGCGTGACCAATGTCATGTTTATTTCATACCTCTTTTTCATGGTGCATGAAATAATGCAATGGTGATAAATTTATTAACAAATAGGGGAAAGTTAAATTTTTTAATAAAGACAGTGAGTAAGGCTGAAATGAGTCAGCTTAATTGTTAATAAAGATGTGAGGAGAAAAATCTTTATTAAAAATTATTTTAATTATTAAAATAATCCTATAAGCAGACATTGTCTATAATTTAATAAAGAATAATACATTATTAATGAGATATATTCTTATTTGGTGCGGTTATTATAAATTTAATGAATGTATTTGGAAGTGATATTTTATTTTTTGTATTTTTGAGGGCTGATTTTATCCTCACAGTGACATTATAGTGATTGGTGTTATTCTTTATATTTAAGTTAGTGAGATAATTTTCTCTGCAAGCTGATGAGGAAGAGAAACAGAATATGGGAAGGAAATCAGTGTAGCTCGCAGAGGCGTAATTTACCCAAAACTGAGGAAAAACATCACCATGAGTAAGCAAACAGTTGCAACCTACATTGCTAAAGTACTCCAGAATGCAGGTGTAAAACGTATTTGGGGCGTGACAGGCGATTCTCTCAATGGATTAAGTGATAGCTTGCGAAAGATGGGAACGATTGAGTGGATGGGAACCCGTCATGAAGAAGTCGCGGCGTTTGCCGCAGGAGCAGAAGCGGCAGTTAATGGTGAATTAGCGGTTTGCGCGGGTTCTTGTGGACCAGGAAATTTACATCTTATCAATGGGCTTTTTGATTGCCATCGTAATCATGTTCCTGTGTTAGCCATTGCTGCGCATATTCCTTCTGCGGAAATTGGTAGTAATTATTTTCAAGAAACACATCCTCAAGAACTTTTTCGCGAATGCAGCCATTACTGTGAATTAATCTCAAACCCAGAGCAGATCCCTCAAGTGCTGGCCATTGCAATGCGCACCGCTATTTTGAAAAAAGGGGTCGCAGTTGTTGTTTTACCAGGAGATGTTGCACTAAAACCAGCCCCAGAAGATGCGCATGAAAACTGGTATCCGTTGCAATTTCCACTCATCATGCCAAATCGTTTCGAAATCGAAAAATTATCCGATGCACTCAATGATGCAAAAAATATCACCTTAATGTGCGGTGCTGGATGTGTTCAAGCTCGCGACGAAGTGATTAAGCTGGCTCAAACATTAAAAGCCCCTGTTGTACACGCATTGCGAGGGAAAGAACACATTGAGTGGCAAAATCCCTACAGTGTAGGAATGACGGGATTAATCGGTTTTTCATCGGGTTATCATGCGATGGAAAATGCCGATACGTTAGTATTATTAGGTACGCAATTTCCTTATCGTGCATTTTATCCATCAAAAGCCAATATTATTCAAATTGATATTAATCCAAGCAGCCTTGGTTCGCATTGCCATGTCGATATGGCGATGATTGGCGATATTAAAGCCACGCTAAATGCAATACAGCCTCGTTTAAAAGAGAAAACAGATACGACGCATCTTGACGCATCGCTGAAACATTATGCTAAAGCACGAGAAGATCTGGATGCATTAGCACAACCCAGTGAACGTGAGCTTATTCACCCACAATATCTGGCACGTCGATTGAGTGAACTGGCAAATGATGATGCTATTTTTACTTGTGACGTAGGTACACCAACAGTATGGGCAGCCCGTTATGTAAGCATGAATGGCAAACGTCGGTTGCTGGGATCGTTTAATCACGGCTCTATGGCAAATGCAATGGCTCAAGCTATTGGCGCACAAGCATTAGATAGAAAACGCCAAGTGGTAGCAATGTGTGGTGATGGTGGATTTACCATGTTAATGGGTGATTTTATCTCATTGGCGCAAATGAATTTGCCTGTAAAAGTGATTATTTTTAATAACAGTGTATTAGGTTTTGTGGCGATGGAGATGAAAGCTGGTGGCTATTTAACCGATGGTACTGATTTACATAATCCTGATTTTGCTGCTATTGCCAATGCGTCTGGCATCAAAGGTATTCGAGTAGAAAAGGGTGAAGATCTGGATAATGCTCTTAAAGAAGCCTTTGAACATGATGGCCCTGTGATTGTCGATGTGGTAACTGCAAAACAAGAGCTTTCAATGCCTCCTGAAGTGAAGTTTGAACAAGCCAAAGGCTTTAGTCTGTATATGATGAAAGCGATTATTAATGGCCGAGGAGATGAGATTGTGCAACTCGCGAAAACGAATTGGCTACGTTAATGATTAAGTTAGATTGAAGATAAATAACCCTATCAAAATAAATCGATAGGGTTATATTTTTATTATTGGGCTTTCTCTGTTAAACAGAAGTTTTCAATTAATTGCCCCATTAATTCACGAGTCGGCTCAATAAATGCCATATCAATAAATTCATCAGGCTGATGTGCTTGTTCAATAGAACCAGGCCCTAAAACTAAGGTAGGGCAGAGATCTTGAATAAACGGTGCTTCAGTACAGTAATTCACCGTTTGCGCTTTTTCACCTAATAGTTTTTCGATCACGGCAACCATTTTATGATCGGTTGGGCACTCATAACCGGGAATAGGATCGTGTAACGCTTCAACACTTAAACGCCCCGGCCAACGTGCTTTGACTGGTGCTAATGTTTCATGAAGTAAATCATCCAAGTCTTGCAGTGTTAATCCCGGTAATGGGCGAATATCCATATGTAATTCACAGCAAGCACAAATTCTATTTGCTGCATCACCGCCATTAATATAACCAAAGTTCATTGTTGGATAAGGAATAACAAACGCAGGGTTGTTATAACGAGTTTTTAGCGTATCGCGCAATGTACTAAGGTGAGTAATAGACTCATGCATCAGTTCTATCGCATTTACCCCTTTTTCTGGATCACTCGAGTGCCCTGATTGCCCCGTAATACGTATTGCATTTGATAAATGCCCTTTATGAGCGCGAATAGGTTTTAGCGATGTAGGTTCGCCAATAATGGCAAAATCAGGGCGGATTGTTGTATTAGCAGCAAAATAACGCGCCCCTGCCATGGAGGTTTCTTCATCAGCGGTAGCAAGTATATAAAGTGGATGCGTTAGTGTTTTAGTATCCACATCACGTAATGCATCAAGAATAAAGGCAAAAAAGCCTTTCATATCGGCAGTGCCTAAGCCGTATAACTTATTTTCTTTTTCTGTCAGCGTAAAAGGATCTTGCGTCCAACGGCCTTCATCAAAGGGTACTGTGTCAGTGTGACCACAGAGTAATAATCCCCCTTTTCCCGAACCTAATGTTGCCAAAAGGTTAAATTTACCTCGCGTTTCGGGTACAGGTTGAATTTCAATTGAAAAACCTAATGTTTCCAACCAATTAGCAAGCAAATTAATCAGTGCTTCATTACTTTGATCGTTTTTAGCGTCTGTTGCACTGATCGAGGGTGTTGCAATTAATTGACGATAAATCTCAATAAATGTAGGTAATTTAATATTCACTGTTGACAGCCTTTCTTCATAATAGTATCAATATTCATGCACTTTTTTTGAATAAAAATACATTAATCGGTTTGTGTTCATAGTACAAGGTAAGAATGACATGTTAAATACTCTGATTGTAGGAGCAAGTGGTTACACTGGCGCTGAATTAGCCGCCTATCTTCAGCAGCATCCTCATGTGAATTTGAGCAGACTGATGGTATCAGCTCAAAGTGCAGATGCAGGAAAGTGCTTTTCTGAACTTCATCCACAATATCGTGGTTTAGTGGATCTCCCACTCGAACCGATGGTTGATGTCGCTAAAGCCGCTGAAAACATTGATATCGTTTTTCTCGCAACAGCACATGAAGTCAGCCATGACATTGCCCCTGTCTTTTTAGAGCAAGGTTGTGTGGTATTCGATTTGTCTGGTGCCTATCGAGTACAAAACAAGCATTTTTATCAACAATACTATGGATTCGAGCATAAGAATACTGATTGGTTATCACAGGCAGTTTATGGGTTAGCTGAATGGAATGCTGACATTATTAGTCAGGCTCAATTAATTGCAGTGCCGGGCTGTTATCCCACGGTGTCTCAGTTGTCTCTAAAACCGCTTGTGGAAGCGGGGCTTTTAGATACAGCACAGTGGCCTGTTATTAATGCCACCAGCGGTGTGAGTGGTGCAGGTAGAAAAGCCTCTTTAACTAGCAGTTTTTGTGAAGTGAGTTTGCAACCTTACGGTGTGTTCACTCACCGTCATCAACCTGAAATTGCAACGCATCTTGGTATTGATGTCATTTTTACACCTCATCTGGGTAATTTTGCGAGAGGGATCTTAGCCACTATCACCTGTAAGTTAAAAGTGGGTGTGACACAAGAGGATGTAAGGCAAGTCTTTGAAGATGCTTATCAAGATAAACCATTAGTGCGTGTGTATGAAAAAGGGTTGCCGGCATTAAAAGCCGTTGTAGGAACCGCATTCTGTGATATCGGATTTGCTCAACAAGGTGAACACCTAATTGTGGTTGGTGTTGAAGATAACTTGTTGAAAGGGGCTGCTGCACAAGCGGTGCAATGTATGAACATTCGGTTTGCTTTCGCTGAAACCGAATCACTTATTTAAATAATGAGTAGGGAAGTTTCATGGAACCATTAATTATCAAATTGGGTGGTGTGCTCCTTGATAATGAAGAAGCGTTAACGCGGTTTTTCACTGCATTACAACAGTATCGCTCAACACATTCTCGTCCGTTAGTCATCGTACATGGTGGTGGCTGTTTGGTGGATGACTTGATGAGTAAATTGCAATTGCCAGTGGTGAAAAAGCAGGGGCTTCGTGTCACACCCGCTAATCAGATAGACATCATCACAGGAGCGCTTGCCGGAAGTGCCAATAAAACCTTGTTATCGTGGGCAACTCAGTTTGGGCTTAATGGTGTAGGGCTTTCTTTGGGTGATGGGCAATTAGCAAAAGTGACGCAAATCAATGAAGAGTTAGGGCATGTCGGAAATGCAAAGCCCGGCTCTCCTGATTTACTCAATTTATTATTGGGGGCTGGCTATCTACCTATTATCAGTTCTATCGGTATGACTGAAAAAGGTGAATTGATGAATGTGAATGCTGACCAAGCGGCAACCGCTATTGCTGAAACATTAGGTGCTGATTTAGTCCTACTTTCCGATGTCAGTGGCATTTTAGACGGTAAAGGTCAGAAGATTGCCGAGATGTCAGCCGAGAAAGCACAGACATTAATCGACCAAGGCATTATCACTGACGGCATGATTGTGAAAGTCAATGCGGCATTAGAAGCAGCTAAAACACTAGGTCGGCCAGTTGAGATTGCAAGTTGGCGTCATGCTGAAAAACTGACTGCACTGTTTAATGGTGTTGCAGTTGGAACCCGTATTTTAGCTTAAAAATCACTCTAGAAATTTTATCGCTGTTTACTCGTTGGCAGAATTTAAACAAATTGGAAATTGAAGGTTATCACTATGACTAAAGGCATAAAAAAAATCGTACTGGCATACTCTGGCGGACTTGATACATCAGCAATCATTCCTTGGCTAAAAGAACATTATGATAACTGCGAAGTTGTCGCTTTTGTGGCAGATGTGGGTCAAAGCCGTGATGATTTAGTAGGTGTGGAACAAAAGGCGTTAGCGTCAGGTGCTTCTGAGTGTTATATCGTCGATCTACGCGAAGAATTTATCAAAGACTACGTCTATCCTGTATTAAAAACAGGTGCGTTATATGAAGGTAGCTATTTATTAGGTACTTCAATGGCTCGCCCTGTTATCGCTAAAGCGCAAGTTGAACTAGCCTTAAAGCTCGGAGCCGATGCAGTTGCTCATGGTGCAACTGGTAAAGGTAATGATCAGGTTCGTTTCGAAAGTACTTATGCGGCACTTGCCCCACAACTGAAAGTGGTTGCACCTTGGAGAGAGTGGGATTTACGTTCTCGCGAAGCGCTACTGGATTATCTGAAAGTTCGTAATATTCCAACGACAGCGACGCTTGAGAAAATTTATAGCCGTGACGAAAACGCATGGCATATCTCAACAGAAGGTGGGGTATTAGAAAGCCCGTGGAATGCTTCAAACGAAGATTGTTGGGCATGGACGGTTGATCCAAAGAAAGCACCAGAAACACCAGAACGGGTTACTGTCACTGTAAAAACGGGTGAAGTCGTCGCTGTAAACGGTAAAACACAATCACCTTTTGAATGTTTAGACACCTTAAATGCATTAGGCGTTAAACATGGTATCGGTCGTATTGATATTGTTGAAAACCGTTTAGTGGGAATGAAATCTCGTGGCTGCTATGAAACACCGGGGGGCACAATCATGATGGCGGCTCTGCGTGGTGTTGAGCAACTGGTACTTGATAGAGATGCTTTTAAATGGCGTCAACAACTAGGCTTAGAGATGTCTTATGTGGCTTATGACGGTCGTTGGTTCACGCCAATTCGCGCTTCACTGCAAGCGGCTGCAGAATCACTGGCAAATGATGTGAATGGTGAAGTGGTATTAGAGCTGTATAAAGGTCATGTTAATGCTATTCAGAAGAAATCAGATAACAGTCTGTATTCTGAAGAATTTGCAACCTTTGGTGAAGATGAAGTTTACGATCACAGCCATGCTGAAGGGTTTATCCGTTTATATTCCTTACCATCACGTATTCGTGCATTGAGTAAGAAATAAGGTTAAACAATAGAGTGATGCTATATATCTATATATAAGGATACAAGGCATCACTCTCACTCTTTTATTACATAAAATAAATACAGGAAGCAATTATGGCACTCTGGGGTGGACGTTTTAGTCAGGAAGCTGATCAACGGTTTAAACAATTCAATGATTCACTGCGGTTTGATTTTCGACTGGCACAACAGGATATCTTTGGCTCAGTTGCTTGGTCTAAAGCGTTAGTCACAGTGGGCGTATTGTCGCAAGATGAACAAGCTCAACTTGAGCAAGCTTTAAATGAATTATCAGAAGAAGTAACCGCAAACCCGCAGTCTATTTTGCAAAGTGATGCAGAAGATATCCATAGCTGGGTTGAAAGTAAGCTTATTGCCAAAGTGGGTGATTTAGGTAAAAAATTACATACAGGTCGTAGCCGTAATGATCAGGTCGCAACAGACTTAAAATTATGGTGTAAAGAAGAAGTTATTCATCTTCGCCAAGCAATTGTTGAGCTACAAAAAGCCTTAGTTATCACCGCAGAACAAAATCAAAATGCAGTGATGCCGGGTTACACCCATTTACAGCGCGCTCAGCCTGTCACTTTTGCACATTGGTGTTTAGCATACAATGAAATGCTAGCCAGAGATGAAAGCCGCCTAGCAGATGCATTAAAACGTTTGGACGTCAGCCCGTTGGGATGTGGTGCGCTGGCAGGTACGGCTTATGATATCGATCGTGAACAATTAGCTGAATGGCTGGGATTTGCGAGTGCAACCAATAATAGTTTAGATAGCGTATCCGATCGTGATCATGTCTTAGAATTATTATCCTCTGCGGCTATTGGTATGGTTCACTTATCTCGTTTTGCAGAAGATCTTATTTTCTTTAATAGTGGCGAAGCGGGTTTTATTGAATTATCAGATAAAGTCACTTCCGGCTCTTCATTAATGCCACAAAAGAAAAACCCAGATGCACTAGAGCTTATCCGTGGGAAATGTGGACGAGTGCAAGGCGCGTTAACGGGTATGATGATGACCTTAAAAGGTCTGCCTCTTGCTTACAATAAAGATATGCAAGAAGACAAAGAAGGGCTATTTGACGCTATCGATACATGGTCTGATTGTTTGCACATGGCAACGCTTGTTCTTGATGGGCTACAAATCCGTCGTTCTCGTTGTGAAGAAGCCGCGAAACAAGGTTATGCTAACGCCACAGAACTGGCAGATTACCTTGTTGCGAAAGGTGTGCCATTTCGTGAAGCTCACCATATTGTGGGTGAAGTGGTGGTTTGCGCCATTGAGCAAGGTAAAGCGATTGAAGAACTTCCTCTTTCTGAATTACAGATGTTTAATAGTAAAATTATGATTGATGTGTACGATATTTTATCGCTTCAATCTTGTTTAGATAAACGTCTTGCAAAAGGGGGCGTTTCTCAAAAACAGGTCGCTTATGCGATAGTAAAAGCTAAAGAAGTTTTAAATATGGATAAATAAGCAAAGCGTTTATCTAAGACAACTTACTGTTATTCAAAAAGAACAGGGTGAATTTCACTCTGTTCTTTTAGTTTAAATTGCCGATAATATCTATACTCATCTTGAATGCTTTAGAGGATGAAGGAATACGTTTTGTTTAAGTCGTTTATTTAGAAAATATCGAAAAAGAGAGACAGAATAACATTCGACTGATAGAAAAATTTATCAGTTACTATATTATCTATAGACATTAACTATCAGCAATAAATGTGGGATCTGCAATGAATATCCGTGACTTGGAATATCTGGTGGCTCTAGCTGAGCATAAACATTTTCGTCGTGCGGCAGATTCTTGCCATGTGAGTCAGCCAACATTAAGTGGTCAAATTCGTAAACTTGAAGATGAACTCGGTGTAATGTTGCTTGAAAGAACTAGCCGTAAAGTTCTGTTTACGCAACAAGGTTTGTTGCTGGTGGATCAAGCGAAAACCGTTTTACGTGAAGTCAAAGTGCTGCAAGAAATGGCTTCATTGCAAGGCGAAAGTATGGCGGGACCTTTACATATTGGGCTTATCCCTACTGTTGGCCCTTATTTATTGCCCCATATCATTCCCGAATTACATAAAAACTACCCTAAGTTAGAGATGTATCTTCATGAAGCACAAACTCACAGCTTATTAGCGCAATTAGATAGCGGAAAACTCGATTGCGCAATTTTAGCAATGGTAAAAGAGAGTGCGCCGTTTATTGAAGTTCCTCTATTTGAAGAGCCAATGAAGTTAGCAATTTATGAAGGGCACCCATGGAATGAACGTGGATCTGTGCGGATGGGCGACTTAGCGGGTCAGCGTTTATTGATGTTAGAAGATGGGCACTGTTTACGTGATCAAGCGTTAGGGTTCTGCTTCCAAGCTGGTGCAAAAGAAGATACTCATTTTAGAGCAACGAGTTTAGAGACATTGCGTAATATGGTCGCTGCCGGTAGTGGAATAACCTTATTACCTGATTTATCAGTACCTCAAGAACAAAAACGTGATGGAGTTTGTTATCTAGAATGTACTGATCCCAATCCATCACGTTCTATTATTTTGGTTTATCGTCCCGGATCGCCTTTGCGTAATCGTTATGAACAGTTAGCAGAGACAATCCGTGAACATATGACCGCATTTTATGCAGAAAAACAGAGTGCATTAAAATAAGCGGTTTAAACCATTAAGTGCAGCAACACGATAGGCTTCTGCCATTGTTGGATAGTTGAAGGTAGTATTAACGAAATACTCGATAGTATTGCCTTCACCTTTTTGCTCCATAATCGCTTGACCGATATGAATAATTTCAGCGGCACGCTCACCGAAGCAGTGAATACCTAAAATTTGCTTGGTTTCACGGTGGAAGAGAATTTTCAAACTTCCGACATTCATACCTGCAATTTGCGCTCTTGCCAGATGTTTAAATTGAGAACGTCCCACTTCATACGGAATTTTCATTGCCGTAAGTTGTTGCTCTGTTTTACCAACAGAACTAATTTCAGGAATGGTATAGATCCCAGTAGGAATATCTTCAATTAAATGTGTTTCTGATTTTCCAGTTGTAATTGCCAACGCTGCAATTCGACCTTGATCATAGGCGGCAGAAGCCAGACTTGGATAACCAATCACATCACCAACTGCATAAATGTGTTCACAACTGGTTTGGTAGTGCGCATTAACAGAAACTTGCCCACGACTATCTGTTTTAATACCGACGTTTTCTAAGCCCAGTGTGTCAGTATTTCCTGTTCGACCATTCGCATAAAGTAGGCAATCTGCTTTGACTTTTTTACCTGATTTTAGGTGAACAATAACACCATCATCGACACCTTCAATGCTTTCATATTCTTCATTATGGCGGATCACAATGCCGTTATTCCAGAAGTGATAAGAAAGCGCATCAGACATCTCTTGATCCAGAAAAGACAATAAGTGATCACGAGTATTAATTAAGTCTACTTTCACTCTTAATCCTCTAAAAATAGAGGCATATTCACAACCAATGACACCAGCACCATAGATAATGACATGGTGAGGCTCATGCTCTAAATCGAGAATAGTGTCACTGTTATAAATACGAGAATGAGAGAAATCAACATCTGGCGGGCAATAAGGACGAGAGCCTGTTGCAATAATAAAACTATCAGCAGAAAGAATATCGCAAGTGCCATCAGGATAACGCACGCTGATCCTGTGCTCGTCAATAAACGCAGCTTCACCTGAATACATCGTACAATTATTACGCTCGTAAAAACCTTGACGCATTTTAGTCTGCTGACTAATTACGGTGCTGGCTTGGCGAAGTATTTGGGAGAAAGAGGAGTTAATAAGGCGAGATTGGTCACTGTAAAGCGGGTTTTGATTAAATTCGATAATACGGCTTACTGCGTGACGTAGGGCTTTTGAAGGAATGGTTCCCCAGTGAGTACAGCCCCCACCGACTTTGTTATAACGTTCTATAACTGCGACGCGCTTTCCTTGTTTAACAAGCCCCATGGCCGCGCCTTCACCACCAGGACCTGAACCGATCACAATTGCATCGAAATGAGAATGTTGCATAAGAAGAGACCTGTTTTATACAAACCGACAACGCTATATTAACATTAGAATGAATAATAGCCCAACTGACATTAAGGGCATTAGTCACACTTTATTGAGTTTTTATGAGAATGTGTCTTGAGAGATGATTGTACGCACTGCTTTTTTAACAAAGTTTGATATATTGAGTACAAACCAAATTAGGATTATCAGGATTTCTGTGAGTAATAATATTGGCGTCAGAGCTAAACAAAAAGAAAAAACCCGTCGCTCTTTAATTGAAGCTGCTTTTAGCCAACTCAGTGCTGAACGTAGCTTTACAAGTCTAAGTTTACGAGAAGTGGCTAGAGAAGCGGGTATTGCACCTACTTCATTTTATCGTCATTTTAAAGATGTGGATGAACTTGGGCTTACCATGGTTGATGAAAGCGGATTGATGCTACGTCAATTAATGCGCCAAGCACGTCAACGTATTGCGAAAGGTGGCAGTGTTATCAGAACATCAGTGTCAACCTTTATGGAATTCATTGGCAATAATCCTAATGCATTTCGATTATTATTACGTGAGCGTTCTGGGACATCTGCCGAATTTCGTGCCGCAGTCGCACGAGAGATCCAACATTTTATTGCAGAACTGGCAGACTATCTTGAGCAAGAAAGTCATATGCCACGTTATTTTACAGAAATGCAATCTGAAGCAATGGTCACTATTGTATTTAGTGCAGGCGCAGAAGCACTGGATATTGATATTGAAAAGCGTCAACAATTAGAAGAAAGATTAGTTTTACAACTGCGTATGATTGCTAAAGGTGCTTATTATTGGTATCGACGTGAGCAAGAGACGCAAACACCTCCACAAGATAACCCGGAAATAAAGAAAAAAACGCATCAGAAAGGAGACAAATGATGGAACAAAATCGCTGTGAAAAAAGCACGCTATTACTTGCCGCAGTCATTGGTGTCGCTTTACATGGTACTTATTCAAGCTTTTTTAACCCGCTTATTGAGTCGTGGTCAGTTTTCCCACTCATCAGTTTAATCTTGGCAGTTTACTGTTTATATCAGCGCTATTTAAATCAACCCATGACCGATGGTATGCCGAAGCTGATTTTTTCATTCTTTTTATTAGGCTTATTCGGTTATAACGCTTACACCAGAACCGTTAACCCTGAATGGGGTTCAAATTTCTTCTCTTCAGTTTGTATCGTTATTGTTGCGTTGTGGATTTATCGTCAGTTCAAACAGCGCCAACGCTTGCGTATACAGGCAGAAGAAGCTGAAAGAGCATCACAAGCAGAACAGTACTAGTCTGTACTTATCTCTTTGTTGTAAACACAGCGAAATTTTGACACCAGCAAGCTATCTTGCTGGTGTTTTTGTTTTTATTCGGGTTATTGAAGTGTTTTTAACTATAATGAGTAAAATAAGAGGTTATCTTTTTTCTAATAACACACCACATTCCATATGATGGGTAAATGGGATGATGAGCCCAATGGTGTTCATTAAAATCTCATATATCGCATTAAGGTGTTGATATTGCGTGACTTGTCTCTATTTTGTTGTCCAGTGATGTTTTAAAAGATACAATAAAAACCTACCATTTGCCGTACCCCGTGCCGTACCCAGAATTAGAGAAGATTGGTTAGTATGACAAAGCGAATTAGTAGTAATGCCACCCTACAAGCAATGAATCCCCAAGAGAAAGAGTACCTAATCCCTGATAAAAAAATTGAAGGGCTTAATATTCGCGTTCGCCCAACGGGCACAATGACTTGGACATTTCGTTTTCAGATTGGCAAAAAGCACGAAAAAATATCAATGGGGAGATACGTAAAATCTAATCCTGAAACTGGGATGACATTAGATCAGGCAAGAAAGGAAGCTGGTCGCTATCGGAGTTGGTTGGAGAACAACAAGAATCCAAAGATTGAACTTGATAAAGAAAAACGTGCACAAGATAAGGCGAAGACTTTTGACGATGCTTTTGTGAGTTTTGATGATAAGCGTCTTTCGAAGCAATTACGGGGTGACCAGTCGAGAACCATTTACAATCGAGATATAAAGCCAATTATCGGTAGCATCAAACTGGCGGATTTAAGCATATATGACCTTAATAAGGTCTTTGATGCAAAGGTAGATAAGGATGGTAAGCGTATGGCTGGAGCCATCGGCGTCTGCAATCAAGTAATTAACCATGCTTTGGCGCTAAATATGCTTGATAGCCATCCGGCTCCACAACTGAAAGCAAAAGACGTGGGTGGTGGTTCCAAAGTAACTAAGCGCAATCTAAGCTTTGCAGAGTTAAAGATTTTGTTAACTAGTTTGAATGAGTGGCGCACTAATCCCGCAAATATCCGTCTAATGCGCTTTTTGCTCGGATGTGGGCAACGGATTAGTGCTGTGCTTGAAATGCGCTGGAGTGAGTTAGATTTGGATGAAGGGACTTGGCGCTTACCTGCCAGTGCAGAAGATCGGCACACTAAAAGTCTAGATGTTCGGAAAGTCCCTTTAAGCAACTATCTCCTTGAGCAGTTACAAAAGCAGCGTGAAAGCGTGCCAAGCAAGTGGAAGTTGGTTTGGCCTCAGCTAACGGTCGATAAAGTCCAAGAACCTGCGGCAGTACGAGCATTGATCAAACGTAATATTCCTATCGATTTTGAGCGTTTTTCACCTCATGACTTGCGCCGTACCTTTATCAGCCGTTGTAGCGAAATGGGGCTGGATATTGTGGCAATAGAAAAAACGGTCGGCCACCAGCTACCCGGTATGCTGCGAGTTTATAATCATCACGATTACTTAAATGAGCAACTTGCGGTGTTGGAAGCATGGGGCGATAAACTGAAAGAGCTGGCCATCGTAAATGTAGTTCCTTTATCTATGATAAAATCTGCATAGGTGTAGTTCAGTTTATTTATGAGTAACCTTTTAAAAATAAAAAAATTTTTTACGCTTGAAGAAGCCGCTGCTTATTTGTCTAACGCTCTTGAAGTGCCCGTTTCGCTGGCGACTCTTTATCAATTAATTTCTGATAGACAATTAACGCTTTCGGTTCGACTTATTAACCAAGCTTATGCTCTGAAAGGGCAAATCTTTGAGTGTGAAGATGGCGATTTGGTTGAGTTGAAAACTGAATTAACAACAGGCGAAGTATTAGAAACATCACATTTTGATTATGTTATTCATCATTGGTCATGCAACTATAGCTAACATAAAACTGCCCCTTTTCGTTTTATCCGTGCTACTGGTAACGAATTCTGCAAGCTTAAAGTTGACCAAATTTTAGTAATGCTACAGAGTAACTACTCTATCGGAAGCGATTCAGTTTCATCTTGTGCTGATATTGCACTGCGGTCTAACCATTTAAGGTATTGGATAAACTTTGTATATAAAGAATAAAAATGATGTTACCCAACACAAAGAGTTCAAAATTAGAAAGGGGCCTGATGGTGTCCATTTATTTAGCCGCCAAAATGGACTTAACATACTTCTAGATGATGAAATCCCACCTGAGTCCGATTGGACTCCTAGTCCTAGGCAGGTTTCTATCGCACTTACTAATGACTGTGACTTGAGGTGTGCGCATTGTTATGCGCCGAAGCATCGTTCAACTCTGGATAAAAGTAGAGTAAAAGGTTGGTTGCTTGAAATGGATAGTATGGGGGTGTTTGGTATCGGCTTTGGTGGAGGTGAGCCAACATTGCATGAAGACTTGGTTGAACTTTGCCAGTTTGGACAAGAAAAAACCAAGCTAGCAATTAGCTTTACAACGCATGGTCATGGTTTAACTCCTGAACTAATATCTCAGCTAAAAAGTCATGTGAACTTTATTAGAGTAAGTATGGATGGAACTTATAGTAATTATGAATCTATAAGGAAGAGACCATTTAAGCAGCTGTTAAGCAATTTAGAATTATTGAAAGGGCGTATCCCATTTGGGATAAATTACGTAGTTAACAGTAAAACTATTGACGACTTACCAAATGCCTTGGAACTGTGCAAGGAGCTAGGTGCTGATGAGTTTCTGATTTTACCAGAGGTACCAGTGGGGTTCGGTAAAAAAATCGATGATGTAACACTAAGTAAATTAAAAGAAATTGTCGACAGTCGAAGCTCAGCGACAAAAAGTATGAGAGTATCTATAAGCTCTGATTACAAAAATCAATTTGTCACTGCTATCGGTCTTCAGAAAGAGAGTGACCTGCAAGGCTTTGCGCATATAGATGCGTCAGGTGTTTTCAAGCTGAGTTCGTTTGACAAGAATGGCGTTCCTATAGGTGGTGGTTCTCTCACTAATGCTTATCGTCAGTTAACAAATACTATAAGGGTTGAATTCGAATGAAAATTTGGCAGGGCTACGGTGCGGAGCACTCTTTAAATCTAATAATCGTTGGTGAGTTCAAGGATGCAGAAAAGGCTGAAAATTTTGAGCAATTAGTATCAACGATTAGTTCTTTTCTATGCAGTGATGAATCGAATTTTGACGTGGATGCAGATAGATATGGTGATGAAGTGCTTAAGTTCCTTGGCAAGCAAAATCTGTTTTGTTTTTCTCCCCAACAATTAGCGCAATTTATGTATGACCAACGCCTCGAAAGAAAAGGTTCAAAGATAATCATATCTTCAGATGACGATCTGAATGCATTTATATCTTTACTGATTCATGAAGGAGCGAAGGTCGAATGCTTTTCAGCACACGACTATCCTGATTTAGTTAAACAAGAGGATTAAATAGTGCTTGATTGGGCTAAGTTTGAACATGTAGCTGGAGAGCATCCTAATGCGCATGCTTTTAGTTTTGAAAGCTTATGCAGAGGAATAGTCATTCGACAATTTCGAAATCATGGACCAATAAAAGAGTTAAAAAATCAACCAGGAGTGGAGTTCCATCTTGAGCTTGATTGTGATGACCCAAGATTGGGAACAAAAGGGTTAAAGGTTGGATGGCAATGCAAATGGTTCCAATATAAGAGTGACGGTGGCTTAACTAGTGTGGCAAAGAGCCAGATTGAACACTCGCTGGATACAACGAAAAAACATTTACCAGATTTAAATGTATGGATTCTTTGGACACACAAAACCTTAGCGAAGGCTGACCAAACTTGGTTCTATGATTTACAAACAAAATATGGCTTTACATTACATCTTTGGAATGAAAACGATTTAGAGTCTTATCTCTCAGGTCCAGCAACAGAGTTAAGGGCTAGTTATTTTGGAGAGCTGGCTTTAACACCAGATATGTTAAATGAACAGCATACGAATTCAGTGGCTCCGATTAGAAATCGTTGGATTCATGAAGTTCATCAATCTACAGACGTAGAGCGAGATATAAGAAGAGTCCTCGGTGAACCTAGCGCATGGTCTGATATATATGCTGCGAAAGTTAAACTAGACGGTTATTTGTCAACTATTTCTGAGTTAGCTAGGCATAAGGATTATGTAGATCTTTTGTCTGATCTAGAAGAGTTTATAGCCTTTTGTAAACAGGTTATATCTAGCTGTAAAGTCTTTGAGTCTACAGTGTCAGGCAGAGAAATAGGTAGAATTGCAAACTTTGCTCAATCTTCAGAGCAGACAAAAAACATAAGTCAGTTACTAAGGTTAACAAGAAGGCAGAACCTACCGCTTTCTCTTTATTTGACCAATGCGAATGCAGTCATCAAAGATATCAAAAAGCTGTTGTCAGAAGCTGTAGAACTGTTTTCTCATCAGCTAGTGGCTGTTATTGGTAAAGCTGGCAGAGGTAAAACACAATTAGCTGCTGAAGTTACAAGCCAAAATGATGACAGGCTAGCAGGAATACTTCTTCATGGAAAAAAACTTCGTAAGGGGGGAACGCTTGATTCTCTGGTTCAAAATATGTCCTTTGCCTCTAACGGAGTTAGATCGTTTGAATCGTTGCTTTCAGCTATAGACTCGGCGGGAGAAAGAAATCGTTGCCGAGTTCCAATAGTTATTGATGGATTAAATGAGGCTGAAGACCCAAGAGAATGGAAGAACTTATTGGCAAGCATTGAGACTATATTACCTCGATATCCAAATGTAGTTCTCGTCTGTACTTTGCGAGATGGTTATCAGTCTCGGAAACATGTCGGTGTTGTCAGATCTAATAGTTCATCAAGAGAAGGGTTTGCGCAGCAAGCGCTCCCCAATGATTGCTTTGAGTTACTATTAAAAGGGTTTAGTGACGAAGTAATTGTCCAAGCTATAGGTGCATACTTTAGATATTATAAGATTAGTGCTAATCTAATAGCGGCTCCGCAAAGTTTCTTCAGTCATCCTTTAAACTTGAAAATCTTTTGTGAAGTGATGAATCGCCCAAGGAAGACTTGTGTGGTGGTTCAAAGTTTTCCATCATCCATATACTCATTGTTTAAAGAGCAAGTCACACATATCGGACAAACTATCTCTGAAATGACTAACCTGTCTATCAGATACACAATTACTGAGGTAGAAAACGCAGTCTACTACTTAGGCGAAGCTCTGTGGGAGGCAAACGGTAGAGGTGTTTTAGAAAGAGACTTTTTGCGGAAGTATAATCCACAGTTGACAGATTGGGACAGTAATATTGTCAACTTGCTATCTCAAGAAGGTTTGATATTCAGAGATCTGGTTCGTCGTGGAGAATATCGCTTAAGCCCAGCGTATGATCGACTAGGTGGATACATTATAGCTTTCTATTTAATTGAGCACTATTGTCTAAATCGAGACGTATCGCTATTTAGTTCACAAGGTTTTTTAGAGAAAATTTTCGAAGATGTGACTTTACAGCATGAGCTGTCAGAGGACATCCTACATGCACTTGTCGCTATTGCACCGCAGTATAATCTGCCACACATTTGGCAAATAGTTCCTTCAACTTACAAAAACGAAGTTTTAAGTTTGTCGCATTTGATTGAACCTAATTTCATTTGTGATGAAACAGTATGCGAATTGAAAAGCTTAATACTTAATGAAGGGTTGAAACAAAAATACATTGAATCTTTAGGAGACGTACGATTCGCAATATCTCACCCTCTAAACGCAAAGTTTCTAAGTGATATATTGTTAGACATGTCTATGGTGGACAGAGATCTTTCATGGGGAGAGTACTTTCGAAGAAACCATGATGAATTGATAAAAGGCATTCGATTTAGGGCTGAGTGTTGGAAAAATAGAGAGTTTTCAGATCCAGAAATAGAAAAACTAAGGCTAATTACAACGATTTGGTTCCTTAACTCAGTCGTAACTGAGCTAAGAGATGTTTCAACTGAGGCTTTAGTCTACTATGGAATGCATAACACTAAGAGTTTCCTAGAAGTAGTCAAACCTATTCTAGCGGCTGATGATGAATATATATTAGAGCGGATAATCGCAGCATGTTACTCAATAGTCAGTATTTCTTTGGATAAATCTGAAAACTTAGGTGAGATAGAGGCGTTCAGCAAACACATAGTAGCTGTTTTTTTCAGCCATGATTCGAAGTACGCTACAACCAACATATTGGTTAGAGAATATGCCTCATGTCTAGTGAAGCGTGCGAGTTTGGAATCTCAAATTAATATTAGTGAATCAGAAGTTAAAGCAGCTACTGAACCTTTTGAACAAATGCCCAGAAGTGAATGGAATGAAGAAACAACTGATGGTATGAGCGGGCATTTATCTCCTCTTAAAATGGATTTTGAGAACTATACTATTGGTCGTTTGGTTAAAGATCGTAGCAATTACGACTATGAACATGAGGCTTATGCGAAAATTCGTAATCAGATACTATGGAAAGTATATGATTTGGGGTGGAGCGAGGACAAATTTGGCAACTTAGACAATCAAATTTCTTCGAGCGGTTATCACCGGAGACCCGAAACTGCAAAAGTAGAGCGCTATGGCAAAAAGTACTCTTGGATAGCGTACTACCAAATGGCAGGAAAACTACTCGATTCGGAACAGTTGGAGTTCTGGGGGGGAAGGTTTATAGAAGGAATTGACCCTTTCTTTCCTAGTAAAAGGTTAAAAATCTACCCTCTTAATGAAAAAATGTACTTAGGTGATGAAGGATTAACTACAGAAGAATGGATTAACTATTCGGAAGATCCGAATCTGGTTCATCTCAGCGATTGTGCAAGTTTTGAAAATGAAAATTTGATTTTGGTTGATGCATTTATAGTCGAGGAATCTAAGGAATTAAATCGTCATTTCTATGCTTCTGTAAACTCCTTTTTAGTTTTCGATGAGTCGTTGAAAGACTTTGATTTTGATAGCGAGGAATCTAGCAAATTGGAGTTCCCCGAAATCGCCAAATTATCTGACGTTTATTTGGGAGAGCTTTATAGCTCGTGGAGTAAAAGCCTTGAACCCCAAGTTATCAAGGAAGAAGATGGTGAAGAAGAAATAGAAGTTGAATCAAACGTGTTCTTTGATGGAAGTGCTTTTGTAAGAACATCTGGAACACATACAATGACTGTTCCTAAATATAAGGAGCATTCGCTTAAAGATTTTATCATCGAATATAGTTCGGAACATTCAAGTGGTAGTTTTTCTATGCCGATGCTAGCTGCTAGTTTTGTTAAAGAGCATGCGCTTAAGTTTGACTGTGAGCGGCTTTGTTACTTCAAAGACGGACAACAAATCTCAAAGTATATAGTTGAAGATCTAGACGGATACTCTAACTCTCGGAAAAGATTCTACTTGGAAAAAGAATTCTTAACTGCTGCTCTGAAATCTAGTGACTTAAGAATAATAACTCGGATTAAGGGTGAAAGAAGAGTTTCTGACGTCGGATATAATGGGGATTTTGCGTACAAAGATTTTGAAAGTATAGGCGTTCTGAGAGCTAATTATTGATTGGAAAGGAAATGCGCAACACATTCTCTCTGCTATTTTTAATGGATGAATAAGAATTGGCATTAAGATCGAGGTTTTGCTGTACCTCAGGTAATCCGTGAAATGCTAATTTAGCAAGGTCACTGACTCGTTTCTGTCCAGTTCCGAGTTACGATGCTTCACAGTACTATTGCTTCACAGTACTACTGCTTCAAAGTGTACCTAGTTAAAGCCACCAATATTGCTGGTGGCTTTGATATGAACACTGCCAGAGCTTTTTGAAATGAGCTCGTTTTCTATTTTTAGTGTTTTTTATTGTTCCCGTACCCCAAGCTGTACCCAGGGCGATTTTTGCTACAATTAAAGTTCTTTTAAACCCTTATTTGATGCGTTCTAGCAATACGCCCGCTTCCATATGATGGGTATAAGGGAATTGATCGAATAATGCTAATTTACTGATTTTATGTGTTTTTATCAGTGTTTCTAAATTTTGGCACAGTGTTTCTGGATTACAAGAAATGTATAAAATGTTAGGGTAAGTTTTAACCAACTCTACAGTTTTCTCATCTAAACCACTGCGAGGAGGATCAACAAAAATAGTTTCACATTGGTAATTTTTTAAATTAATCCCTTCTAAACGTTTAAATTCTCTTACACCATTCATTGCTTGCGTAAAATCTTCTGCGGACATACGAATAATTTTCACATTATCAATGTGATTCATTGCAATATTGTATTGTGCTGCATGAACAGACGGCTTTGCAATTTCTGTTGCGAGTACACGTTCAAAATTACGCGCTAGCGCTAATGAAAAATTGCCATTACCGCAATACAATTCAAGCAGATCACCTTTTGCATTCTCGGTTGCCATTAATGCCCATTCCAACATCTTAATATTGACCTGTGCATTAGGTTGCGTGAAGCTATTTTCAACTTGGCGATAAATCATCTCTTTGCCAGCAACCGGTAATACTTCATCAATAAAATCGTTATCGAGCATAATTTTTGTTTTATAAGCTCGACCAATTAATTGAACGTCAAAACCTTGAGCAATTAAAGATTGGCGTAATGCCATGGCTTCTTGTTGCCAGACTTCATCAATTTTCTTGTGATAAAGCAGGGAGACAATAATTTTATTACTCAACGTAGAAAGATAATCTATCTGAAACAGTTTCTTTCTGAGTGTTGGTTTATCTTTTATTTCTGCCAACAAGGCAATCATCATTTTATTAATAAGCTGGCTGGCAACCGGAAATTGGTCAACACGAATGCGCTGCTTAGTCTCTTGATCAAACATAATATGATAGAGAGAATCTTCTTCATGCCAGATACGGAATTCCGCACGCATACGATAATGCTGTTCTGGTGATGAAAAAACCTCTGCTTCAGGCGCATTAAAAGGAGCCATCATTGTTTGTAGACGTTGTGTTTTTTCATTCAGTTGAGACTGATATGTTTGCGTTGGTAATGAATTCTGCATGGTATCTCGCCTTTTTTTGGCAGTAATAAAGTTAAGCGAGCGAAATTGTAGAGATCCTCATGAAGATGTCCAGTATTCTTCATGTTCAATTTCTGGACTCAGTAGATTTGAAATCGTAGCATAGTTATTCGGTCTCCTAATAGGAGTGAAAAGGGAATCTGGTGCAAAGCCAGAACTGACGCGCAGCGGTAATAGGATCAAGGATAATAAAAGACACTACAAAGCACTTATATAAGTGCAGTGGGAAGTCATTATCTTAAAGACATAAATTTGTTTCTTTAACCTAAAGTCCGAAGACCTGCCGAAGACCTGTCGCATCTTAAATTAAATACGCGCTTTATTTAATTTTGGCGGCATCCTGCTACTTATTCTGTTGGATGCAGATTTTCATGAATAATAAAAAAGTTTTTTTCATTTCGAGTGTGGCTTTGAGTGTTATGGCGGGCAGCTTTAATGTATTTGCAAATAACAGTGATACGTTAAGCGTGACTGCAAATCGTTTTCAAGAGCCTAACTCTTCTATTTTAGCACCGATAACCGTTGTTGAACGTGAACAAATTGATCGTTGGCAAAGTAATAGTGTTATTGATGTATTACGTAGAATGCCGGGTATTGATGTGGGGCAAAACGGTGGAATAGGGCAGATGAGTTCTATTTATGTCCGTGGAGCTGAATCTCGTCATGTTCTTATTTTAGTGGATGGTGTGCGTTTAAATCAGGCTAATGTGTCTGGTAGTTCTGATATTAGCCAAATTCCCCTTTCTCTTGTTCAACGTATTGAATATATAAGAGGACCTCGTTCTTCTGTTTATGGTTCAGATGCGATTGGTGGCGTGATTAATATCCTCACAGAAAGAAAAACAGAGGGAGGAACACTTAATGCCACAATGGGTTCTCATGGTTATCAAGAATATGATGGCTCCGTAAAACAGAAAGTCGGGGATAGAACGACATTAACGGTAGCAGGCAGTTATCTCTATACCAAAGGTTATGATGTAGAAGCGAATGGAAATACGGGGGGATATCCACAACCTGATCGCGATGGCTTTATGAATAAGTCACTGTGGTTAGGGGCTAATCACGATATTAACGATAACGTTTCTTTATATGCACGCGCTTATGGTTTTGATAATCGCACCGCTTATGATGCTTATTATGACAGTTATAACGATACCTTAACGGATACCCGAGCATTATTTAGCCGTACCTATGATGGTGGTGTGAAATTTAATCGTGATAACTACTCTTCTTCTTTAAATACCAGCTATAACTACACCAAAGATTATGACTATGATCCTCGTTATGGTCGCTATGGTAAAGGAAGCCGTTTTACCAATTCTGAACAATATAATGTGCAGTGGGGTAATCACCTTTTATTAGGAAATGGCAGTATTGGTGGTGGTGTCGATTGGCAACGTCAATCTATTAAAGCTGGCTCTAGTGGATTTCCTAATAAAGAACACTTCGACAATACGGGTTTATATCTAACAGGACAGCAAAAGCTAGGTGAGATTATAGCTGAAGCTTCAGTGCGTTCTGATAAGCACTCCGAATATGGCTGGCATACGACTTGGCAAACTAACTTAGGTTGGGAATTTGTTGAAGGGTATCGTGTGATTGGTGGCTATGGTACGGCATTTAAAGCACCGACGTTAACTCAACTTTATAGTGAATGGGGAAGTAACCCCGATTTACAACCAGAAAAGAGCAAACAGTGGGAAGGGGGCTTTGAAGGATTGACAGGACCTTTAGCGTGGCGAGTCACTACGTATCGTAATGATATTGATTCGTTGATCCAAGGTGAGTCAAATTATCCATACCGTAATTACAATGTTGGTAAGGCATTAATTAAAGGCGTGGAATTTACGGGTGAAATGGATACGTGGATTTTTCATCACACCTTTAACCTTCAATATATAGATGCAAGAAATAAAGAAACGCATCAACGTCTTGATCGTCGTGCGCGTCAACAACTGAAATATCAGCTTGATTGGCAAGTTGAGAAACTCGATATGGGAGTGACTTACCAATATATCGGTCAACGAACAGATAAAGATTATGGGACTTATGAGAATGTTTCTTTAGGTGGTGTGAGTATTTGGGATTTAACTGCTTCATATCCTATTACATCACATCTCTCAATTCGTGGTAGAATAGCCAACCTGTTTGATAAAGATTATGAGACAGCTTATGGCTATCGCACGCCAGGACGTGAATACTTCCTTACAGGAAGCTACAACTTCTGATGCACAACTTACCGCTAACCCTACTGTATTGGTTTTTGATTCAGGGGTTGGCGGTTTATCTGTTTATCGTGAGATCCGTGAAAAATTACCGGATGCTCACTATATCTATGTTTTCGATAATGAAGCTTTTCCCTATGGTGAGAAATCACAAGAATTCATTATTGACCGTGTTGTTCAAATCGTTAGCGCGGTTGCTGAAAAGCATGATCTCGCCACTATTGTTATTGCTTGTAATACAGCAAGCACAGTGAGCCTCCCTGCTTTACGTGCCAAGTTTACTGATATTCCAATTGTGGGTGTTGTACCTGCTATTAAACCAGCCGCTAAATTAACCTGTAATGGTGTAGTTGGATTATTAGCAACAAGAGCCACAGTTAAACGTCCTTATACCCATGAACTTATTGAACGCTTTGCGACTGATTGCAAAGTTCACTCTTTAGGTTCGGCTGAGCTGGTGGAATTGGCTGAGAGAAAACTTCATGGTGAAGCGGTTTCTTTAGAAGAGCTTCGTAAAATTCTTGCACCTTGGTTAAAAATGAAAGAGCCACCAGATACTGTGGTATTAGGTTGTACTCATTTCCCTTTATTAGCCGATGAGCTTCTTTCTGTTTTACCTGATGGCACACGAATTATCGATTCTGGTGCTGCAATTGCACGAAGAACTGCGTGGTTGGTCGTAAATCAAGCGAAAATCAAAGGTTCAAATGAAATTAACTTCGCTTATTGCTTAAAAGAAGATGAGAATAGCGAATTACTAAAACCTGTTTTAGCGAGTTTTGGCTTTGAATCGCTCAGAAAACTGGCGCTTTAAGTGCAATTTGATTGAAAATTCAACGGTTAGTAAAAAAACTCAAAAAAAGTGTTGCCAGCTTCACAAAACTCCCTATAATGCGCCCTCGTTGTCACGGCAAACCACGCTAAGTGAGTTAGCCGAGAGAACGAAGAAAAAAGTGAAAAGCCTTGAAAATAAACGCTTGACACTGAATGAGGAAGATGTAGAATGCACCTCCTCGCAACAACGCAGAAGACCGGAAACGGCAGCGAATGTTGCACTGCTCTTTAACAAATTATCAGACAATCTGTGTGGGCACTCGCAGAGACGATATCTTCTAAAATATTAGATGTATCAAGTCTTGAAGAGTGAACAACAAAAGTAAATTCATTTATGAATAGCTAAGTTTTCGATTTCTTTGAGCATCAAACACTTTTAATTGAAGAGTTTGATCATGGCTCAGATTGAACGCTGGCGGCAGGCCTAACACATGCAAGTCGAGCGGTAACAGGAGAAAGCTTGCTTTCTTGCTGACGAGCGGCGGACGGGTGAGTAATGTATGGGGATCTGCCCGATAGAGGGGGATAACTACTGGAAACGGTAGCTAATACCGCATGACGTCTACGGACCAAAGCAGGGGCTCTTCGGACCTTGCGCTATCGGATGAACCCATATGGGATTAGCTAGTAGGTGAGGTAATGGCTCACCTAGGCGACGATCTCTAGCTGGTCTGAGAGGATGATCAGCCACACTGGGACTGAGACACGGCCCAGACTCCTACGGGAGGCAGCAGTGGGGAATATTGCACAATGGGCGCAAGCCTGATGCAGCCATGCCGCGTGTATGAAGAAGGCCTTAGGGTTGTAAAGTACTTTCAGCGGGGAGGAAGGTGATAAAGTTAATACCTTTATCAATTGACGTTACCCGCAGAAGAAGCACCGGCTAACTCCGTGCCAGCAGCCGCGGTAATACGGAGGGTGCAAGCGTTAATCGGAATTACTGGGCGTAAAGCGCACGCAGGCGGTCAATTAAGTCAGATGTGAAAGCCCCGAGCTTAACTTGGGAATTGCATCTGAAACTGGTTGGCTAGAGTCTTGTAGAGGGGGGTAGAATTCCACGTGTAGCGGTGAAATGCGTAGAGATGTGGAGGAATACCGGTGGCGAAGGCGGCCCCCTGGACAAAGACTGACGCTCAGGTGCGAAAGCGTGGGGAGCAAACAGGATTAGATACCCTGGTAGTCCACGCTGTAAACGATGTCGATTTAGAGGTTGTGGTCTTGAACCGTGGCTTCTGGAGCTAACGCGTTAAATCGACCGCCTGGGGAGTACGGCCGCAAGGTTAAAACTCAAATGAATTGACGGGGGCCCGCACAAGCGGTGGAGCATGTGGTTTAATTCGATGCAACGCGAAGAACCTTACCTACTCTTGACATCCAGAGAATCCTTTAGAGATAGAGGAGTGCCTTCGGGAACTCTGAGACAGGTGCTGCATGGCTGTCGTCAGCTCGTGTTGTGAAATGTTGGGTTAAGTCCCGCAACGAGCGCAACCCTTATCCTTTGTTGCCAGCGCGTAATGGCGGGAACTCAAAGGAGACTGCCGGTGATAAACCGGAGGAAGGTGGGGATGACGTCAAGTCATCATGGCCCTTACGAGTAGGGCTACACACGTGCTACAATGGCAGATACAAAGAGAAGCGACCTCGCGAGAGCAAGCGGAACTCATAAAGTCTGTCGTAGTCCGGATTGGAGTCTGCAACTCGACTCCATGAAGTCGGAATCGCTAGTAATCGTAGATCAGAATGCTACGGTGAATACGTTCCCGGGCCTTGTACACACCGCCCGTCACACCATGGGAGTGGGTTGCAAAAGAAGTAGGTAGCTTAACCTTCGGGAGGGCGCTTACCACTTTGTGATTCATGACTGGGGTGAAGTCGTAACAAGGTAACCGTAGGGGAACCTGCGGTTGGATCACCTCCTTACCTAAGAGATACGTGTTATGTGTAGTGCTCACACAGATTGTCTGATGAAGAACGAGCAAAAGCGCGTCTGCGAAGCTGACTGAAGTCCCCTTCGTCTAGAGGCCTAGGACACCGCCCTTTCACGGCGGTAACAGGGGTTCGAATCCCCTAGGGGACGCCAATTGCGCGGTATGAGTGAAAGGCGTACCACACTATAGTCTGATGAGAATCAGAGAATAGTTAAGATAATTCGTGTGAGTTATTTTACCTATTATGCTCTTTAACAATCTGGAACAAGCTGAAAAATTGAAAACAAATCAATATATCACCGAGGTATATTGATGAGTCTCTCAAAATCTCAAACTTTGAGTGTGTTTTTGACATCAAAGTGGGATGAGCGAGCAATTTACAGTTCGAGGCGGCCAGCGCACAGCAAGCGGAACATACTAAAGTATGTGAGCATTGCGAGCACTGCCCAACGATGAAATGTAATCTGCGCAGCCATCACCACCAAGAGAGTCATCGAAAAAGACACCTTCGGGTTGTGAGGTTAAGCGAATAAGCGTACACGGTGGATGCCTAGGCAATCAGAGGCGATGAAGGACGTGCTAATCTGCGATAAGCGTCGGTAAGGTGATATGAACCGTTATACCCGACGATTTCCGAATGGGGAAACCCAATATCCAATGGATATTATCATTAACTGAATACATAGGTTAATGAAGCGAACCGGGAGAACTGAAACATCTCAGTACCCCGAGGAAAAGAAATCAACCGAGATTCCCCTAGTAGCGGCGAGCGAACGGGGAACAGCCCAGAGTCTTAATCAACAGCAGCATCAGGAGAACGGTCTGGAAAGTCCGGCAGTAAAGGGTGATAGCCCCGTATCTGAAGATGCTGTTATTGTGAACTCGACGAGTAGGGCGGGACACGTGTTATCCTGTCTGAATATGGGGGGACCATCCTCCAAGGCTAAATACTCCTGATTGACCGATAGTGAACCAGTACCGTGAGGGAAAGGCGAAAAGAACCCCGGCGAGGGGAGTGAAAAAGAACCTGAAACCGTGTACGTACAAGCAGTAGGAGCCTCTTCGTGAGGTGACTGCGTACCTTTTGTATAATGGGTCAGCGACTTATATTCTGTAGCAAGGTTAACCGTATAGGGGAGCCGTAGGGAAACCGAGTCTTAACTGGGCGAATGAGTTGCAGGGTATAGACCCGAAACCCGGTGATCTATCCATGGGCAGGTTGAAGGTTGGGTAACACTAACTGGAGGACCGAACCGACTAATGTTGAAAAATTAGCGGATGACTTGTGGATGGGGGTGAAAGGCCAATCAAACCGGGAGATAGCTGGTTCTCCCCGAAAGCTATTTAGGTAGCGCCTCGTGAATTCATCTTCGGGGGTAGAGCACTGTTTCGACTAGGGGGTCATCCCGACTTACCAACTCGATGCAAACTGCGAATACCGAAGAATGTTATCACGGGAGACACACGGCGGGTGCTAACGTCCGTCGTGAAGAGGGAAACAACCCAGACCGCCAGCTAAGGTCCCAAAGTCATGGTTAAGTGGGAAACGAAGTGGGAAGGCTCAGACAGCCAGGATGTTGGCTTAGAAGCAGCCATCATTTAAAGAAAGCGTAATAGCTCACTGGTCGAGTCGGCCCGCGCGGAAGATGTAACGGGGCTAAACCATGCACCGAAGCTGCGGCAGCGACACTATGTGTTGTTGGGTAGGGGAGCGTTCTGTAAGCCTGCGAAGGTGTACTGTGAGGTATGCTGGAGGTATCAGAAGTGCGAATGCTGACATAAGTAACGATAATGCGGGTGAAAAACCCGCACGCCGGAAGACCAAGGGTTCCTGTCCAACGTTAATCGGGGCAGGGTGAGTCGACCCCTAAGGCGAGGCTGAAAAGCGTAGTCGATGGGAAACGGGTTAATATTCCCGTACTGGTGGTAACTGCGATGGGGGAACGGAGAAGGCTAGGTTGTCCGGGCGACGGTCGTCCCGGTTCAAGCATGTAGGCAGAGTGATTAGGCAAATCCGGTCACTTAATGCTGAGGTGTGATGACGAGCCACTAAGGTGGTGAAGCAATTGATGCCCTGCTTCCAGGAAAAGCCTCTAAGCTTCAGGTTACCAACAATCGTACCCCAAACCGACACAGGTGGTCAGGTAGAGAATACTCAGGCGCTTGAGAGAACTCGGGTGAAGGAACTAGGCAAAATGGTGCCGTAACTTCGGGAGAAGGCACGCTGGCGGTAAGTGAAGTCCCTTGCGGACGGAGCCGAAGCCAGTCGAAGATACCAGCTGGCTGCAACTGTTTATTAAAAACACAGCACTGTGCAAACACGAAAGTGGACGTATACGGTGTGACGCCTGCCCGGTGCTGGAAGGTTAATTGATGGGGTTATCCTTAGGGAGAAGCTCTTGATCGAAGCCCCAGTAAACGGCGGCCGTAACTATAACGGTCCTAAGGTAGCGAAATTCCTTGTCGGGTAAGTTCCGACCTGCACGAATGGCGTAATGATGGCCAGGCTGTCTCCACCCGAGACTCAGTGAAATTGAACTCGCTGTGAAGATGCAGTGTACCCGCGGCAAGACGGAAAGACCCCGTGAACCTTTACTATAGCTTGACACTGAACATTGAGCCTTGATGTGTAGGATAGGTGGGAGACTATGAAGTGTGGACGCCAGTCTGCATGGAGTCAACCTTGAAATACCACCCTTTAACGTTTGATGTTCTAACCTAGGCCCATAATCTGGGTCGGGGACCGTGTCTGGTGGGTAGTTTGACTGGGGCGGTCTCCTCCTAAAGAGTAACGGAGGAGCACGAAGGTTGGCTAAGCATGGTCGGACATCATGCGGTTAGTGCAAAGGCATAAGCCAGCTTGACTGTGAGAGTGACGGCTCGAGCAGGTACGAAAGTAGGTCTTAGTGATCCGGTGGTTCTGAATGGAAGGGCCATCGCTCAACGGATAAAAGGTACTCCGGGGATAACAGGCTGATACCGCCCAAGAGTTCATATCGACGGCGGTGTTTGGCACCTCGATGTCGGCTCATCACATCCTGGGGCTGAAGTAGGTCCCAAGGGTATGGCTGTTCGCCATTTAAAGTGGTACGCGAGCTGGGTTTAGAACGTCGTGAGACAGTTCGGTCCCTATCTGCCGTGGGCGTTGGAAGATTGAGAGGGGTTGCTCCTAGTACGAGAGGACCGGAGTGAACGCACCACTGGTGTTCGGGTTGTCATGCCAATGGCATTGCCCGGTAGCTAAGTGCGGAAGAGATAACCGCTGAAAGCATCTAAGCGGGAAACTTGCCTCGAGATGAGTCTTCCCTGTCACCTAGAGTGACCTAAAGGAACGTTTAAGACTAAGACGTTGATAGGCTGGGTGTGTAAGCGTAGCGATACGTTGAGCTAACCAGTACTAATGAACCGTGAGGCTTAACCTGACAACACCGAAGGTGTTTTGTCTGAGAGACGACAGTAGATGAAGTAAGCTTGTTTAAGATTGAAATTGCTGGTTACTGAGGAAGAAACAACAGTAACGGGTAATAAAACCGAATTTGCTTGGCGGCCATAGCGCAGCGGACCCACCTGAATCCATGCCGAACTCAGAAGTGAAACGTTGTAGCGCCGATGGTAGTGTGGGGTCTCCCCATGTGAGAGTAGGGAACTGCCAGGCATTAAAATTTAGGCTGTGTCAGCCGGTGACAATAAGCCACTAGTGCTGATATGGCTCAGTTGGTAGAGCACACCCTTGGTAAGGGTGAGGTCCCCAGTTCGAATCTGGGTATCAGCACCATAAAAAATTATTATAACTGCATAAACAGACAGTTATAAATACAGAATTTGCTTGGCGGCCATAGCGCAGCGGACCCACCTGAATCCATGCCGAACTCAGAAGTGAAACGTTGTAGCGCCGATGGTAGTGTGGGGTCTCCCCATGTGAGAGTAGGGAACTGCCAGGCATTAAATAAGACGAGAAAGCCAACCCACTGGGTTGGCTTTTTTGCGTTTGGGATTTTAAAAGATCATAAGACATCTGAAATGTAGATATAATATCTCCATACTAATCACCTGCCACTTTACTATCCTCAGCGATGCTAGGCTGTTAAACTAAGCCATCAGCTAAATGAGGTAGACTTTCATGAAAGAATCGGTTTCATTGCAAGCATTTAATACATTTGGTTTGAGAGCAAAAGCTCACCAAATAGAAACTGCAAATAATAAAGATGAGCTTTGTACATATTGGCAAAATGCCCATGAGCAGAAATTACCCACCCTTATTCTAGGTGGCGGTAGTAACGTACTGTTTACAGAAGATTTTAATGGTATTGTTATCCGCAATTGTATTGCTGGTATTGAAATTACTGAAAATGAGCAATATTGGTCTATTCATGTTGGTGCGGGCGAAAACTGGCATGCACTTATTGAATTTCTGTTAGAAAAGAACATCTATGGACTGGAAAATTTAGCACTGATCCCAGGAAATGTAGGTTCAGCCCCCATACAAAATATCGGTGCATATGGCAAAGAATTAAAAGATGTGTGTGCTTATGTTGATATTGTTGAGTTAAGTACGGGTCATGTTCATCGATTAACTAATAATGAATGTCAATTTGGTTACCGTGATAGTATTTTCAAACATCATTACCAGCAAGGCTTTGCTATTATTGCTGTTGGCTTACAGCTTAGCAAAAAATGGGAGCCTATTCTTACATATGGCGATTTGTCTAAATTACCATTAGAAACCGTAACGCCAAAAGATGTATTTGGATCTGTGTGCGCTATGAGAACGAGCAAACTACCCGATCCTACCATAACAGGTAATGCTGGTAGCTTTTTCAAGAACCCAATTGTTGATACTCGTATTGCACAACATTTAAAAGCAGAATACCCCTTCTGTCCTCAATATGTTCAACAAGATGGTGTAAAACTTGCTGCAGGTTGGTTGATTGATCAATGTGGTCTTAAAGGCCATCAGATTGGTGGTGCTGCTGTTCATATGAAGCAAGCACTTGTTCTCATCAATAAAGACGGTCTAGCCACGGGCAAAGACATTGTTAATTTAGCTGCATATATACGCCAAAAAGTCTTTGAGCGCTTCGGTGTACAATTAGAGCCAGAAGTTCGCTTTATGGGGCAATATGGCGAAATTAATGCAGTGGATGCTATATCATGAAAGAAACACCAACTCCCTTATTATTAATAGAGCTTCTTGCTGACGGAAATATCCATTCAGGGGAACAACTAGGCGAAAGCTTAGGAATGACACGCGCAGGCATTAATAAACATATTCAGACATTGCGCAGCTGGGGTATTGATGTGCAAACTGTCGCGGGAAAAGGCTATCAACTAGATGCTCCTATGAATTTGTTAAATGCGGATAGTGTAAACAAGAACATCAATGGTGAACCTGCTAGCGTTATTCCGGTTATCGATTCTACAAACCAATACTTAATCCAACGTATTAGCGAATTAAAATCGGGTGATGTCTGTATTGCTGAATATCAGTCTGCTGGGCGAGGTAGAAGAGGGCGTCAATGGGTTTCGCCTTTTGGTCGAAATTTATATTTGAGTATGTATTGGAAACTCGATCAAGGACCTGCCGCTGCAATAGGGCTGAGTTTGGTTGTTGGCGTTATTATGGCTGAAGTATTGCAAAAACTTGGCGCAGATGGCGTTAAAGTTAAATGGCCTAACGATCTCTATTTAAATGATAAAAAGCTTTCAGGTATTCTTGTGGAGCTAACAGGAAAAACAGGTGATGTTGCTCATATTGTCACAGGTATTGGTATTAATATCGCAATGAGTAAAAATCAAAATGAAGCGATTAATCAGCAATGGATTAATTTAGAGCAAGTTGGTATTAAAATTGATAGAAATGAACTTGCTTGTGAAATTACAAATGCATTAAGAGAAGCATTTGTTCAATTTGAAAAACAAGGATTATCTATATTTATCGAGCGTTGGAAACGTTTAGATAACTTTATGGATCGTCGGGTGAAGCTGATTATTGGTGAAAAAGAGATCTTTGGTATTGCCAAAGGTATTAATGATCAAGGCGCTCTACTTTTAGAACAGGATGGAAAAATCATACCTTATATAGGTGGTGAAATTTCACTGAGAAGTGCATCGTAATGTCTTAAATTGCATCGAACATCTAAAAATAAAAAGCTTTCCTAAATGGGAAAGCTTTTTATTTATCGATACTATTTTTTAATAACTAAAACATAATAATATATAGATAACACGGTAAGAATTGTTTAGAGTTATTTACGTAATCTAACATTAGTGATCGTATGATTTTGCCCTTTGGTTAGTATAAGACTCGCTCTTTCTTTCGTAGGCAGAATGTTTTGTTTCAAATTCAAACCATTAATTTCTTGCCAAATTGAAGAGGCTATTTCAATAGACGCTTCTTTGCTTAGTTTAGAGTAATTATTAAAATACGATTCAGGATCAGTAAACGCACCTTCTCTAAATTTTAAAAAGCGACTGATATACCAGTGTTTTAGTAATTCTTCTTCAGCATCAACATAAATAGAAAAATCGACATAATCTGATACGAAAACATTATGTGGATCATGAGGATAATCCTGATTACTTTGTAATACATTCAATCCTTCAAGGATTAAAATATCAGGTTGTTCAATAACCTGTTTTTTATCTGGAATGATGTCATACACTAAATGAGAATAGACAGGGGCTGTGACTTGTTTCTTGCCTGATTTTATATCAGAAACGAAAGAGACAAGACTATGCATATCATAGGATTCAGGAAATCCTTTCTTTTTCATTATTCCGCGTTTCTTTAATTCTGCATTAGGTAAAAGAAAACCGTCAGTAGTAATTAAATCAACTTTACGATGTTCTGGCCAACGGGTTAAAAGTGCTTGTAGTAAACGAGCTGTGGTACTTTTGCCAACAGCAACACTACCCGCTATACCAATAATGTAGGGGATTTTGGCGCTTCTTGTTCCAAGAAACTGCTCTAAGACGGCTTGACGACGTAAGTTAGAACTTATGTAAAAATTGAGCAATCTTGAAAGAGGAAGATAAATCTCAATGACATCATCAATAGAAATTTCTTCGTTAATTCCTTTTAAATCAGCAATCTCTTTTTCGGTTAGCGTTAAAGGAACGGAATCTCTTAACGTTGCCCAGTGCTTTCTGTCAAATTCTAAATAAGGGGTTATAAAGCGTTCTTTGTTATTCATAAGCCAACATCTGCCTAATATTCGCAGGTTGGACAGGCTGTTTAAAACACCCGTATCCGATAAAAAATAAACAGCATCATAACGAGTGATGACTCTTAGGCGTAGATATTTTTTAAATTTTTTCTACTTTTTTTGACACGAACTGAATAAATCTGTAAAAAAAGTACAAAAAATAGTCATAAAAATATTTTTTTAGCGTAGACTAATAAGGGCGCAATCAATCTTTTTTCTAAAAATTTATTGATGGTTAATAAATTTAGGGCTGGATAGATAAATTAGCTTGCTAATCTATCATGAATTTTTGTTGGCATTTTGGTCGTTTTTTTCCTAAAAAATCAACAATTCAATCAAAAATGAACAAAATCTAAGCAAAAGAACAAATATCGCAATTTTTTTGTTGCATCATGATGAAAGTCCTCCTAGAATGCGCACCACTTAGCCGGCATAGCTCAGTTGGTAGAGCAACTGACTTGTAATCAGTAGGTCCCGAGTTCGACTCTTGGTGCCGGCACCATTAAAAATTAGGTTTGGTGGGATACCCAAGCGGCCAAAGGGAGCAGACTGTAAATCTGCCGTCACAGACTTCGAAGGTTCGAATCCTTCTCCCACCACCATTAATTCCTAACTTAAGTGTTTTAAATTGGTAAACACTTAAGTAGAATACAAAGCTGATTTTAAGTCAGGTAGCCGAGTTCTGCGGGCATCGTATAATGGCTATTACCTCAGCCTTCCAAGCTGATGATGCGGGTTCGATTCCCGCTGCCCGCTCCAGATGTGCTGATATAGCTCAGTTGGTAGAGCGCACCCTTGGTAAGGGTGAGGTCGGCAGTTCGAATCTGCCTATCAGCACCACTCCTTCATGTTCTTGCCTCCCTGATTAAAATCTTAACAAGCACTAGCAAATCGCTAATTTACTTACTGCTTGGTTGATGTGGTGTAACCACCGATTCCGTGTCTTAGAGGGACAATTTAAATGTCTAAAGAAAAATTTGAACGTTCAAAACCGCACGTTAACGTTGGTACTATCGGCCACGTTGACCACGGTAAAACAACTCTGACTGCTGCAATCACTACAGTTTTAGCTAAAACTTACGGTGGTTCTGCTCGTGCATTCGATCAAATCGATAACGCACCAGAAGAAAAAGCACGTGGTATCACCATCTCTACTTCACACGTAGAATATGACACACCAACCCGCCACTACGCACACGTAGACTGCCCAGGTCACGCCGACTATGTTAAAAACATGATCACTGGTGCTGCGCAAATGGACGGTGCTATTCTGGTTGTTGCTGCAACTGATGGTCCTATGCCACAAACTCGTGAGCACATCCTGTTAGGTCGTCAGGTTGGTGTTCCTTACATCATCGTATTCCTGAACAAATGTGACATGGTTGATGATGAAGAGCTGTTAGAATTAGTAGAAATGGAAGTTCGTGAACTTCTGTCTCAATACGATTTCCCAGGTGATGACACTCCAGTTATCCGTGGTTCAGCGCTGAAAGCACTGGAAGGCGAAGCAGAGTGGGAAGCAAAAATTGTTGAATTAGCAGAAGCACTGGATTCTTATATCCCAGAACCAGAGCGTGCAATTGACAAACCATTCCTGTTACCAATCGAAGACGTATTCTCAATCTCAGGTCGTGGTACAGTAGTAACAGGTCGTGTTGAGCGTGGTGTTGTTAAAGTTGGTGAAGAAGTTGAAATCGTTGGTATCAAACCAACAGTTAAAACAACTTGTACTGGCGTTGAAATGTTCCGTAAATTACTTGACGAAGGTCGTGCAGGTGAGAACGTTGGTGTTCTTCTGCGTGGTACTAAACGTGAAGAAATCGAACGTGGACAAGTACTGGCAAAACCAGGTTCAATCAAGCCACATACTAAATTCGAATCAGAAGTATATATTCTGAGCAAAGATGAAGGTGGTCGTCACACTCCATTCTTCAAAGGCTACCGTCCACAGTTCTACTTCCGTACAACTGACGTAACTGGTACTATCGAATTACCAGAAGGCGTAGAAATGGTAATGCCAGGTGACAACATCAACATGATCGTTGAACTGATTCACCCAATCGCGATGGACGACGGTTTACGTTTCGCTATCCGTGAAGGTGGCCGTACAGTAGGTGCGGGCGTTGTTGCTAAAGTATTAGGTTAATTCCTGATAGATTTATGCATGAAGAGGGCATCGTTAGATGCCCTTTTTTGTATCTGTTTTTTGTATCTGAAGATTAGCTATTTTAAATTACAATTAAGTATTAATATTTTTCCTTGCTTCATCATTTTCATCTTTTGCGATATAAGTAAGTATACTTAAGTCAAATAAATAGAAATTGAAATCATAATAATTATCATTTACTATCTTGTTCGTGAGAAGTTAATGAGGTTGTTATTATGTACGTATGTCTTTGCCACGGTGTGAGTGATAAAAAAATTATCTCGACTGTCCGTAACCATCAAATTCACACTATTAATGAATTACGCAAAATCTTACCCGTTGGAAGTTGTTGTGGTAAATGTGTACGTCAAACTCGTCAACTGATCGAAAATGAGCAATCTGCTCTTTACCCTCAAATTTCTGAAGTTGCATAACAAATTTTAAATTTCCTTTCTCTCCTCTTTGTATAAAAGGTCTACACTGAAAAGACTGGAAGCAAAGGAGCATAAAAATGAAAGGTGATAAAAAAATGATAGCCCACCTTAATAAATTATTAGGTGGTGAACTTGTTGCAATTAATCAGTATTTCCTGCATGCCCGAATGTTCAAAAATTGGGGACTTACGCGCCTCAATGAAATGGAATACCATGAATCCATCGATGAGATGAAACACGCTGATAAATATATCGAGCGTATTTTGTTCCTTGAAGGTATTCCAAACTTACAAGATTTAGGCAAACTACATATCGGAGAAGATGTTGAAGAGATGCTACGTTCTGATCTGGAACTGGAATTAGGCGGTGCCAAAGATTTACGTGAAGCTATTGCTTATGCAGATTCAATTCATGACTATGTCAGCCGTGATTTGATGCTAGAAATTCTAACCGATGAAGAAGGGCATATTGATTGGATTGAAACCCAGCTTGAACTTATCGAACGAATGGGACTTCAAAACTATCTGCAAGCACAAATTATTGAAGAATAATTTATCTTCTTTAGTGAGTTGTTAGACGGCTTTTAAAGCAAAGGTGATGACGGTTGCCTTTGCTTTTTTTATTTTCAAAAAGATAAAATGAATTTTTATCGCTGATTTTTTATTCTTGGCTTGATTTCATCACTCAGGCAAGTATAATGCGCAGGCTCACTGATTTAGTGAGGCTGATTTATCAGCTAATGCAGATTTTATATTGCATTAATATAATACTCCCAATTGGGGAGTTATATGCAGAACGATTACACTCTCTCATCAATCGAAATGGGTACGAGTAGTGATCATTTACGTTTATAAAAAATAGTTGGAGCTCTGGTCTCATGCAGAACCAAAGAATCCGTATCCGCCTGAAAGCTTTTGATCATCGTCTGATTGATCAATCAACTGCGGAAATCGTAGAGACTGCTAAGCGCACTGGTGCGCAAGTTCGTGGTCCAATCCCACTGCCGACTCGCAAAGAGCGTTTCACAGTGTTGATTTCTCCGCACGTTAATAAAGATGCGCGTGATCAGTATGAAATTCGCACTCACAAACGTCTGGTTGACATCGTTGAGCCAACCGAGAAAACCGTTGATGCTCTGATGCGTCTGGATCTGGCTGCCGGCGTAGACGTGCAGATCAGCCTAGGTTAATCAGGTCATCAAGCGATTGAGAGGTTGAAACAATGATTGGTTTAGTCGGTAAAAAAGTAGGAATGACTCGTATCTTCACTGAAGATGGCGTTTCAATCCCTGTAACCGTTATCGAAATTGAAAACAACCGTGTTACTCAGGTCAGAGATCTGGAGAAAGACGGTTATCGTGCCATTCAGGTGACTACTGGTAGCAAAAAAGCTAACCGTGTACTGAAACCTGAAGCAGGTCATTTTGCTAAAGCTGGTGTTGAAGCTGGCCGCTTACTACGTGAATTCCGTCTGAATGAAGGCGAAGAATACACTGTAGGTCAAAGCATTAGCGTAGAAATTTTCGCTGACGTTAAAAAAGTCGACGTTACTGGAACATCTAAAGGTAAAGGTTTTGCCGGTACTGTAAAGCGCTGGAACTTCCGTACTCAAGATGCTACCCACGGTAACTCCTTGTCTCACCGTGTTCCGGGTTCTATCGGTCAGAACCAGACTCCGGGTAAGGTGTTCAAAGGCAAGAAAATGGCAGGTCAACTGGGTAACGAACAAGTTACCGTTCAGAGCCTGGAAGTAGTACGTGTTGACGCTGAGCGCAACCTGCTGCTGGTCAAAGGTGCTGTTCCAGGTGCAACTGGCAGTGACCTGATCGTTAAACCAGCTGTCAAGGCGTAACGTCGAGGAGATAGGAATGGAATTGGTAATGAAAGACGCGCAAGGCGCGCTGACTGTTTCCGAAACTACCTTCGGGCGTGACTTTAACGAAGCGCTTGTGCATCAAGTAGTCGTTGCATACGCTGCTGGTGCTCGTCAAGGTACTCGTGCTCAGAAAACCCGTGCTGAAGTTTCTGGTTCAGGCAAAAAGCCTTGGAGACAGAAAGGTACAGGTCGTGCACGTTCAGGTTCAATCAAGAGCCCAATTTGGCGCTCTGGTGGTGTTAGCTTCGCAGCTAAACCACAGGACCACAGTCAAAAAGTAAACAAAAAGATGTACCGTGGTGCTCTGAAGAGCATTCTGTCTGAACTGGTACGTCAAGATCGTCTGATCGTCGTAGAGAAGTTCTCTGTTGAAGCTCCTAAAACTAAACTTTTAGCGCAGAAACTGAAAGATATGGCACTGGAAGATGTTCTGATCATCACTGCTGATGTAGATGAGAATCTGTATTTAGCAGCACGTAACTTATATAAAGTTGACGTACGTGATGCAGCAACAATCGACCCTGTTAGCTTAATCGCCTTCGACAAAGTCGTCATGACTGCTGACGCTGTGAAGCAAGTTGAGGAGATGCTGGCATGATCCGTGAAGAACGTCTGCTGAAAGTACTGCGCGCGCCGCATGTATCTGAAAAAGCTTCTATCGCGATGGAAAAATCAAACACCATCGTTCTCAAAGTTGCTAAAGACGCGACCAAAGCAGAGATTAAAGCAGCTGTACAAAAACTGTTTGAAGTCGAAGTTGAAAGTGTTAACACTCTGCTGATGAAAGGCAAAGTGAAACGTCACGGTCAGCGTATTGGTCGTCGTAGCGACTGGAAAAAAGCTTACGTCACCCTGAAGGAAGGCCAGAATCTGGACTTCGTCGGCGGCGCTGAGTAAGTCGGAGGAGTAAAGAACAATGGCAATTGTTAAATGTAAACCTACGTCTCCGGGCCGTCGCCACGTAGTTAAAGTGGTAAACCCTGAGCTGCATAAAGGGAAACCTTATGCGCCATTGCTGGAAAAAAACAGCAAGTCCGGTGGTCGTAACAACAATGGTCGTATCACTACCCGTCATATCGGTGGTGGTCACAAACAGGCTTACCGTATTGTTGACTTTAAACGCAACAAAGATGGTATCCCTGCGACAGTAGAACGTCTGGAATATGATCCAAACCGTTCAGCTAACATCGCTTTAGTGCTGTATGCTGATGGTGAACGTCGCTACATTCTGGCTCCAAAAGGCCTGAAAGCGGGTGATAAAGTTCAGTCTGGCGTTGATGCTGCTATCAAAGCGGGTAACACCTTACCAATGCGTAATATCCCGGTTGGTTCTACAGTTCATAACGTAGAAATGAAACCAGGTAAAGGTGGTCAGTTAGCTCGTTCAGCTGGTACTTACGTTCAGATCGTTGCTCGTGATGGTGCTTATGTCACTATTCGTCTGCGTTCTGGTGAAATGCGTAAAGTTCCTTCTGATTGCCGTGCAACTATCGGTGAAGTTGGCAACTCTGAGCACATGTTACGCGTTCTGGGTAAAGCTGGTGCAAGTCGCTGGCGTGGTATTCGTCCTACCGTCCGCGGTACTGCGATGAACCCAGTCGATCACCCACATGGTGGTGGTGAAGGTCGTAACTTTGGTAAACACCCAGTAACACCTTGGGGCGTTCAAACCAAAGGTAAGAAGACTCGTAAAAACAAACGCACTGAACATTTCATCGTTCATCGTCGTACTAAGAAATAATTAGAGGATAAGCCATGCCACGTTCTCTCAAGAAAGGTCCTTTCATTGACCTGCACTTGCTGAAGAAGGTAGAGAAAGCGGTGGAAAGCGGTGACAAAAAGCCTGTTAAGACTTGGTCCCGTCGTTCAACGATCTTTCCTAACATGATCGGTTTGACCATCGCTGTCCATAATGGTCGTCAGCATGTTCCAGTTTACGTTTCCGACGAAATGGTTGGTCACAAACTGGGTGAATTCGCGCCGACCCGTACTTATCGCGGTCATGCAGCCGATAAAAAGGCTAAGAAAAAATAAGGTAGGAGGAAGAGATGGAAACTATCGCTATGCATCGCCACGCTCGTTCTTCTGCTCAGAAGGTTCGCTTGGTAGCTGACCTGATTCGCGGTAAGAAAGTGTCGCAAGCTCTGGAAATTTTAACCTTTACCAACAAGAAAGCTGCTGGTTTAGTGAAGAAAGTACTGGAGTCTGCTATTGCTAATGCAGAACACAACGATGGCGCTGACATTGATGATCTGAAAGTAGCTAAGATCTTTGTTGACGAAGGTCCTTCTATGAAGCGCATTATGCCTCGTGCAAAAGGCCGTGCAGATCGTATTCTGAAGCGCACCAGCCACATCACTGTGGTTGTGTCTGATCGCTGAGACTCTGGAGACTAGCAATGGGTCAAAAAGTACATCCTAATGGTATCCGCCTTGGCATTGTCAAGCCTTGGAATTCCACATGGTATGCGGGTACCAATGAATTCGCTGACAACCTAGACAGCGACTTTAAAGTACGTCAGTACTTAACTAAAGAACTGGCTAAAGCATCTGTATCTCGTATCGTTATCGAACGTCCTGCGAAAAGCATCCGTGTGACTATTCACACTGCTCGCCCAGGCATCGTTATCGGTAAAAAAGGTGAAGATGTTGAAAAACTGCGCAAAAACGTAGCGGATATCGCTGGCGTTCCTGCGCAAATTAATATCGCCGAAGTACGTAAACCTGAACTGGACGCAAAATTAGTTGCTGACAGCATCACTTCACAGCTGGAACGTCGTGTTATGTTCCGTCGTGCTATGAAGCGTGCGGTACAGAACGCTATGCGTTTAGGCGCTAAAGGTATTAAAGTGGAAGTAAGTGGTCGTTTAGGCGGCGCTGAAATCGCTCGTACTGAATGGTATCGTGAAGGTCGTGTACCTCTGCACACTCTGCGTGCAGATATCGACTACAATACCTCAGAAGCACAAACCACTTATGGTGTGCTCGGCGTTAAGGTATGGATCTTCAAAGGTGAGATCCTGGGTGGTATGGCTGCAGTTGAACAGGCGGAAAAACCGGCTGCTCAACCTAAAAAGCAGCAGCGTAAAGGCCGCAAGTAAGGAGAGTCGCTGATGTTACAACCAAAGCGTACAAAATTCCGTAAAGTGCACAAAGGCCGCAACCGTGGCTTAGCTGCTGGTGCGGATGTAAGCTTCGGGACTTACGGTCTTAAAGCTGTGGGCCGTGGTCGTCTGACTGCACGTCAGATCGAAGCGGCACGTCGTGCAATGACCCGTGCAGTTAAGCGTCAGGGTAAAATCTGGATCCGTGTGTTCCCAGACAAACCAATCACTGAAAAGCCGCTCGAAGTCCGTATGGGTAAAGGTAAAGGTAACGTTGAGTATTGGGTTGCCTTAATCCAGCCAGGTAAAGTCCTGTATGAAATGGATGGTGTGCCTGAAGAACTGGCCCGTGAAGCATTCAAGCTGGCGGCAGCAAAACTGCCTATCAAAACCACCTTTGTAACTAAGACGGTGATGTAATGAAAGCAAAAGAGCTGCGCGAAAAGAGCGTTGAAGAGCTGAACACAGAACTGCTGAACTTACTGCGCGAGCAGTTTAACCTGCGTATGCAGGCAGCAAGTGGTCAGTTACAACAGTCTCATCTGTTGAAACAAGTGCGTCGTAATATCGCACGCGTTAAGACTTTACTGACTGAGAAGGCGGGTGCGTAATGACCGATAAAATCCGTACTCTGCAAGGTCGTGTAGTTAGTGACAAAATGGAGAAATCTATTGTCGTTGCTATCGATCGTATGGTTAAACACCCATTATATGGTAAGTTTATCCGTCGTACGACCAAACTGCATGTACATGACGAGAACAACGAATGTGGAATTGGTGACGTAGTAGAAATTCGTCAAACACGTCCACTATCTAAGACTAAGTCTTGGGCGTTAGTTCGCGTTGTAGAAAAAGCTGTTCTGTAATAAAATAGCCTTTTCGTACGAAATAAACGGCTCAAAACTGAACGAGCCGTTTATTTTTTCTGTCCATATCGAGAATGTGGTGTTATAATGCCGCTCCCTCGTATTATGGGATATTGAACGGCCTCTTCTAATGTGGAAGTGGCTCAGTAGTAGTTGACATTTAGCGGAGCACTAAAATGATCCAAGAACAGACTATGCTGAACGTGGCCGACAACTCCGGTGCACGTCGCGTAATGTGTATCAAGGTTCTAGGTGGCTCGCACCGTCGCTACGCAGATGTAGGTGACATCATCAAAATTACCATCAAGGAAGCAATTCCACGTGGTAAAGTTAAGAAAGGTGATGTACTGAAAGCGGTAGTGGTGCGCACCAAGAAGGGTGTTCGTCGCCCTGACGGTTCTGTCATTCGCTTCGATAGCAACGCTTGTGTATTGTTAAACAACAACAGCGAGCAAGTTATTGGTACGCGTATTTTTGGGCCGGTTACTCGTGAACTTCGTAACGAGAAGTTTATGAAAATAATCTCTCTGGCACCTGAAGTACTCTAAGGAGCAGGCAATGGCAGCGAAAATCCGTCGTGAAGACGAAGTTATCGTGCTAACTGGTAAAGATAAAGGTAAGCGCGGTAAAGTAAAACAGGTTCTTTCTTCTGGTAAAGTTATCGTTGAAGGTATTAATCTGGTTAAAAAACATCAGAAGCCAGTTCCGGCTCTGAACCAACCAGGTGGCATCGTTGAAAAAGAAGCTTCTATCCAAGTTTCTAACGTTGCAATCTTCAATGCGGCAACCGGCAAGGCTGACCGTGTAGGTTTTAGATTCGAAGACGGCAAAAAAGTTCGTTTCTTCAAGTCTAATAAAGAAACTATCAAGTAATTTGGAGTATACGATGGCGAAACTGCATGATTACTACAAAGACGAGGTAGTCCAAAAACTGATGTCTCAGTTTGGTTACCATTCTGTCATGCAAGTCCCTCGGGTCGAGAAGATCACCCTGAATATGGGTGTTGGTGAAGCGATTGTTGATAAAAAACTGCTGGACAATGCAGCAGCTGATTTAGCAGCAATCTCAGGTCAAAAACCTTTGATCACCAAAGCACGCAAATCTGTTGCAGGCTTCAAAATCCGCCAGGGCTATCCGATCGGCTGTAAAGTGACCCTGCGTGGCGAACGCATGTGGGAGTTCTTTGAACGCCTGATCTCTATTGCTGTACCACGTATCCGTGACTTCCGTGGTTTGTCCGCTAAATCATTTGATGGACGTGGTAACTACAGCATGGGCGTACGTGAGCAAATCATCTTCCCTGAAATCGATTACGATAAAGTGGATCGTGTTCGTGGTTTGGATATTACCATTACTACGACTGCGAAATCAGATGATGAAGGTCGCGCACTGTTAGCAGCGTTTAACTTCCCGTTCCGCAAGTAAGGCAGGGCATTCATGGCTAAGAAATCTATGAAAGCACGTGATGTAAAACGTGCGAATTTAGCTGAGAAATTCTTCGCAAAACGCGCAGAACTGAAAGCTATCGTTTCAGATGTGAACGTGTCTGACGAAGATCGTTGGAATGCTGTTCTGAAACTGCAAACTATGCCACGTGATTCAAGTCCTTCACGTCAGCGTAACCGCTGCCGTCAAACTGGACGTCCGCACGGTTTCCTGCGGAAATTTGGCCTCAGCCGTATTAAAGTCCGTGAAGCCGCTATGCGCGGTGAAATCCCGGGCCTTAGAAAGGCTAGCTGGTAATTACCATAATTGAATCACGGGAGTAAAGACAGATGAGCATGCAAGATCCCATCGCGGATATGCTGACCCGTATCCGTAACGGTCAGGCCGCGAACAAAGTTGCGGTCACAATGCCTTCCTCCAAGCTGAAAGTGGCGATTGCCAACGTGCTTAAGGAAGAAGGTTATATTGAAGATTTTAAAATTGAAGGCGACACTAAGCCAGAACTGGAAATCACTTTAAAATATTTCCAAGGTAAGGCTGTAGTAGAAAGCATTCAGCGCGTAAGCCGTCCAAGTCTGCGCATCTATAAAAGAAAAGATGAGCTGCCAAATGTTATGGCAGGACTGGGCATCGCTGTTGTTTCTACCTCAAAAGGTGTTATGACTGATCGTGCAGCTCGCCAAGCAGGTCTTGGTGGCGAGATTATCTGCTACGTAGCTTAATTCGGGAGGAAAGAATGTCTCGTGTGGCAAAAGCACCCGTCGTCATTCCTGCCGGCGTAGAGGTTAAACTCAACGGTCAGGTAATTACGATTAAGGGTAAAAACGGCGAGCTAACTCGTACTATCCATAATGCAGTTGAAATTCAACATGCTGACAACCACTTAACTTTCGCACCTCGCGATGGTTTTGCTGATGCATGGGCACAAGCGGGTACTACTCGTTCTCTGTTAAATGCAATGGTTGTAGGTGTTACCGAAGGCTTCACTAAGAAACTGCAACTGGTAGGTGTAGGTTATCGTGCGTCTATTAAAGGCAATGCGGTTAACTTATCAGTAGGTTTTTCACATCCAGTGGAACACCAACTGCCAGCAGGCATCACTGCTGAATGCCCAACACAAACTGAAATCGTGCTGAAAGGTGCGGATAAGCAAGTGATTGGTCAAGTAGCAGCTGAACTGCGTGCTTACCGTCGCCCTGAACCTTATAAAGGTAAAGGTATTCGTTACGCCGACGAAGTTGTGCGTATCAAAGAGGCTAAGAAGAAGTAAGGTAACACTATGGATAAGAAAGCAGCTCGTATCCGTCGTGCGACCCGCGCACGCCGTAAGCTCCAGGAATTGGGTGCGACTCGCCTGGTGGTACACCGTACCCCTCGCCATATTTATGCGCAGGTTATTGCACCAAACGGTTCTGAAACTTTGGTGGCCGCTTCTACTACAGAAAAAGCTATCATTGAGCAACTGAAAAACACTGGAAACAAAGAAGCAGCAGCGGTAATTGGTAAAATTGTTGCTGAACGCGCTCTGGAAAAAGGTATCAAAGTAGTATCATTTGACCGTTCCGGTTTCCAATATCATGGTCGAGTCCAGGCACTGGCAGATGCTGCCCGTGAAGCTGGCCTTCAGTTCTAAGGTAGGAGTGTAAGATGGCTCACATCGAGAAACAAGCTGGCGAACTGCAGGAAAAGCTGATCGCGGTAAACCGCGTATCTAAAACCGTTAAAGGTGGTCGTATCTTTAGCTTCACCGCTCTTACAGTAGTTGGTGATGGTAATGGCCGCGTTGGTTTTGGATATGGCAAAGCTCGCGAAGTTCCGGCAGCAATCCAGAAAGCGATGGAAAAAGCCCGTCGCAATATGAAAACCGTCGCTTTAAACAACGGTACTCTGTTCCACCCTGTTAAAGGTACTCACACAGGCTCTCGCGTATTTATGCAGCCTGCTCATGAAGGTACCGGTATCATCGCAGGTGGTGCAATGCGTGCAGTTCTAGAAGTGGCTGGCGTTCGTAACGTACTGGCTAAAACCTATGGTTCCACTAACCCGATTAACGTGGTTCGTGCAACACTGGACGCTTTAGATAGCATGAAGTCTCCAGATATGGTCGCAGCTAAGCGTGGTAAATCCGTTGAAGAAATTCTGGGGTAATGACCATGGCTAAGACTATTAAAATTACTCAAACACGCAGCTTAATCGGCCGTCTGCCTAAACATAAGGCAACTATGACTGGTTTAGGTCTGCGTCGCATCGGTCACACTGTAGAACGCGAAGATACACCAGCAGTTCGCGGTATGATCAACTTGGTTTCCTATATGGTTAAAGTTGAGGAGTAAGAGATGCGTTTAAATACTCTGTCTCCGGCTGAAGGTGCCAAGCATGCGCCTAAACGTGTAGGTCGTGGTATCGGTTCTGGCTTAGGTAAAACTGGCGGCCGTGGTCACAAAGGTCAGAAATCTCGTTCTGGCGGTGGCGTACGTCGTGGTTTTGAAGGTGGCCAGATGCCTTTATATCGTCGTTTACCAAAATTTGGTTTTACTTCACGTAAATCATTCGTGACTGCGGAAATCCGTCTGTCTGATTTAGCTTACGTTGAAGGCGATGTAATCGATCTGAATGCACTGAAAGCCGCAAACGTTGTTGGCCCACAGATTGAATTTGCAAAATTAATTCTGTCTGGCGAGGTTAACCGTGCAGTGACTATTCGTGGTCTGCGTGTTACCAAAGGTGCCCGTGCAGCAATCGAATCAGCTGGCGGTAAAATTGAGGAATAAGTGACAGATGGCTAAACAACCAGGTTTAGATTTTCAGAGTGCTAAAGGTGGTGTTGGTGAACTAAAACGCAGACTTTTGTTTGTTCTTGGTGCACTTATTGTCTTTAGGATTGGCTCTTTTATTCCTATCCCTGGTATTGATGCCACTGTGCTTGCCAAATTGCTCGATCAGCAAAAAGGCACCATCATTGAAATGTTTAACATGTTCTCTGGTGGTGCTCTTAGCCGTGCTTCTATCTTTGCGCTGGGTATCATGCCTTATATTTCGGCATCGATTATTATCCAACTCTTATCAGTGGTTAACCCTCGGTTAGCAGAGATTAAGAAGGAAGGGGAGGCCGGTCGTCGTAAGATCAGCCAATATACCCGTTATGGTACTTTGGTGCTGGCGATATTCCAATCAATTGGTATCGCAACAGGCTTACCGAATATGCCAGGAATGCAAGGTCTGGTAATTAATCCAGGTCTACCATTCTATATTACGGCTGTTGTGAGCTTAGTCACTGGGACAATGTTCCTAATGTGGTTAGGTGAGCAAATCACTGAACGTGGTATTGGTAACGGTATCTCAATCATTATCTTTGCAGGTATCGTTGCAGGTCTTCCGCCTGCCATTGGTCAAACCATCGAGCAGGCGCGGCAAGGCGAACTGCACTTCCTCCTGTTATTGTTGGTTGCAGTATTAGTGTTCGCGGTTACTTTCTTTGTTGTTTTTGTAGAAAGAGGACAACGTCGTATCGTTGTTAACTATGCAAAACGTCAACAAGGGCGTAGAATATACGCGGCACAAAGTACACATCTACCACTTAAAGTAAATATGGCGGGTGTTATACCAGCAATTTTTGCTTCAAGTATTATCCTGTTTCCTGGTACAATAACCTCTTGGTTTGGCGATGGTACAGGGTGGGGTTGGCTGACGACGATTTCTTTAAATCTACAGCCTGGTCAACCTATTTATGTGTTACTATACGCTGCTGCAATCATATTCTTCTGTTTCTTCTATACGGCGTTGGTTTTCAACCCAAGAGAAACGGCAGATAACCTGAAGAAGTCCGGTGCATTTGTACCAGGAATTCGCCCGGGAGAGCAGACGGCTAAATATATAGATAAAGTAATGACACGTTTAACCTTAATTGGTGCCTTGTATATTACCTTTATCTGTCTCATCCCGGAGTTCATGCGTGACGCAATGAAAGTACCTTTCTATTTTGGTGGTACTTCCCTCTTAATCGTGGTTGTGGTCATCATGGATTTTATGGCTCAAGTGCAAACTCTCCTGATGTCAAGTCAGTATGAGTCTGCATTGAAAAAAGCAAATCTTAAAGGTTAATTACTGATAAGCGATTTGTTTTAGAAGTTACGGAGAGTAAAAATGAAAGTTCGTGCTTCCGTCAAGAAAATGTGCCGTAACTGCAAAATTGTTAGACGTCACGGTCACGTGCGTGTAATTTGCAGCGTCGAGCCTAAGCATAAACAGCGTCAAGGCTAATTTATTGCATTTTTTTCTTGCAAAGTTCGGTTGAGCTGGCTAAATTAGCCAGCCCAATCTTTTATAATATATACAGTATTGTTTGAGTATCCTGAAAACGGGCTTTTCAGAATGGTACTGTATAACTGCTAATTTAGGAGTGCATAGTGGCCCGTATAGCAGGCATTAACATTCCTGATCATAAACATACTGTAATCGCATTAACTTCGATTTACGGTATCGGTAAGACCCGCTCACAGGCTATCTGTGTAGCTGCTGGTATTGCTGAAAATGTTAAGATCAGTGAGCTGTCTGAAGAGCAAATCGACAAGCTGCGTGACGAAGTTGCCAAATACGTTGTAGAAGGTGATCTGCGTCGTGAAGTTACCCTGAGCATCAAACGTCTGATGGATCTTGGTACTTACCGTGGTTTACGTCATCGTCGTGGTCTACCAGTTCGCGGTCAGCGTACTAAGACTAACGCACGTACCCGTAAGGGTCCGCGTAAGCCGATCAAGAAATAATCGGGGTATTTGAACAATGGCAAAAGCACCTATTCGTGCACGTAAGCGTGTAAGAAAACAAGTCTCTGACGGTGTGGCTCATATCCATGCTTCTTTCAACAACACAATCGTTACTATTACCGATCGTCAAGGTAACGCATTGGGTTGGGCTACTGCCGGTGGTTCCGGTTTCCGTGGTTCTCGTAAATCTACTCCGTTCGCGGCTCAGGTTGCAGCAGAACGTTGCGCTGAAGCTGTTAAAGAGTACGGAATTAAGAACTTGGAAGTTATGGTTAAAGGACCTGGTCCTGGTCGTGAGTCAACTATCCGTGCATTAAACGCGGCTGGTTTCCGCATCACTAATATTACTGATGTGACTCCGATTCCTCATAACGGTTGTCGTCCACCGAAAAAACGTCGCGTTTAATAACGTTTTCGTTTTTAGGAAAGTTGGAGAAAGAAAATGGCAAGATATTTGGGTCCTAAGCTCAAGCTGAGCCGCCGTGAAGGTACAGATTTATTTCTAAAATCTGGCGTTCGGGCGATTGACACCAAGTGTAAACTGGAACAAGCACCAGGTCAGCACGGCGCACGTAAACCGCGTCTTTCTGATTACGGTGTTCAGTTACGTGAAAAACAAAAAGTACGTCGTATTTACGGTGTTCTAGAACGTCAATTCCGTAACTACTACAAAGAAGCAACTCGTCTGAAAGGCAACACAGGTGAAAACCTGCTGACTCTGCTGGAAGGTCGTCTGGATAACGTTGTTTATCGTATGGGCTTTGGCGCAACTCGCGCAGAAGCACGTCAGATGGTTAGCCATAAAGCAATCATGGTAAATGGTCGCGTGGTTAACATTGCTTCTTATCAGGTTTCCCCGAATGACGTAGTCAGCGTTCGTGAAAAATCGAAAAAACAGTCTCGTATCAAGGCTGCTTTAGAGCTGGCTGAACAGCGTGAAAAGCCAACATGGCTGGAAGTTGATGCTGCTAAGATGGAAGGTGTGTTCAAACGTATTCCTGAACGTACTGACTTGTCTGCTGACATTAACGAGCACCTGATCGTCGAGCTTTACTCCAAGTAAGGCTTAGCACCAAAGAGAGGACACAATGCAGGGTTCTGTGACAGAGTTTCTAAAACCGCGCCTGGTTGATATCGAGCAAGTCAGTTCGACGCACGCCAAGGTGACCCTTGAACCATTAGAGCGAGGCTTCGGCCATACTCTTGGTAACGCACTGCGCCGTATTCTGCTTTCGTCTATGCCGGGTTGTGCGGTAACAGAGGTTGAGATTGATGGTGTACTGCATGAGTACAGCACCAAAGAAGGTGTTCAGGAAGATATCCTAGAAATACTGCTCAACCTTAAAGGGTTGGCGGTAAAAGTTCATGGTAAAGATGAAGTTATTCTTACTTTGAGCAAATCTGGCATTGGCCCTGTTATTGCAGCCGATATCATCCATGACGGTGATGTCGAAATCGTCAAGCCGCAGCACGTTATCTGCCACCTTACAGACGAGAACGCATCTATTAATATGCGTATCAAAGTTCAGCGTGGTCGTGGTTATGTGCCGGCTTCTGCCCGAATTCATTCGGAAGAAGATGAGCGCCCTATCGGTCGCCTTTTAGTAGACGCGTGCTATAGCCCAGTTGAGCGTATTGCTTATAATGTGGAAGCAGCTCGTGTTGAACAGCGTACCGACTTGGATAAGCTGGTTATCGAGATGGAAACTAACGGTACTATCGATCCAGAAGAATCGATTCGCCGTGCAGCGACTATCCTGGCTGAACAGCTTGAAGCTTTTGTTGACTTACGTGATGTTCGTCAACCAGAAGTTAAAGAAGAGAAGCCAGAATTCGATCCTATCTTACTGCGCCCAGTAGACGATCTTGAATTGACTGTCCGCTCTGCTAACTGTCTGAAGGCAGAAGCAATCCACTACATCGGTGATCTGGTACAGCGTACTGAAGTTGAATTACTTAAGACGCCTAACCTTGGTAAGAAATCTCTTACTGAGATTAAAGACGTACTGGCGTCGCGTGGTTTATCTCTGGGCATGCGCCTTGAGAATTGGCCACCTGCAAGTATCGCTGATGAATAAGATCACAGGTTAAGGTTTTACTGAGAAGGATAAGGTCATGCGCCATCGTAAGAGTGGTCGTCAATTGAACCGCAACAGCAGCCATCGTCAGGCTATGTTTCGTAACATGGCAGGTTCTTTAGTTCGTCATGAGATAATCAAGACAACTTTGCCTAAAGCGAAAGAACTGCGTCGCGTCGTTGAGCCGCTGATTACTCTTGCCAAGACCGACAGCGTAGCTAATCGTCGTCTGGCATTCGCCCGTACTCGTGATAACGAAGTCGTGGCAAAACTGTTTACAGTATTAGGTCCGCGTTTTGCGAGCCGTGCAGGTGGTTACACTCGTATTCTGAAGTGTGGCTTCCGTGCTGGTGACAACGCTCCAATGGCTTACATTGAGCTTGTTGACCGTGCTGATTCTGAAACAGAAGCAGCAGCTGAATAATTTAATTATTATTTAGTGAAGCGAATAAAAAAACCGGATTTTTAATCCGGTTTTTTTACATCTATTGAAAATGATAGCTACTGAAACTGTTTTATAAAATAACTTATCAAGCCATACTCAAACCTTTCTATTTGTTATTCTATGCTTTTTTACCTACCCTTGTGTTGCATCATATCTATTTTTTATTATTTCAACATACTACTCTTTTTTGCCAAATAAGCTTCGCACTATATTTCAATTCTATTTTTTCGATTATTTGCTATGCTTATTCATAATCTATAGTGAGGAAGTGCTCCATGTATCGTATTGGACAGGTTGCAAAATTAGCGAATGTGACAACAGATACAATCCGTTTTTATGAAAAACAAGGATTGATGGATCATGACAGGCGAACAGAAGGTGGTTATCGCCTATATACAGAGCAAGATCTTCAACGTTTGCGTTTTATTCGTTATGCAAAAGAGTTGGGATTTACATTAGATGCGATTACAGAGCTACTTTCTATTCGTGTTGACCCTGCTCATCACACTTGTGTTGAATCAAAACATATTGTTGATGCAAGACTTGCTGAAGTTGAAATTCGCTTGAAAGAAATGGAAAAAATGCGAGATTCATTGAAGATGTTAAGTAATGCATGTTGTGGTAGCGCTCATGAAAGTACTTATTGTTCTATTCTTGAAATACTTGAATCTGGAGCCACAAAGCAATAATATCTGTACCGTATTACGTTTTATGTTCTTTAACAATTTAAGAGGTTTTTATGTCTAGTAAATATCAGCACCAGAAAGGTGTTATTAAAGATAATGCTTTAGCGGCACTTGTTCATGATCCACTATTTAGACAACGCGTGGAAAAGAATAAGAAAGGAAAAGGAAGTTATATGAGAAAAGCAAAACATGACAAGAAGGGTAACTGGGAGGCCAGTGATAACAAAAGATTTTTTCAATTGTTATCACTGGCCTTTTAGTTTTTATTTTTGCTGATTTTTTAATAAATCACGAATTTCTGTTAATAGAGTTTCTTCTGCGGAAGGAGCCGGGGGGGCTTTAGGTGCTTCTTCTGCTTGACGACGTGTCTTATTGATTAATTTGATTGCGCAGAATATAGCAAATGCAACAATGGCAAAGTCAAAAACAGTTTGAATGAACATACCATAATTTAGTACAACAGCAGGCACATCTCCACTTGCATCTCTTAATACAAGGCTAAACTGTTTAAAATCAATACCACCGATTAATAATCCTAATGGAGGCATGATAATATCAGCAACTAAAGATGAAACAATCTTACCGAAAGCTGCACCGATGATGACACCGACTGCCATATCAACAACGTTGCCTTTCATGGCAAATTCACGAAACTCTTTAAAAAAAGACATAACCACCCCTTATTTATCTCAATATAGATTTATTATGTAAAAATATAGTATCTAACATGATAATAATAGACCACTATAAGTAACAATCACTATTATTCTTATTTCTACGTAATCTTTATAAGAAAAATGGACTTGGCTGGAAAAGTTTTTCAACTTCAGGAACATATTTTTTATCAGTGATAAACATAATTACATGATCACCCTGTTCTATGGAGTGACTTGCGTTCGCAATAATAACATCTTGCTCTCTAACAATTGCACCAATGATGGTTCCTGGTGGTAGCTTTATATCTTGTATTCGGCGACCAACAACTTTTGATGTATTTTCATCACCATGTGCAACGGCTTCGATCGCTTCTGCAACACCCCGTCGTAATGATGAAACGCTAACAATATCAGCTTTACGAACATGACCTAAAAGTGCAGAAATAGTTGCTTGTTGTGGCGATATTGCAATATCAATAACCCCACCTTGGACTAAATCAACATAAGCGCTACGCTGAATAAGTACCATTGCTTTTTTAGCACCCATTCTTTTTGCCAGCATCGCTGACATAATATTGGCTTCATCATCATTAGTCAGTGCGATAAAGACATCAATTTGTTCAATATGTTCTTCAGCAAGAAGCTCTTGATCTGATGCATCACCATAAAAAACGATGGTGTCATGGAGTAACTCTGCCAGTTCTGTGGCTCGTTGCTGATTATGTTCAATAAGTTTGACGCTATAATCTTTTTCTAATCTAGCCGCTAAACCAGCACCGACATTACCACCACCAACAATCATAATGCGTTTATAAGGTTTTTCTAATCGTTGTAATTCGCTCATTACCGCACGAATATGCTGAGATGCAACGACAAAGAAAACTTCATCTCCAGCTTCAATAATTGTGGAACCTTGAGGTCTGATAGGTCTATCTTGGCGAAAAATTGCAGCAACACGCGTATCAATATGTGGCATATGATCACGTAATGTTGATAACGCATTCCCAACGAGAGAACCACCATAATACGCTTTTACCGCAACAATACTGACTTGACCATCGGCAAAATTAACAACTTGTAAGGCACCTGGGTATTGGATCAATTTATAAATATAATCAATAACCAAATGCTCTGGTGAAATTAAATAATCAATGGGAATAGCTTCTGGGAGAAAGAGTTTATCTGCTTCACGAACAAATTCAGAGGCACGGATCCGAGCAACTTTATTGGGCGTATTAAACAGAGTGTAAGCAACTTGGCACGCTATCATATTGGTTTCGTCAGAGTTGGTGACGGCAACCAGCATATCTGCATCTTCTGCACCGGCTTCTCTTAAGATCCTTGGGTGAGATCCATGTCCATTGACTACTCGTAAATCGAATTTATCTTGAAGTTGGCGTAAGCGATCTGCATTCGTGTCAACGACAGTAATATCATTATTCTCCCCGACAAGATTTTCAGCGAGAGTACCACCTACTTGACCAGCGCCTAAGATAATAATTTTCATTGTAATTTCTCAGAGTATTCGATTAACAAATAGAAAAGAAACGCAAGATCTGGATGATCTTGCGTTGAAATAGTAGCGTTTTTTAGATCTGATATCATCTTTTATCACAAGATCATATTTTCTTGATCAATGCATAAAAGAAACCATCGCCACCTTTTTCTTCTGGTAAGCATTGGTACTGATAATCACACTGTGCATCTTTTGTTGATGCTAAAAATGCTTCAACTTGCTGTTTATTTTCTTCAGGTAAAATAGAGCAGGTTGCATATACCAACGTGCCACCAGATTTTAGGTATGGCCAAATAGCGTGAAGGATCTCTTTTTGAATTTGAGCCAATTGCTCAATGTCGTCATTACGACGAAGCCATTTTATATCTGGGTGACGACGGATAACTCCTGTTGCTGAGCATGGTGCATCAAGAAGAACTCGGTCAAACTGCATGCCTGAACACCATTGTTCAGGATAACGACCATCACCACTTTTGACGACTGCATTAAGTTTTAAACGTGTAAGGTTCTCTTGTACACGCTTTAAACGTTGCTCATCTATGTCGATAGCTAATACTTGAGCTTGCGGAGCTATCTCTAAAATATGTGTTGTTTTACCACCAGGTGCTGCACATAAATCAAGGATCTGTTCTTTATTTTCTGGTGCTAATAATTCAGCACAACGTTGAGCAGAACGATCTTGAACGGTTACCCAACCATCAGCAAATCCAGGAAGAAGATTCACGTTGCATGGATTTTCTAAACGGATCGCGAAAGGGTGGCTATCATCAGCAATGGCGGGAATATTTTCATTTTCAAGTAATGTTAAATATTCTTCTCGAGAATGATGACGTTGATTTACACGTAACCACATTGGTGGTTTTTGGTTATTGCCTTCAACAATACTCATCCACTGCTCAGGATAAGCCTGTTTAATACGAGCAAGTAGCCATGATGGATGGAGAAAACGATTTTCGCTATTTTGAAAGCGTTCGTTCAGGATATCTTGTTGGCGTTGAAATTGACGTAACACACCGTTAATTAATCCTTTTAACTGTGGTTTTTTTAGTGCAACAGCGCCATTTACTGTCTCTGCTAAAGCTGCATGGGCAGGAATACGTGTATAAAGCAGCTGATATAAACCAACCATAATAAGGTAGTGCAAAATACGTTGTTTGCCTTTTAATGGTTTATCCATAAGCTGCTGAATAATCCATTCTAATTGTGGCAATGTACGTAATACGCCAAAGCAGATTTCTTGTAATAAGGGTTTATCTTTGTCTGAAATATTTTTCTGAAGTTCTGGTATGACAGTGCTTAGAGATAAGCCTTGGTCTAATACTTGGTTAATTGCTTTGGCTGCAATGCTACGTAAGTTGTATGACGTTTTCATGATGAGTTAACGTTTAATATTGAGTGCCAGAGATGTATTACATTGGCGTGAAAAAAGGAAAGCCCTGATAATAATGTTAGATATCAGGGCTTATAATTATTATTGAATGATTTTTCCAGGAGTAAACCAATCTCGCTTGGAGTTTAAGAAATCAGCAGAAGCCATAGGTTTCTTACCCGATGGTTGCAATTCAGTGATATTTAGAATGCCGTTACCTGTCGCAATATAAATACCTGTTTTATCTGCTTTTAATAAGGTTCCTGCAGGTTTGTCTGTATTATCCGCTATAGCTTGTGCTTTCCATACTTTTACAGGTTGCTCGTCTAACATGAAAAAGCTCATTGGCCATGGATTGAATGCTCTTATGCAACGTTCAATCTGTTCTGCTGATAATGACCAATCAATTTTTGCTTCTTCTTTAGATAATTTTTGTGCGTAATTCGCTAAATTATCATCTTGTTTTTCAGCTTTTATTTTACCTGAGGTAATAAGATCTAACGTAGTTGTTAACGCTTTAGGCCCCAATTCTGCAAGTTTTTCATAAAGTGATGCGCTGGTATCTTCATTCGTAATTGGGCATGATGCTTTATACAGCATATCGCCGGTATCTAAACCAACATCCATTTGCATAATTGTGATGCCTGTTTCTTTATCTCCCGCCCACAAAGAGCGTTGAATTGGTGCAGCACCACGCCATTTAGGAAGGAGAGATCCATGCACATTAAGGCAACCTAAACGCGGTATTTCAAGAACGGCTTTAGGTAAAATCATGCCATAAGCGACAACAATCATAATATCTGCTTGTTGTGCTGCTATCCACTCATGGTTCTCTTCTGGTTTTAAAGAGGCTGGTTGATAAACAGGAATATTATGAGTTAACGCCAGTTCTTTAACAGGGCTAATAGTCAGTTTCTTACCTCTTCCTGCGGGTTTATCTGGAGGAGTAAGTACTCCCACCACACGATGTTGAGTTGATAATAATGCAGCTAAATGTCGAGCTGCAAAATCGGGTGTTCCCGCAAAAATAATACGTAATGAATCAGACACGTTTTCTTCCTGTTTCAATTTAACTGTTACTGTCCTGTTTTAGCTCTTTTTTTATCTAGCTTATCGAGTTTTTCAACTTTTTGACGGATACGTTGGCGTTTTAATGGAGATAAATAATCTACAAATAGCTTGCCAACTAAATGATCCATTTCATGTTGAATGCAGATAGCTAATAAATCATTAGCTTCTAACTCAAAAGGTTGACCATTGTAATCAAGGGCTTTTATTTTTACATGCTCTGCACGAGGAATAAAAGCGCGTTGTTCTGGGATAGATAAACAGCCTTCTTCTATGCCTGTATCACCGTCGGCATCAAGAAGTTCTGGATTTATTAATACCAGTCTTTGATCTCTTGTTTCAGAGATATCAATGACGATAATGCGCTGGTGGATATTCACCTGTGTCGCGGCTAAACCGATACCTTCTTCCAAATACATCGTTTCAAACATATCATCGACAATTTTTTGAATTTCGGCATCAACTTTTTCGACTGGCTTTGCAATCGTGCGAAGGCGCTCGTCTGGATAATGTAATACGTGTAACACTGCCATAATTTATTCGGACTGTTTCTAAAATGTGAATAGGATTTAACGTCTATTCTAGACATTTATTGTCTAGATTGACAGTATTTGGTGTGTTTAGCATTCACCCTGTTTGCTAAAAACAATATTAGGATAATGCATGGATGCTAGAGAAATATGGATAAGGCTTAATGCTGTTTCAAGACTACCTATTAATAAAGCGATTCAAATTGCAAGGTATCTACAATCTTTGACTCAGTTAAATCAAAGACTATTAATAGGTTGTGGTCTATCAGAACAACAAAGTTATCAATTCTTAAGACTTCACGCAAATGCTGTCAACGATACATTAAAGTGGTTAGATAAAAACGAATCATCATTATTAACAATTATAGATTCAGATTATCCATCTTTATTAAAACAAATTTCATCACCGCCACTTTTGCTTTTTGTTGCAGGAAATAAGCAGTATTTAAAAAGCACACAAATTGCATTAATTGGTAGTCGAGTTGCTACACCTTATGGTTCCAAATGGGCAACTTATTTTGCACAGGAATTAGTAAAGAAAGAACTCACCATTACAAGTGGGTTAGCTCAAGGTATTGATGGTATAGGGCATCGAAGTGCATTAAAGAATAATGGTATTACTATTGCTGTACTAGGAAGTGGCTTAGCACAGATTTATCCGTCATTCCATCGCACTCTTGCAACACAAATAAAAGAATCCGGTCTTATTATTTCTGAACATTTACCTATGACGCCCCCTTTAGCGCGCCATTTTCCTCAACGTAACCGGATTATTAGTGGGCTAAGTGCTGCACTACTTATTGTCGAAGCAGGAATTAAAAGCGGTTCTTTAATAACAGCAAATTATGCTTTGCAACAAGGTAAAGAGCTGTTTGTGTTACCTGGATTATTAGGCGATGACCATTTTGAAGGTAATCATCAGCTTATTAAACAAGGTGCAAATTTAGCATCGTCACCTGAAGATATTCTGGAATATTTAAATAGCTCTTTGCAGTGGCTTACTAGTGATAGTGAGTATCAACAAAAAATAACAACAGAAGAATATGCAACGTTTACCAATAATGAAAAACGAGAGGCGAAAACAGAGCAACTTACACCAGAACAATTTACACTTGAACAACAACACGCAATGGATGTGATATTGCCTTTTCTACGTTTTAATAAAGCAGTACCTATTGATATCATTGCTCAGGATAGTGGATTATCAACTTCTGAATTAGCTCCTCTTTTATTAGAACTTGAGCTTATTGAAAAAGTCGCTATTGTGGCTGGTGGTTATACTCGATTGGAATAAGTGTAATGAGGTAAAACAATGGCAAAGAATATGCCGTTTACACAGCAACCTGAACAGGGAAAATGTCCTGAATGTGGTAGTGCATTAGTGATGAAAAATGGAGGGCATGGTCCTTTTTTAGGATGCTCTAATTATCCTGATTGCCACTATATTAAAACACTGAAACCACAAGGTGATGGGCAAATTATTAAAGTGTTAGAAGGACAACCTTGTAAGTGCTGTGGTGCTGATTTAGTTTTACGTCAGGGTAAATTTGGGATGTTTATTGGTTGTAGCAATTATCCTGAGTGTGAACATATAGAGCAAATTGATAAACCTGATGAAACCGTTATACCTTGTCCTCAATGTAAAAAAGGGAAATTATTACAGCGTAAGTCTCGGTTTGGTAAGATATTTTATGCTTGCAACCAATATCCAGAATGCCAATTTGTATTAAATAACAAACCTGTTAATGGTGAATGCGAACATTGTCACTATCCATTATTGATGGAAAAAAGGTCTTCTCAAGGAGTAAGATTGGTGTGCGCCAGCAAATTATGTGGAAAGCAACAAACAAAAAGAGAAGAACATGAATAATGAAGCATCACCTGTAAGCAATACTATTATAGAAGCATTAAAAAATAATAAAGTTATCGCATATCCAACAGAAGCTGTATTTGGGGTCGGTTGTGATCCTGATAGCGAGCATGCTGTTATGGCGCTATTAATGTTAAAACAACGTTCAATTGATAAAGGGCTAATTTTAATTGCTGATAATTATGAGCAATTGAAACCTTATATTGATGATAGTGCATTGACACAAACTCAACGAGACAGAATGTTTGCATCTTGGCCGGGACCCATTACATGGGTTATTCCTGCCAAATCAACGACGCCAAAATGGTTAACTGGAAAATTTGCATCTTTAGCCGTAAGAGTAACAGATCATCCAGTTGTTAAAGAGCTATGTTTAGCTTATGGAAAACCTTTAGTGTCAACGAGTGCTAACTTAAGTGGATTGCCACCATGTCGTACAGTTGAAGAAGTAAGAGAACAATTTGAGGATACAATTCCTATCGTTGAAGGAAATGTTGGTGGTAGACAGAATCCTTCTGAAATTCGAGATGCATTAACAGGTGAATTGTACCGACAAGGGTGATTGTGATGGAAAAATATTTAGTGATGGGAAACCCTATCGAGCATAGTCAGTCTCCTTTCATTCACCAATTTTTTTCAAAACAAACTGGAATAGAGTATGGCTATGGACGCTTACTTGTTCCTTTAGGTGAATTTAATAAAACCGCCTCACATTTTTTTTCTAATGGGGGGCGAGGTGCTAATGTTACTGTTCCTTTTAAAGAAGATGCATTCCGCTTTGTGGATGAATTAACAGATAGAGCAAAAGCATGTGGCGCAGTTAACTCTATTGTTAAATTAGACGATGGATCACTTCTTGGTGATAACACTGATGGACAAGGACTTATTCTAGATTTAGCGAGGCTCGATTTTATCGTTCCTAATAAGGTTAAATCCGTCTTAGTGATTGGTGCTGGTGGCGCAACAAGAGGAATACTACTTCCACTACTTGATTATGATTGTGATATTACTTTAACCAATCGCACATTTGCTAAAGCCGAGCAATTAGTAAAAGAGTTTAGTGAATTTGGAACGATCAGAGCAATAGCTGCTGAAGATGTTGCTGATAAACATTACGATTTAATTATAAATGCATCTGCATCTAGTATGACTAATGATTTACCACCGATCCCTAATGATGTTTATGGCTTTGAAACAGCGTGCTATGACCTTTATTATCAAACTGGAATGACTTCATTTCTATATAACGCGTTGAAACATGGAAGTACGCGTTTATCAGATGGATTAGGTATGTTAGTAGGGCAAGCGGCTTATGCATTTGAATTGTGGTATGAACTTGTACCAGATATTAATCCCGTCCTTAATGTATTAAGAGAAAGATTGAATAAATGAACCAATCCATTCAATTTCCAGATCGTGAAATATGGCTAGCTGAGAGTAGAAAAGTTCTTTTTCCTATAATGATCAACGGAATGCTTTTTGATTGTCAAATTACAGAGCAAGAGCTTATAGAGCGTTTTGGTAATGGTGAGGGGATTTTATTATTTAAACAAAATCGCTGGGACATTGAAGAAGAATTTGAAGAGTTGGTAACAGAGCATGAGTTATCAACTCTTCATCCGATCTATTCTTTATCAATGGCAGATTGATAAGTGGCTAGATAGTTATTTTTCCACCCAACATAATTATTCGCAGAATAGATAAAGTGCTCTATTTCTGCGGGTGAAAGTGGGCGAACCTTTTTCACTGGACTTCCTAAGTAAAGAAAACCGCTTTCAAGTCGCTTTCCGGGTGGAACTAAACTACCTGCACCAATCATTACATCGTCTTCAATAATTGCACCATCAAGTAAAATAGAACCCATTCCTACTAAAACACGATTTCCGATTGTGCACCCGTGTAGCATTGCTTTGTGCCCCACAGTAACGTTATCACCAATAATAAGAGGAAAACCTTCAGGATCATTGGATGAGATGTGAGTGACATGAAGAACCGAACCATCTTGAATATTTGATCTTTTCCCAATACTTACGTAATTCACATCACCACGAATAACAACCATAGGCCAAATACTGACATCTTCGCTAATGCGTACATCTCCAATCACAGTTGCTGTTTCATCAATAAAAACATCTTTATCAATAGAAGGTGAAAGGTGTAAATAATTCCTGATTGTTGATTTCCCCATAATTTAACCTCGTACTTAGTTTCACTTTATAATAAGAAAAGCATAGCAGTGGATGGTGGGGGCTGGCGAGATCAATGATTTTTATGATGCATTACTATAAAAATCGATAATAAAAGAGAAAGTAGAGCAATAGAGTGTGATTGATAGAATATACCGAATAGACAATAACAAGATAAAGCGTATATTTTTTGTACGCAAGAAGTGTTTTTCGTATCAAAAATAGACGTAAAGTTCAAAAAGAGAACGAACAGAAAAAAAATTGAAATAAACACTTGCGCTAATCCGAGATCTCCCTATAATGCGCATCCACTGACCGGCGATGAGCAAACAACAAGCCACGCAGGACGGTGAAGAGAAAAGAAAAAAGTTTGAAAAAACTCTTGACTCTTCAGAGGAATAACGTAATATACGCCTCCTCGCAACAACGCAGAAGACCGGAAACGGCAGCGAATGTTGCACTGCTCTTTAACAAATTATCAGACAATCTGTGTGGGCACTCGCAGAGACGATATCTTCTAAAATATTAGATGTATCAAGTCTTGAAGAGTGAACAACAAAAGTAAATTCATTTATGAATAGCTAAGTTTTCGATTTCTTTGAGCATCAAACACTTTTAATTGAAGAGTTTGATCATGGCTCAGATTGAACGCTGGCGGCAGGCCTAACACATGCAAGTCGAGCGGTAACAGGAGAAAGCTTGCTTTCTTGCTGACGAGCGGCGGACGGGTGAGTAATGTATGGGGATCTGCCCGATAGAGGGGGATAACTACTGGAAACGGTAGCTAATACCGCATGACGTCTACGGACCAAAGCAGGGGCTCTTCGGACCTTGCGCTATCGGATGAACCCATATGGGATTAGCTAGTAGGTGAGGTAATGGCTCACCTAGGCGACGATCTCTAGCTGGTCTGAGAGGATGATCAGCCACACTGGGACTGAGACACGGCCCAGACTCCTACGGGAGGCAGCAGTGGGGAATATTGCACAATGGGCGCAAGCCTGATGCAGCCATGCCGCGTGTATGAAGAAGGCCTTAGGGTTGTAAAGTACTTTCAGCGGGGAGGAAGGTGATAAAGTTAATACCTTTATCAATTGACGTTACCCGCAGAAGAAGCACCGGCTAACTCCGTGCCAGCAGCCGCGGTAATACGGAGGGTGCAAGCGTTAATCGGAATTACTGGGCGTAAAGCGCACGCAGGCGGTCAATTAAGTCAGATGTGAAAGCCCCGAGCTTAACTTGGGAATTGCATCTGAAACTGGTTGGCTAGAGTCTTGTAGAGGGGGGTAGAATTCCACGTGTAGCGGTGAAATGCGTAGAGATGTGGAGGAATACCGGTGGCGAAGGCGGCCCCCTGGACAAAGACTGACGCTCAGGTGCGAAAGCGTGGGGAGCAAACAGGATTAGATACCCTGGTAGTCCACGCTGTAAACGATGTCGATTTAGAGGTTGTGGTCTTGAACCGTGGCTTCTGGAGCTAACGCGTTAAATCGACCGCCTGGGGAGTACGGCCGCAAGGTTAAAACTCAAATGAATTGACGGGGGCCCGCACAAGCGGTGGAGCATGTGGTTTAATTCGATGCAACGCGAAGAACCTTACCTACTCTTGACATCCAGAGAATCCTTTAGAGATAGAGGAGTGCCTTCGGGAACTCTGAGACAGGTGCTGCATGGCTGTCGTCAGCTCGTGTTGTGAAATGTTGGGTTAAGTCCCGCAACGAGCGCAACCCTTATCCTTTGTTGCCAGCGCGTAATGGCGGGAACTCAAAGGAGACTGCCGGTGATAAACCGGAGGAAGGTGGGGATGACGTCAAGTCATCATGGCCCTTACGAGTAGGGCTACACACGTGCTACAATGGCAGATACAAAGAGAAGCGACCTCGCGAGAGCAAGCGGAACTCATAAAGTCTGTCGTAGTCCGGATTGGAGTCTGCAACTCGACTCCATGAAGTCGGAATCGCTAGTAATCGTAGATCAGAATGCTACGGTGAATACGTTCCCGGGCCTTGTACACACCGCCCGTCACACCATGGGAGTGGGTTGCAAAAGAAGTAGGTAGCTTAACCTTCGGGAGGGCGCTTACCACTTTGTGATTCATGACTGGGGTGAAGTCGTAACAAGGTAACCGTAGGGGAACCTGCGGTTGGATCACCTCCTTACCTAAGAGATACGTGTTATGTGCAGTGCTCACACAGATTGTCTGATGAAGAACGAGCAAAAGCGCGTCTGCGAAGCTGACTGAAGTCCCCTTCGTCTAGAGGCCTAGGACACCGCCCTTTCACGGCGGTAACAGGGGTTCGAATCCCCTAGGGGACGCCAATTGCGCGGTATGAGTGAAAGGCGTACCACACTATAGTCTGATGAGAATCAGAGAATAGTTAAGATAATTCGCATGAGTTATTTTACCTATTATGCTCTTTAACAATCTGGAACAAGCTGAAAAATTGAAAACAAATCAATATATCACCGAGGTATATTGATGAGTCTCTCAAAATCTCAAACTTTGAATGTGTTTTTGACATCAAAGTGGGATGAGCGAGCAATTTACAGTTCGAGGCGGCCAGCGCACAGCAAGCGGAACATACTAAAGTATGTGAGCATTGCGAGCACTGCCCAACGATGAAATGTAATCTGCGCAGCCATCACCACCAAGAGAGTCATCGAAAAAGACACCTTCGGGTTGTGAGGTTAAGCGAATAAGCGTACACGGTGGATGCCTAGGCAATCAGAGGCGATGAAGGACGTGCTAATCTGCGATAAGCGTCGGTAAGGTGATATGAACCGTTATACCCGACGATTTCCGAATGGGGAAACCCAATATCCAATGGATATTATCATTAACTGAATACATAGGTTAATGAAGCGAACCGGGAGAACTGAAACATCTCAGTACCCCGAGGAAAAGAAATCAACCGAGATTCCCCTAGTAGCGGCGAGCGAACGGGGAACAGCCCAGAGTCTTAATCAACAGCAGCATCAGGAGAACGGTCTGGAAAGTCCGGCAGTAAAGGGTGATAGCCCCGTATCTGAAGATGCTGTTATTGTGAACTCGACGAGTAGGGCGGGACACGTGTTATCCTGTCTGAATATGGGGGGACCATCCTCCAAGGCTAAATACTCCTGATTGACCGATAGTGAACCAGTACCGTGAGGGAAAGGCGAAAAGAACCCCGGCGAGGGGAGTGAAAAAGAACCTGAAACCGTGTACGTACAAGCAGTAGGAGCCTCTTCGTGAGGTGACTGCGTACCTTTTGTATAATGGGTCAGCGACTTATATTCTGTAGCAAGGTTAACCGTATAGGGGAGCCGTAGGGAAACCGAGTCTTAACTGGGCGAATGAGTTGCAGGGTATAGACCCGAAACCCGGTGATCTATCCATGGGCAGGTTGAAGGTTGGGTAACACTAACTGGAGGACCGAACCGACTAATGTTGAAAAATTAGCGGATGACTTGTGGATGGGGGTGAAAGGCCAATCAAACCGGGAGATAGCTGGTTCTCCCCGAAAGCTATTTAGGTAGCGCCTCGTGAATTCATCTTCGGGGGTAGAGCACTGTTTCGACTAGGGGGTCATCCCGACTTACCAACTCGATGCAAACTGCGAATACCGAAGAATGTTATCACGGGAGACACACGGCGGGTGCTAACGTCCGTCGTGAAGAGGGAAACAACCCAGACCGCCAGCTAAGGTCCCAAAGTCATGGTTAAGTGGGAAACGAAGTGGGAAGGCTCAGACAGCCAGGATGTTGGCTTAGAAGCAGCCATCATTTAAAGAAAGCGTAATAGCTCACTGGTCGAGTCGGCCCGCGCGGAAGATGTAACGGGGCTAAACCATGCACCGAAGCTGCGGCAGCGACACTATGTGTTGTTGGGTAGGGGAGCGTTCTGTAAGCCTGCGAAGGTGTACTGTGAGGTATGCTGGAGGTATCAGAAGTGCGAATGCTGACATAAGTAACGATAATGCGGGTGAAAAACCCGCACGCCGGAAGACCAAGGGTTCCTGTCCAACGTTAATCGGGGCAGGGTGAGTCGACCCCTAAGGCGAGGCTGAAAAGCGTAGTCGATGGGAAACGGGTTAATATTCCCGTACTGGTGGTAACTGCGATGGGGGAACGGAGAAGGCTAGGTTGTCCGGGCGACGGTCGTCCCGGTTCAAGCATGTAGGCAGAGTGATTAGGCAAATCCGGTCACTTAATGCTGAGGTGTGATGACGAGCCACTAAGGTGGTGAAGCAATTGATGCCCTGCTTCCAGGAAAAGCCTCTAAGCTTCAGGTTACCAACAATCGTACCCCAAACCGACACAGGTGGTCAGGTAGAGAATACTCAGGCGCTTGAGAGAACTCGGGTGAAGGAACTAGGCAAAATGGTGCCGTAACTTCGGGAGAAGGCACGCTGGCGGTAAGTGAAGTCCCTCGCGGACGGAGCCGAAGCCAGTCGAAGATACCAGCTGGCTGCAACTGTTTATTAAAAACACAGCACTGTGCAAACACGAAAGTGGACGTATACGGTGTGACGCCTGCCCGGTGCTGGAAGGTTAATTGATGGGGTTATCCTTAGGGAGAAGCTCTTGATCGAAGCCCCAGTAAACGGCGGCCGTAACTATAACGGTCCTAAGGTAGCGAAATTCCTTGTCGGGTAAGTTCCGACCTGCACGAATGGCGTAATGATGGCCAGGCTGTCTCCACCCGAGACTCAGTGAAATTGAACTCGCTGTGAAGATGCAGTGTACCCGCGGCAAGACGGAAAGACCCCGTGAACCTTTACTATAGCTTGACACTGAACATTGAGCCTTGATGTGTAGGATAGGTGGGAGACTATGAAGTGTGGACGCCAGTCTGCATGGAGTCAACCTTGAAATACCACCCTTTAACGTTTGATGTTCTAACCTAGGTCCATAATCTGGATCGGGGACCGTGTCTGGTGGGTAGTTTGACTGGGGCGGTCTCCTCCTAAAGAGTAACGGAGGAGCACGAAGGTTGGCTAAGCATGGTCGGACATCATGCGGTTAGTGCAAAGGCATAAGCCAGCTTGACTGTGAGAGTGACGGCTCGAGCAGGTACGAAAGTAGGTCTTAGTGATCCGGTGGTTCTGAATGGAAGGGCCATCGCTCAACGGATAAAAGGTACTCCGGGGATAACAGGCTGATACCGCCCAAGAGTTCATATCGACGGCGGTGTTTGGCACCTCGATGTCGGCTCATCACATCCTGGGGCTGAAGTAGGTCCCAAGGGTATGGCTGTTCGCCATTTAAAGTGGTACGCGAGCTGGGTTTAGAACGTCGTGAGACAGTTCGGTCCCTATCTGCCGTGGGCGTTGGAAGATTGAGAGGGGTTGCTCCTAGTACGAGAGGACCGGAGTGAACGCACCACTGGTGTTCGGGTTGTCATGCCAATGGCATTGCCCGGTAGCTAAGTGCGGAAGAGATAACCGCTGAAAGCATCTAAGCGGGAAACTTGCCTCGAGATGAGTCTTCCCTGTCACCTAGAGTGACCTAAAGGAACGTTTAAGACTAAGACGTTGATAGGCTGGGTGTGTAAGCGTAGCGATACGTTGAGCTAACCAGTACTAATGAACCGTGAGGCTTAACCTGACAACACCGAAGGTGTTTTGTCTGAGAGACGACAGTAGATGAAGTAAGCTTGTTTAAGATTGAAATTGCTGGTTACTGAGGAAGAAACAACAGTAACGGGTAATAAAACCGAATTTGCTTGGCGGCCATAGCGCAGCGGACCCACCTGAATCCATGCCGAACTCAGAAGTGAAACGTTGTAGCGCCGATGGTAGTGTGGGGTCTCCCCATGTGAGAGTAGGGAACTGCCAGGCATCAATTAAAGCGTTAGTGTTAAATAACATTAATCGCGCAAAGAATACGCGGAGCGGTAGTTCAGTTGGTTAGAATACCTGCCTGTCACGCAGGGGGTCGCGGGTTCGAGTCCCGTCCGTTCCGCCAACTATTTAGGGGCGTAGTTCAATTGGTAGAGCACCGGTCTCCAAAACCGGGTGTTGGGAGTTCGAGCCTCTCCGCCCCTGCCAGTTACCAATTAAGTAATAACAAAATTTATACTTCTTTGTAGCCCAGTTAATTAACTGGGCTTTTTGTTATCTATATATTCTCAATATTTACTGCCCTAAATTCCCATCGACTAACCTGCCAATGTGCTTCTTTTACTAATATCTATCAGTAATATTTCCCGTTATATGTAATAAAAATTCTAGCGATAAAGCTTAAACCCAAGAGTAATTCGTTAATATCATGAATAACTATGGTGTGGATTTAAGCTTTATTGATGATTTATCGGCTGTTTTAATAGCTGTTGTATTAATACTTGTTGATCACTCGTATTTAGCCAAACTGCAAATAAAGGTTTTTGAATAATTTCTGTTGAGGCAGGAGCTAAATCTGAATAGAGATCTAGCCAATGTGTAGGTAGAAATGCAACTGCTTGCGTTGTTTTCATTAACTGATAAGCAATCATTGCGGAGTTAGTGGTTAAAATAGGATCAATTTTCTGCACGGCACCACTAGGAAGAAAAGACTGAAAATCGGCGCTCCATTCAATTTTGATAAATTGTGCTATTTCTTCGGTTTTATTTGATGCAATTTTCATCAACTGAAAAGTAATATCGCCAATAATTTTACTTTCTAATTCATCCATCTTTGGTGCTTCAGTCGTAAAAAGAAGATCTAGCTCTCTTGCATGAAGTTGTTTTACAAGAGATTGCCTTGTAGAGACTCTAGATTCGATTTTAAGCTCTTTTCTTTCTAGATAAGATTCCTGTAACCAAGATGTTAGATATGCTTCCCAGAGCGATGCTGTGGCTCCAATTGATAGCTCTGAATGTTGAGAAGCATGGCTAATCTCTTTTTTAGCGAGAAGCCATGTATTCATTAACGATTCAGCATAGGGGATCAGTCTTTCACCCGCGACAGTTAGACGAATATTATTACGATGGCGAGTAAATAGATTTGTGCCTAATTGTGTTTCCAATTGTCGTATTCTAAAACTAACCGCAGACTGCGTTAAATAAAGAGATTCAGCGGCTCGTCCAAAGTGTCTAGTCTTACTGACTTCCAAAAAGGTTTTCAGTAATTCGGTATCCACATCTATCTCCAAAAAAATTTGTCGTTACGATTTAAATATTTTGTTTTACAGAACCGCATGACTATCTAATACTCCGCGCCATAAGTATGACGATAGAGAATTAGGAGTGTGTCAGATGGCAGAAAGTTTTATCACGACTAATCGTTTTTTTGACAATAAACATTATCCGCGTGGTTTTTCTCGTCATGGCGATTTCACTATCAAGGAATCCCAGATATTGGAACGTCATGGTCAAGCCTTTAATGAGCTTGATTTAGGCAAACGAGAGCCTACAACTGAAGCGGAAAAATTATTTGTTGCCATGTGTCGTGGCGAACGAGAAGCAGCAACGGTCGAAGAAAAAATTTGGAAGAAGTATACAAGTCGTATAAGTCGTCCAAAACGTTTTCATACATTATCGGGTGGAAAGCCGCAGCTCGATCCATCTGATGACTATACCGACTCTGATGACTAATATCATTAGTTTTAGTTAAAAGGAGCGTTTTTTCGCTCCTTTTTATTTATCCATCTAGTTGCTTTTGTAAATAGATCATTAATCTATCCATTGCACGAAAGCTTAGTGCTTCAATTAAATGATTTCTCTGTATTTTCTCTTCATTTGCAAGATCTGCAATAGTCCTCGATACCCTTAAAATTTTATGCCAAGCCCGTATCGATAATCCTAATTTATTAAGCGTATCTTCAAGAAAAGTTGCATCAATGGTATTCAATGAGCAATAGCATTCAATCTCTTTTCCGGTTAAATAAGTATTCACTTTTCCACATCGTGCAAATTGTCTTTCTCTTGCTTTTAGAACACGCTCTCTAATTGTCGTACTCGTTTCTGTGGTAAATGTAGGATGAATAAGTGCGCCTTGGGGAAGAAGTGGCATTTCGACAGATAAATCAAACCTATCTAAAAAAGGTCCAGAAACCTTGCTTAAATAGCGCAGGATTTGCTTTATTGGTACTCGATTGTGATTACCTTGATAATGTCCTGTAGGGCTTGGATTTAATGCACCGACCAATAATACATTAGCAGGGTAGCTTATTTTGGCTTTTGCGCGTGAAATAGTAATTTCTCTAGCATCTAGAGGTTCACGCAATGCATCGAGTACACGGCGCTCGAATTCAGGTAGTTCATCTAAAAATAAAATACCGTGATGTGCTAATGTAATTTCTCCCGGTTTAGGAAGAGAGCCTCCTCCTGTTAAAGCAACAGCAGAGGAAGTATGATGTGGCGCTCTAAATGGTCTTGTAGGCCACTTTCTTTCATTAAATGTCACTCCTCTTAAGCTACTAATGATTAATACATCAAGTGCTTCTTTAGCAGTTAAAGGTGGAAGAAGCGTACTTATTCTTTGTGCTAACATTGTTTTGCCTGTTCCTGGAGGTCCAAGAAATAAAATGTTGTGATTTCCTGCTGCTGTGATTTCTGCTGCCCTTTTTGCATTATTTTGACCAATTATATCGCTCATATCTTTATTATTTTGATTTTCAATTTCATCATTAATAATAAAGTTTTCTGTTTCAATTAATGGCGTATTATTTTCTAGATGATGGCAAATATCTAAAAGATGAGAGGCTAATAAAGCCGACTTATTAGGTAATAATGAAACTTCAGTTTGATGTTCTGTTGATACAATACTTATTCGATGATCTTTTGATGCACTAAGAATTGATGGAATAACCGCATTAACTCGGTGTAATTTTCCAGAAAGTGCAAGCTCTCCAATAAACTCATAACGTTCTAATTTATTTGATATTAATTGTTCTGAAGCAAAGAGTATTGCCAGTGCAATAGGTAAATCATAACGCGCACCTTCTTTGGGTAAATCAGCGGGTGAAAGATTAATCGTTATTCTTTTTGCAGGATAAGTATATCCGCTATTAATTAATGCACTTCTTACTCTATCTTTTGCTTCTTTTACGACAGTTTCAGGTAATCCAACTAATGTTAATCCGGGTAATCCCTGACTAATATGAGCCTCGATAGTAATAAGCGGAGCTGATATTCCTAAAGAGGCACGCGTATATATTATTGCTAATGCCATTTTTTATTCTCCATTATTTTTTTCTTTTTAAATTGTTTTTTCTTTTTTGTTAAATGAAGAATTAAATAAATGCGAGATATCTCGAAAATAATCTAATGCATTGAAATATAATGATTAATAAATTTGGCTATTAATTTAGTAAATTAATATAAATATAATAAAAAATATCATTGATTTTTAACTTGGAATAGTAAATTGTAATAGTAGAAAAAACAAAATAACGCGTTCTTTCTTAGTATTAATAACTAAAAAATAAATATTTTATAGATTAATGCTCTGATGAGAGTTTGCGATATAAAAAAGTATATAAAATTCATTATGTTATAATTATTTTTAAAATAAACGTTGTCAATTCTAAAATATCATGATAACTCTAAAAGGACAGAGTGAAAGAAAACACAACACAACATTACAAACATACATTTTAAATAAGAAAAGAAGTTATAAAACTATGAATACTATCGTCCTAGTGATTAGCCTAATTATTGTCAGCGTGGTGGTGATTATTAACCCACCGTGCGGGGCTGCACTAGGACGAAGAAAGGCTAACTAAACTAGCCGGATCTCTTAAAAACCCCCGCACCGAAAGGCGCGGGGGTTTTTTTTGAGCCTGAGTTTGAAAAAGAGATTAAATAGAAAATAAATTCAAATTAAACAAGAAGTTAAGATGGCAGGGTGAAAGGATGAATGGAGCACAGTGGTTAGTACAGGCATTACGAAAACATCAAGTCGAAACAGTCTTTGGTTATCCTGGCGGTGCAATCATGCCTGTCTACGATGCCCTTTATGATGGCGGTGTTGAACATGTTTTATGTCGCCATGAACAAGGTGCTGCAATTGCTGCTATTGGTTTTGCTCGCTCTACAGGTACGACAGGTATTTGTATCGCGACATCAGGCCCAGGCGCTACTAATGTTATCACTGGCCTTGCTGATGCATTGTTAGATTCTGTGCCTGTTGTTGCTATCACTGGGCAAGTTGCTTCTAATTTAATTGGTACTGATGCATTCCAAGAAATTGATGTTTTAGGGCTTTCATTAGCGTGTACAAAACATAGTTTTTTAGTTTCGACCGTTGATGAATTACCAAGAGTGTTATCAGAGGCATTTTCTATTGCATCTCAAGGTCGCCCTGGACCTGTTTTAATTGATATTCCTAAAGATGTTCAATTGGCCGATGCTTCCCATTTATCAAGTTATGAATTACCAGAAGAGCAAGAATTTCCTTATCCAACACAAGAGCTGGCTCAAGCTAAGCAGATGTTAGCGCAGGCACAAAAACCGATTTTGTATGTAGGTGGTGGTGTTGCCATGAGTAATGCGGTGGAAACGTTAAGAGAATTTGTGAAGCAAACAGAAATGCCCGTTGTGTCCACTTTAAAAGGGTTAGGTTGTGCTGATGCATTAGATGCTAATTATTTAGGTATGTTAGGTATGCATGGCACTAAAGCGGCAAATTATGCCGTTCAGCGTAGTGATTTATTAATCGCGGTTGGTGCGCGTTTTGACGATCGCGTTACTGGGCGATTAAACACTTTTGCACCTAATGCCAAGGTTATTCATATCGATATCGACCATGCAGAATTAAATAAATTAAAACAGGCACATGTTGCGTTATTAGGTGATGCGAAAGTGTTATTGCCTGCTTTAACTCAGCCATTATCTATCGCTGCTTGGCAACAAGAAGTACAAGAATTAAAAGCAGAATATGCATGGCGCTATGATCATCCAGGCTCTGCAATTTATGCACCGTTATTATTAAAACAATTATCAGATGCAAAACCTGAAAATACGATTGTGACAACAGATGTTGGCCAACATCAAATGTGGTCTGCACAACATATGACATTTGATGCACCTGAAAACTTTATCACCTCAAGTGGTTTAGGCACGATGGGGTTTGGTATCCCTGCGGCTGTGGGCGCTCAAATTGCTAGACCTGATGCATGTGTTATCTGCGTATCAGGTGATGGCTCTTTTATGATGAATGTGCAGGAGTTGGGCACCATTAAGCGTAAGCAATTACCGATCAAATTGGTGTTATTAGATAACCAACGTCTTGGTATGGTCCGTCAATGGCAAGAGCTGTTTTTTGAACAACGTTATAGCGAAACAATTTTAACCGATAACCCAGACTTTGTTGCCTTGGCAAACGCTTTTGATATTCCAGGGCAACGTATCACAGAAAAAGCACAAGTTGCTGATGCAATAAAATGTTTATTAGAGAGCGATGGTCCTTACTTATTACAGGTATCTATCGATGACGCTGAAAATGTCTGGCCTTTAGTTCCGCCGGGCGCAAGTAATGATGAGATGATGGAGAAATCAAAATGAACCAACACAATATCACAATTGAAGCCCGTTTTTGTCCAGAGATCTTAGAACGTATCCTGAGAGTTATTCGTCATCGTGGTTTTCATATATGCTCGATGAATATGAATGTCACTGAGAGCAACAATATTAATTTAAGCCTGACGGTGAGTAGTCAGCGACCATTAGAACTTCTGTGCAGCCAGTTAACAAAATTAGCTGATGTTGCAGGTATTCAAGTATCACATCAACAGAAAGAAAAATTACGATTCATGAATGCACTAAGTGCCATGTAAGGATAAAAGAATGACAAAGCAAGCTGATTATATTTGGTTTAACGGTGAAATGGTTCCATGGGCTGAGGCAAAGGTTCATGTGATGTCTCACGCATTGCATTATGGTACTTCCGTATTTGAAGGTGTGCGTTGTTACAATTCTCATAAAGGCCCTGTGGTTTTTCGTCATCGTGAGCATATGCAACGTTTACATGACTCAGCCAAAATCTACCGTATGCCTGTTGAGCAAAGCGTTGATGAGTTAATGGAAGCCTGTCGTGAAACCTTACGTAAAAACAAATTAGTCAGTGCTTATATTCGTCCATTAGTTTTTATTGGCGATGTCGGTATGGGGGTGAATCCGCCAGCTGGTTATAAAACAGATGTGATCATCGCTGCATTCCCATGGGGAGCCTATCTCGGTGAAGAAGCTTTAGATAAAGGTATTGATGCAATGGTTTCTTCTTGGCATCGCGCTGCGCCAAATACTATTCCAACAGCAGCAAAAGCTGGCGGCAACTATTTATCTTCACTGTTAGTGGGAAGTGAAGCTCGTCGCCATGGTTATCAAGAAGGGATTGCATTAGATGTGCATGGCTATTTATCAGAAGGTGCAGGTGAAAACCTATTTGAAGTAAAAGACGGTGTTATTTTTACACCTCCATTTACTTCATCAGCATTACCGGGGATCACGCGTGATGCCATCATCAAATTAGCAAAAGATCTCGGCTATGAAGTGCGTGAACAAGTGCTTTCTCGTGAATCACTTTATCTTGCAGATGAAGTCTTTATGTCAGGTACAGCGGCAGAGATAACGCCAGTACGTAGTGTTGATGGCATTCAAGTAGGTATCGGACGTTGTGGTCCTGTGACCAAAGCAATTCAAAAAGCATTCTTTGGTCTGTTCACTGGTGAGACAGAAGATAAATACGGCTGGTTAGATCCAATCAATTCATAAACATAATCAAATAAATTTGTTTAGCGGGTAGCGCGTTCCCTACTCGCTTTCTTTATCGCAGGAGTGTGAAAAATGCCTAAATACCGTTCAGCGACAACGACACATGGTCGTAATATGGCTGGAGCCCGTGCCTTATGGCGTGCAACGGGAATGACTGATGCTGATTTTGGTAAACCCATTATCGCTGTTGTGAACTCATTTACGCAATTTGTGCCGGGTCATGTGCATCTGCGGGATTTAGGAAAACTCGTTGCTGAGCAAATTGAAGCCGCTGGTGGTGTTGCTAAAGAATTTAATACCATTGCGGTTGATGACGGTATCGCAATGGGGCACGGTGGCATGCTTTACTCTTTGCCATCCCGTGAGCTTATCGCCGACTCTGTTGAATATATGGTTAATGCACACTGTGCTGATGCGATGGTGTGTATCTCAAACTGCGACAAGATCACCCCAGGAATGTTAATGGCGTCTTTACGCTTAAATATTCCGGTTATTTTTGTTTCGGGAGGTCCTATGGAAGCGGGCAAAACGAAGCTTTCAGATCAACTGATCAAATTGGATCTGGTTGATGCCATGATCCAAGGGGCGAATCCAAATGTTAGCGATGCGGATAGTGAGCAAATTGAACGATCTGCTTGCCCGACTTGCGGATCGTGTTCGGGTATGTTTACCGCAAATTCCATGAACTGTTTAACCGAAGCACTGGGATTATCTCAACCTGGAAATGGCTCATTATTAGCAACACACGCAGATCGTGAAACACTGTTTATCAATGCAGGTAAGCGCATTGTTGAATTAACCAAGCGTTATTATGAAAAAGATGATGAGTCCGCATTACCGCGCAATATCGCTAAAAAAGAAGCCTTTGAAAATGCGATGATCTTAGATATTGCAATGGGTGGCTCGACAAATACAGTTCTGCATTTATTAGCCGCTGCGCAAGAAGGTGAGGTTGACTTCACCATGGAAGATATCGACAGACTTTCTCGCCAAGTACCTCATTTATGTAAAGTAGCACCAAGTACACAAAAATATCATATGGAAGATGTTCACCGTGCAGGTGGAGTCATGGGTATTTTAGGTGAATTAGACAGAGCCGGATTACTTAACCGTAATGTGAATAATATCTTAGGGCTAAGTTTGCCAGAAACATTAGCGCAATATGACGTGATGTTAACGCAAGATGAGCAAGTAAAATCAATGTTCCAAGCAGGTCCTGCCGGTATTCGTACAACGAAGGCATTTTCGCAAAATTGTCGTTGGCCAACTTTAGATACCGATCGTGAAAACGGATGTATCCGCAGTAAAGAACATGCGTATAGCCAAGATGGTGGATTAGCGGTTTTATCCGGCAACTTAGCCGTAGATGGTTGTATTGTTAAAACAGCCGGCGTTGATGAAGATAACTTAATTTTTAGTGGTCCTGCAAAAGTATATGAAAGCCAAGATGATGCGGTTGAAGCCATCTTGGGTGGAAAAGTAGTAGCGGGCGATGTGGTTATTATTCGCTATGAAGGTCCTAAAGGTGGGCCGGGTATGCAAGAGATGCTGTATCCAACCTCATATTTAAAATCAATGGGATTAGGTAAAGCTTGCGCACTTATCACTGACGGACGTTTCTCTGGGGGAACATCGGGCTTGTCTATCGGGCATGTTTCACCTGAAGCGGCAAGTGGTGGCGTAATTGGTTTAGTTGAAGAAGGCGATATTGTCTCTATCAATATTCCAACTCGTGAGATCTCATTAAAGGTAGATGATAAAACGTTATCTGCACGTCGTGATGCACAAAATGCTCGTGGCGATAAAGCGTGGACACCACAAAATAGACAGCGCCAAGTTTCGTTTGCCTTACGTGCTTACGCCTCTTTAGCCACTAGTGCTGATAAAGGTGCGGTGCGTGATAAATCTAAATTAGGGGGCTGAGATGGCTGCCTTTAGACCTTTAAATTCAGCGCCAAGTAGCGCTGAATATTTAAAAGCGGCGCTGAGCGCACCTGTTTATGAAGCTGCAATTGTCACGCCACTTCAAGAGATGACAAAAATCTCTGAACGCTTAGAAAATACGATTTTAGTTAAGCGTGAAGACAGACAACCTGTTCATAGTTTTAAATTACGTGGTGCATACACCATGATTGCAGGATTGACTCCTGAGCAAAAAGCGAAAGGCGTTGTAACTGCTTCGGCAGGTAACCACGCTCAAGGCGTTGCGTTGTCAGCGAATCGAATGGGTGTAAAAGCATTAATCGTGATGCCTGTGGCAACAGCGGATATCAAAGTCGATGCTGTTCGCCAATTTGGTGGAGAAGCATTGCTTTATGGTGCCAACTTTGATGAAGCAAAAGCCAAAGCTATCGCCCTATCTGAAGAGATGGGATACACCTTTGTTCCGCCTTTTGATCATCCAGCAGTAATTGCAGGACAGGCAACGCTGGCAATGGAACTCTTACAGCAAGATGTTCATCTTGATCGTATTTTCGTACCCGTAGGTGGCGGCGGTTTAATTGCTGGCGTGGCTGTATTAATCAAACAGCTTATGCCAGAAATTAAGGTTATCGGCGTTGAAGCAGAAGATGCAGCATGTCTAAAAGCAGCATTAAAGGCAGGACACCCTGTTGAGCTAGCTCGAGTCGGTTTATTTGCAGAAGGTGTTGCCGTTAAGCGTATTGGTGATGAAACTTTTCGTTTATGCCAGAAGTATGTCGATGATGTGATTACTGTTGATAGTGATGAAATTTGCGCTGCAGTAAAAGATTTATTTGAAGATGTGCGTGCGATTGCAGAGCCTTCAGGCGCATTGGCATTAGCAGGGCTTAAAAAATACGTAGAAGAGCACCAGATCAAAGGTGAGCGCCTAGCGCATGTGCTTTCCGGTGCAAATGTGAATTTTCATGGGTTACGTTATGTTTCTGAGCGCTGTGAACTCGGTGAAAAACGCGAAGCATTATTAGCGGTGACTATCCCAGAACAAAAGGGCAGTTTTTTACGTTTCTGCCAAATCTTAGGTCAACGCGTTGTCACTGAATTTAATTATCGTTATAGCGATGCTGATCCTGAAAATGCACGTATTTTTGTTGGTGTACGTTTAAGTCAAGGACTCACTGAACGTAAAGAAATTTTGCGGGAGCTTACGACTGCGGGTTATCAAGTTGCTGATCTTTCTGACGATGAAATGGCAAAACTTCATGTGCGTTATATGGTTGGCGGTCGCCCTAATAAGCCACTTAAAGAGCGTCTATTTAGTTTTGAGTTCCCTGAGTCACCCGGCGCTTTAATGAAGTTTTTAAAAACACTAGGGACTTATTGGAATATCACATTATTTCACTATCGTAGTCATGGTACAGATTATGGGCGTGTGCTGGTGGCTTTTGAATTGCCCGAAACAGAAGGGCGTTTCGAGCGACATTTAGATGCATTAGGCTATGAATATCATGATGAGACAGGAAATCCGTCTTTTCAGCTATTTCTGTCGCCACAAACGACAAGCTTAGTCGTGGAGTAATCGCCAAAAAGCACTAATCACAGGCTCTTGAAGGCGTTTGTGTGATCCGCAAACGCCTAATTCGAAAGGTTCTACCATTGAAATATTATCCAATAAAGAGATGCGATTACGTACAGGCTCTGGACAATTATCAACGACGACCTGTGGAATAAGCGCGATACCGCAACCTAACGCAACCATTGAGACAATTGCTTCATGCCCTGAAACAGTCGCATAAATTAAGGGATTATGGATACGGTGGCGTTTAAACCATAATGCAATTCGTTGTCGTGATGGTCCATGTTCAGGAATGATAAATGGAATATGGAGCCAATCGGGTTTCTCTTGTGTTGCAAGATGACGAACATTACAAGGCAAAGCGGGTGCAATCAGTACTAATGGAATTTCGCCTATTTTTTCAAAACAGATATTTTCAGGAAGCTTTTCAGGTTTTCCTGCAATACCTAAATCGGCTTCATCAGATTGCACTTTATCGACTGCGTCAGCTGCATCTCCAGTGGTGAGTTTTATTTCAACGAGTGGGTTTTCTGCACGAAAACGGTCAAGAATAGGCGGTAAATGGCTGTAAGCTGCTGTTACAGAACAAAATAGGCGCAGTTCACCAGAAAGGCTTGGGCTATTTTGATTTAACGTGTGCTTAAGTTGTTTATATTGTAATAAAGTTTGTTGAGCATAGCGTTTTAACTGTTCGCCAGCATCGGTGAGAGTCACTTGTCTGTTATCACGTAAAAACAAAGGATGACCTAAGCTTTCTTCAAGGCGTTGAATTTGGCGAGAGAGCGTAGAAGGGCTGACGTGCATCGCTTGTGCTGTCTTGGTGAAGTGACAACTTTCAGCTAAATGCAGGAAGAGTTTGAGATCACGAATATCCATTATCAGCCACCTTAGGTGATAAAAAAGAACGTTGCATTTTTCGCAACACTATCTTGTAAATATATCAATTTAAGCAATGGCTTTCATCCCATATAGTAAAGTCATGCAACACCTCACGGAGAGTGAGGATAATAATAGCAAACACATACACAACGATTTTGGAGTCTTCTATGACAAATTATTTTAATACATTGAATCTGCGTCAGCAGTTGTCACAATTAGGTAAATGTCGCTTTATGTCACGCGAAGAATTTGCTGATGAAGCAAATTACCTGAAAGGCAAAAAAGTCGTTATCATTGGTTGTGGCGCTCAAGGACTAAACCAAGGTTTAAATATGCGTGATTCAGGTTTGAATATCGCGTATGCCTTACGCCAAGAAGCGATTGATGAGAAACGTGCATCATGGCGTCGTGCAACTGAAAACGGCTTTGAGGTTGGAACCTATGAAGCGTTGATCCCTCAAGCAGATTTAGTTGTTAACTTAACGCCAGACAAACAGCACTCTGCTGTTGTTCAAGCTGTTCAACCACTGATGAAATCAGGTGCAGCATTAGGCTACTCCCATGGTTTTAATATCGTTGAAGTTGGCGAAAAAATTCGTGATGACATCACTGTTGTTATGGTGGCACCAAAATGCCCAGGCACAGAAGTTCGTGAAGAATATAAGCGTGGTTTTGGTGTACCAACACTGATTGCTGTTCACCCTGAGAATGATGCAAAAGGTGAAGGCATGGCGATTGCAAAAGCATGGGCTGCTGCGACAGGTGGTCATCGTGCTGGTGTTTTAGAGTCCTCTTTCGTTGCTGAAGTAAAATCAGACTTAATGGGTGAGCAAACCATTCTGTGCGGCATGTTACAAGCTGGCTCTCTGTTATGTTATGACAAAATGGTTGCCGATGGTGTAGAGCCGGGCTATGCAGGTAAGCTGCTCCAATTTGGTTGGGAAACGATTACAGAAGCACTGAAGCAAGGTGGTATCACCTTGATGATGGACAGATTATCTAACCCTGCGAAAATGCGTGCCTATGCATTATCAGAGCAACTGAAAGAGATCATGGCTCCACTGTTTGCGAAACATATGGATGATATTATTTCAGGTAAATTCTCTGAAACTATGATGGCAGATTGGGCAAATGATGATAAAAACTTGCTGACATGGCGTGAAGAGACTGGCGCAAGCGCATTTGAAAACTACCCTGAATATGAGGGTAAAATCAGTGAACAAGAGTACTTTGATCACGGTGTATTAATGGTCGCAATGGTTAAAGCTGGTGTTGAATTAGCCTTTGATACCATGATTGAAGCAGGGATCTTTGCAGAGTCGGCTTATTATGAATCACTGCATGAGTTGCCATTAATCGCGAATACCATCGCTCGTAAGCGTTTGTATGAGATGAATGTGGTTATCTCTGATACAGCAGAATATGGCAACTATCTGTTCTCATTCGCTGTTGTTCCTATGTTGAAAGAGTTTATGACAACATTGCAATCTGGCGATTTAGCGAAGAAAGTTCAAGATAATGGAACTGATAATGCGCAATTGCGAGATATCAATGAAGCAATTCGTCAGCATCCAATTGAAGCTGTAGGTAAAACCCTGCGTGGGTATATGACGGATATGAAGAAGATTGCCGTCGGTAACTAATTTTCCGATTTTTCGTCGCTCTTTACGCGATAAGTGCGTTGGCTACACTCGGTTACCCAAGTCACATACTCATGTATGCTCCTTGGGATAACCTCCTTTGCCGCCTTCTTCTCTCGCAAATAGCTTAGAAAAATAAGCGTAAGATCCAAATTTGTTGAAAACCGTGTTTCTTAATGAAATACGGTTTTTTGTTTTTATAATTTTAGGGAAAGTTGAAAGAGGGAATGACTCAAGACTTTGGTTGATTTCTGCTACAATTATCCCCCGTTATGTTCTTGGTTAATGAAGTTTGGAAAAAGTATGCGATTAAACCCCGGTCAGCAAAAAGCAGTGGAATATGTGTCAGGTCCTTGTTTGGTCTTGGCGGGTGCGGGATCGGGTAAAACACGGGTTATTACCAATAAAATTGCACATCTTATTCGTCAATGCCAATACCCAGCAAAGCAGATTGCAGCGGTTACGTTTACTAATAAAGCCGCGCGTGAAATGAAAGAGCGTGTTGCTCAAACCTTAGGTCGCCAAGAAGCGAAAGGATTAATGATCTCAACGTTTCATACCTTGGGATTAGAAATTATTAAACGTGAATATAAAGCACTAGGTATTAAAGCTAAATTTTCATTGTTTGATGATCAAGACCAATCTGCATTACTTAAAGAATTAACGGCTGATTTATTAGAAGAAGATAAAGATTTGCTTTCTCAGCTAAAGAGCCAAATTTCTAACTGGAAAAATGACATGCTCACGCCAGAGCAAGCCATAGGAATGGCGAGATCGCAACAAGATCATACGTTTGCCGAATGCTTTCGACGTTACGAACAACATCTGCGTAGTTGTAATGTGCTCGACTTTGATGACTTAATCAGTCGGCCAACTATGTTATTGCGCACGAATGAAGAAGTGAGAGAGCGCTGGCAAAGACGTATTCGCTATTTGCTGGTGGATGAATATCAAGATACAAATACAAGCCAATATGAACTGGTCAAATGGTTGGTTGGTGAACGAGCGCGTTTTACCGTTGTGGGTGATGATGACCAATCTATTTATTCATGGCGTGGCGCTCGACCTCAAAATTTAGTGTTGTTACAAAAAGATTTCCCTCAACTTAATGTCATTAAACTCGAGCAAAATTATCGCTCTTCTGGACGTATTCTAAAATCAGCGAATATCTTGATTGAAAACAATCCCCATGTTTTTGAAAAACGCTTATTTTCAGAGTTAGGTTATGGTGATGAACTTCGTGTTTTAACGGCAAATAATGAAGAGCACGAAGCTGAACGTGTCGCAGGCGAATTAATTGCGCATCACTTTATTAATAAAACCAATTATAAGGATTACGCGATACTTTATCGTGGTAATCACCAGTCGCGTATTTTTGAAAAATACTTGATGCAAAATCGCATTCCTTATCGCATTTCGGGTGAAACCTCTTTTTTCTCACGAGAAGAGATAAAAGATATTCTTGCCTATTTACGAGTCATTACTAATCCTGATGATGATGCGGCATTTTTACGTATTGTGAATAAGCCTCGTCGTGAAATCGGCCCTATGACAATTCAAAAGTTAGGTGAGTGGGCAAAAGTTCGAGATAAAAGCTTATACAATGCCTGTTTTGATTTGGGGCTAAGTCAAACATTAACAGGCCGAGGGTTGAATTCATTACAAGCATTCTCACAATGGATGTCGCGTATAGTACAAAAATCAGAACGAGAGCCACTGTTAGCTGTACGTGATTTATTGCATGAAATGGATTATGAAAGTTGGTTATATGAAACCTCAAGTAGCGCAAAAGCCGCTGAAATGAGAATGAAAAATATTAATCAGCTATTTTTATGGATGAGCGAAATGCTTGAAGGTGATGAATTGCATGAACCTATGACGCTTTCTCAAGTGGTTAACCGTTTTACCTTGCGCGATATGATGGAGCGAGGAGAAACAGAAGAAGAGTTAGATCAAGTTCAGTTAATGACATTACATGCCTCTAAAGGTCTTGAATTTCCTCATGTATTTTTAGTGGGAATGGAAGAAGGTATATTGCCACACCAAAGCAGTATTGATGAAGATAATGTAGAAGAAGAAAGACGTCTTGCTTATGTGGGTATTACTCGCGCACAGAAAACACTCACGTTTACGTTATGTAAGGAAAGACGTCAATACGGTGAATTAATCAAACCAGATCCAAGCCGTTTTCTTTATGAATTACCTCAAGATGATTTGAATTGGGATACCAATAAAAAGAAAGTGTTAAGTGCCGAGGAAAAACAAGAGAAAGGGCAAAAAGGTGTCGCAGGATTAAGAGCTATGTTGGCAAGGCATAAACCTGAATAGCATAGAGAGTAGTTGATAAAATTAACCCCTTGGCATATTGATATCCAAGGGGTTTTTATTTTTGTATAAGTAAAAAAATTAACTTATACGAGAGCTATTTTGTTCTTCAATCATTAAAGACCAATGGACATAACTCTGAAGTTGGATCTCTTCTTGGAGATTTTCAGCACGTAACGGATGCTCATTAAGCCATTGATGTGGCAGTGTAATAATGAGTTTCTCATCTTCAGTGCGTAATCGTAATGCAGGAAGCGTATCATCACGGCGACGGCTAGCAAAAATAATGGCTAATCGCAGTAAACGCACTAGTCGATTGGCTTGAGTTATCGGTAGGGCGTTTTGATGATTAAGAGGCGCGAGATCGATGATCCCTGTTTGGTTTTTTAGCAAAGAAGCTAATAAACGTCGTTGCGCAGGTGTATACCCCGGTAAATCAAGATGAGAGATCAGATAGCTTGCATGAGAAGGGGCTTGGCGGAAATCAACACTGAGACCAATTTCATGTAATGCACTAGCGCTATTAAGCAACTCTCGGCAACGATTATCTAACTGCCAACTCTTGCTGACTTGGATAAAAAAATGTTCTGCAAGTTGCTGAACTCGGTGTGCTTGCTCAATATCAATCTGAAACCGACGCTGGACATTACGAAGAGTGCGTTGGCGAATGTCTTGCTCAATAGGAAGATGCAACATTCCATAGACTAAGCCTTCTCGTAATGCACCACCTGCTAAGATCATATTGTCGATATGCAGTGTTTCAAATATGGCGATTAAGATAGCAAGCCCACTCGGAAACACTAAGGCTCTTTCAAAAGTAAGCCCTTCAATTTCCAATTCTTCCAGCTTTCCACATTCAATGGCTTTGTGTTTGAGCCGCTCAAGCTTAGGTAAGGTGATTAATTCATCCATACCTTGAGCAATCATGATCTCTTGCAATGCTTGTACAGTACCAGAAGCACCCACACACACTTGCCAGCCTTGCTCAATTAATTTACCCGCCACTGGGGCGAGTATCGCTTTGGCTGCGTCTTGTGCTTTCGCAAAATTTTCTTGAGTTAAAGAGCGATCAGTAAAATAGCGCTCTAACCAAGTTACACAGCCCATACTTAAGCTCATTAATTGCGTCGTTTTAGCGCCAGTACCTGTCACTAGCTCTGTACTGCCACCGCCAATATCGACGACTAAACGTTGCTCTGCACCACCAGTGGTATGTGCGACGCCACGATAGATAAGGCGCGCTTCTTCCTCACCACTAATAACATGAACAGTATTGCTCAATATTTCAGACGCTTTTGCGACAAAAATATCTGCATTTTTAGCAATACGTAATGTGGCTGTTGCAACGACTCTGATTTGTTCAGTCGGAATATCACGCAGATATTCAGAAAAAAGTCGTAAACATTGCCAACCGCGTTCCATTGCCTGCTCTGACAATTCATTTTCACTGTTTAGGCCAGCAGCGAGTCGAACTTTACGTTTCACGCGGGAAAGGACTTGTATAGACCCCGCGATTTCTCGAACGACTAACATATGAAAACTGTTAGAACCTAAATCAATAGCAGCATAAAGTGATGAGGATTTCAGCATAATTTATGGATGACTCGGGCGTTTATTTCGGTTGTTACGTTGAGTATTATTTCCTCTATTATTTCGCACCGGCGCATTATTGCGACGAGGCTGACCTTGGCGAGGACGGTGACGGCGTTTAGGCTCTGGAAGATCAGCTAATAACGCATCACTATTATATTTACTCACAGGAATAGTATGTTGAATATAAGTCTCAATTGCAGGTAAATTCAGTGCATATTCTTCACATGCAAGGCTGATTGAATTACCACTATTTCCAGCACGTCCGGTTCTACCAATACGGTGAACATAATCTTCACAATCATCAGGTAAATCATAGTTAAAAACATGCGTTACTGATGGAATATGAAGACCTCTAGCGGCAACGTCAGTGGCAACCAGAATATCAATATTACCTTGGGTAAAATCTTCTAAAATGCGTAGACGTTTTTTCTGAGGAACATCACCTGTTAATAAACCAACGCGGTGTCCATCTGCAGCAAGGTGCGCCCAAATATCGTCACAACGATGTTTTGTATTGGCGAAAATGATACAACGATCTGGCCATTCTTCTTCAATTAATGTTTGAAGAAGACGCATTTTCTCTTCATTTGAAGGATAAAAGAGTTCTTCTTTTATGCTAAAACCTGTTTTTTGTTCAGGTTCAACTTCAACATATTCAGGATTATTCATCTGCTCAAAAGCCAGTTCTCTGACGCGGTAAGAAAGCGTTGCAGAGAACAGCATATTCATACGCTCAGCCGCAACTGGCATACGACGGAAAATCCAACGAATATCTTTAATAAAGCCGAGATCGTACATTCTGTCAGCTTCATCAAGTACCACAACTTGGATTGCGCTAAGGTTAATATGGCCTTGTTTAACGTAGTCAATTAAACGACCTGTTGTGCCAATAACAATATCGACACCATTACTTAATACTTTGAGTTGTTCGTCATAGCCATCGCCGCCGTAGGCGAGACCCATTTTAATCCCTGTACTTTGCGCAAGCTCTTTAGCATCAGAATAAATCTGTACAGCTAATTCGCGTGTTGGCGCCATAATAAGAGCACGAGGTTGATTGGTTTCATGCCCTTCTTTAGCAGGGTGTGTTAAAAGATAATGAAACGTTGAGGTTAAAAACGCCAACGTTTTGCCTGTTCCTGTTTGGGCTTGCCCGGCAATGTCTTGACCTTTCACAGTGATAGGTAACGTCAATGCCTGAATTTGTGTACAATTAGAGAACCCTTTTTTCTCAAGGGCTTCTATCACTTTTGGATGCAAGGCGAAGTCGGAAAACTTCTTTTCTGTCAAATATGTTTTGCTCATAATGTAATAGAATATCAGTTATGGGTTGCATTACAAAAGTTTATCCGCTGAAATGCAGACAGACTTCTGTTATTTAATGTTACACTGGTACGGTCAATATTATTCTTTGGAGTAGAACAATGAGCGATAAAATCCTTCACTTATCTGACAGCAAATTCGATGCTGATGTATTAAATGCAACCGGCCCTGTGCTCGTTGATTTCTGGGCTGAATGGTGTGGCCCATGTAAAATGATTGCTCCTATTCTAGATGAAGTTGCAACAGAATACGCTGGTAAATTAACAGTTGCGAAGCTAAACATCGATCAAAACCCGCTGACAGCACCAAAATACGGTATTCGTGGTATTCCTACACTGATTTTATTCAAAAACGGTGCAGCTGCTGCGACTAAAGTAGGCGCATTGTCAAAAACTCAACTGAAAGAGTTTTTAGACGAAAATATCTAATTTGATTTAGATATCAAAAATAAAAGTAGGACGTTTAGACCTTGTCAGTATTTCTGTTATTGACAGCTAGACGTCCGCTTCGAAGCATGATAAGTTAGCGCCACTTACTTACATAATATATCGGATCTACTTGTCAATATGATTAGACACGATTAAATAAGTCTGAGATATTGAATATCAAGCGTGCAAAGTAATAGAATTGAATAACATAATATGATATTTAATCTAATATGATATTTAATATAAGTAATCTGAATTCATCTAACCAGTCAAGTTGCCTTAGAATAATCTATAGTATTCAAGGAATATAAATTTTTCCAAAGTATGTTCCGAACCCATAAGTTGAAAGTACACTCATGCATCACAAAAATGAATGTCACTTCTCTGGGATAAAGCAGACTGGTCTAATAGTATTAACACTCTCTAACATTATCATTTTAGTTATACCCTTATGTTAGAAAGTTATAATCTGTAATTTTACACATGACGAAACTGACAGCAATTCGCTGTTATACTATTCACGTTCATAGTTCGAGAGTTACCCCGAGTTATTAAGAACCCACCATTATGAATCTTACCGAATTAAAAAATACGCCGGTATCAGAACTGATAGCACTTGGCGAAAACATGGGGCTAGAGAATCTGGCTCGAATGAGAAAACAAGACATTATTTTCTCTATCTTGAAGCAACACGCGAAAAGTGGAGAAGATATTTTCGGTGACGGTGTGCTGGAAATATTGCAGGATGGCTTCGGCTTCCTACGTTCCGCAGACAGTTCCTACCTTGCTGGTCCCGATGATATCTACGTTTCTCCAAGTCAAATTCGCCGTTTTAACCTTCGCACTGGTGACACCATCGCAGGGAAAATTCGTCCTCCTAAAGAAGGTGAACGTTATTTTGCCCTCCTAAAAGTTAATGAAGTTAACTTTGATAAACCAGAAAATGCCCGCAGTAAAATCCTCTTTGAAAACTTAACACCTTTACATGCTAATAATCGTTTACGCATGGAACGTGGTAATGGCTCCACAGAAGACTTAACTGCGCGTGTTCTTGACTTAGCGGCACCAATTGGCCGTGGTCAACGTGGTCTTATCGTTGCTCCACCAAAAGCAGGTAAAACCATGTTGCTGCAAAACATTGCAGCAAATATTGCTCATAACTACCCAGATTGCGTATTAATGGTACTTCTGATTGATGAACGTCCAGAAGAAGTGACAGAAATGCAACGCTTAGTAAAAGGGGAAGTTATTGCTTCAACCTTTGACGAGCCAGCTTCTCGCCACGTACAAGTTGCAGAAATGGTGATTGAAAAAGCGAAGCGTTTAGTTGAGCATAAAAAAGACGTTATCATCTTGTTAGACTCCATCACACGTTTAGCGCGTGCTTATAACACCGTTGTTCCTTCATCAGGTAAAGTGTTAACAGGTGGTGTGGATGCAAACGCATTACATCGTCCTAAACGTTTCTTCGGTGCGGCTCGTAATGTTGAAGAAGGTGGTAGCTTGACTATCATTGCAACAGCGTTAGTCGATACGGGTTCTAAGATGGATGAAGTTATCTACGAAGAATTTAAGGGTACAGGTAATATGGAATTACACCTGTCTCGTAAAATTGCTGAAAAACGTGTTTTCCCTGCGATTGATTACAATCGTTCTGGTACACGTAAAGAAGAGTTACTGACGTCTCAAGATGAGCTACAAAAAATGTGGATCTTGCGTAAAATTATTCATCCAATGGGTGAAATTGACGCAATGGAATTCCTCATTAATAAGTTAGCAATGACTAAGACAAATGAAGAATTCTTCGACTTTATGAAACGTTCATAAAGTGTATTAACAAAGTGAGTAAGCTGAGAATTAGAATATAAAATATTAAAATAGTGTGCTCTGTTACAGAATAAGTAATATCACCTCAATTTATATGCTGTTAAGCTCATTTACTTTGTAAGAATGAAGATATGATGAAAACGCCACAATAGTTGTGGCGTTTTTTGTTTTTTATGGATGTAATTTAATTTTAGATTGCAATATTTTAGCGAGATGTTGGTATATATATTGCATGTTTTAGTAATTGATAAAAATAGCGATGGCATCAATGAAAATAGTTAAGGAAAACTTATAATTGATGAAGGGTGGTGGGTTTTGAATAAACTCGTCGTGGTGAAGCTGGAAAAAAGAATAAAAACACATGGAAGCGTAAAATAACCAGCTATATTTATTATAGAGAACAGGTACTGTGGATATACTAAAAATGAGCACAAGCGTTTTTTATGTGTTCTTATTTTCTTTCGCTTTTTTATTCTTGGCTCGTAAAATTGCAAAGAAAATTGGACTCGTGGATAAACCGAATTATCGTAAAAAACATCATGGATTGATCCCCTTAGTTGGCGGAATATCAGTCTATTTTGGTATTGTTTTCGCATTTTATATTTCAGATATCTATATTCCTCATAAGGAATTGTATCTGGCATGTGCGGGGCTTCTTGTTTTTATCGGCGCTTTAGATGATCGCTTCGATATTAGTGTAAAAATTAGAGCTACAATCCAAGCTTTTGTTGGGATCGTGATGATGGTGGGGGCAGGGTTAAAACTTGACTCACTGGGTCATGCTTTTGGTCCTTGGGAAATGCATTTAGGACCTTTTGGCTATATTGTTACACTTTTCGCTGTTTGGGCAGCAATCAATGCCTTTAATATGGTTGATGGTATTGATGGGTTATTAGGTGGTCTTTCTTGTGTCTCTTTTGGCGCGCTTGGTATTTTATTATATCAAAGTGGCAATTCAGCTCTTGCATTCTGGTGCTTCTCATTTATCGCGGCAATTTTACCTTATATCCTTTTAAACTTAGGGGTCTGTGGTAAAAAATTCAAAGTCTTTATGGGAGATGCGGGAAGTACACTGATTGGATTTACCATTATTTGGTTATTGGTCGCATCAACACAAGCTCAGCCTCGTCCTGTTAAAGCGGTAACCGCATTATGGATAATTGCTATTCCTCTTATGGATATGGTGGCAATTATGTACCGTCGTTTACGTAAAGGCATGAGTCCATTCTCTCCAGACCGTCAACATATTCACCATTTGATTATGCGTGCAGGTTTTACCTCCCGCCAAGCTTTCATTCTGATTACACTGTCAGCCGCATTATTAGCAGCGATTGGTATTATCGGTCAAAACCTATCATTTGTACCTGAATGGTTTATGTTGGCATTATTCTTGCTTGCATTTGTTATGTATGGTTATTGTATTAAACGCGCGTGGCGAGTCGCTCGTTTTATTAAACGACATAAGCGTCGCTTACGTAGAGCAACACAACAGCATTAATATAAGCAGAGGTTTTTTAACGTGATGAACTCGGAAAATAACGCCTCCCGACAGGGTGAACAGCCAGATAATGAACTCGATATTAGAGGTCTTTTTTGTGCACTTTGGTCAGGAAAAAGCTGGATTATAGGGTTCGCTCTGCTTTTTGCAGTGATTGCACTCGGTGCATCTTATTTGATGCAACCTAAATGGAGTGCAATTGCAATGACAGAGAAACCAACGATTAATAACTTAGGCAGTTATTATTCGCAATCTCAGTTTTTGCGCAATCTTGATACACAGATTAATCCAGCAGCACAAACCTCATCTTTAACAATTTCAGATGAAGCTTATCAAGAGTTTATTACTCAAATCGCGGCGTTTGATACACGTCGTGAGTTTTGGTTGCAAACGGATTATTTCAAACAGCGCAAAGAAAGTGATGAACAGGCTAATGCTGCGTTATTGGATGAGTTAATTAACAATATTCAATTTACGCCTGCCGATGAGAAAAAATTAGTTAATGATCAACTAAAACTGATTGCGGAAACATCCAAAGAAGCAAGCCAATTATTAAATGAGTATATTGCTTTTGCTAATAAAAGAGCATCTACCCATCTTAATGATGAAGTCATAACGGCTTGGGCAACTAGAACTCAATCAATGAAAGCGCTAGTTAAACGTCAAGAAATGGCGGCTCAATCTGCATATCAACGCCAAATTAACTTATTAGAGCAATCAATCAAAGTAGCTGAGAAACAAGGTATTTCTCAAAAGCAAACCTCGATTGCGATTGATGAGTTACCAGATTCTAAACTGTTTCTGTTAGGTGTTCCTCTGTTGCAATCACAGTTAGAAACTTTAGTCGCAACAGGTGCTGATTTTGATAGTGATTACGATCAAAATACGGCAATGTTAGCGACCCTTGCTGTGGGCGCAAAATTACAAGATAACTTCCAAACTTACCGTTTTCTACGTACCCCTGAAGATCCTGTGAAACGTGATAGTCCTCGTCGTGCCTTTATGATGGTACTTTGGGGCGCTATTGGCGTTTTAGCGGGTGCAGGTGTTGCATTAGTAAGACGCAGTTCATTAAAAAAATAATAATAATTAAATTTTGTCATTGATGACAATAACGAGACATCAGGTGTTTCGGCACCTGATGTATTGAGAATAAGGGCATATTGCTTTCCCAAAAATAAGCAATATAACAATGAAAAAAAGAGAGCCACTGTGAAAGTGTTGACTGTTTTTGGCACACGCCCTGAAGCGATAAAAATGGCACCTTTAGTGCACGCTTTAGCAAATGATGATTCGTTTGAAGCGAAGGTATGTGTTACGGCCCAACATCGAGAAATGCTTGATCAGGTATTAAATCTTTTTGAGATCAAACCAGATTACGATCTCAATATTATGAAACCAGGACAAGATTTAACGGATATTACCTGTCGTATTTTAGAAGGGTTAAAACCGGTATTAGCGTCATTTCAACCTGATGTTGTTTTGGTACATGGTGATACAACAACGACTATGGCAGCAAGTTTAGCCGCATTTTATCAACGAATTCCTGTTGGTCATGTGGAAGCTGGGCTGCGTACTGGCAATCTTTACTCCCCTTGGCCCGAAGAGGCAAACCGTACTATTGCAGGTCATCTTGCAATGTATCATTTCGCACCAACAGAAACTGCAAAATTAAATTTGGTACGAGAAGCGGTTGCGGATAAAAATATTTTTGTCACGGGAAATACGGTAATTGATGCGTTGTTTTGGGTAAGTGACAGAGTGATGGGCAATCAAACACTCTTAAACGAGCTTGCTGTAAACTACCCATTTATTCAGCCTGATAAGAAAATGATCTTGGTAACAGGACATCGTCGAGAAAGCTTTGGTGGAGGTTTTGAACGTATCTGCCAAGCTTTAGCTGAAATTGCATTAGCACACCCTGATGTAGAAGTTGTTTATCCTGTTCACTTAAATCCTAATGTGAGTGAGCCTGTTCAACGGATCCTTCATGGTATTGATAATATTAAGCTAATACAGCCACAAGATTATCTCCCATTCGTTTATTTAATGAACCATGCTTACCTTATTTTGACCGACTCTGGTGGAATTCAAGAAGAAGCGCCTTCATTAGGTAAGCCTGTTCTTGTAATGCGAGACACAACAGAACGCCCAGAAGCTGTTGAAGCGGGTTCTGTTCGTTTAGTCGGAACAGATACTAAACGTATTGTTAGCGAAGTAACCTCTTTATTGACAGACGAAAACGCGTATCACCAAATGAGTAAGGCAACAAATCCTTATGGTGATGGTCATGCCTGCCAACGTATTCTTGAAGCATTGAAAAAAAATCAGGTGACATTATGAGTTTTGAAACTATTTCTGTTATCGGCCTCGGCTACATTGGTTTACCTACAGCGGCAGCTTTTGCCTCTCGTAAAAAAAGCGTCATCGGTGTTGATGTTAATCAGCATGCAGTTGATACGATTAATAAAGGTCAAATTCACATTGTTGAGCCTGATCTTGATAAAGTCGTTAAACAAGCAGTTGAAGAAGGTCATTTAAAAGCCTATACCACGCCACAGCCAGCAGATGCTTACCTTATTGCTGTACCTACACCATTTAAAGGTGAGCATGAGCCTGATTTGGCTTATGTTGAAGCAGCAGCTCGCTCTATCGCACCTGTACTGAAGAAAGGTGATCTTATTATTCTAGAATCAACTTCACCAGTTGGCTCTACTGAAAAAATGGCAGAGTGGTTATCAGAAGCTCGTCCAGACTTAACATTCCCTCATCAACAAGGTGAAGATGCTGATATCGATGTTGCTTACTGCCCTGAGCGCGTATTACCGGGTCAAGTGATGATTGAACTTATCCGCAATGACCGTGTTGTAGGTGGTATGAACCGTAAATCCTCAGAGCGTGCAAGTGAGTTATACAAGATTTTCCTTGAAGGTGAATGTGTTATCACTAATGCACGTACTGCGGAAATGTGTAAGCTGACTGAAAATAGTTTCCGTGATGTTAATATTGCGTTTGCTAATGAATTATCACTGATCTGCGCTGACCAAGATATTAATGTGTGGGAGCTAATTAGCTTGGCGAATCGCCATCCTCGCGTCAATATCTTACAACCAGGCCCAGGCGTTGGCGGACACTGTATCGCTGTTGACCCTTGGTTTATCGTGTCACAAAATCCAAAACAATCCCGTTTAATTCACACTGCGCGTTTAGTCAATGATGGCAAACCTGTGTGGGTTATCGATCAAGTGAAAGCCGCTGTTGCAGATTGCCTTACTGAAACAGGTAAACGAGCAAACGAAATTAAGATTGCCTGCTTTGGTTTAGCCTTTAAGCCTAATATTGATGACTTACGTGAAAGCCCAGCAATGAATATCACGAAACAAGTCGCTGATTGGCACAGTGGTACGACATTAGCTGTGGAGCCGAATATTCATGAGCTACCAACAAAACTGAAAGGGATCACAGAGTTAGTGTCAACAGAACAAGCACTGAAAGACGCTGATATTGTCTTAATGTTAGTTGATCACCAACAATTTAAGGCGATCCCTGGTAGTAAAGTGACTCAAAAATGGATTGTTGATACTAAAGGAGTATGGCGTTGAAACGCATTCTAGTTACAGGTGGAGCCGGTTTTATCGGCTCTGCTGTTGTTCGACATATTATTGAAAACACCAATGACAGCGTTGTTGTGGTGGATAAACTGACTTATGCCGGTAATTTAGAGTCATTAGCAACAGTGGCAGACAGTGAACGCTATGCCTTTGAGCAAGTCGATATCTGTGATAGAGCGGAGCTTGATCGCTTATTTGCTCAATATCAGCCAGATGTTGTTATGCACTTAGCGGCAGAAAGCCATGTTGACCGCTCTATTGATGGTCCAGCTGCATTTATTGAAACCAATATTGTGGGGACTTACACCTTATTGGAAGCCGCTCGCCATTTTTGGCAAGTTTTACCTGAAGAAAAGAAAACGGCATTTCGTTTTCACCATATCTCAACAGATGAAGTGTATGGCGATTTAGAAGGTACAGACGATTTCTTCACTGAAACCACACCTTATGCGCCAAGTAGCCCATATTCTGCTTCTAAAGCGTCAAGCGACCATTTAGTTCGCGCTTGGTTACGGACTTATGGTTTACCCACCGTAATAACCAATTGTTCAAATAACTATGGTCCTTATCATTTTCCTGAAAAACTAATCCCATTAATTATCTTAAATGCGATTTCAGGAAAACCATTACCTGTTTATGGTAAAGGTGAACAGATCCGTGATTGGCTCTATGTTGAAGATCATGCTCGTGCGCTCTATTTAGTCGCAACAACGGCAACACCGGGTAAAACCTACAATATTGGTGGTCATAATGAGCGTCGTAATATTGATGTTGTTAAAACGATTTGTGCGCTATTAGAAGAGTTATATCCAGCAAAACCGGAAGGTGTTGCTCAATATGTCGATCTCATTACTTATGTGAAAGACAGACCTGGTCATGACCTGCGCTATGCGATTGATGCGGCAAAAATTGAAGCTGAATTAGGCTGGAAACCAGAAGAGACATTTGAATCTGGCATTCGTAAAACGGTTTTGTGGTATTTAAATAACGAAACTTGGTGGAAACGTGTGCTAGATGGCTCTTATGCCGGTGAACGTTTAGGGCTTGGGAACTGATTAAGTAAAGAAGGATAAATGATGAAAGGTATTATTTTAGCGGGTGGCTCTGGCACACGACTGCATCCGATAACCAAAGGGGTATCGAAGCAGTTATTGCCTATCTATGATAAGCCCATGATCTATTATCCGCTTTCAGTTCTGATGCTTGCTGGTATTCGAGATATTTTGATCATCACAACACCCGATGATATGACCTCATTTCAGCGCTTATTAGGTGATGGTTCTGTATTTGGTATTCGTCTTCAATATAAAATTCAGCCATCTCCTGATGGCTTAGCGCAAGCCTTTATTTTGGGTGAGGAATTTATTGGTGATGACCATTGCTGTTTAGTTTTAGGCGATAATATCTATTTTGGTCAAGGGTTTAGTCCAAAACTGAAACAAGTTGCACAACGTGAACGTGGTGCAACTGTGTTTGGTTATCAAGTGATGGACCCTGAGCGATTTGGTGTCGTTGAATTTGACGATGATTTTAAAGTGTTATCGATTGAAGAAAAACCAGAGCAACCTAAATCTAATTGGGCGGTAACAGGGCTTTATTTCTACGATAACCGAGTGGTTGATTTTGCCAAGCGCGTCAAACCTTCGATTCGTGGAGAATTAGAAATTACGTCGATTAATCAGATGTATCTTGAATGTGGGGAGCTTAACGTTGAATTACTGGGACGTGGTTTTGCGTGGTTAGATACCGGCACTCACGATAGTTTAATTGAAGCCAGTACCTTTGTTCAAACTGTTGAAAAACGCCAAGGATTTAAAGTGGCGTGTCTTGAAGAGATTGCTTGGCGCAATGGTTGGCTCAGTGATGACCAAGTAAGAGAAAGCGCAAAATCACTGTCTAAAACAGGTTATGGCCGCTATCTACTGGATTTATTACATGTCCGTCCTCGCCAATATTAATTATCTTGAGTGGGAAAGCGAGTATTTCTCCCTCAAAACAGGGCGTCTTGAGTTTGATACGCAAGCGCCCGCGTTAACAGACGAACAGCTTGATACTTTTGATGTGGTTCAAGCTAAAGTCGCATCTCATGAGCTTTCGCTCATCGATAAACTCAGCCAATTAGGTTTTCAATTTGCGGAAGGTGAAATTGATTTTAAACTTTCAATTGGCACAGAAAATGCTTGTAAGAAAGCGACGGAATACTGTTTTAGAAAAGCCAATGAAGATGATATCGACTTATTGATGACAACGGCCTCAGAAGTTTTTGTACAAAGTCGTTTTAGAGCGCCTTGGTATCAAGAAGGCGATAGTAGTCGTTTCTATGCATTATGGGCTAAAAAAGCGGTGCTAGGTACGTTCGATGATATCTGCTTACTGACTTATGATGCGGAAAATAATGTAAGTGGTTTCGTTACTTTACGCCAGCTATCTGAAAATGAAGCAAGAGTGGGATTACTCGCAGTAATGCCCAACAGAATAGGACAAGGCATTGGTAAACAACTGATGTCGGCCGCGAAGTTTTGGTGTCAACAACAAGGTATTTCAACCTTATATGTTGCAACACAGATCAGCAATATTGCAGCTTCGCGTTTATACACACACAGTGGAGGCTTAATAGAGAGCACCACTTATTGGTTATACAGGGGATAATATGATTCCGTTTAATAAACCACCGGTTGTCGGCACAGAATTAGAATATATGAAACAGGCTATGGAAAGTGGCAAGCTCTGTGGTGATGGCAATTTCACAAAGAAATGTGAAAAGTGGTTAGAAGAACAATTTCATTGTCATAAAACGCTGTTAACGCCTTCTTGTACAGCATCGCTTGAAATGGCTGCCATCTTATTAGATATCAAGCCTGGCGATGAAGTCATCATGCCTAGTTTTACCTTTGTTTCGACCTCTAATGCGTTTGTATTACGTGGCGCAACGATTGTTTTCGTTGATATTCGTCCAGATACTATGAATCTTGATGAAACAAAAATAGAAGCAGCAATCACAAATAAAACGCGCGCGATAGTGCCTGTTCATTATGCGGGAGTTGCGTGTGAAATGGATACCATTATGGCGATTGCGAAAAGACATAATCTATTCGTGATTGAAGATGCTGCACAAGGTGTCATGTCAACTTACAAGGGCAAAGCGCTTGGCACGATTGGTCATATTGGTTGCTATAGCTTCCATGAAACTAAAAACTACTCATCAGGTGGTGAGGGTGGTGCAACGTTAATTAACGATCCTGATTTAATCAATCGCGCAGAAGTTATCCGTGAAAAAGGCACTAATCGTAGCCAATTTTTCCGTGGGCAGGTAGATAAATATACTTGGCGTGATATTGGTTCTAGCTACTTAATGTCAGACTTACAAGCAGCTTATCTGTGGGCGCAACTTGAAGAAGCTGAAAAAATTAATGAGCGTCGTTTAGCATTTTGGCAGATTTATTATGATGCATTGACTCCATTAGCGGAAAAAGGCTTATTGGCGCTTCCAATCGTTCCTGAAGGGTTAGAACACAATGCGCATATGTTCTATATCAAACTGAAAGATATCGAGCAACGTACCGCGTTTAATGATTATATGAAAGAGCATGGTGTCTTAACGGTATTCCACTATGTGTCATTACATACCAGCCCCGCAGGTATGAAGTTTGGTCGCTTTGACGGTGAAGATATTTTCACAACACGAGAAAGTGAGCGTTTAGTGCGTTTGCCTATGTTCTACAACATGACAGAAGAAGAGCAACAGACTGTTATTGGTCATATTCGCGACTTTTTTGCTTAATTATGTCATTAGCCAAAGCATCAATTTGGACAGCCGGATCAACCCTGATAAAAATTGGGGCTGGTCTGCTTGTCGTTAAGTTACTTGCTGTCTCTTTTGGCCCAACAGGGGTCGGGTTAGCGGGTAACTTTCGTCAATTAATCACCGTACTAGGCGTCTTGTCTGGTGCGGGTATTTTTAATGGTGTGACGAAATTAATCGCGCAATATCAAGATGATGGTATTCAACGCAAAAAAGTGTTGGGTACGTCATCATCCATGATTTTGCTGTTTTCCTCATTATTAGCTATTTTATTTCTTCTTTTTTCTGCCCCCATTAGCCAAGTGTTATTTGGTGATGATTATCATCAATATCAGGATATTGTAAGAGCCGTTGCTTTTATTCAAATGGGAATAGCATATAGCAACTATTTTCTTGCCATATTAAAAGGTTATCGTGATGCGGCTGGTAATGCCTTATCGGTGATTGCGGGTAGTATTATTGGCGTTGTTGCTTATTATTTATGCTATTTATTTGCGGGGTATCACGGTGCATTAATTGGACTAGCATTAGTACCTGCACTTATTTTATTTCCTGCTACATTTTTAGTAATAAAGCGTAAACGCTTCGCGTTAAATGAGCTTAAGCCTCATTGGGATAAGGCGATAGCAAGTCATCTTGGTAAGTTTACCATTATGGCAATACTGACATCGATTACATTACCTGTCGCTTATATCATGATGCGAAACTTACTGGCTGAGCGTTATAGCTGGGAAGACGTGGGAATTTGGCAAGGGGTGACCAGTATTTCAGATGCTTATTTGCAATTTATTACCGCATCTTTCTCCGTTTATTTATTGCCAACACTCTCCCGACTCACACAAAAGAGTGATATTACCAAAGAGATCGTTAAGTCACTGAAATTTGTATTACCTGTGGTAGCTGCTGCGAGTTTTATGGTGTGGTTATTACGTGATTTTGCGATTTGGTTACTGTTTTCAGATAAATTTGTCGCTATGCGTGATTTATTTGCATGGCAACTTGTCGGTGATGTTTTAAAAGTAGGCGCTTATGTCTTTGGCTATCTTGTCATTGCAAAAGCAGCACTACGTTTTTATATCCTTACAGAAGTAAGCCAGTTTGCCTTATTAACGCTATTTTCGCGTTGGCTTATTCCTGAGCATGGCGCACTGGGTGCAGCTCAAGCCTATATGGCAACGTATATTATTTACTTCCTTCTCTGTAGTTCTGTTTTCGTGATTTATTGCAGGCGCAAATGACAACTTTGATTTACATACTAGGTTCAGACATTGTGCATCATAACAACACAATGTTACGGTTTTTTAACGACCACCTCGTGACTGAGGCGGGGTTAACGTATAAACCTCGTTTTATCGTTGCCAGTAAAAATACTTCACTGCAAGAAAGCTACCCAGCTTTAGATATTGAGTGTTTAGCTGATAAAAAGCAGGTTGCACAGAGAGTGGTTACATTAGCAAAAGCCGATACTCACCAGCGATTTCTTTTTTTAGGTCAGTTTAATGCGCCTATTTGGTTAGCATTATTGACTGGCAAGATTAAACGTCATCAATTTTGGTGGCATATTTGGGGTGCTGATTTATATCAGGATTCTAAACAGCTAAAATTTAGACTCTTTTACCTTCTGCGTAAACTTGCTCAAAAGCGTGTGGGGAGAGTATTCGGTACACGGGGTGATCTGAATTACTTCGCGCAATTTAACGTTAATATTCCAGCGAGTTTGCTCTATTTTCCAACAAGAATGGATCCTGCGCTGACGGTGACAGAAAAAGCGCCTATTGATGAAAAGCAACTCACCATTATTGTGGGGAATTCAGGGGATAAATCTAACCGTCATATTGAGGCTTTACAGGCGATTGCAGAGCAATATGGAACACGCGCAAAAGTGATTATTCCAATGGGATATCCTGAAAATAATCACGTTTATATTGATGAAGTAGCCCAAGCTGCTAGCCAGTTGCTTCCATATAATCAGGTTGAAATATTACGTGATAAATTGGCATTTGATGATTATCTTACGTTATTGAAAACATGCGATTTAGGCTATTTCATTTTTCATCGTCAGCAAGGTATCGGTACACTTTGTTTGCTGATCCAATTTGCGATCCCTTTTGTTATTAGCCGTCAAAACCCATTTTGGCAGGACTTAACTGAGCAAAATGTTCCTGTTTTTTTCTCGGGTGATAAATTAGATGTTGCGCTTATTGAAGAGGCTAAACGTCAATTGCTGATGCTTGACCGCCAAAATATTGCCTTCTTTGCACCTAATTTTACGGATGGCTGGAAAGAGCTAATTGAGATGAGTACAGGAGAGCCGCAATGACATTGGCGGAACTGGGTGGCTTAGCACTCGTTTATTTTATCTCTTTAAGTTTTATTTTATTGCTGACTTATCAAGAGTTTCGTCGGGTTCGTTTTAATTTTAATGTTTTTTTCTCCATGCTCTATTTGCTGACATTTTATTTTGGTTTTCCACTGACGTGTATGTTGGTATTCCAATTTGATGTCGCAGTTGTACCCGTTGATTCATTATTATACGCGTTATTAGCCTCTACCAGCTTCTATGCCATTTATTATGTTACTTATAAGGTTAGGCTGAGAAAACCGTCTAGCGGTCCTTCTAGGTCGTTATTTACCATGAATAGGGTAGAAACTAATCTTACGTGGATCTTATTGGCATTAATTGCGTTTGTGACCGTGGGTATTTTCTTTCTACAAAATGGCTTTTTACTCTTTAAGCTCAAAACGTATAGCCAGATTTTCTCCAGCCAAGTCTCGGGTGTTGCGCTTAAGCGCTTTTTCTATTTCTTTATTCCCGCCATGCTGGTGGTTTATTTCTTAAAACCCACTCAACAACGCTGGATTTTCTTCCTTTGTGCGACGGTGGGTTTTGGGATCTTAACTTACATTATCGTGGGTGGAACTCGCGCTAATATTATCATCGCATTCGCACTGTTTTTGTTTATCGGCATTGTTCGTGGTTGGATAACCTTGTGGATGCTGGTTGCTGCAGGGGTGATGAGTATCGTTGGAATGTTCTGGTTGGCATTAAAACGCTATGGTCTTGATGTGAGTGGTGCCGAGGCATTCTATACTTTCTTGTACCTTACTCGCGATACGTTCTCTCCTTGGGAAAATCTAGCTTTGTTACTTAATAATTATGACAAGATTGAGTTCCAAGGGCTTGCACCGATAATTCGTGATTTTTATGTCTTTATTCCTTCTTGGGTTTGGCCTGAACGCCCTGATGTTGTGCTGAATTCAGCAAATTACTTTACGTGGGAAGTGCTTAATTACCATGCGGGTCTTGCTATTTCACCGACCTTAATTGGCTCGTTGGTTGTGATGGGTGGCGTTGCCTTTATCCCATTAGGCGCTATCGTAGTCGGGTTGATTATTAAATGGTTTGATTGGCTATATCAGCAGGGGCTAAGTGAGAGCAATCGCTATAAGTCCGCTATCTTACAAGCTTTCTGCTTTGGGGCTATTTTTAATATGATTGTTTTAGCACGAGAGGGTGTTGATTCGTTCGTCTCTCGTGTTGTGTTCTTCTGTTTAATTTTTGGTTTATGTTTAGTGGCCGCAAAACTGCTTTATTGGTTATTTGAAAGTGCGGGATTAGTGCGTCATTACGTGACTCGCCAACTACAAAGTGAACCTCGTTTAGAGAAAAAGGAAAAGTAATGGGACCCAATTCAATTCCGAAGTATTCAATCCGCGGACATAATATCTGGGGATTTCGCGATATGGCTCATTTTCTGGATTATCTCTATGAAGGAGCACAAATAAAAAGTGGCTCTTTGATTGCCATTAACGCAGAAAAAATTCTCACAGCAGAAACAGACTCAGCACTCAACGAGCTACTCAATGAAGCTGATTATCTTTATGCAGATGGTATTAGTGTGGTGCGAGGTATTCGTCGTAAATATCCTGATGCAAATGTTTCTCGTATTGCAGGTGCTGATCTATGGGAAGCATTAATGGAAAGGGCAGGTAAAGAGGGAACTCCTGTCTTTCTTGTTGGCGGTAAGCCTGAAATTCTTTCTCAAACCGAAGATAAACTAAAAGCACAGTGGAACGTAAATATTGTGGGTAGCCAGAACGGTTACTTCACACCACAAGATAGAGAGGCGTTATTTGAGCGTATAAAGGCCTCTGGTGCGAAGATAGTGACTATTGCCATGGGATCACCTAAGCAAGAGTTATTTATTCGTGCCTGCCGTGAAATTTATCCTGATGCTTTATACATGGGTGTTGGTGGAACGTATGACGTATTCACAGGCCATGTTAAAAGAGCACCGAAAGCATGGCAAAATCTTGGACTAGAGTGGTTATATCGTTTGTTATCACAACCAAGTCGAATTAAGCGTCAATTTAAGCTGTTAAAATTCGTTGGGTATTACTATTCCAATAAATTGTAATAGTAAAGTAATAGCAATAGCGCCTTTTTTTGTTAGGTGAGGCTGATTAAATGATTTATTCATGCTTTTACCTAGCATCTTACTTGTTTAATTATTATACTGATGGGGCGTTTAGCGTGTAAAAACGCTCCATTTATCGACGAAATGCACAAACTATCGTCAAACAAACTTTTTTTTTCAAAAAGCACTAGACAGACAGAGCGTAAATCCGTACTATCCTCTCCCGCAACGGCGTGAAGCGCCCGTAGCTCAGCTGGATAGAGCGCTGCCCTCCGGAGGCAGAGGTCTCAGGTTCGAATCCTGTCGGGCGCGCCATTAAAGCGTGCTAAGAGTTACGGTGAAGAACGTAGTTGTGAGAAGTAATAAGATAGCTGTTATGGTGGCTATAGCTCAGTTGGTAGAGCCCTGGATTGTGATTCCAGTTGTCGTGGGTTCGAGTCCCATTAGCCACCCCATCTTATCTTAGTTATTGTTTATGCGAGGGTGGCGGAATTGGTAGACGCGCTAGCTTCAGGTGTTAGTGTTCTAACGGACGTGGGGGTTCAAGTCCCCCCCTTCGCACCAATAAACAAGATAAGAGCAGTGATACAGACGGCGAGTAGCGCAGCCTGGTAGCGCAACTGGTTTGGGACCAGTGGGTCGGAGGTTCGAATCCTCTCTCGCCGACCAATAAGAAAAAGCCTCGATTATATCGAGGCTTTTTCGTATCTACGATTTACCGTTTTTAAAAACGGCTATACCATTTCTACTTCTACTTCTACTTCTACTTCTACAATTCATTACCCTTATCCATGCTTTTTATTTCTTGTTATATGTTCCAGATAAGAAAACCAAAATGATGTTTTTAACGGAAATGCCATCCTTGTCACTTAAGGGTTATTAATAATTTAATTTATTGCCGAATTTTAATCTTCATAAAAAGATGAGTTAAGTACGTAAAATAACTAACTTTATCTATATGAAATATAAGTCTTTTATTTTATTTGTCGGTAAATGCCAACACTCGCTATTTTTAATGTCTCCAATAGGAGACATCTAATTTATTGATTTTACATGATTAAATGGTTGGTGTATTTTTCTTGTCGTGAAAAAGAGACGTATAACAGACCCTATATTTTCTTTTCTATTTAGCAATAGCGTGGTGAAAGCACAAACCATAGCTTCTTTATCATTGAAAATGAGTAAAGCCAGAAAGGAAAACCAAATTTCAATAAGTTATCTTATGCTTTTTAGCGAGAGGTGATTTTTTTCATAAAAAATGAAAAATTGGCACGCTAAATGCAACATGTATATTGTAGATGCTCATTCCACTCCTTATGACAGCATATGACTTCATAAACCTAGGAATGATGCAGAGCCGATTATTCGGTGCCTACGTCCACGTTAACGATGAACATCATTCATCATCAACAGGACGAAACGTTGAGTGAGGCACCATCCGTCTGTAGACCTGATTGTATATTTATACGCCTGTATAGTTTTATACGGGCGTTTTTTTATCTATCAATCACACCTCCGTTTTGTATTCACGGCATTATCACGCTATTATCCAGCGCAAGAGTAGATTGGAGATAGCATCAATATGATAAATAAACAAAAAGCATATCTTGCACAAGAAAAACTCTTTCTTATAGAGAAGTTTGGCCCATTATTATTTTTTTTGATCCCTCTTATCATGCTTATTATTGGAGGCAAATCATGGGCTAAATATGTGGCTTTTCTTTGTCAGGGGATCGCACTGATTTATATCGTCGTGTTTTATCAAGCGAGAAAACATTATTTGGCATTTAAGCAAGAAAATGAGAAGGAAATACCCATTCGCTTTTATCGTATCGCTTGGGTGTATGTGTTTTTGACGCTATGTGTAGAAGTGGTGTTGTTATTTCAACGAGGCTTTTAAATCACATAAAAAAACCCTCAATAAGAGGGTTTTTAGATCAGTTGATTAAACGATTTACGATCACGTTCTTATCGAATGTGTTTATTTACTTTTTTTTAGGCTCTTCAAAAATGACAGAGTCTTTTTTCAGTGTCATTAATAAAGCATCTTTACGCACTTTCGCCGATTCTTCAGATTTTTTCTGTTTATCTAATGCATCAGCAAGCCACGCAAAGTCATGAACATCAGGACGTTGTTTTAACGCATTACGAAATGCTTCTTCAGCTTTAGCCCATTGTCCTTGTTGCATTGCTATCTGACCTAATGTGCTATTGAGTAATGGCGTTGGCCCATGTTGTTTAATTAATGTATTAAGCACTTTCATAATAACATTGGCATCTGTATTTTTTAAACGAGGCAATAGCAAGATCAAGCGCTCATCATATTGGCGTTTAATACCGTCTAAGATGATCGTTTGAGCGGTATCAGGATCGTTGCACTCAATAAGGTGTTCAGCCAAAACGACACGCAATGCATTATCGTGATGGACTTTACGCGGTTGTGCTTTCCACCAATTTTTCAGTCCATCACAGCCATTTTCGGACATCTTCTGTCCCATAATACCGATATAGGCTTTTTGGCGTAATTGCGCTAGTTCATCATCCGAGTGTAATGCAATTTTTTGCATGGAAGGAATGATATCAAGCAGTGCTTGCCAAGCTGCGGTTCGTGTATAAGCGACTTCTGCAAGACGTAATACTTCTGGATGGCGTGGTGCTTGGTTTAATAACTCATCAACCCCAGTACGCGCCGCATGATTTTCGTTTTGTGCTAATAAAATACGCACTCGGGTGATATCAACAGGAAGCTGATTGGTATCGGCAAGCTCCGCTGCACGTTCAAGGTGTTGCTGAACTCGGAATTCATCACCACGTTGTTGTGCGGCTTCAGCGGCTAACAGGTAGTTTACAACAGGCTGTTCTGCATAATCTGCATTACGGCTCATGAGTTTTTCTACTTCTTTAAAATCACCTTCCGCTAATTTCATTAATGCCATGCCGGTTTGTTTGCGCGCACGATTACGTTTACGGAAAGAAAACCAACTATATGCTTTAGAGCCTGTACCAATAAAACGGCGATAACTCCAACCAATTAGTAACAATGCTAATTGTAGTAAAACAAACATAATAACAAGGCTGGTTACACTGGTTTCAATATCCCAATCATCAGTTTGTATCAGTACATAACCTTGATGGCCTGCCAATAGTGGACCAAAAATAATACCTGCAATAAGCACCACAAAAAGGAGCAGTATTTTTAACATAAGCTTATTCTCCTTGTTGTGTTGCTGGTGTATCAACAGTTATGCTTTCAGCTGCAGCATCTTGTACGCTTTCAGCTCCTACGGCTTGGGCATCTTGGGCTTCAACAGCTTGTGGCTCTGTATACTCATTCTGTGCCAGTAAATTGCGGATTTGTTTTTCTACACGTTTTTCTAGTAGTGTCTGGCTCTTCAACTCTGATGGCATTGCAAGCGTAATAGGTTGTTTCTCTAATTCAGAAACAGTATCTAAAAATGCGGTTGTACTTGGATCAGAGGTATCAAAATAAGCACGTACCCAAGTAGATACCGCTTCCAGTGATTGCTGATAAGTTTCAGTTTGATGACGAGGTATGGCTTGAGAAGCAATTAATAAACGTGAGCGGATATTCTCACGTAAATAGATATCTTGATTCGGTGCTAATAAAGGAGCAGCGGCGGTATCACGGCGACGAATGGTAATAAAATCATCCATAAAGCTTTTCCAGCTTTTACTTAGATTCTCTTTCCAATCAGAAAGTGAACCTGAAATGGTTTCATCGTTCTTATCCATTGGGGAGCCATTACGCTCAAGATCAGCTAAACGGAGATTATCAATCTGATTTGCTAACTGGTTTAATTGTAAAATGATGCCATCATTATCAATCTTGGTGAGCGCCGCTAAATTGCTGATATCTTCATTAATCGCACGACGGATCTCAAGTAAACTCGGATCGTTCATTTCCGCTAAGCTACTATCAGCACCTTTTAGTAGACTCACAGCGGTCACAACATCTTGATCATTCCATAACTTACGACCTGCCATTTTTACCATAAAATCAGCTTGTGCTAATAGCCAACTTTTGACGTCTGCACTCGAAATAGCGGCAAAGCGTGTTTGTAGATCTTGAATTTGGCGCTCTGTTGTTTGGCGTTCGTTTTGTAATTTATCGATAGTTTGTTTTTGAGAGTTAAACATACTATCAATATTGTCAAAGCGCTGTTGATAGGTATTTTGGAGTTGTTGTAATTGGGCAAGCTCAGATTTGAGCGATTGATTTTCTACACCCAGCTTTGATGCTTGTTGATTGGTGTAATAGTAAAGGCTACCACCAATTGCCAAAATAACAAGGATAGCAACAGCACTTCCAATTAGACCTGAGCGCTTGTTATTAACAGGTTTGACTTCCTGATAGCGGACATTCTCATCAGCTTTGGCTGCATCTTTTGGCAAGTCATTATCATTTGTATTTTTCTGTTCCGTCATATCGGCGTCTCATTTAGGTTCTATATTAATGCATGAAATAAAGCATCATTATTGGCACTTTCAGCAACGGTGACAGTTTTCCACCCTAATGTTTTTGCTATTGTTGCTAATCGTTCACTGACCACAATTAAATGGCAGTTTAACAGCCATGCTTTTTTAGATTCAGCAACCAGATCAAAGAGTTGTTGTAACATTTCACCGCTAGTGACAACAAGCGTATCAACCTGTGCTTTTTCCCATTGAAGCGCAAAGTCTTCAGGAGAATAATGAATAAATAGGCGTTGGTAACATTCGCATTCATCAACAATTGCGCCTCGTTGACTCAATGTTGTTGCGAGTAAGTCACGACCACCGTTACCTCTAAGCAGTAATATTTGCTTGTTTTTCACCTGATTAAGTTCAGGAAGGTCAAGAAGATCTTCACTGGTTTCTCCTTGCTCAGGGTAGCAAATTGTAAGACTGCTTACATGTTGGAAATCTTTCGCTGTGCCTTGACCTATTCCATAATAGGATAGCGTATCTGGCCATGATTGTTGTAATTGATTTAGCTGCCAGTTTGCGTATGACACCGCATTTTTAGAAAGTAAAAATACACAATCACCCGCCCTTAATCCTTTTAGTTTAGCATCTAATAAAGAGAGTTCACGACCTGCGGTGATCTCTATCAAAGGTGCTTGAAAGGCTGTTTTCCCCGCCTCAATTAAACGTTGGGTTAATGCCTTTCCAGCAGGGTTAGGGCGAGTAACTAAAATACTCATGCCGGTGTGTTGCCTTGATACACTGCCGTTAAAATAGCTCGTGCACCTTTATCTAAAAGTTCTTCAGCCAATGAGATACCCGCGGTTTCAGCATTTTCTGGCGTAACTAAACGTTCGCCACGTAAAATAGTTTCTCCATCAGGAGAACCGACTAAAGCACGTAACCAAATTTTGTCATCTTGCCAAATGGCATAGCTTCCAATCGGAACTTGGCAACCGCCTTCAAGACGAGTATTCATTGCACGCTCTGCTTTAACGCAAATTGCGGTGCGTGAGTGATTGAGAGCATCTAATAGCTGGCGAGTTTGATTGTCATCTAAGCGACATTCAATTCCCACCGCACCTTGCCCAACCGCGGGTAAAGATTGCTCAGCAGATAATGGTGTGCGAATACGTTCGTTAAGACCTAGGCGCTTTAAGCCAGCAACGGCAAGAATAATGGCATCATAATCACCATTATCTAATTTCCCTAAGCGAGTACCAACATTACCCCGTAAATCACGAATAATGAGATCTGGGCGCTGTGCTTTTAATTGGCATTGGCGGCGTAAACTGGATGTGCCTACAATACTACCCGCAGGAAGTTCTGCTAAAGAATCATAATGATTAGAGACAAAGGCATCACGAGGATCTTCGCGTTCACAGATAGTCACTAACCCTAAACCTTCAGGGAACTCAATAGGAACATCTTTCATAGAGTGAACGGCAATATCTGCGCGTGATTCAAGTAGAGCAAGTTCTAACTCTTTTACAAATAGCCCTTTGCCACCTACTTTAGCTAAAGGTGTATCTAAAATGATGTCACCTTTAGTGACCATCGGTACTAATTCGACGACTAAACCTGGATGAGCAAGTTGTAGTTGTTCTTTCACATAAAGTGCCTGCCACATAGCAAGAGGGCTTTGGCGGGTAGCAATACGGATGGTACTTTTTGACATAATAGTATTATCTCTTCCGAGCGATTAGCGATATTTTTGTTTAGAAATAAGGCATTGTTTTAACACTTTAAGGCTTCATTTTCCAGTTAAGGCGCTTTGCGTCATAATAACAATGAAAGAAATGAGGTCATTATCGAAAAAGAAAAAAAGAAAGAGGAAATAAAAAATAAGCAATTTATTAATAGATACTATCGGGTTTAGTTATTTTCAGAATTTTATTCTTTTTATATCTATATAAAAAGTGTGGTTATTTACAAAATTAAAACATCACGTTAATTTTATTAACATCTGATGCGCGAGAAGTGAAATAAATATTATGTTTAATCTGAACGTATTGATAAAACAACTATTATTTTAAATTTACTTACCTTTCTTATTATTTTCTAATATATAAAAACACGATAAATTTTAACAAAGTTATTATTAAATAAAAGAAAGAGAAATAATAAAAATAAAGAAAAGAATTTAGCCTTAAATTAAATAAATAATTAATAAAGATTGAATATTATTTTAAATATTATTATCGCAACATTAAAAATAAAACTCTTATTTTAAGTGTAAAAATAAAAAAATAATCAAAAAGAAGAAATAACTCATGATTATCAATCAGTTGTTTTTACTTTTGCTTTTTTATCTGTTTTTTATGTTTTATCAGAATTTATTTTCAGTTTCATCATTAAGTAAACAGGGGTTTTTGTGGGGTAAAGGGAGGATTGAGAAATTTTTTCCATCATTTTTTCTGTAAATAAAATGATTTATCCTTATGATTATAAAGATATTTATTTGATGGCTTTACACGATTAAGCGCTTAAATACCATTTTTAGATCTTGGTGCTATATTTTGAGTTCCTCTTTACGCCTTGCGCTCAAGGTGTTAAATTGATCACGTTTCCGAGATTTTGTTAGTAAAGTTTTATCTATTAATATTACCTAACTCAACCTTGGTCACTTATAAACTCAGATTCTACTATCTTCTTAGTATTGTTCAGGCGAAACTCTTGTATCTTTATATTGAAACACTGAAGCAACGGCTGGATGCGATTAATCAACTCAGACTGGAACGAGCATTTGCATCGATGTGTGATGTTTTTAAACAGGTCTATGGTTTAATTCCTGTTTTATTGCATTACCACCATCCTGAGTTGCCCGGCTACTTACAAGGAAATGTTCCTCACGGCACATGTTTCTTTGAACCTGATGACATGCAACGTCAATGGGCGAATAAGCTGGTTAACGCATTATGTGATGATCCGATGGATGGATACGCCAATGGAGAGTTGCCAATTACTGGCATCTATTCAATGGGGAGTACTTCTTCTATTGGTCAAAGTCACTGCTCTGATATTGATATTTGGGTCTGCCATCAATCATGGCTGGATCAAGATGAACGTGCGCTTTTACAACGCAAATGCCAATTGATTGAACAATGGGCAGGCGAGTTAGGTATTGATGTTACGTTTTTCCTAATTGATGAAAATAGATTTCGTCACCATGCAAGTGGTAGCTTAGGTGGAGAAGATTGCGGTTCTACCCAACATATTCTTTTACTTGATGAATTTTATCGTACAGCGGTACGCCTAGCAGGTAAGCGCTTGTTATGGGCGATGGTGCCTGTTGAAGAAGAACATCATTATGACGAGTATGTTAACTCTCTTTATGCTCAAGGTGTATTAACGCCAAATGAGTGGCTAGATCTCGGGGGATTAGGTGAACTTTCTGCTGAAGAGTACTTTGGCGCAAGTTTATGGCAACTCTATAAAAGTGTCGATTCACCTTATAAAGCCGTACTAAAAAGTATTTTATTAGAAGCCTATTCAGCGGACTACCCTAATGGGAAGTTGCTGGCATTAGAAATGAAGCAACATCTACATCGTGGCGAAATCGTTAATTACGGTTTAGATGCTTATTGTATGATGCTGGAGCGCGTCACTCGTTATTTGGTTTCTATTAATGATTTAACCCGCCTTGATCTTATCCGTCGCTGTTTCTACCTGAAAGTGTGTGAAAAATTATCTAACGAAAAAACACAAAACGAACCTGAAGGTTGGAGACGACAAGTCTTATCGCAATTGGTTACTCAATGGCAATGGGATAATGAGCGCTTAACAGTACTCGATACGCGTGATAGTTGGAAAATCGAGCGTGTGCGTGATGCACACAATGAGTTATTAGATACGATGATGCAAAGCTATCGTAATCTTATCCGTTTTGCGCGTCGTAATAATTTAAGTGTCAGTGCAAGCCCGCAAGATATTGGTGTTCTAACACGTAAACTTTACGCGGCGTTTGAAGCATTACCCGGTAAAGTCACACTGGTTAATCCACAAATCTCACCTGATTTATCAGAGTCACATTTAACCTTTATTTATGTACCACAAGGTCGAGCAAATCGTAGCGGCTGGTATTTATATAATCGCGCCCCTGATTTTGAAAATATCGTTGGACATCAACCATTAGAATATAACCGCTATTTAAATAAATTAGTGGCATGGTCTTACTTTAATGGGCTGTTAACAAAAGAGTCTCGAGTTTATATTCATCAAGGAGAATCCTCTTGTGATGAAATTAAACTGCATGAATTAGTTAGGGATATGTCGAGCCATTTCCCAATTCGTCTACCTGCACCAACCCCGAAAGCACTGTATAGCCCTTGTGAAATTAGACATCTCGCGATTATTGTCAATTTAGAAACCGATCCAACAGAGAGTTTTTCTGATCAAGTGGTTCACTTTGATTTTAGAAAGCTCGATGTCTTTAGTTTTGGTGAAAAAGAGCAGTGTCTTATTGGTAGCATTGATTTGTTGTATCGTAATTCTTGGAATGAAGTTAGAACCCTTCATTTCAGTGGTACACAATCTATGTTGGAATCGTTAAAAACGATATTAGGCAAAATGCACCAAGATGCCGCTCCACCAGCCTCTGTTGAAGTATTTTGTTATAGCCAACATTTGCGCGGTTTAATTCGTACTCGTGTTCAGCAGTTAGTTTCAGAATGTATTGAATTACGATTATCAACAAATCGTTTAGAGCCGGGGCGTTTTAAAGCGTTACGCATTGCCGGACAAACGTGGGGATTGTTCTTTGAACGCCTCAATGTGTCGGTACAAAAATTAGAAAATGCTATCGAATTTTATGGGGCGATTTCATATAACAAGCTTCATGGATTGCCCGTTAAATTAGATAAGGACGCCCGCTATTTACCTGCGGTGATCGATGGTTTTGCTTGTGAAGGGATTATTCAATTCTTCTTTGAAACCACAGAAGATAATAATGTCTTTAATATCTATATCTTAGATGAAGCAAATCGCGTTGAAATCTATTCCCATTGTGAAGGGAGTAAAGAAGAGTTGGTGAAAGATGTTAGCCGTTTCTACTCTTCATCCCATGACCGATTCACGTACGGCTCCAGCTTTATTAATTTTAATCTGCCACAGTTTTATCAAATTGTGAAAGTGGAAGGATCAACGCAAGTGTTACCTTTTGCAGGTGGATCCTTTGGTAAATTATCCGATCTGGGTAGTAAAGAAACGCAACCTGAAATGAATGCTGTTGCCCACGGATTTACAGATTATAAAGCGGTGCAACACTCTTAATTAAGTACCAGACAATAAATATAAATGGGAGCTTTGATAGCTCCCATTATTGTTATTAACCGTGCTTCTTAGAAAGAAAAAGCTTCCCCACTTTGTTCTGTTATTGCTTGTGCTAGCATGGTTAAAAATTCACCGCCACTTCTATCACAAATCCATTGTTCATCTTTCCAATCAAAGTGATAGCCACCAGAGCGTGTCGCTAACCAAACTTGATGAAATGCTTCCTGGCGATTAATAATAATTTTGCTATTATTTTCAAAGGTTAATGTCATTACACCGCCATTGATTTCACAATCAATATCTGCGTCACCTTCATAATTATCAATAGTTTGTTCTATTTCTGACAAGAGTTCGTCAGCTAATTGGTGAAATTCACTGTCGTTCATCTTCATTTCCTATTTGCTTTTCGAGATCTAACTGCGATTATAGAGGATATTAACCAAATAAATGACAGGCAGATTTCGAATGAAAACGTATTTACGTTGCACTCTTGCTATAATAACACTGATTTCTCTTTCTGGTTGTGGCTTGAAAGGCCCGCTTTATTTCCCTCCTGAAGATACTCAGGCAAAAATGACACAGTCATCCCAGCCAACCCAGCAAGTTGAGAGCGACTCAACTCAGACCAATTAGTCAATCTTAGAAACGGTAATTTCGTTTCAGGCAGGGGCAAGATGCAATTTTCAAAAATGCATGGTCTTGGCAACGACTTTATGGTGGTCGATGCTGTGACTCAAAATGTTTATTTCTCACCAGAATTAATATGTCGATTAGCGAATCGCCATACTGGTGTTGGATTTGATCAATTATTGGTGGTTGAAGCACCTTATGATCCTGAACTCGATTTCCATTATCGCATTTTTAATGCTGATGGAAGTGAGGTTGCACAGTGTGGTAATGGTGCTCGTTGCTTTGCTCGATTTGTGAGATTAAAAGGTCTTACAAACAAAAGAGAGATAAAAGTCAGTACGCAATCTGGCAGAATGACCTTGCATGTTATGGATAATGACGATGTGTGCGTCAATATGGGCGAGCCTGAATTTGAACCTCAAAAGGTTCCTTTCCGTGCGCAAAAGGCAGAAAAGACCTATATTATCAGGGCAATGGAACGCACTGTATTATGTGGTGTAGTTTCAATGGGAAATCCACATTGCGTTATTCAGGTTGAAGACATTAAAACAGCAGAAGTTGAGTTGTTAGGACCGGTGTTAGAGCAACATGAACGTTTTCCTGAACGTGCTAATATTGGTTTTATGCAAATCGTAGACAGAAGTAACCTTCATTTGCGGGTATTCGAACGTGGTGCTGGTGAAACAAATGCCTGTGGTAGCGGGGCTTGTGCAGCTGTCGCAATTGGTATTTCACAAGGTTTATTAGATAAACGTGTGAAAGTCAATTTACCGGGTGGATCATTGCTAATTGAATGGAAAGGAGAGGGTAACTCTCTTTATATGACTGGGCCTGCGACACATATTTATGATGGGATCATTCAGCTATAATATTATTTTTTGAGAGGCTATCTGTATGACGGATAAAAATGAGCAGTTCTGTTGCCCTGAAACCAACGAACTTAATGATCAACAAGTGATCCATTACCTCAGGGAACATCCTGGTTTTTTTATCCGTAATGCAAGCTATATTGAGCAAATGCAAGTTCCTCATCCGGTCAGAGGAACTGTTTCTTTAGTCGAATGGATAATGTCACGCCAACGTAACCGCATCCATTATCTTGAAGAAGATATGCGTTTGTTGATAGAACAAGCCTCTGAAAATGAAGCACTGTTTAGCCAACTCTTATTATTAATTTCTGAACTATCCAACAGTGCTTCTCTTCACGAAATGCTAGAACGTTTAAACCTTTGGGCTAAGGGATTAGGGCTTTATTCAGTTCAATTACGCCTATTTACCGATCGTTGGCAATTACAGCCACCTTTAGATGCACAAGATCTCCCATTATCTCGCCAAGCATTTGAACATTTCCGTATTCAACGTATGGGTGATGATAACCACTATTTAGGTACATTAAATGGGCAAGAGATAATGCTATTGATGCCTAATGTACGACGCTCTGGCTCCGTAGCGCTTTCATTGTTAGGGCATTATGGTGATTTGGGCGTGATTATTTTTAATAGCCGAGATAACCAACATTTTCAGGAAGGGATGGGTACAGTAATGCTGGATAAGCTTGCCCATATTTTACCAGAATTGTTACTTCGTTGGATCGCAAGGCAATGAATCAACCAATAGATATTCCAGAAACACTCTCTACCGCTATTGAACAATTCCTGCGTTATATTCAAGTTGAGCGCCGATTAAGCCCTGTCACAGTAGAAAATTACCATCGCCAACTGATTACATTAGCGCAAATGATGGTGGCGATGAAAATCACACAATGGATATCGCTTGAAAGCCAACATGTACGCATGTTATTGGCGAAAAGTCATCGTAGTGGGTTACAACCGACTAGCCTTGCTTTGCGCTTTTCGGCGTTACGTAGCTTTCTTGATTGGCAAGTGGCACAAGGAATGTTAGAGGTTAATCCAGCAAAAGGCATTCGCACACCGAAATCGGGTCGTCATCTTCCTAAAAATATGGATGTCGATGAAGTTAGCCAATTGATGAATATCGACTTAAAAGATCCGCTCTCTGTTAGAGATAGAACCATGCTGGAAGTGATGTATGGTGCGGGATTACGTCTATCAGAATTGACTAACTTAAATATTAGCGACATCGACATGAATGAAGGTGAAGTTCGTGTTGTAGGTAAAGGAAGTAAAGAGCGAAAAGTCCCGCTGGGAAGAAAAGCGCTAGAGTGGCTACAAAATTGGTTTCCGATGCGCGAGCTATATGCACCTGAGGATAAAGCTGTCTTTATCTCAACCCAAAGCGGTAAGCGTTTATCCGTGCGCAGTGTACAAAAACGGTTTGAACTTTGGGGGATTAAACAAGGACTAAGTAGCCATGTGAATCCTCATAAATTACGTCACTCGTTTGCCACACATTTATTAGAATCCAGTGGTGATTTACGTGCTGTACAAGAGTTATTAGGGCACGCTAATTTATCGACTACTCAAGTTTATACCCACTTAGATTTTCAGCATTTAGCGAAAGTCTATGATGCTGCTCATCCGAGAGCTAAGAGAGAAAAATCATAATGCGCTTTTACAGAACTCTGACGCCAATTGCAGCGATGACTTTTGATTTAGATGACACGCTGTATGACAATGTGCCAGTGATGGACAAAACTGAAAAAGAGACGCTGGATTTTATTCGTCAATATGATCTGCGTTTTAATCATTTCACAGAAAAAGATGTGAATGCCTATAAAAAGCCACTGCTAGAAAGCAATCCTGATATTTTTCATGATATTACACAATGGCGTTGGCTTGCGGCTAGAAATATGTTGTTAGATTACGGCTACAGTGAAGCCAAAGCACAGCAAGGTGCTGATGAAATTATGGCGCACTTTGCTTATTGGCGTAGCCACATTAATGTGCCTAAAAATACCCATCAAGTTCTCACTGAATTGGCGCAAAAAATCCCATTAATTGCGATCACAAATGGTAATGCAAACCCATTAAGTTGTGGTTTAGGGCAGTATTTTTCACATATTTTAAAAGCTGGCCCTGATGGTCGCTCTAAGCCTTATCCTGATATGTTTGATAAAGCCTCTTCACTGTTAAATCTTCCACATGAGAAAATTTTACATGTGGGTGATCACCTTGTAACCGATGTCGAAGGTGCCGTTAATAGTGGATTACAAGCGTGCTGGATTAACCTTGATAATCGTAGTTTGTTTGAAGAAGGTGAAACCAGAGTAATGCCACATATTGAAATTACAGATTTAAGCAAACTGATAGAATTGGTTTAATGTGATATTCGGTAAGAATGGCACAGATAAACGAGGCTAAAAAAGGCTTTATTTTGCATAGCGCGTAAATTCCTGTTAGTTTGTTGCTTACTCTCTATTTCTGTATATATCCACAGTATTTTCTTCACTAAATGATTGGTAATTATGGACGTCTCATATCTGCTAGAAGGTCTTAACGATAAACAGCGCGAAGCTGTAGCCGCACCTCGTATTAATATGCTGGTGTTAGCTGGCGCAGGCAGTGGTAAAACACGGGTGCTGGTACATCGTATCGCTTGGTTATTATCTGTTGAACAAGCTTCTCCTTTTTCAATTATGGCAGTGACGTTTACCAATAAAGCTGCCGCAGAAATGCGTCATCGTATTGAAGACTTAATTGGTACAAGCCAAGGCGGTATGTGGATTGGCACTTTCCATAGCCTTGCTCATCGTTTATTACGCGCACACTATCTTGATGCAAATTTGCCACAAGACTTCCAAATTATTGACAGTGATGATCAATATCGCCTTATTCGCCGTATTGTTAAGTCAATGAACCTTGATGATAAACAGTGGCCCGCACGTCAAGGCATGTGGTATATCAACGGTAAAAAAGATGAAGGCTTACGTCCTCAGCATATTCAAACCTATGGCAATCCAGTTGAAACTACATGGTTAAAAGTATACCAAGCATATCAAGAAGCCTGCGATCGCGCAGGGCTTGTGGATTTTGCAGAGCTTTTATTGCGCGCTCATGAACTTTGGTTAAATAAACCACAAATTTTGGAGCACTACCAAAATCGCTTTACCAATATTTTAGTGGATGAGTTCCAAGATACTAACCGCATTCAATATGCGTGGATAAGAATGTTGGCGGGTCAATCTGGTAAAGTGATGATTGTGGGGGATGATGACCAATCCATCTATGGTTGGCGTGGTGCGCAAGTTGAGAATATTCAAAATTTCTTAAATGAATTTCCTGGTGCAGAAACCATTCGATTAGAACAAAACTATCGTTCGACAAGTAATATCCTAAAAGCGGCGAATGCGTTAATTGCCAATAACAGTGACAGATTAGGTAAAAATCTGTGGACTGAAGGTGCCGAAGGGGAGCCTATTTCGCTTTATTGTGCTTTTAATGATCTGGATGAAGCGCGTTATGTAGTCGGTCGCATTAAGCGCTGGCAAGAAGAAGGCGGTGCGCTGACAGATTGTGCCATTTTGTATCGTAGTAATGCGCAATCTCGTGTGATGGAAGAGGCGTTATTACAAGCTGCAATGCCATACCGTATTTATGGTGGTCAACGATTCTTCGAACGCCAAGAAATCAAAGATGCACTTTCTTATATGCGATTAACAGCTAATCGTCATGATGATGCTTCTTTTGAGCGTGTTGTGAATACACCGACACGAGGCATTGGTGATAGAACCTTAGATATTGTTCGCCAAGTGGCAAGAGAGAATCAAATTACCTTATGGGAAAGTGCATTGCAGGTTATTGAACATAAAATGCTTGCAGGACGAGCAACCGCTGCAATTCAACGATTCCTAGAACTGATTGAAACACTCGCTTCTGAAACGGCAGATATGCCATTACATGTACAAACAGACCGAATTATTCGTGATTCAGGTTTGAAAGCGATGTATGAGCAAGAAAAAGGTGAAAAAGCACAAGCTCGTATTGAAAACTTAGAAGAGCTGGTCACTGCGACTCGCCAATTTAGTTATCAAGATGAAGATGAAGACTTAATGCCACTGCAAGCATTCCTTTCACATGCCGCATTAGAATCAGGCGAAAGCCAAGCTGATGCATATCAAGATGCCGTACAGTTAATGACACTTCACTCGGCTAAAGGGCTAGAATTTTCACAAGTCTTTATTGTGGGCGTAGAAGAAGGCATGTTCCCAAGTCAAATGTCGCTAGATGAAGGTGGGCGTTTGGAAGAAGAGCGTCGCTTGGCTTATGTTGGTGTCACTCGAGCAATGAAAAAGTTAACACTCACTTACGCTGAAAACCGCCGTTTATATGGAAAAGAAGTCAGTCATCGTCCTTCTCGTTTTATTGGTGAGTTACCGAAAGAGTGTGTTGAAGAGGTGCGTTTACGCGCCACGGTTTCCCGCCCTGTTAATCATAGCCGTTTAGGGACGCCAATTATCAGCAATGATAGTGGCTATTCGCTAGGGCAACGTGTGAAACACCCCAAATTTGGTGATGGCACCATTATCAATATTGAAGGCAGCGGTGAACATTGCCGATTACAAATCGCCTTTAATGGTGAAGGTATTAAATGGCTGGTGGCAGCATTTGCTCGGCTAGAATAATCCTCGATTAGAGTGAGTTGGCAAAAAAACGCCAGAAACCCTCGCCCAATGTGGGCGGGGAGTCGTCACCACTGCTTCAATATAAAAAAACACCCTTATTTATTTGATAGATAAGCTACGGTGTTTTTTTTAAGGGATGTTCAAGGTGGTTACTTAATAATCTCGTTATCTATTCTTATTTAACGGGATTAATTGATGAAACTCTCTAGCATATTCTTTCATACCGATTCTTTTGTCGCACCTAGCACACAAATTTCTCCTGTTCCTTTTTCTAGTAATGAATTACTGATCGAAAATACGGAGGAAGTCTTTTGTGATACTTATCATCCCAGTGAACCTATCAACGAATTTGAAGAAGATTTGTATTGTAAGTTATTGAGACATCAGCGTGATTTTGTGCCTCGTATTAATCTCTATTACAGTGTTGTGATTAACCATATTCAATTGATTAATAACGCAATATCAACATCATTTAGGTGTTCATATCGCTATGTAAACGAGATATCAAAGAGTGCGCATTCATTAAAGAAGGACAAGAAGAAAAAACTCTCTTCCGCTTTTACACAAATCAGTAATTTAGCGGAAGAGCGAGTTTTAGAAGGTTAGCTGCGTCTTAAACGGCGTTGTGTATAAAGTGCATCAAGCGTAAAGAGGATCAGTGCAACCCAAATAAAGCCGAAGGTGACGAGCCTTTCCGCATCAATTTTTTCGCCATATACCATTGTGGCAAGAATAAACATCAAGGTTGGACCAATATATTGGAAAAAGCCCAAGGTTGATAAACGCAGATGATGCGCAGCTTCTGTAAAAAGCAGTAATGGTACGGTTGTAATAATACCGGCTGCAATTAACAAGGTATTTAATGACCAACTATTTTCAAGCATATTGCTAGTCGGTGAATGTGTGAAAAATAAGATATAAACTAATGCCACAGGGAATAGCCATAATGTTTCTACCAACATACCTGTTTGTGCATCGACACCCAATTTTTTACGCAGTAAGCCATAAAGACCAAAAGTCACAGCGAGGCTTAATCCAATCACGGGCACTGAACCAAAGTGCCAGAGTTGAATAAATACACCCGTAAAGGCTAAACCTACCGCTACCCATTGCATACGACGGAAGCGTTCACTCAAGAAAAGCATGCCAAACAGTACGTTAACCAGTGGGTTAATAAAGTAACCAAGGCTGGCTTCTAGCATATAACCGTGGTTAACCGCCCATATATAGGTAAGCCAGTTTGTTGCGATAATAACGGCAGTCAGCGCTAAAAGAAGGATTTTTTTAGGTTGGCGTATTAATTGGCGCAAATAAGGCCAATGACGACTAATAGTCATTAAAATCAGCATAAAAAAGAACGACCATAAAATACGGTGCGTTAAAATTTCTTCTGCGGGCACTTCTTGAATGCTTTTAAAATAGACAGGGGCAATACCCCAGATCAAATAGGCGCCTAAGGCACATAAAACGCCTTTCATCGTGTTTTTCTGGCTCATGCTATCTCTGGAATTGATGGAAAGGAAAAGTGTGACGGGGCTATCATACCCAATGACATTATCTAATGTGTCATTAGGCATGTGTTTTTACAAGTAATTAATACTAATCTAAGCATCATCGCGCACAATGAATTTTAGCAAAGGCTTAACCTACAATATAGGTCGCTGTCCCACTCGCAATATGAACTTGTTTTTCATTATGTAATTCAACACGAGCAACAGATACTTTATTACCACTGCGTAAAATATGGCTACTTGCCGTAAAACATTCGCCACGTCCCGGTCTTAAGTAATCAACACGTAAATCAATCGTGCCCATGTTAGCGAGTTTTTGTTCGAGTTGCTCTTGGGATATTGGTGCTAAACGTGTTAATGCGTTACCGACACAAACTAACCCGGCACTAACATCAAGCACAGAAGCGATTAGCCCACCATGTAAGATACGTTGAGCGATATTACCAACAAGTTTATCTTGATATCGAAATTGAATTTCCGCGTAGTCTTGTTCAAAGCGGACTAGCTCTAGGCCGATTAATTGATTAAAGGGCATTTTATAAACAAAAACATGACCAATAAGTGTTTGAGCCTCTTCTAATGTTAACAGTTTTCCCATTTTTAGAACCCCTGATATCACGTTATTAAGTTAATACTATGTTAATAATACATGACAAAATCGTAATTGCACATTCGTGCTATAAATATAATGGTGTGAAAATATACGAGATTTAATGGCAATTACGTGTAAAATATGGGCGTTAAAGTGCAATAAAGCACATATATAAGAGCTAATTCTAAAGTAAGTACTAACTTTTATATTATTCAATAATGAAACAGGATAACTAACTATGCGTTACATCCGTTCTTTACTTGCGGTGGTTTTATTCTATCCAGCATGGGGATTTGCATCCGAAATACAAGCATCATCATCTCCTGCACCGCTTGTTCAGGGCAGTATCATTTCTGGTTTATTACAAGAATACGATTCACCTTTTGTTCTTTATCCTTATGAATCCAATTATATTATTTACACTGATACCTCTGATATGAATAAAGAGGCTATTCAAAGTTATGATTGGGGTAATAAGGCTAAAAAAGATGAGGTGAAATTTCAGCTCAGTTTGGCCTTCCCTTTATGGCGCGGCATTGCGGGTGAAAACTCTGTTTTAGCCGCATCGTATACCCAACGCTCTTGGTGGCAATTAAGCAATAAGAAAGAATCTGCCCCTTTTCGAGAGACAAACTATGAACCGCAACTTTTTCTAGGTTGGGCAACAGACTATAAATTTGCGGGTTGGACACTTCGTGAAATAGAAACCGGTTTTAACCACGAATCAAATGGCCGTTCTGATCCCACATCTCGTAGTTGGAACCGTGCTTATGCACGTTTTATGGCGCAAAAAGGCAATTTACAGCTTGATTTAAAACCTTGGTATCGCTTTAGTGAAAGCGCTCACCGTGATGATAATCCAGAAATTAATCGCTATATGGGCTATTACCGTTTAAAAGCAGGCTATCGTTTAGGCGATAGTGTGATCACGGCAACAGGGCGTTATAACTGGAACAGTGGCTATGGAGCGGCTGAATTAGGCTGGAGTTACCCAATTACTAAGCATGTACGCTTTTATACCCAAGTATTTAGTGGTTATGGCGAATCAATGATTGATTATAATTTTCGTCAGACACGGGTCGGTGTTGGCGTGATGCTTAATGATATGCTGTAATTTTCTCCGTTCTGGGGTAGCATAGCGCTATAAATGATGATGGCACCTGCACATTGGTGCCTTTTCTTTTACTCCTCATCATAGTTTTTATCAGCAGCTTTTCAGAGGAACGGCGTGTCCACAGCAGAAGTTCTTAATTCAATGCCATCAGCACAGGCTATTTTGCGAGAAACCTTTGGTTATCAGCAATTTCGCCCTGGTCAGCAAGAAATCATCCATACCATTACAACTGGGAGAGACTGTCTCGTTGTGATGCCAACAGGGGGTGGTAAATCCCTTTGTTATCAAATTCCCGCATTATTGCTTGATGGGCTAACTGTGGTTGTTTCGCCACTTATCTCATTGATGAAAGATCAGGTCGATCAACTTTGCCTGCATGGTATTGAAGCCGCTTATTTAAATTCAACCCAAACGCGTGAAGAGCAGTTTGATGTTCAAATACGTTGTCAAAAGGGTGAAATAAAACTGCTGTATATTGCCCCTGAACGTTTAATGATGGAGAGTTTTCTTCATCAATTAGTGCAATGGAAACCCGCATTACTCGCTGTTGATGAAGCACACTGTATTTCACAGTGGGGACATGATTTTCGTCCTGAGTACCGCGGTATAGGGTTATTAAGACAATATCTTCCTGATGTTCCCATTATTGCACTGACGGCAACGGCGGATAATACAACACGTTACGATATTATTAATCAGCTAGTGTTGCGTGATCCTTTGATTCATATCAGCAGTTTCGATAGGCCAAATATCCGCTACACTTTAGTAGAGAAATACAAACCGCTTGATCAACTTTGGTTATTTATTCGCGGTCAGAAAGGAAAGTCCGGCATTATTTACTGTAATAGCCGCAGTAAAGTCGAAGAAACCGCAGAGCGCCTGAGTAAGCGAGGGTTAAGCATTGCGGGTTATCACGCAGGAATGGAAATTGCACAACGAGCTAAAGTACAAGAAGCTTTCCAGCGTGATGATTTACAAATTGTCGTTGCCACGGTTGCATTTGGTATGGGGATTAATAAACCCAATGTTCGGTTTGTGGTTCATTTTGATATTCCGCGAAATATTGAATCTTATTACCAAGAAACAGGGCGTGCAGGGCGAGATGGATTGCCCGCAGAAGCGGTATTATTTTACGATCCTGCCGATATGGCGTGGTTGCGTCGTTGTTTAGATGAAAAACCAGAAAGCGATCAAAAAGCAATTGAAATGCATAAGCTTAATGCGATGGGCGCATTTGCTGAAGCTCAAACATGCCGACGCTTAGTGTTACTAAATTACTTCGATGAACATCGACAAAATGCCTGTGGTAACTGCGATATTTGCCTTGATCCTCCTAAGCAATATGATGGTTTAGTGGATGCACAAAAGGCATTGTCCTGTATTTATCGTACTGGTCAGCACTTTGGTATTGGTTATATTGTTGAGATTTTAAGAGGTGCGAATAATCAGCGTATTCGAGATTCTGGACACGATACATTACCTGTCTATGGTATTGGGAAAGCGCAAAGCCATGAACATTGGGTGAGTGTGATCCGCCAGCTTATTCATTTAGGTATGGTGACACAAAATATTGTCCACCGCTCTGCATTACAACTGACAGAGATGGCGAGACCCATCTTACGTGGTGAAGTGCCATTACAATTAGCCGTACCTCGATTACTAAGCCCGACAAAAAGCCGTAATCAACAAACAAAAAATACGCATAGACAGTACGATAGAAAATTATTTGCGAAACTACGTAAATTGCGTAAGTCTATTGCTGATGAAGAAAATATCCCGCCATTTGTCGTCTTTAATGATGTCACATTGATTGAAATGGCAGAGCAATGCCCCGTTTACCCTGATGAATTATTATTAATAAACGGGGTTGGACAACGAAAATTAGAACGATTTGGGCCAGCGTTTATGACACTCATTCGTGACCATATTGAGGGCTTCGAATAACGCCAATAAGGAGAACCAATGACAACCACTCTGTTTAAATATTCGTGGTTATCGCGTGAAAAGCAGTTTTCTGCATTCACGAACGGCGCCTTATTGGATTTTTGGGGGCAACGGGAAGAAGGGGCGTTTGTTGGCGTGGATGGTGCAAAAATTCGCTATGTTCATTGGCGTTCACCATCGCACAATAAAGCACTGGTTATTGCTTCAGGCCGTAGTGAAAGCTATGTAAAGTATCCTGAAGTTGCATTTGATTTCTTTCACTCAGGCTATGATATCTTTCTTCTCGATCATCGAGGACAAGGTCTTTCAGACAGACTATTAGAAGATACGCAAAAAGGGCATGTAGAGAAATTCAGTGATTATATCGATGATTTCTCAACGTTTGTCGATACGATAGTGTTGCCTTTTCAATATCAGCATTATTTTGCATTAGCTCATTCCATGGGCGGTGCTATTTTAGCGGGATATCTTCTAAAGCAAACTCATGTATTTAAAGCGGCGGCATTAAGTGCGCCGATGTTTGGTATTCGATTACCTATTCCTCGCTGGGTGGCTAATTTTTTGGTTAACCGAGCAGAACAAAGTCAATCTGAAAGAAATAACTACGCGGTATCAACAGGTAAATGGTTTCCACTGCCCTTTATCCTTAATGTGTTAACACATAGCCATGAGCGATATCGCCGGTATTTACGTTATTATGCTGATTTTCCAGAACTACGATTAGGCGGCCCAACTTATCATTGGATGGGAGAAAGTCTAAAAATGGGAGATTGGTTAATTGAACATGCGGGAGAGATTAGTACCCCTCTATTAGTGCTCGAAGCAGAGCAAGATAAGGTGGTAGATAATCAAGAGCTAAGGGCTTTCTGTGAACGTTATAGTCAGTCCAGAACAAGAGAAGAAAAACAAAAATTGCCACTGGTGATTGAGGGTGCGCATCATGAAATCTTGTTCGAAATAGATAAGCTACGCTCACAAGCATTAAATGAAATCTGTGAGTTTTATGATAAGCATTTATTTTAATCAGGAATGTGTATGTATTCGATAGTCGCTTCAGATCTTGATGGCACACTGTTATCACCTAATCATGTATTAACTCCCTATACGCAAGAAACCCTACACCTACTTATTAATAAAGGTGTGCATTTTGTATTCGCAACAGGTCGTCATCATGTTGATGTTGCTCAAATTCGTGATGGATTAGGCATTAATGCCTATATGATAACCTCTAATGGCGCACGAGTGCATAACACTCATGGCGACCTTATTTTTAGCCAAGATCTGGAGCCTGAAATTGCTTATGACTTGGCTCTAATGGTTTTTGATCACCCTGAAATTGAAACTAATATTTATGCTGGCGACTACTGGTACGTTAATAAAGAAATGCCAGGAGCTTGTGAGTTTTTCCGCGAATCGGCTTTCAATTATGAATTATTTTGTAAAACCGGATTTCCGACCACCAATGTCTGTAAGGTGTTCTTCACTTCTGAAGATCATGAGCTATTGCTGACACTGGAAAGTGAAATTAATCAGCGTTGGGGTGATAAGATCAATGTGAGTTTCTCACTGCGTAATTGCTTAGAAGTAATGGCTGGTGGCGTATCTAAAGGTGAAGCGCTTGAAAAAGTGGCTAAATTGATGCAACACACTGCCAAAGATGCGGTTGCATTTGGTGACGGTATGAATGACAAAGAGATGCTACAAACAGCTGGTAAAGGTTGCATTATGGAAAATGCGCATCAGACATTAAAAGATTTACTCCCAAATATGGAAGTGATCGGCACTAATGCTGATGAAGCCGTGCCTCATTATTTACGTAAATTATATCAAGTGTGATCCCTTCGAAAAAAGAAAAGGCGAACAACGTAATATTGTTCGCCTTCTTTTAAACTGACCAAACTCAATTTAGTGATATTGCAAAGTAAATTGCAATGTACCGTTTGCTTTACCCGCAGTCGTGGTATCCGTGGTTTGAATATAGCCTGCTTCTAATGGAATAGCATAATGACCTGCGCTGTTATTCTTTTCACTAACAGTCATTAACTGACCTAATTTTATCGGTTGATTTTGATATTTAACCTGAATGCCATAGCCTTTGGCTGTATTGCTATCGGTGGGATTACTTAAACCAATGGTTCCTGCGGTTTGTTGCTCATCGGGCACACCATCAAATCGAATTTTGATTGGTGACACAGGATCACAACTCAAATCAATATTAAAATTTTTGATGCTCTCTGCACTGACAGAACCCACACCATTAAAGCTTGATTTAGGAACTGCACCGAGTGGAACATTAATGTTGTTATTCACAACATCACAGCCACTAGAAATAATGTTTAAAGACGATAGATTAATTCTAGGTTCAGTTTTTCCTACATAGTCACTGGTGATAAAGCCATTATTGTAGATAATAAGCATAGCGACCCATGAAGCAGGGATCGTTTGTGATGTTACATTATCGCGTAATTTATAAAGCTTCATTTCTAATGAAACAGAATAATTGCCACTGGTCGCATTGGTTGAGCAAATAAGGCGATTACTGTAGTTACCATCAATGTTTTGCTGACCATCGACATAAGCAGAGCCATTGCAACTCCCGCTAATGGTGCCACGCAAGGTATAACCCACACCACTACTGTTAAGCTCTTTGACATAAGCACCATTGACTCTAGGGCTTGATGCGTTAAAAGAGCCTGGTAAATAAATACCGGGTCTTACTGCACTTCCAGAAAGGTTCCACCATGTCCATGCATTCATCGTTCCTAATGGAATGGTGGCGATCTCTGTTAAAATCGGCGCTGAACGTGAGACATAAATAGGCGCTGAATAGGTGACGGTTTTAGTGGTAAGGTCTGCCCTAAACTCTGCAAATGTGCTTGATGTATACAAAATAGCAGACAGACAACCAAGAGTTATATATTTATTCATTGTGCTCACCTATCTGCATTCAAGTTGTAAAAATTGGATTTTCTCTAAGGCAAGATCCACATTTAACGGTGTTTGACACTGTTCAACAGCACTGTTGCCCCACTTAGCTCGTAACTGGCTGTATTCTGGTACGCCATTTAAGAAAACTTCACCATCATTGGCCACAATGCCACTTGAAAGTACGTGGTCGTCTTTATAAATCTCAACTTGAGTACCAAATGGCAGCGGTGTTCCGTTGTAGTGTAAGTTTGCAAGCACACGAGCGCCTTTTCTTGCTTTGAAATCGGCTAAGACAATTGCACCTTTGGTTGGAATAACGGTTGTCGATGTTAATTCAACATCGTTATTACCTGTTAAAGAAGCTGGATCAACAGTGACTTTATTACGTTCATAACGTGAAACATTAGGAATAACGGCATAACCTTGCGCATTGGTATAAAGGCTTTGTGCGCTGCTGACTTTTAAGTGATCAACATCTTCTGCTTTAATTAAAATGGCAGAATCGTAAATGGTACGAGATGGCGTGATCCCACCTTGATGCACCAAAAGTGCGCCCGTCGCGCCCCAATTCATTGATTGATAGCGTTTGTCGTAACTGTAACCTGCACTGATCTCACCTCCAGAAGCACTGTAGTTACCATTAACAGAGCCGCTGTATTCTTGACGAGAATGGTTGTAGTTCTGTGAAATATCATATTGCAGATTGTTATCTTCCAACTGAGTACCACTTAAACTCACTGAACTAATAGAATCACCTTGTTTACTGGTGTTATAGCGATAACTTAACCAGTTGTTATTCTGTTCAATATTAAATGGAAGACTAAAATTAATAGATAAAATCTGATCGGTTAATCCACTTTCTTGACGCTTGTTATAGGCATAAGAGACGCTATAACTTAATGCACGATAATTTGAGTTAAAACTCACATTAACATTGCGATCAACTCTGTCTTGATACCAATAATATTGTTGATAACCATTTAATGAGAGATAACCCATATCGCCTAAAGATTGTGATACAGATAACTGGAACTGTTTTTTCTTACGATAAAGATGAGAAAAACGCTCGTTAGCTGTGGAGAAATCGTAATAATCTTTTGTTGAATAGCGATACGAAGCCAGTGAAAAACCCGTTTTAGTATCAGGTAAATACTTAGAATATTGAATACGATAAGATTGCCCTTGGGCTTCATCGTCATTTATTAACGTTGTTCTTGCGTGAGTAATATCTGCAGAAACGGCACCTAAATAGCCAAGATTAACCCCAGTACCTAACGCATAAGCTTGATAATCAGCCGAGATTAAGGTGCCGCCATAAAGGGATAAATTGTAAGGAAGCCCATAAATAGCTGAGGTTTGAAAGAAATTAGGTTTTCTTGCCGCCGTATCGGCATGATATTTACCAATATCGACACTGTATTTTAAGCTACCCGCACGCTGCATCATCGGCACTGCAGAAAAAGGTTGTGAAAAAGTACGGGTTGTTCCATCGGCTTCTTCGATCGTAACTTGTAAATCACCGCTGTAAGACGTGGGATATAAATCTGAAATGGCAAACTCCCCCGGTGGAACGGAGGTCTGATAAATGATGCTGTTATTTTGTCGAACGGTGACAACGGCATTACTTTGCGCGATACCTCTAACGATGGGAGCAAATCCACGTTGGCTTTGTGGCAACATACTTTCATCAGAAGCCAATTTGATTCCACGATAAGGAATACTCTCTAATACATCATTATCAGAAGCGGTTTCACCGATAGTTAAACGACTTTTTAAACTACGAATATCTCGCTCAACATAAGTCTGCAAGCTATTCCATTGAGATGAGTTATCGCTATTTTTATTGTAGTTGCTGTGGTTACGTAAACGCCAAGCACCAACGTTAACGCCACTACGTAATCCTAAGAAAATAGAGTTACTATTATTTTGGTCACGATACCAATACTGATTTTGACGATAAGTGTAATTCACAAAAGCAGCATTGATGCCATCGTTCCACTGTGCTGGTGGAATATAGCCTTGCCCATAATTGTATAAAGCAATTTGTGGTATAGAAAACGACAAGCGCGCTCGTGAAAAATCATACTCATACTTTGCATTCGGAATAATGCTAGCAATATCGGTAACTGTTGATGTGTTTGCTTGTTGGCTAAATTGCGATGTTGCAGACTCTTTCACTCCCCAATTTAATAAATCTTGTTTGGTTAGCTCAGGCGTCAGCACCTTTTTTTCTTCATTAAAAATAAAACGGACTTGGCGATTGTCGATTAATTTATTATTGAGATAAATATCAACAGAGTAGACACCAGGAAGCTGTCCTCCTGTAAAAGAAAAGTAATCAAGGTTATTAATATCTGCAACCTGATTTTCTATGCCTAAATTGAGTGCATCAGGATTAAATTGCTCTTCAGCAGTCACCTGATAAGGAAATAAAATAGAGGCTATCGCTATGGCAAGCACACAGTGGCGATAGAGATTATCAGTAGGAAATACCGATAATCGTTTTGTAGATAACGCGATGATGGATAAAGTCATAACTCTACACTCTTAATTTAATACTTTATCTACAGTTGCACCGTAGTCATTAATAAACTGCACAATGACTTTCTGAGAAGTAGAACTCTCTTTAAGTAACACCACTTCTTGATAAGGGTTGATTAAAGGGTCGTAAGGGTAGCGTTTGTCATCAAGAAAAATATGTTTAATCGTGAGGTGATAAGGTGTTTTGTTCTTAAGCACCAAGCCTTGGCTTTGTTTTGATAATTCGACGTTATTAAAATTAAGTGGCTCAATATCATGAGAGCGTAAAAAGAGCTTAAATTGAGAGTTAATGACGAGTTGTAATTGATTTTCAGGGCTTTTTTCAACAGGTGGAATTGATTTTATATTAAGCCAATAGACGACTTCTGTATTTGAATTTAAGGGTTCACCAGTATAGGAAATACGTGCAGTTCCTGTGCCATCAGGTTCAATACGAAAAAGCGGTGGTGTTGCAATAAAAGGCGTTTTTTCTGTGCCTTGAAAAGCAGAAACCCAACTTTGGATAAGATAAGGCTTTTCTTTATCCGTATTTAGAATAGGAATGCTTATTTCACGAGCGTTATCGTTATAAACAAACCGAGTTCCCCCCACACTGACTCCAGCAGCATGGCTTACCGTTATGAGAGAAAATAATAAAAATAGGGTTAGAAAAATATTCTTTTTCATAAATGGCGCCACAAAGTTAAGGGAAATAAGAGGGTAATAAGTATTACCCTCATTTTTTATTATTTATATTGGATGCTATAAACCGCAGATCCATTTGCGGGACCTGGTGTTGCTTGGGCTGTTGCTTTGTAGCGTGCAACATAATCTAAGTTAATTTCAGTCCCTTTGATTTCGACTTCTTTCGAATCGTCATATAGGTTTATTTGAGATACGGCATCTTTTTCAAAAAGAGCGATACCCACATTTGTCGCGCCACCAGAAACTTGGTCAATCGCTAAAATATCGCTATCAATTGCATCTCGAGTTCCGCCAAAACGGACAGCGACAGTGGTATCTATAGGGCAATCAATAAGTTTAATCGTAAAGTCTTTAAGGCCTGCAACTTCACCTTTAGTTGCTAAACTTTTTGATGACACTTTTCCTAAATCTACGGTTAGATTTTTAGAAGAGCTATCCACAGTACAGGCTTGATCTGTTATTTCTCCGGTAAAGTTAATAGTGCCCGATGCAAAAGCAGCAGGTGCAGAAAGTAGAGAGAGACTCATCCCTAATAAATAGAGAGATTTATTTAATTTGCTCATGACCGGTCCTATATAAAAAGTAGTTATTTTTACTTTTTAATTTATTTATAAGTATAGATTTAAGTATTGGTTTATTCGCATAAGAAATATGCCAATAAAATATAACATCACAAAAAATTTAAGTTAATAAAGATTTACATGAGTTTTTTTTGTTTTTATATCGAATTATTTAATGTTCGTTTTTAAAATTAAAAATAATGTTTAATTAATCACTAATTAAATTTTGGTGTGGATTATTTATTAAAGATAATAGCTTTGCTATGTCTCCTGTTGAAAATGAATTTTTATTCAAATAAAGATAGAACTTATATTCTTTATCTTCATTATGTGTATTTAATTGTTTGATCGTATTTTTATTCAACTCTTCCTGAACAACCGTTAATGGAAGTCGAGAATAACCAAGACCTTGCTTAACAAAACTGATTGCTGTTTCCACAGAGCCAACATGAATAACCTGGTTATTATGATCAGCATTGGAGCTATCAGCGAGTAAGGAAATATAGGTATGTTGTTGTAATTCCCTAGATAATTCATCATCTTGAAGATGTTGTAAAACACTGTTCGGGTGTGTTACTAATACTGTTTTAATGCTTTCTAAATCAATGGGTTGTAATGATTTTACATTATAATGTGTTATCACCAAGTCTTGATCTTTTTGCGCTAAAATATCTGATTTACTCAGCGCTGTTTTATGAATATTGATATCATAGTGTTTATTCTCTTTAATAAATTGCGATATTTTATTCCAGAAAAGACCTGAAATATATAAAGGGTCGATAAGGATATTTATCTTTAACTTGTTGTTAAATATTAAGTTTTTAGCCTCTTTTTCTAATGAAATTGCTCTTTCAGTAATTTCTCTAGAGAGTTCAAGTAACAATTTACCTTCGTGAGTAAGTACCGCTCGTCTTTTCTCTAAAGAGAGTATTTCAATGCCTAAAGTTTGCTCTAATTTATTGATAGTATAGCTAATTGATGATTGTGTTCTATGTAATGCATCTGCGGCCTGAGCAAAGCCACCGTAGTCAACGACAGCTTGTAAGGTAATCCACTGATCGAGAGTCGTTCGGGATTTTTCCATAATGGAACCTTCTTATTATTGTTTATTTAATACTCATTAAAAATGAAGCTAGCAATATATCTTAGCATTGTTAATAGGTAGTAATACTCATTTTTAAACCAAGTTTAAAAAATATTAACATTATAAGCCGTAATGTTATTTATTAATGTTCAGTACAAATAACAAAAATAAATATTTATTTTTCTATTTAAATTATTTTGTTTGATAAATTGGATATAGATGGCTTTTACTCTTTTTTCTCAATATTACCCTATATAACTAAAAAGTGTTATTTATAGTGAGAATTAAGATTTTATATTTGTATTATTATTCGTTTTTGTTTATTTTTTTATTTATATTTTTAATTTTATTAAATTACAATCTTAAATTAATTTATATTCTTATTTTTTGTGTTTTAAAATTAAAGTAAATTTATTTTTAAAATTTCTTTTACTTTTTGTGTTTTATTTTTTCTTATTTTTTTTAGTATAAAAACTTAAAATAATAAATATTCTATCTTTTGCTCAAGGTGATTAAAGCAAGAAAAAGACGATTGCTTTTGATGATAAACACTATGCAATAATCCAAATTGGATTGTATTTGGTTTTAAATGTGGATATATGAGATATTTTGTTATGTAAAACTATTGGAGTTTTAAATACCGATGTTAAGTTTTGTACGCTATAAATGTCTTAGCTTATTTAACTTAGGGAAAGGAAATAATCAGCTAGAGATAATAATTTAAAAGTTAAAAGCTAACAAAAATCAATTTTTACTCACTCAAGGAGTTAATGTAGGTATAAAAACGTAAAAATATGATTTTGATCAATAATTGGTGACTGATTTTAGTTAAGTGTCCGATTTCGTGGATAGAACCCTAAAATAATAAGGGTAAGGCAAAACATACTTCACCTTAAGGTAAATTAAATGCCTTATCCAAAATGGCATTTTATTCTCTGGTTAAATGGGAGGGGTGTTAGAAAAATAGACTGCAATAAAAACATTCACCTGAAAAAGCCGCATTCTCTTTATGATGTTCACTTTATTATCTTCATCTTGCCATTAAGTGATAGATAGTTTCTTTTTGTTATTACTTATCAATTTTATTAAACAAAAAAGCAAAAAATAATCTTCCTTTTTTCTAGAAGTCAGAGAATAGGACAGAAATACGGATTAAATTTATACAATCAATGAACTATAAGAGGCGTGGATACACAGAATAGGGTGAAAAAAGTTTTAGTGTAGAGGGTGAAAGAATGAGAAAGAAAAGAATAAAGCCATTATCTTTCGTTTTTTTCGAGAAGATAATGGCTTTTTTTCAAACTAATTGAAGCAGAGCTTATAATCCGCCTACTTCTCTTGGTGTTGCACGCATTGAGCTACGAATTGTATTGCCCATCATATCCACTCTGGCTTGGAATGGTGGGAACGGTAATGGGATGCCGTGCTCTGCAAAGGCTAAGAGAATATTTTGGTGGATCTCGTGTCTTGCTGGCATTCTGTGCCCCATCTCTGCGGCATAAACACGTAATTCAAAAATCTGAATACCTTGCTGTAAATCGACCAGATAAACCTCTGGTGCTGGGTTTTCTAAAATCATCGTAGAGCGTTTTGAGGCTTCTAATAACACATTTGTCACTTGCTCACTGTTACAGTCTGCTGGAGCAGGGATGGTCATTACGATACGAGTGACGGAATCTGAGAGTGACCAGTTAATAAATTGCTCTGTAATAAAAGCTTTGTTCGGTACGATAATTTCTTTTCTATCCCAGTCGGTTAAGGTCGTTGCCCGAGTGTTGATCTTAGAAATATTTCCGGTCAAATTCCGAATAGTGACGGTATCGCCAATACGGATTGGTTTTTCAAATAAGATCATCAAACCTGAAATGATGTTGGCAAAAATTTCTTGTAAGCCAAAACCTAACCCAACACCCATTGCTGCCACTAGCCACTGTAATTTTGACCACTCAATCCCTAATAAAGAGAAACCCACAATACTCCCAATTAAGGTGATGGTGTATTTGGTCATCGTGGTAATGGCGTAACCTGTACCCGGTGTTAAATCAAGATGCTGTAAAATGGCCAACTCAAGTAAAGCAGGGAGATTTCGTACTAATTGGGTTGTAATAATAATGACAAGGATTGCCACTAAAATAGAACCCATCGTAATAGGTTGTACCGTGTTAACACCGTTTACCGATGAGGTGACGTCCCAAAGTCGGATATTATCAACGAAAGAGAACGCAGTGTTTAATTCAGACCATAATAAGATCATCGAGACTAATGCAATCATCGTTAGAATAGAGCGAACTAAACCAATGGATTGCGCACTGATAGCATCAAGGTCTATTTCTTGAGCTTCAATTTCAAGCCCTACTGTGCTCTCACCACTACTCCCAACAATCGTATTTTCATCTTCACCTTTTGCACGCTGAGCCAGAATTTCTGCACGCTTTTGTTTAGCTCGTTCAAAGGCTAATTTTCGGCGCTGAATAAGCATCCATCGCTGAATAATGTGGTAGATAATTAGTAGAGCAAACCAAATGGCGACAGACATTTCTAAACGACCGAGTAAGATAATCGATGTAGAAAGGTAACCTAAGACAGCGGCTAAACCTGCAATAACCGGGGCAAGCAGTAAGAACCACCATAAAATGGTATTGATAAGGTTATCGCCAGATCCATGTTTATCAAGATAAAGTGGGACGTGAGCTTTTTTAAGGCTAGATGTAATAAAGCTTAGGGCGATACAGAGCAGTAAGAAACAGAAGCGACCAACCGTTGGTGCAAATTCTCTATCGCTATAATATTCAAAGGTAACTAATGACATCATCAGCGGAACGATGACAAAAATAGAAAGCTGGTAAAAGCGCATCGCTTTTTTAACACGGCTCTCTTTCCATTTAAATTGAGCAATAAATAGGCCGTTATGACGTGCAAAGGTTGCACTTATCATAAATAGCCACAGCACAGGTGCTGCTGCTGTGACGCCATATCCAATAGCTCCCGCCATTGGATAACGCCATTCAACACTTTGTAAGCCATAACCTACGGCAGACCATAACAGCGGTAATGGCAACGCAATTAAAATAGACCAAAAGACCGTGCGTATCGTCAGTGAAAAGTGATCTTGTGTGACTTTACCAATACGGTTGCTGACTCTTTCAAGAAATGCGTTGTAGTGTTTTCGAGTGCGCAGACTAAAGCCCACAATTGATAAAGTAACAAATAGGAACAGGAACGTATCCTGATTTTTAAGCATGCTGACAGCAGCATGACCTAATTGTGAGAAGGTATCTAGCGAAAGCAATCGAGTGATATCTTTGACTAATAAAACCGGATAATTAAATTTGATGGGGCTGATATCAGCAACCCAGAACATATAACGGTTTGTGGCGTCTTTTGTCTCTTTTAATGCATCCGCTAATTGTGTTGTTGCCACTTTTAGTTTTGTTAACTCAAGAATTTGAGAATCATAACCGGATAACAACGAATTCAATAATTCATGACGTGCTTGAATAAGAGAATCAAAAATATATTGCTGAGCTTCAGGCAATTTAGAGCCATCTGCGGTTTCTGGCGGCTGGATCTTACTTAAGTTTTCCAGCATATCCTCATAGCCTAAACGCTCGACACGTAACTGAATAATATCTCTATCAAGTTCTTGTGAACGAGGCATTTCAGGTAAGCGGGAAAGCTGTGTTCTTAATGCTTCACCTAATGCTGTGGAGCCACTTAACCACTGTGCTTGTTCTCGAATAGTGGTAAGCGTTTGACGAACTTGTTGTGTCTGCTGTGTGGTAATGCGTTGTTTTTCTGATAACTCACTCATTTCCTGTGTTTGTTTATTCAGGATCTGAGAAAGTTCACGGTTAGTTTGGATCTGTTTTGTCAGAAATTCAGGAAGTTCGCCACCTTTCTCCGCCAGCATTTCTGTTTTTTCTAATGCCAGATCAGCCACTTCTTGGCGTTTTATATTTAATAAGCTGCGCAATTGTTGTAGTTGCACATCAAGGCGCTGATAGCGTTTTTTAAATAATTCTAAGCGAAGGCGAGCAATTTCTTGGCGGTTATTAGCCGAAAGTTGTGCCATTTCAAGCTCATTAACCATCGCTTTACGTGCGGTGACTTCAGCTTGTGTTAGCTTATTTTGTGCTTCTGTTAACGGTGTTGTTGACGCACTGGCAGCGGCGAGTCTTGCTGTTGCATCGCTGAGTAAACGGCGTGCTTCAGAAAGCTGTTGCGGTAATAAGTTTAAAGATTCGCTAATTTCTCGGCTTTTATCTTGCTCTTGTTGCTGAAGCCTTGCTTGTTCCATTAATTGGCTACTGATCTGAATAATTTTCTGTTCTAAATCAGGAATGCTAATTTTTTCAGGGATAGTCGGAACAGCATGGCTTTCTTCAAGCAGTTTGGTTCTTAGCTCTTGCGTAATTTGAGGGTAATCATCAATGGTTTTTTGATAGTTATCTGCGTTTGTTTGCGCTTTATCACCATCATTAATCCAGTTGATAGTGCCTTGTAGCGCCTGAACTGCCTCAATATCTTGAGGATTGGTGCTTCCTTCAAGTTGTTTAATATCTTGACGTAATTTTTCTACATCCGCTGATATTGCAGATGTGCTTAACGAAAGCGTCAAAAAGAGCGAGAAGAAAAGACTGATTATCAGGCGCACAAAGGTTACTCCGAATTACGTGTTATTCACTGATGGCATTATTGTCATTACCAGCGACATTGATGATGGAACCCAATCGTTCCCCCATTAATGTAACGGAGCCATTCATAAGATCTTTATTCAGTTGAACGGTATTTTCTGGGAAAAGATTGATGACCGTTGAGCCTAACTTAAATCGGCCCATTTCTTCCCCTTTTTTCAAGAATATCGCACCTGCTTTATCGGCTTGTGGATATGTCCAACGTTTAATAATACCTTCACGAGGTGGTGTTACCATGCCACACCAAACCGTTTCAATACTACCAACAATTGTTGCACCCACTAGAATTTGTATCATGGGGCCAAATTGAGTTTCAAAGAGGCAGATAATACGTTCATTACGTGCAAATAAGTTAGGAACATTAGCCGCGGTTAATGGATTAACAGAGAAGAGATCGCCTGGAACATAAATCATCTCTTTTAATAAACCATCACAAGGCATGTGAACACGGTGGTAATCACGAGGTGAAAGATATGTCGTAATAAACTGACCATTACGGAACTTATCTGCCAACATAAAATTACCCGCAAGTAACGCTTCAAGGGTGTAATGATGCCCTTTAGCTTGCAGAATTTGATCGTCTTGAATAAGACCGAGTTGGCTTACTGCGCCATCAGCAGGCAATGCAAGTTGGTCATCACCTTCGATAATAGGGCGAGCGCCATCTTTTAATGCACGAATAAAGAAATCGTTGAATGAAGAATAAGCTTGGAACTGGCTATCTTTTGCTTCATTCATATCGACTTTATATGCTTTAGCAAAGGCTTTGATCGCAAATTGGGTAATTACACCCGCTTTTTTGTTTGCAAACCAACCTGCTAGCTGTGTGAGCCATAATTTAGGCAATAAATACTGTAGTTTAATTTTTAGCTTGTCCAAAATGGCAACCTCTGGGATTGAACGATAAAAAATAGACAAAAGGGGTCTATTGTACCCACCCTTAATAGGGTTGTCAGTGAATCAATTATTAAGAGTCTAAATTAATGTTCTTACGAACCTTCACCTGACTCATACTTTCTAAAATACGATGGTAATTTTCAAAGCGTGTTTCTGCAATTTCGTTGTTTCTCACTGCTTTACTAATTAAGCAACCCGGATCATCCAAGTGTTTGCAATCGCGGAATTTACACCCTCCCAAATAAGGTCTAAATTCAATAAATCCTTTTGTTACTTGTTCTGGTGTTAAATGCCATAGACCAAATTCACGCACACCCGGCGAGTCAATGACATCTCCTCCTTGCGGGAAATGGTAAAGGCGTGATGCGGTGGTGGTATGCTGACCTAAACCTGAATTATCAGAAACCTGATTAACCAGAATGCTTTCTTCCATTGGTGGTAATAACGTATTGAGTAAGCTTGATTTTCCGACACCAGATTGCCCAGCAAAAATGGAGATACGGCCAATCAACTCTTGTGTTAATGCATCAAGACCTTCTTTGGTGTAGCTAGAGACCTCAAGAACGCGATAACCAATATTTTTATAAGTTTGCATCCATTCGCTGACAGTCTTGCGGCTTTCCTCGTCTAACATATCGATTTTATTGAGTACAATCAGAGGCTCTACGTTTAACGTCTCACAGGCTACAAGGTAACGGTCGATAATATTTAAAGAGAGTTCAGGCAAAATAGCCGAAACGATAATAATTTGATCAATATTAGCCGCGATAGGTTTAATACCATCATAATAGTCAGGACGAGTAAGTACTGACGTTCGTTCGTGTACCGCTTCTACAATACCGTTTACGCGGACGTTTTCTTGTGTTTGTAGCGCAGGACGCCAAACAACTTTATCACCCGTTACCAGTGATGAAATTGTGCGTCGAATATTGCATCGTGTAATGGTGCCGTCAGCAGCTTCGATATCTGCATGTTGACCAAAACGGCTGATCACTAAGCCTTCGGTCGCTTCGCCTAATTGCGTATCGTCTAATTCAACGTGGTTTTTTTTCTCTTTGCTCTGCAAACGCTTTTTATGATTTTCTTGTACTCGGCGTTGCTGGCCTTTAGATAATTTACGTTTTGTCACCGATCCTCACTTGTATTATTCGGTTAGATGTTCTTCTGTCGTGCTTATTGAGTAAACGCGCTATGATAAACGCTAAAATATCATGTCTCACACTTAGAAACAGCTAGGATATATTATGTCAAAAAGCGAGAACAATCTGATCTGGATAGATCTGGAAATGACAGGTCTTGATCCTGAATGTGACCGTATCATCGAAATAGCCACTATCGTGACAGATCCTCAACTTAATATTTTAGCAGAAGGCCCTGTTATTGCAGTCCATCAATCTGATGAACAATTAAGTTTAATGGATGAATGGAATACACGTACTCATACAGGTAGTGGTTTAGTTGAGCGTGTAAAAGCCAGTTCATATGATGATAATTCAGCACAAAAAGCGACAATTGAATTCCTAGAAAAATGGGTACCAAAAGGCGTATCACCTATCTGTGGTAATAGTGTGGGGCAAGATAGACGTTTTCTATACCGTTACATGCCCGAACTAGAGCAATATTTTCACTACCGTTATCTTGATGTGAGTACATTAAAAGAATTAGCACGTCGTTGGAAACCTGAAATTTTAGAAGGTTTTGAGAAAAAAAATACTCATCAGGCACTGGATGATATTCGTGAATCCATTGCAGAGCTTGATTATTATCGTAAAACCTTTATTAAAGAGTAAAAAGCGTGCATTCATGATTGATATTGCATCATTGTGATGATTTTATCGGCATGTAATCAAAAAAACGTATTTTTTTGTTGATAAGGGCTTGCGGTTAAGCATTTTTCTCGTATAATGCGCTTCCCGTACCGATGAAGAATTTCGTTTGTACGGGTGTAAGAAAGACGCGGGAATAGCTCAGTTGGTAGAGCACAACCTTGCCAAGGTTGGGGTCGCGAGTTCGAGTCTCGTTTCCCGCTCCAATCTTTCTTAGACAGTTATGAGTAGTGTTATGCGACGCGGGAATAGCTCAGTTGGTAGAGCACAACCTTGCCAAGGTTGGGGTCGCGAGTTCGAGTCTCGTTTCCCGCTCCAAATCTTTCACTCATCATTGTCAAAACTTACCAAATGCGGGAATAGCTCAGTTGGTAGAGCACAACCTTGCCAAGGTTGGGGTCGCGAGTTCGAGTCTCGTTTCCCGCTCCAAGTTTTTCTCTTCTAGTTTTATTCTTCTAATCAAAAATCAATACGTTATCCTAATAGTCTACGGCTAAGTAGTGCTTTCATATCTCGTCTACCATCAGTAATGACATAAATAATAATTTGCCGAAATTTATGAATACCTAAAGTTTGTAACTCATAAGGTACAGTTCCCTTCATTGGAAAGTTAGTTAAATTGTCTGCTACTGCTAGTAACTCATCTAATACATAATCTGTATTTTCTGGGCAGTCATGTTCAGAAATATAGTTGTGAATGTTTTATAAATCTGCCTCGGCATCTTTAGTAACTACGACCTTGTATGATGCCATTCTTTCTACTTCCTTTTATTTTTTAAACGCTGAACAACACTTTTTATATCACTGACTTCGCCTGATTCAACTTGTTGTTGACCTAATGCTAATATTTTCAGTAAAGCTAACGTTTCCTGAGTTTCTTCATAAGATTCAATACATTGAATGACTGCCTTAGCTTCGCCATTTTGAGTAATAATCATAGGGGAGCCTGATTCGGTAAGTTTTACCATTACTTCAGCCATATTGGCCTTTAAATAGCTAATTGGTTTAATTTGTTCGGAATAACGCATATTCACCTCTCCATAAATTAAGTCTTAATTTAGACCAAAAAAAGACTATGTTCGCTAGTCTAATAATGTGTAGCTTAAAATATAACCAAAAAATCTTTATTTTTTCTCTCGCTTTTTTAAATATCGGCTACACTATTTTAGGGTGTAGGTTAGGGGCTTTTACTTAATACTCATAAAGAGAGTGTATGTGGGATAATTGTTCAAAAAAGAAAATGTTATTACTACATGTAAGATCAAGCTATTTTTTTGTGATCTATCTTTGATCTTTGCTTGCATTTCTATTTTGACAGCACTAGAATGTGCGCCTTTCCTCATTTAGAGGGGAAACTAAAGGCAAGATCATTTTTTAGGTTTTAGACCTTTATTCTGTTAAACATGCATTGAATAGTATTTTAGAAAAAGAAAAGGGTTTCTTAGGCTTTTCTTTAAAAAAACGTGATATATATTCTACTATTCTTAAAATCTTCCCAAATCAATTTATCCACAGTGAGATGCTAATAACCACCGCATCTAAGCACTATTTATTTTTTTACTGCACAGAGTTATCCACAAGCACGTGTCATTAAGTGACAAGGATATTATTCTCTTCAATAAATTAATTGGATTTTATATCTAATTGATAACTAAGTTTATTTTAATTTTTTAAATTTTGAGTCTTAGTTCGCTTGAATTTTTTGTTCATGTTGATAGGCAAGGGATTTTTATTTTATTCACAGAGGAAATTAATGATTACACGTAATGCGCTTATTCTGTTAAAAATTAAGCATCACGAGGTAAACCTTTAGTTATCGCCCTTACTAAGCGTTTTTGTTGTGAAGTTTGTATTTTTACTTCTTTTTCATTTCTCTTCGCTGTCTGTTGTGTAATCGCCCAGTTTAAATGTTCATCTAAAACATCACTCAGTCCAAAGCGTTCTTGCAAGGCAAGTATAATTTTATCTTGATAAGGCGCATTTCCTAACGCCACGCTAATATTTCTAAGCCAACGTAAATAGCCAATACGACGGATCGGCGAGCCTTCAGTGATACGCAGAAATTTATCTTCACTCCATTGAAAGAGATCGAGTAATTCTGGGGTATGAAGCGCTCTTCTTGGTGAGAAATCTTCCTCGTCAGTCAGTGATGAAAAACGATTCCAAGGACAAATAAGCTGGCAATCATCACAACCATAAATACGATTGCCCATGAGAGGGCGAAATTCTTCAGGAATAGCACCATCGAGTTCGATAGTGAGATAAGAAATACAGCGACGAGCATCAATAGTATAAGGTTCAACAATGGCACCTGTCGGACAGGTTGTCATACAGGCGACACATTTACCGCACTGTTCTTCAACTGGGCTATCAGTAGGTAATGGCAAATCAATCAGTAATTCACCAAGAAAAAACCAAGAGCCTGCTTGATTGTTAATAACAAGTGAGTGTTTACCAACCCAGCCAAGTCCTGCCTTAACAGCCAATGGGCGTTCCATGATAGGTGCTGAATCAACGAAAGGTCGAAAGTTGACTATCCCTTGATATTCAAATTGCTGACAATATTGTGAAATTTTTTCGCCAAGTTTTTTAAGACGCTGCCTTAATACTTTGTGATAATCCCGACCAAGCGCATAACGGCTGATATAACCTTGTTCTGGATTATTTAAGGTTCGTGCAAAAGCCGCATCGGTGGGGAGATAATTCATTCTGACGCTGATAACGCGTAATGTACCCGGAACCAGTTCATGAGGTCTGGCTCGTGTCATTCCATACTTTTCCATCCAGGCCATTTCACCATGATATTGCTTATCTAGCCACGCTTGCAGGCGAGGTTCTTCAAGTGATAAGTCAGTATCACATATCCCTGTTTGTTGAAAACCTAGCTCAGAACCCCATAATTTAATATTTTGAGCGAGGAGATTAAGATCGAGTGATGACATGAATAAACCGAATCAGTAGGTAAGAGGTGAGTCCTAAGAGCGCGCAGTGTATCATAGTGAGGCTGTAGGAAAAATCCTCGCAATAAATAGATTTATGGTATGGTTATTTGATAGTGATTTCGATAACTATTTGCCTTAAGAAAACATATAAAGCTTAGTATTTGATATTCTCCAACGATCTCTCTTTATTAAGCCGTTATAACTTAACAATAGATTATATAAATATGAAAGAATGGGTTGTTACATTAGAAGATGAAGCGGCAACAGTTGAACTAGGGCGTACTGTTGCAATGGCGACGGAGCATAGCGGATTGATCATTTATTTATATGGCGATCTTGGTGCTGGAAAAACAACCTTTAGCCGAGGATTTTTACAAGCTCTTGGTCATCAAGGGCATGTTAAAAGCCCTACATATACATTAGTAGAACCTTATATGCTTTCGCCAAATCCCGTTTATCATTTTGATCTTTATCGTTTAGCTTCCGCTGAAGAACTGGAATTTATGGGAATACGCGACTATTTTGAGCAAGATGCGTTATGCCTGATTGAATGGCCATCTCAAGGCGAAGGCTTTTTACCTAACGCAGATTTAGAACTTCATTTAAGCTACGAAGATGAAGGTCGAAAAGCGCGTTTTGTTGCCCTTTCATCAAGAGGGAACACTGTTTTATCCCGTATTCAGTCCGCATAAAGGAATATTGATTATGTCGAGTCTCATCACTACTGTGAGTCAAAGTCAGCGCTATGTTGTTGCCTTTCTGTTGGTTGTTTTGTCTTTATTTTTTGTGCAAATAGCACAAGCCGCTACTGTGACAGAAGTAAAAGCAGAAAACGGTATTTCAGCAACAACTCTCACATTTACTTTTAGTGATGGGAAGCCGAGTTATCGATATTACTCATTAAAAAGCCCTGACCGTTTAGTGATGGATTTTAAACAGGGTACAAAAATCACGGGATTACCGGCAACATTAGGCAATGGGCAGTTAGTTCATAAAATTCGCTCAACACAATCAAAAGATAGCCAATACCAAAGTATGGTCGTGGAGCTTGCTCAGCCTGTTGTGGTGACTGAAAGTTTGATGAATGTAAGTGGTGGCTATAAGTTAGTGCTTACTATCAAAGCTATGAATGCTCGACAAAATAGCAATGCCCAATCGACAGTAAGTGTTGTTGCGTTATCACCGACTGCAACAGCAACGACATCACATTCAAGTGCAAATACAAATCGGGAAATGGCGCCTTTAATGACTAAGCCAGTAACCGAGGTTACGCCTGTTGTTCCTATTGCAAAACCACGCACCACACCTTCAAAACCGCAAGCAGGCTCTCGCCAAATTATTATTGCGATAGATGCTGGTCATGGTGGGCAAGATCCCGGTGCGATTGGTCAGAAAGGTAATCGTGAAAAAGACGTAACGCTAAGTGTGGCAAGAAAGTTAGAAGCTCGCTTACGTAATGATCCTATGTTTAAGCCTGTTCTAACACGCAGCGGCGATTATTTTATCTCAGTTGCGGGGCGCTCTGAAGTCGCCCGTAAGCAAAGTGCAAATATGTTAGTGTCTATTCATGCAGACTCAGCACCCAATCGTAGTGCAAGAGGCGCTTCTGTATGGGTGCTTTCTAATCGTCGTGCAAACAGTGAATTAGGTAAGTGGCTTGAGCAAAGCGAGAAACAATCTGAATTGCTCGGTGGTGCTGGTGATGCATTAGACGGGGCTGATCCTTATTTAAGCCAAACAGTACTCGATTTACAGTTTGGCAATTCACAGCGAGTGGGTTATGACGTTGCCGTTGCTGTATTGTCTGAACTAAGAAAAGTGGGTTCACTACATAAGAAAACACCAGAGCATGCAAGCTTAGGTGTTTTACGTTCACCCGATATCCCTTCAATTTTAGTTGAAACAGGCTTTATCAGTCATGCGTCAGAAGAGCAGTTACTGATTTCTGATGCTTATCAAGAGAAACTTGCGGCATCTATTCACGCTGGCTTAAGAAATTACTTTCTGGCTCACCCTTTACAAAACGCGCCTAATTGATTGAGTAGAATGGAATAAAGGTAATGGCGATAAATTTATTACCTCCTCAGCTTGCAAACCAAATTGCCGCAGGGGAAGTTGTTGAAAGACCCGCCTCTGTTGTTAAAGAGTTGCTGGAAAATAGTTTAGACGCAGGTGCGACTTCAATTGAGATTGATATCGATAAAGGTGGTGCCAAGCTAATTCGCATTCGTGATAATGGATGCGGTATCAATCGTGATGATTTGAAGTTAGCACTTGCTCGCCATGCAACTAGCAAAATATCAAGTCTTGACGATCTCGAAGCCATAATGAGTATGGGCTTTCGTGGAGAAGCATTAGCGAGCATTAGCTCAGTTTCTCGTTTAACGCTGACATCGCGTACTCAAGAGCAAGAAGAAGCATGGCAAGCTTATGCCGAAGGCAGAGATATGGCTGTGACGGTTAAGCCTGCGGCTCATCCTGTGGGAAGTACAGTTGAAGTCCTTGATCTGTTTTATAATACGCCAGCAAGACGTAAATTTTTACGTACTGAAAAAACAGAGTTTGCACATATTGATGAAGTGGTACGCCGCATTGCGTTATCGCGCTTTGATGTCTCCATCAATCTTACTCATAACGGTAAACGTGTTCGGCAATACCGTGCAGTGAAGGACGAAAGCCAGCAAAATCGCCGTTTGAGTGCGATTTGTGGTAATAATTTTGTCCATCAATCAATGCAGTTATCGTGGGAACATGGCGATTTAGCAATAAAAGGTTGGGTAGAACATCCTTTATCAGCGGTGCAAAGTAGTGAAATTCAGTATTGTTATGTGAATGGACGAATGATGCGTGATAGATTGATTAATCATGCTATTCGTCAAGCTTACGAAGGATATTTGCAAGGAGAGCAGCAACCTTCTTACATCTTGTATTTAAGTGTTGATCCTCACCAAGTCGATGTTAACGTCCATCCTGCTAAACATGAAGTTCGTTTCCATGAATCTCGTTTAGTTCATGATTTTATCTATCAAGGTGTGCTGAGTGTTTTACGACAAGCAACGCAAGAGCCTTTATCACTGACTTCAGATAACGAAGAAGAACACGAAACAGCGTTAAATTTTCCTGAAAATCGTCAAGTTGCAGGTGAAAACGTATTTTCTCAGCCTTATCAAGCATCAATCGCTCAAACTCAGACAAATACATCATCTTCACACCAATACAGTGAACGAGAGCACAACAGTAACTCACCGCAAAAGCCCGCTTCTCAATTTGCAGATCGCCGTCAGTTTGGTGAAAGCTATCAACGGACACAAGGCGCGCTTTATCAAAAAATGATGCAAGAAAGTGTCTCTACATCAAAAGATAAAGAAAAAATACCATTATTTCCTGATCGCGCCCCATTGAATTTAGGTGAAATCGTTCATACAACTAATAATATCGAAGAAGATACTATTTCGGTGATGCCTCGTTCCGTCAATGCGAAAGATGGACAAACTGATTATACTTTTGGGCGAGTATTGGCAATTTATCAGTATAAATATGCGTTAATAGAATCTTCACAAGGTCTTGGGCTGTTATCATTGGAAGAAGCAGATTTTCTGTTAAAATGTGCGCAATTACTGCCTAAAGATGAAACATTGAAGCCGCAACCTTTGCTAGTGCCTTTAAAGGTGGCATTGAGTAAAGAGGAGATTAGCGTATTCAATCAGTTTCAATCGCTGATTAGTCATTTCGGGATCGTTATCGAAATTTCTCACGGTAAAGCAACAATACATGCTGTGTCGTTACCTTTACGCCAGCAAAATTTACCCGCGTTACTGACAGCATTATTAGCCTATTTGTCAGCAGAGCAATCTTGTACCAAGCAACAACTTGGACAATGGTTTGCAAAACAATTAGGCGCAGAGCAAGCACAGTGGTCGCAAGCTCAAGCAGTAGGATTATTGGCTGATATTGAAAGACTTTGTCCGCAATATGTCAGACAGCCAGCAAAAAACTTATTACAATTAATAGAATTACAACCGGTGGTAGCGGCATTAAATAATGAGCGAAGTAAACACGCAAATAAAACCTAAAGCAATTTTCCTAATGGGGCCTACAGCGTCAGGTAAAACGGCATTAGCAATTTCACTAAGACAAAAGCTGCCTGTAGATATTATTAGTGTGGATTCTGCGCTTATCTATCGTGGTATGGATATTGGTACTGCAAAGCCAGATGCGGCAGAGCAATCGCTTGCGCCACATCGATTAATTGATATTCTAGACCCCGCATTACCCTATTCCGCAGCTGATTTCCGACGTGATGCATTAAATGCCATGAAAGAAATTACCGCAGCTGGGCGAATTCCACTATTAGTGGGCGGGACTATGCTATATTTTAAAGCGTTACTTGAAGGTTTATCGCCTTTACCCAGCGCCAATCCAGATGTTCGTGCTGAAATAGAAAATAAAGCAGCAGAGCAAGGATGGGAGGCAATACATAAAGAGTTAGCATTAGTTGATCCTGTTGCAGCACAACGGATCCATCCTAATGATCCTCAACGGCTTTCTCGTGCGCTAGAAGTTTACCTGATTTCAGGTAAGACAATGACGGAATTGACAAAAATATCAGGCGAGTCTTTGCCCTATGATGTTTATCAATTTGCGATTGCTCCGAAAGATAGAAATGTTCTTCACCAACGCATTGAAGCTCGTTTTAAACAGATGTTAACGTGTGGATTTGAAGATGAAGTAAAATCATTATATGAACGGGGTGATCTGCATGAAGATCTACCTTCTGTACGTTGTGTCGGTTATCGCCAGATGTGGTCATATTTATCCGGCGAAATAGATTATGATGAGATGGTTTATCGAGGGATCTGCGCTACCCGGCAATTAGCGAAGCGACAAATCACTTGGTTAAGAGGTTGGAATGATATTCACTGGCTTGATAGTGAAGATCCGAAACAATCTCTTGACACTGTTTTGCAGGTAGTTAGTGCATAGATGGTAGGTTTGTGTAAAATTGATAGTTGCCAAAGCGCAATTTTTGAGTAGTTCATTTTTCGAACCAATTGGGTTCTAATATAAAACAACAAAATAAGGAAAACATAGAATGGCTAAGGGGCAATCTTTGCAAGATCCTTTCCTGAACGCATTACGTCGTGAAAGGGTTCCCGTTTCTATCTATTTGGTAAACGGCATTAAATTGCAGGGTCAGATCGAATCTTTTGACCAATTTGTTATTTTGCTGAAAAACACAGTAAGTCAGATGGTATACAAACATGCTATCTCTACCGTGGTACCTTCGCGTCCTGTTTCTCATCATAGCAACACAGGCACGAACCAAACTGGTACAGGCTACAATGGTGGCGCTGCTCAGCAGGATGATGTTGCAGAATAATAATCCAATATTATTCTTGATATAAGAAAAACATAGGTAGGGAGACTTTACCTATGTTTTTTCCTGTTTTTATAAAGTCCAAGAGGTTTCGCCTTTGTTTGATCGTTATGAAGGTGGCGAATTAGCCGTTTTAGTGCACGTCTTCTTTTCTCAAGAAAAGAACATTGATGATTTGCAAGAATTTGAATCTTTGGTGACATCTGCGGGTGTTAAACCAGTTCAGATTATTACAGGAAATCGTAAAGCACCTCACCCTAAATATTATGTGGGTGAAGGTAAGGCAGAAGAAATTGCCGAGGCTGTAAAAGCAAGTGGTGCAGATGTTGTTTTATTTAATCATGCATTGACACCTGCACAAGAACGAAATCTGGAAAGACTTTGTGAATGCCGAGTGGTTGATCGCACGGGAGTTATCCTTGATATCTTTGCTCAAAGAGCAAGAACCCATGAAGGAAAGCTACAGGTAGAACTCGCCCAGTTACGTCACTTATCAACTCGTTTAGTCAGAGGGTGGACTCACCTTGAAAGACAAAAAGGGGGGATTGGGTTACGAGGACCAGGCGAAACTCAGCTAGAAACAGACCGCCGCTTACTCCGAGGTAAAATTAGTCAAATTCTAATGCGATTGGGTAGGGTTGAGCGTCAGCGTGAGCAAGGACGGCAAGCGCGGAGTAAAGCTGATATACCAACATTATCCCTTGTTGGTTATACGAATGCAGGGAAATCGAGTTTATTTAATCACATTACCTGTTCTGATGTGTATGCAGCAGATCAGCTCTTTGCAACATTAGATCCGACGCTAAGACGTATTCAAGTTGATGATGTTGGAACCGTTGTATTAGCCGATACTGTTGGATTTATTCGACATTTACCTCACGATCTTGTTGCTGCTTTTAAAGCGACTTTGCAAGAAACACGAGAAGCGACCTTACTTCTTCATGTTATTGATGCAGCAGATAGCCGTTTTGAGGAAAATATTCATGCAGTTGAAAGTGTATTAGAAGAGATTGATGCTCAAGAAATACCAACACTGCATGTTATGAACAAAATTGATCTTCTTGAAGACTTCACTCCAAGAATTGATCGAAATGAAGAAAACTTACCCGTTAGGGTTTGGGTTTCTGCACAAACAGGCGAAGGTATTCCTCTGTTGTATCAGGCGTTGACAGAACGTCTTTCAGGTGAGATCGCACACTTTGAATTACGTTTACCGCCAGAAAATACAGGGCGCTTACGTAGTCGTTTTTATCAATTACAGTCGATAGAACGTGAATGGATTGAAAAAGACGGTAAAGTTGGGCTAATCATACGTATGCCTATGGTAGACTGGCGCCGCCTTTGCAAGCAGGAACCAAATTTATTGGATTACGTGGTCTGAAATTCGGCCATAATAATGAACATTAACTGAGAGCTGGCGACGAAATCGGCTCTTAAGCCTGATAAATCTAATCATAATAATGGAGCTAGAACATGGCGTGGAATCAGCCCGGTAACAACGGACAAGACCGCGACCCGTGGGGTAACCGAAACAGCGGCAATAATAATGGCGATGGCAACGGTAACTCCAACGGCAATCAAGGAGGTCGGAATCGCGGAGCATCAGATCTCGATGATATGTTCCGTAAACTGAGTGAAAAGCTTGGTGGTTTCGGCGGTAAAAAAGGTGGAAACTCCTCTTCTGGGCAAAATGGCGGTCCTCGTAGCAATGCTGGAAATCTGTTGATTTCTCTTGCATTAGGTGCGGTTGTCGTGGTTTGGGCTGCAAGTGGTTTTTATACCATCAAAGAGGCAGAACAAGGCGTAGTGACTCGTTTTGGTAAATTTTACCAAATCGTTGAACCTGGTCTGAACTGGAAACCGACTTTCATTGATGAAGTTCAGCCTGTTAACGTAAAAACTATCCGTGATTTAACCACGGGTGGCATGATGTTAACGTCAGATGAAAACATGGTTCAAGTTGAGATAAACGTGCAGTATGTTGTCTCCGATCCAGAAACCTTCCTGTTCAACCTGACAACACCAATTAACAGCTTAGGTCAGGCAACTGACAGCGCAGTACGTGGCGTTATTGGTCGTTCAGAAATGGAAAAAATTCTGACTTCTAACCGTTCAGAAATTCGTGACCAAACACGTCAAGAATTAGAAGAGACTATCCGTCCTTATAACATGGGTATCTCAATTGTGGACGTCAACTTCCAAGTTGCTCGCCCACCAGAAGCGGTAAAAGCGGCATTCGATGACGTAATCGCTGCCCGTGAAGAAGAACAAAAAACAATTCGTCAAGCTGAAGCTTATAAAAACGAAGTGTTACCATTAGCAAAAGGTAACGCGCAACGTATGATTGAAGAAGCGACTGCTTATAAAACCAGTGTGGTGATGAAAGCAGAAGGTGAGGTAGCAAGTTTTGCTAAAATCTTACCTGAATATCGTGCTGCTCCTGAAATTACTCGCGAGCGTCTTTACATTGAAACGATGGAAAAAGTGCTATCAAAAACACGTAAAGTTATTGCTAATGATAAAGGTAACAGCATGTTAGTGCTGCCTTTAGAGCAAATGTTACGTCAGCAATCTCAATCTACACCATCGAATACGCTTGAAGCGCCAGCTCGTGTAACGGCACCTGCTCCAGCTGCAAATCCAGCACCAGCACAAAAACCAGCAACAACGACTTATGGTAATGGTGGATATGGTAGTAATAATGGCGGTTATGGTCAGCCTTACGGCAATAATCAAGGAGGACAATAATCATGCGTAAAGTTATCGCTGTTGTTGCAGTTATTATTTTAGCGTTGTTGTACTCTTCTGTATTTGTCGTTCAACAGTATGAGCGTGGCATTATTTTACGCTTTGCGAAAGTTGTACGTGATGCTGAAAATAAACCTGTGGTTTATGAGCCAGGTCTTCACTTTAAAATTCCATTTATTGAGAATGTGAAAAAACTGGATGCGCGTATTCAAACTATGAATATCCAGCAAGACCGTTTCTTATCAGGCGAGAATAAAGACTTATTAGTCGATTCTTATCTGAAATGGCGTATCAGTGATTTCAGTACTTACTATCTGGCAACAGGTGGTGGTAATACAACGCAAGCGGAAACATTACTGCGTCGTAAATTCAGTGACCGCTTACGTTCTGAGATTGGTCGTATGAGCGTAAACCAAATTATTACGGATTCTCGTGGTCGTTTAACCATTGATGTTCGTAATGCACTGAATGAAGGTACTCCATCTCGTGATTCAAGTGCCGCTGATGATGCTATTGCTATTGCTGCGAAGAAAGTCGCTGAAGAAACCAAAGGCCAAGCGCCAGCTATCAATATGAACAGTATGGCGGCATTAGGTATTGAAGTGATTGATGTTCGAATCAAGCAAATCAACCTACCGATGGAAGTTTCTGAAGCGATTTATCAGCGTATGCGTGCAGAGCGTGAAGCTGTTGCGCGTCGTCACCGTTCACAAGGTCAAGAGCAAGCTGTAAAAATTCGTGCAGCTGCGGACAAGACCGTAACAGAGACACTTGCTGAGTCTGAGCGTGAATCATTACGTCTTCGCGGTGAAGGTGATGCTCAAGCGACTAAACTGTTTGCTGATGCATTCAACCAAGATCCAGACTTCTATGCCTTCATTCGTAGCTTACGTGCTTATGAGAAGAGCTTTAACCAAGATGGTAATGACGTCATGGTGTTAAGCCCAGATAGCGATTTCTTACGCTATATGAAAGCACCAACAAAAGCGCGAGCGATTGAAGAGTAATTTCCAAACGTATTAAAGCGTTTGAGTAAATAATAAAATCCTCCACCTTAAAACGTGGGGGATTTTTTTTGATATCAATAAGATAAAACGAGTGTTCAAGCTAAAAAATAAATAATTGTGCATAAAAAGATGAAAATTTACGCTTAATGGTTTCCAAAATGGTTTTAGCTGGGATAGTATAAAGCGAAAATTGCATTTCAAGATAAACCTTCGGCAATCCCGAAGCGTCTTCTTCGCCATTTTCACTTTTATGTCACTCTGCTTCCTGTTTTTGCGATCAAAACTGTTGATAAAATTCACAATACGTTTGTGGTGCGGATTTTTCTGGCAAAAATATTGACAATGGCAAGATAATCTATTGCTTAAAAGCGGGGATGACATAATTAGATAAAATCTACTGTAACTCTTGAATTGAGATGGTAGAATCCTTTTTTAAGCAACCGAGTGTATTTTGAAATGAGTAATAACGTTGTCGTATTGGGCACCCAGTGGGGTGACGAAGGCAAAGGCAAGATAGTCGATTTGCTGACAGAACGCGCTAAATATGTTGTTCGCTACCAAGGTGGCCATAACGCGGGTCACACTCTAGTCATCGACGGTGAAAAAACCGTTCTTCATTTAATCCCATCAGGCATTCTCCGTGAAAATGTTGTTAGCATCATAGCAAACGGTGTCGTTTTATCACCAGAAGCCCTGATGAAGGAAATGACTCAACTTGAAGATCGTGGCATTCCTGTTCGTTCTCGTTTACTTCTGTCTGAAGCTTGCCCGTTAATCCTTCCTTATCACATCGCATTAGACAATGCGCGTGAGAAAGCGCGTGGCGAAAAAGCTATCGGTACAACAGGCCGTGGTATCGGACCTGCTTACGAAGATAAAGTTGCTCGTCGCGGTTTACGTGTTGGCGATCTGTTTGATAAAAAAGCGTTCGCACAAAAACTTAAAGAAATCATCGAATACCATAACTTCCAACTGGTGAACTACTACAAAGTTGAACCTGTTGATTACCAAAAAACCTTAGACGATATCATGGCAATCGCCGATATTCTGACTGGTATGGTTGTTGATGTTTCTGACTTACTGTACAAAGCAACACAAAACGGTGAGTTAGTGATGTTTGAAGGCGCACAAGGCACTTTATTAGACATCGACCACGGTACTTATCCGTATGTAACCTCTTCAAACACAACCGCAGGTGGTGTGGCAACTGGTTCAGGTTTAGGTCCTCGCTATGTTGGTTACGTATTAGGGATCATCAAAGCTTACTCTACTCGTGTAGGTGCAGGTCCATTCCCAACTGAATTGTTTGATGAAGTGGGTGACTTCTTACGTGAGAAAGGCCAAGAATTTGGTGCAACTACAGGTCGTAGTCGTCGTACTGGCTGGTTAGATATCATCGCTATCCGTCGCGCGGTTCAAATCAACTCACTGTCTGGTTTCTGTATGACTAAACTGGATGTGTTAGATGGTCTGAAAGAAGTGAAACTGTGTGTTGGTTATCGTTTACCAAATGGTGAAGTGATTGATACAACACCTTTAGCCGCTGATGATTGGGAAGGTATCGAGCCTATCTATGAATCAATGCCAGGCTGGAACGAAACAACGTTTGGTGTGAAAGATCATGCTCAACTGCCACAAGCAGCACTGAACTACATCAAGCGTGTAGAAGAATTAACAGGTGTTCCTGTTGATATCGTTTCTACAGGTCCAGATCGCTCAGAAACCATCATTCTCCGTCATCCATTTGATGCATAATCTGCATTAAATTGGTTTGATGTGAAAATCGTCCCTGAAAATGACAGGGGCGATTTTTTCGTATCTGTTTGTTGGTTAAAATTGAGATAACAATACGCGTTACACATATAAGATAAGACAGCTTTACACTCGGTTTTGCTTCTGTTTTATCAGTAACGCGTAAAAACAGTAAGACAATGTTATTGTTGTAATGTCAGAAATAAGAAAGCGATCTGTTGAAAATCGACAGTATCGCTTTTTCTTTGTCTGTGATATCGCTATTATTTTGTTGATGGTCAAGTGAGAGACGGAAATAACTCACTTTTGAGCATATCTTTGCTAAATGTCCAAAAATTAAACATAATATTGCTTAATAAAATGATATTCTCATTAATATTTATTGATCCCTTAACGACTTTAATAGGGGAAACCACTTTTCAGAGGTCATTGTGCAATTAACCAGTTTTACAGATTATGGATTGCGAGCATTGATATATATGGCTTCATTGCCAGAAGGCAAAATGACGAGTATCACTGAAGTGACACAAGTCTATGGTGTCTCGCGTAACCATATGGTGAAAATTATTAATCAACTTAGCCATTTAGGTTTTGTTGAGGCTATTCGCGGTAAAAATGGAGGGATCCGTTTAGGCAAGCCTGCAACAAATATCATTGTAGGTGAGGTTGTTCGTGCTTTAGAGCCACTTTCATTAGTAAACTGTAGTGCTGAGTTTTGCCACATTACCCCAGCTTGCCGACTAAAACTGGTGTTAAATCAGGCAATTGAGCAGTTTTTGAAAGAGTTAGACCGTCACACACTCGCAGAGCTAGTTGAAAATAATAGCTCCTTATATAAATTGTTATTAGAAGATGTTTGAGTCTACTATTTCATCAAATCTGATAGCTTGGAGGTCATAATGTCAAAAGATCCTTTTCAGGATAGAGAAGCAGAGAAATACGCCTCTCCAATTGCTAGTCGCGAATATATTTTAGAAGAAATGAAAAAACGCACGGCACCCATGAGCCGTGAAGATTTAGCACAGGCGTTAAAAATTTCTGGTGAAGAAGACTTAGAAGCGTTACGTCGCCGTTTAAGAGCAATGGAACGTGATGGTCAATTAGTTTTTACCCGTCGCCAGTGTTACGCATTACCAGAACGCCTTGATTTGTGGAAAGGTAAGGTAATCGGTCATCGCGATGGTTATGGTTTTTTACGTGCAGAAGGTCAAAAAGATGACCTTTATCTTTCACAAGATGAAATGAAAAAAACGATGCATGGCGATGTGATCCTTGCTCAACCTTTAGGTATGGATAGAAAAGGTCGTCGTGAAGGTCGTGTTGTTCGTGTTATTGAACCACGAAATAACCAAATTGTAGGTCGCTATTTTATTGAGTCAGGTATGGGATTTGTTGTACCTGATGATAGCCGTTTAAGCTTTGATATTCTTATTCCTAAAGAAGATATCATGGGCGCACGAATGGGAAATGTGGTTGTTGTTGAAATCACAACAAGACCTACTCGTCGTACTCAGGCAGTAGGGCGTATCGTTGAGATCCTAGGCGAAACGATGGGAACAGGTATTGCAGTTGAAATTGCCCTGCGTACTCATGAGATCCCTCATACATGGCCTGAAAAAGTCACCAAAGAAGTTGCTGATTTAAAAGAAGAAGTACCAGAATCAGCTAAGCAAGGACGTGTCGATTTACGGAACTTACCTTTAATTACCATTGATGGTGAAGATGCGCGAGATTTCGATGACGCCGTTTATTGTCAACGCAAAAAAGGTGGTGGCTGGCGTTTATGGGTCGCAATCGCGGATGTGAGCTATTATGTGCGTCCACAAACAGCATTAGATACAGAAGCGCGTAGCCGAGGAAACTCTGTTTACTTCCCTTCTCAAGTCGTGCCGATGTTACCTGAAGTTCTGTCTAATGGATTATGTTCATTAAACCCACAAGTTGACCGCTTATGTATGGTTTGTGAGATGACGGTTTCTGAACAAGGACGCCTTTCTTCTTATAAATTCTATGAAGCGGTGATGAGTTCTCATGCTCGAATGACCTACACCAAAGTGTGGAAAATCATTCAAGGTGATGAAGAACTGCGTGAACATTATAAACCTATCGTTCAAGATATTGAGCATCTATACGAATTGTATCAAGTGCTAGATAAAGCGCGTGAGCAACGTGGTGCGATTGGTTTTGAGTCAGAAGAAGCGAAGTTTATCTTTAATGCAGAGCGTCGTATTGAGCGTATTGAGCCAGTTGTTCGTAATGATGCACACAAATTGATTGAAGAGTGCATGATCCTTGCTAATATCGCAGCCGCTCGCTTTGTTGAGAAAAACGAAGAACCTGCACTTTATCGTATTCATGATAAACCCAAAGAAGAGAGCGTTCTGAATTTACGTTCAGTCTTTAATGAATTAGGGTTAACGCTGCCAGGAGGCTTAACGCCAGAGCCAGCAGATTACGCGCGTGTCATGAAAGAAGTTGAAGACCGTCCTGATCGTGAAATGCTGCAAACCATGATCTTGCGTTCCATGAAACAAGCGATTTACGATCCTGAAAATCGTGGGCACTTTGGTTTAGCACTAAAATCTTACGCGCACTTTACCTCGCCAATTCGTCGTTATCCGGACTTAGCGTTGCATCGCGCTATTAAATATCAAATTGCGAAACAAGAAGGTCACGGTTCACAGCGCTGGACACCAACAGGTGGCTACCATAGTGATATGGACACCATGTTGCAATTAGGTGAGCACTGCTCTTTAACAGAGCGCCGTGCTGATGAAGCAACACGAGATGTCGCTGATTGGCTGAAGTGTGACTTTATGCTGGATCAAATTGGTCAACAATTTACAGGTATTATCACTAGCGTAACGGGCTTTGGTTTCTTTGTTCGCTTAAATGATCTGTTTATTGATGGTCTGGTGCATGTTTCTACATTAAATAATGATTACTATCAGTATGATAATGTAGGACAACGCTTAATTGGTGAGTCTTCAGGACAAGTTTATCGCCTTGGTGATGAAGTTGAAGTGAAAGTGGAAGCGGTCAGTATGGATGAACGTACTATCGACTTCTCTTTAATTTCAACAACACGCACTGCACGTAATCCGGGTAAAACAGCCCGTGTTCGTGGACTAAAAGGTGAAAAAGACAAGAAAAACGCTAGTTCTAGCAAGTCTCGTCGTCGTGATGCAAGCAAAGATAAAAACTTTGAGCCAGATAGTGCCTTCAAAAAAGGCAAATCATCAGGTCGAGGTAAGGCGAGCAAAGATAACGCTGTAAAAGACCAAGTTGCGAAAGATAAAGCAAGTAGCAAACGTAAGAAAGCATCATCACAAACCAAAAAGATAGAGGCAAAACTTAAAGCTAAACGCGCAGCCAAACGCGATAACGCATAAAGTTTCGTTCTTCTGGTTCTTTTTTAAAAGGCGGAGACTCCGCCTTTTATCTGTTTTGTGCCTTTTATTTTTTAATGAGTAAGCACCGCTATGAGCGAAGAAATTATTTATGGTATTCACGCAGTAACCGCATTACTTGAGCGTGATCCTGCACGTTTTAAAGAAGTTTATGTATTAAAAGGGCGTGAAGATCGCCGTTTAACACCGGTTATTCATGAATTAGAAGCGCAAGGTATTCTGGTTCAAGTGGCTAATCGCCAATGGTTAGATAGCCAAACAGAGGGTGCTGTTCACCAAGGTATTATTGCTAAAGTAAAACCAGGTCGTCAGTATCAAGAACAAGATTTACCAGACTTGTTAGCTAAAGTGGGTACACCTTTCTTATTAGTGCTAGATGGCGTTACTGATCCCCATAATTTAGGGGCTTGTTTACGTAGTGCCGATGCCGCTGGTGTGCATGCTGTCATCGTTCCGAAAGATCGTTCTGCACAATTAAATGCAACAGCCAAAAAAGTGGCTTGTGGTGCTGCAGAAAGTGTCCCTTTAATTAAAGTGACTAACCTTGCTCGTACATTACGTTTTCTGCAAGAAGAGAATGTTTGGATTGTCGGCACAGCAGGCGAAGCAGACCATACGTTATATCAAAGCAAACTCACAGGTCCAATGGCATTAGTGATGGGCGCTGAAGGTGAAGGTATGCGTCGTTTAACTCGCGAGCATTGTGATGAGCTGATCAGTATCCCTATGGCGGGTACGGTGTCTTCGCTCAACGTTTCTGTAGCAACTGGCGTTTGCTTATTTGAAGCGATGCGCCAGCGTATTATTTTGAAATAATTGTGTGAAATAATTGCTGGGTTCATTTTATTCTCTATACTCCCTTGAGTTTTATTGGCCGCGGGGGTATAGTTACGCGTCAATTTTTTCAGTCACAACTTAAACAAGTTCCTTGCCTCCATGGGTGGTGACTGACCCTGACAGGAGGCTGATAAATCCGTAAGGAGCAATATCAAATGCGTCATTACGAAATCGTTTTTATGGTTCATCCTGACCAGAGCGAACAAGTTCCGGGCATGATCGAGCGTTATAAAACCGCTATCACTAATGCAAATGGTCAGATCCACCGTCTAGAAGACTGGGGTCGTCGTCAATTAGCTTATCCAATCAACAAACTGCACAAAGCACACTACGTTCTGATGAACGTTGAAGCTCCGCAGGAAGTGATTGATGAACTGGAAACTACTTTCCGTTTCAACGATGCCGTTCTCCGCAACATGATTATGCGTACTAAACACGCAGTAACTGAAGCTTCTCCAATGGTTAAAGCAAAAGACGAACGCCGTCGTGATATCGCTGATGACCTTGATGAAGATGAAGTTGATGATGTAGCAGAGGATTCTGAAGAGTAATTAGTGCTGTGACGGCTAATAATCATTTGGTGCTAACAGGCACAGTGTGCAAGGCATTAATTCGAAAAATTAGCCCCGCTGGGATCCCGCACTGTCAATTTGTTATTGAACATCGTTCAATACAAGAAGAGGCGGGATTAAAAAGACAATCATGGTGCCGAATGCCCATTATTGCTAGCGGGAAAGCGTTACAAGCAGTTACTCACAGTATAACGGTCGGCAGCCAAATCACCGTTTCTGGATTCATTAGTAGCCATCAGGCGCGAAATGGATTGTTTAAATTGGTGCTTCATGCCGAGCAGATTGAATTGATAGATTCTGGAGACTAGCCATATGGCACGTTATTTCCGTCGTCGTAAGTTCTGCCGTTTCACAGCAGAAGGCGTACAAGAGATCGATTATAAAGATATCGCTACGCTGAAAAACTATATCACTGAAAGTGGTAAAATTGTACCAAGTCGTATCACCGGTACTCGTGCAAAATACCAGCGTCAGCTGGCTCGTGCTATCAAGCGCGCACGCTACCTGTCTTTATTACCTTATACTGATCGTCATCAGTAATAGGTATATAGTCCATTAATGACTTGTAGAGGATAAGGTAATGCAAATTATTCTGCTTGATAAAGTAGCGAATCTGGGTAGCCTGGGTGATCAGGTTAACGTAAAATCGGGCTATGCTCGTAACTATTTAATCCCACAGGGTAAAGCTGTTTCTGCGACTAAGAAAAACATCGAGTTTTTCGAAGCGCGTCGTGCTGAGTTAGAAGCTAAATTAGCTGAAACTTTAGCAGCAGCTGAAGCTCGTGCAGCGAAGATCAATGCACTGGGTTCTGTCACTATCAGCTCTAAAGCGGGTGACGAAGGTAAACTGTTTGGTTCAATCGGTACTCGTGACATCGCTGATGCTGTAACTGCAGCTGGCGTTGAAATGTGTAAGAGCGAAGTTCGCCTGCCAAATGGCGTTCTGCGTACTACTGGTGACCACGAAGTTCACTTCCAAGTTCACAGTGACGTATTCGCTGAACTGAATGTTATCATCGTTGCTGAATAATCTCTGATTAAACAGTTAATGTTGATAAAGAAAAACGCCAGCTTAGCTGGCGTTTTTTTTTGGGATAAATAAATGCTTTTCTTACTATGGTGTACGGTAATAACTTCCATCACTCAAACGAGTGTAAGTGATAACAGTACCGGCGCTATTTGTCACTTCTAGCATACTGACATCACCTTGTGGATTACGCTGTAAACGAATAGTTTGCCCAGAGCGTAATTGGCTTAATGATTTTTGCTGATCTTCTGATTTCGCCATAGAGAATGCATCATTGACAGGAAGTTGATTGTCTCTAAAAAGTTGCGCTAAGGTCTGTCCCTCTTTAATGGTATAAGTTTGCCATGTTTGCGCTGGTGTTGATTGCGTGTTTTGTTGCGGTGCTGTTTGAGCAATATTGCCCTCAGGATCATTTGTCATTGGCTCCTCTATTGATGGAGAAGCCCCAGATTCGGCATTTAAACTATCTTGTGCTTGAGGGATCGGTGTTTGATACGCCGGATTATTGGTAGATGCTATTGGCACAGGAAGATCATGCGTTGATGATGATGGCTGAGGTGGCTCACTGGTGTTTTCACTTGTCGGCCAAAAAAACACGACCAATAAAGCAATAGCAATAACCAGTATTGCTCGACGATGTAAGCCAGGGAATTTGCCCATATTCACCTCATTATTGATCTGTGAATCAGTATTATGAATTGCTGTAACATCTTTTTTATTTCTTGTAGCCATACTAGCACGAACCATGATCCTAACTTGCTCCCTGAATTCTTTTCAGAATTATCTATTCGCTCTAACCGTTAATGTTATTTATTCCCTTGATGGTTAACTAAAAAGAGTTTCATACGTTGATACGCATTTTTATCTGTTTCTATGGTTAAAGCCTGCGTTAATTCACCGTAAAGATCATGAGGCAATAATGTGTCAGACCATGTTGAAAGAACATTCAGCGCCATATTTCTATCACGCAATGTCGGGCTGCGTAATTGCCTTTTGATCAGTGACCAGCCGATACCAGGAAAACCACCAAGATCTTGCATAATATATTCAACGGCATGATGGGGCTGATATTCAGAGTAGGTAGTTATTAATGGATCATCTGTGCTATCGAATTCTGTTAATTCAATTTGTTGTTCTGCAAGTTTAACTACTCTTTCTATTTTATGAGAAGCATCCGTTTGCATTAATTGGTGCCACCAATCCGCATTGGGATTATCTTTTTGTAGTGAAAAGAGCAATTCCCAAATATCAAGGCGAAGAGATTTAGCAACAAGGCTTGCTTGGTAACTTTTTGAGCGAGAAGAGTTTTGTAATGCTTCGATAATGAGTATCGACCATTCTGGTTTTTGAATAATATTTTGTGAAGTGGAGATAATTTGTTGTTGGTATTGATCGTCCCAGCCGAGAGACTCGAGTAATAACCAATCTTCACCACTATTTTGAACAAAGTCGGCGATTTCACAGACGCAATAAAGAAGTTTTAATTCTTTGGGTGGCAAAGAATCAACTTGTGAAATAAAAGTATTACACGCTTGGACGCCTTCTACATAATCATAGATATCTTTTGTAGGACCCCCATTAAGCAGTGCGCGTAAAAGATCACTACAACCAAGCAGTAACTCATTATCTAAAGGATGCGTATTCAACATCTCTAATAATGCGCCTTTTGTGACGCAGTCATAGGCCACATATTCTGTCATTACGTTATTTTTATACCCTTCAGTCAGCAGCCAATAACGATTATTAATAGACAATGTTGAAGGCAGATATTCGATAAATTGGATACGTCCCCAGCCTTTTGTTCGTTGACCTAGGGAATATAAAAAAGGCTCCAATTCTTCACAAGAAAGGCGCTGTTTCAGCGAACGAATAGCATAAAGTGTAAATTCAGGGTGAAGGGCAAACAATAAAAGTAAACGTTGAGAAGGACTATCGCTAAATGTACCTAATAGCCCTAATGCAATTTTGATCGGATTTTTATCAGGGCTTGACTTCAAGATCCACAAGATGAATTGAAAATAGACCTCATGATTAATCAATGTTTCATCTTGTTCTATTTTCTTTATCAGATGTGGAAGATAGGTAATAGGCGCGAGTTTATCTTGGCAGGCCATGGAATAAAAAGAATCAATATGCTCTTTATCAGGCAAAAGAACGAGATGTTTTATTGCATGATAGAGTGATAAGGCAAATTCCTCACATGCTTTTTGAGAAGGTAGTTGCTCAATGGCTCGACCTATTCGTTGGTGCAAAATAATACCTTCACGAGCGCCAGCTGACCAACTAAAAGGTATTGAATTATCAGGTTTTACTTTTAGATGTGCGTCTGACAATAGATTTAATTCATCAGGTAATGGTGTATCACCTATTTCATAAGGTCTTAATTGTGAAAAAATTGAAGGCGCAGAAGACGAGTAAACGTTAGGAAAGTCTACTGTGAGATCGATAGACAAAGGTGACTTACTGAAAAGCTTATTGCGCCAATTAGTCATAATAAATCCTATTTGTTTTGCCGTCTTAGTATAACTTTAGCGGAAAATAGGAGGGCTGGATAAAAAAAGCCAGAAAATCCACTTATATCACTAAAAAAATTCCCACCTCAAAATTCCTCCCTTCTTAAGATCAAAAAAACAAATCAAAAAAAACTGGTCAATAAAATTAAAAAGGGGTACATTAGCGCAATTCCAAATTGTTATATTATAACATTGCAAATAAAATGAGGTTTATTATGAAACTAGGTATCCACCCTCAATATCGAACAGTGATTTTCCATGACACCAGCGCAGATGCTTATTTTAAAGTGGGTTCAACCATCCAAACGGAAAAGACAATAGAGTATGAAGGGCAAACATACCCTTATGTGACATTAGATGTCTCCTCTCAATCACACCCATTTTATACCGGTAAGCAGAAGACACATTCTCAAGAAGGTAATGTGGCACGCTTTAATAAACGTTTTGGTCAATTTATTAAGTAAGGAAGAAAAAATGCAGGTATTAAGTTCATTAAAAAGCGCTAAACAACGTCATCCAGATTGTAAGGTGGTGCGTCGCCGTGGTCGCCTTTATGTGATTTGTAAATCAAATCCACGTTTTAAAGCGGTTCAGGGGTGAAATTATGCAAAAGCCAGTTCTTTCTTGTATTTTAATCATGGGATTATTGGGTAGTGCAATGTCTGTTTTAGCACATAGCCACCATCATGAAAAAGTACAAACACAAGCACAGCGAGATGCAGCGAATGGGATTTTTGAGGACAAGGACGTTCTCAATCGCCAGCTTAGTGATTGGGATGGCGTATGGCAATCTGTAGAGCCTTATCTGGTGAGTGGCGAGCTAGATGAGGTTTTACAAAAGAAAGCAGAAACGAAAAAAGATAAAACGGTTGAAGAGTACCGAGCCTATTACGCACAAGGCTATAAAACTGATGTGGATATGGTTGGTATTGAAAACAATATTATTGAGTTCCATAGAGGCGAGAACGTCGATAGCTGTGAATATCACTATGATGGTTATCGTATTCTACATTATGAGTCTGGTAAAAAAGGTGTACGTTATCTTTTCCGCTGTGATGATGCTAAAAGCCAAGCACCTAAATTTATTCAATTTAGCGACCATATTATTGCGCCAGAGAAAGCAGGGCACTTCCATTTATATATGGGCAATATATCGCAAGATGAATTACTTAAAGAACTAAGTAACTGGCCAACGTATTATCCTTATTCCATGAAAGCAGATGATATTGTTCATGAAATGCTTTATCACTGATTTAAGTAAAATAAATAGAAAATAAAATAATAAAAAATCTTTAGCAAAGGAATGCTAGATTTTTTTAATTAATTATGTGGTCTAAAGAGAATAATAAAATAATTCATGTGAAAGTTATTTAATTAGTAAGTATACTCATATTTATTTAGTGATATATTAAACTAAGTCTATTCATTTTTTATTACCTAATATTTAATTAATTTTTTTAAAAGGAATTTTTATGGCATATCCTATTTATTTAACTTTAAAAGGGAAAGTCCAAGGGTTAATTTCTGTTGGTTGTTCATCTCTTGATTCGATAGGAAACCGTTATCAACTTAATCATGAGGATGAAATTCAAGTGATTAGTTTAAATAATGGTTCTTTTCGTACACAAAATGCATCTTATCAACCGGTTATATTTACTAAACCCATAGATAAATCATCACCACTACTTTCAACAGCCCTAGATAACAATGAGGTATTAGAAGCAACATTCACTTTTTATAGAACAAGCCAACATGGGCAACTTGAAAAATATTATGAAATTAAACTGACAGAAGTTTCTCTAATTGAAGTTTCTGATATTTTCCCTGATTCAATAAATGATAATGAATCAATGCCATATCAGCGTATTCAAATGAAATATACTTCAATCTCAAGAAATCATTTAGTCGGTAATACCTCTAGTTACAGTATTAATAGTGATATGATTAAGTAGGATTTACAACATAATTAAAAGATATGTGCTATTTACACATATCTTTTGATATAACATATTCGCTTGGTGCAAAGATTGATTGTTTATAGCAAATATAATATCCCTTAGAGACTAAATCATATCTGACATAAAATGAAAAAAAGAAACTAAAAACAATTCCAGCTATTGCAATAATAGCAAGATAACCGGCGATTTTATTATTCATTTTTTGTATTTTTTTCTTATATGCACAAAGAAAACCATAATATGAAAAATAAAAAGTTAAAGGAACCCCAAAGCAGAGTAATCCGGTCTGAAATGAGAATGCTATTCTGTCTTTCATTAAAAAGTAATCTATATAATTAATTATTGAGTAATAAAGTCCAAAAAACGATAAGAGTAAAATACATAGAGAAGATAGTATTAAATTAACCGGTTTTATTTCTATTTTTTTTATTTTATCCACGGCTAAGTCTTCCCCATTGTGTAAAAAATTGATCAGGATGATAAGGTGTTTCAGGTTTTTTGTCTCGATAAGATTTTAGATTTTTAATTATGGTTTCACTTATCTTAAATTCATCATCTAATTTATATAGGGCAATCGCTACCACTAGACCCACAATAAATACACCTAAAGTAACGACTATAATACTTGTTCCTCCTGCTAATGCAGCTGTTACTAAGCTACCCGTGAGTAAAGTTGTCATTTGCATACTAATAGCCAATTTTGCCATATCCATCGTTATATTTACGAAAAAATTGGTGAGATCATATTCATCTCTAAATATTAGCTCTACAATTCTATAAGCTGCTGAAAAGACAATTGCAAAACGTGCTCCCCCAGTTGAAACTGAATTCATTCCTTGGGTTCCTACCCCCATATATATAATACGAGGATTATTTGCTAAGTATCGAGTTGCATTTAAATAAGTTCTAACGCCCGCATGACCTGAAATTCTTATATAGACATTTCCATTTTTACCTACATATTCAGTCGCTGTGATATTAATATTTCTAAACTCATTAATAATCCTTTCAACTCTATATAATTCATAGATATTTCCAGAATATGATGAAACAATATCACCAACACTAAATAAAGTGTCTTTCGATGATTTATAAGGTGTTGGGGTAGATAAGTTTTTTAGAACATAATCAGCTTCTTCAATGGTGATAAGTGCTGCAACATTTTCATCATCTTCGGTATCATTAAGGATCCGTTCAATTCTTTTCTTATTGTTGTATTGTTCTTCTCTATCCCAATCAATAACGGTGGTATCGTATATATAGCCCATATAAAAAGATCCTTTTTTTATAAATTTGGATTAGATTAATAAAATTTATAGTTTTATGCAATTAAAAATATTCGTTATTAGATTAACCAATTAAAAAATTAGCTTAATGCTATATGGGTTTTTATTTCTTATTATTTCATATTTTATGATGATTATTTTGATTGTTATGGTATTTATTTTCTTTATCTTTTTAATTTTATTTAAAGAAATAATATCCACTCTTATAAGAGAAGTTGTTTTTATTTTTATATTAGTAATAAATAGATTAAGGATATATAAATTCTATTTTTTATCTTTTTGTTAAATAAGGGATTTTAATTTTTTTAGATAATAAGAGAAAATAATAAGAAAAAAGAGTAAGAAAAAAGTAGTAGCATCCATGCTGACTTACTTTTATAAGTTGGGTTAACGATTATTTATAATCCTTGGCAGAGATACTTCATCTCCATATAGTCTTCAATACCGTGTTCAGAGCCTTCACGACCTAAACCTGATTGTTTAATTCCTCCAAATGGCGCAACTTCATTAGAAATTAAACCCGTATTAATGCCCACCATGCCGTATTCTAAATTTTCAGCAACACGCCAAATACGCTGTGGATTTTCACTATAAAAATAAGCCGCTAAACCATAAATAGTGTTATTGGCTAAATGTACTACTTCATCTTCATTTTCAAAGATAACTAAAGGTGCTACAGGGCCAAAGATCTCTTCTTCAAGGATATGGCTATCGGCAGGTACATTACCCACAACAGTAGGCTGGAAGAAGTTTTCACCCGCTTTATCACTTTCACCACCACAAAGTAGTGTCGCACCGCGTTTTAGTGTGTCAGCCAGTAAAGATTGTGATTTTTCAACTGCTTTGCGATTAATAAGAGGTCCAATAGTGACACCTTCTTTAAAACCGTTTCCTACTTTGAGCTTTTTGACAGCAGCAACAAAACGTTCACTAAATTGTTGGTAAACATCTTTATGAATATAAAAACGGTTAGCACAAACACAGGTTTGCCCTGCATTGCGGAATTTAGCGCCCATAGCCCCTTCAACGGCTTTATCAATATCGGCATCGTTAAACACGATAAATGGCGCATTGCCGCCCAATTCTAAAGAGACTTTTTTTACGCTATCAGAACATTGGCGCATTAATAAACGTCCAACACCTGTCGAGCCAGTAAAACTTAATTTGCGAACACGGTTATCAGAGGTAAAGACTTCGCCAATTTTAATGGCATCACCTGTAACAATATTAATCACACCCGCAGGAATACCAGCTTGAGCCGCTAATTCCGCTAAAGCTAATGCGGTGTAAGGTGTTTCATTGGCAGGTTTAATCACCATCGTACAACCCGCAGCTAATGCTGGAGCGGCTTTGCGGGTGATCATCGCTGCTGGGAAGTTCCAAGGTGTAATAGCAGCACAAACACCAATACCTTGTTTAATCACCATCAAACGTTTGTCAGCAGAAGGTGAGGGAATAATTTCACCGTTGGTTCTCTTTCCTTGTTCTGCAAACCACTCGATAAAAGAAGCCGCATAAGTAATTTCACCCTCTGCTTCAGCAACAGGTTTACCTTGCTCAAAGGTCATTAGTTCAGCCAATTTTCTTTTATTTTCAGTGATTAATCTAAACCAGTTTTGCAATAACGCTCCGCGCTGATGTGCTGTAAGTGCGCGCCATTTTGGTAAGGCTTTTTGTGCAGCATCAACAGCCATTATTGCTTCTTGAGTTGCCATATTGGGTACAGTACCGAGCAAAGTACCCGTGGCAGGATCGATAACATCAACGGTTTCGTTATTTTTAGCATTACACCAAAGACCATCAATATAGCCTTGTTCGCGGAAATAGGGATTTGTCGTTATCTTCACTTAATACCTCTCTGAACACATTATATATTGATATTTATAAGGCTAGGCAGTTTAGTGCCTATTTGTAATTATATGCCTGTGTTGTGATGTTGTGAAAATAAGTATGACAAATGCCAATAAAAAAACGTTAAAACGCGGTGAATAGAGTCAATTGCTTACGTTTTTAATGAATCTCAAGGCTGAAGGTTTACGCTGTACCTTACCACTGTTATTCTTGGATTTAACTTTCATAAAAAACAGGTATTTTTCATGTCAAAACCATCATTTGATTCTATTGAATCACAGGCAAGTTACGGTATTGGTCTGCAAGTCGGTCAACAACTGACTGAGTCAGGTCTTCAAGGATTAGAGCCAGCAGCACTGTTAGCTGGCTTGACCGATGCATTAGAAGGTAATGCGCCTTCTGTACCTGTTGAAACATTACACAATGCCTTACGTACTATGCACGAGCGTGCTGAAGCTGTGCGTCAAGAACGCCAAGCAGAACTGGCTGATGCTGGTAAAGTTTTCTTAGAAGAAAATGTGAAAAATGAAGGCGTTCAAGTTACAGAATCAGGTTTACAGTACAAAGTCCTGACTGCGGGCGAAGGTGCAATCCCTGCGCGTACTGATCATGTTCGTGTTCATTACACAGGGCGTTTAATTGATGGTACTGTGTTTGATAGCTCAGTTCAGCGCGGTCAACCTGCTGAATTCCCAGTAAATGGCGTTATCGCAGGCTGGATTGAAGCATTAACATTAATGCCAGTAGGCTCAAAATGGGAATTATATATTCCTTACCAATTAGCTTATGGCGAACGTGGTGCGGGTGCGGCTATTCCTCCATTCGCGACATTAGTATTTGAAGTAGAATTATTAGAAATTTTATAATTTCTTATTCTGCGGCAAATTAGAGTAAAAAATAGCTGGTTTTTGCCAGCTATTTTTGTCTCTATACTAAAATAAAGAGACAGTAGGGTAATTAATTTTTATAAGAGAAGTTATCTGCTTATAGAAATAAGAGAGGTGTATGATGTTAGAACAAGTCAGCAAATTAGCCCGCCAAGCAGGTATGGCGATAATGCAAATCTACCAGCAATCAGAGCCTATCCAAGTACAGGAAAAAAGCGATAATTCACCTGTCACAGAGGCTGATTTGGCCGCTCACCAAATTATCAAACAAGGACTTGCTTCTATTGCCCCTGATATACCTCAATTATCTGAAGAAGATCCCCCTGAATGGGAAGTTCGTCGTCATTGGGATCGCTATTGGTTGATTGATCCTTTAGATGGAACTAAAGAATTTATCAGCAAAAATGGTGAGTTTACGGTGAATATCGCCTTAATTGAAAAAGGTATTCCCGTTTTAGGCGTTGTCTATGCACCAGTTCAAAATGTGTTATATGCAGCTGCTAATAAACAAGCATGGAAAGAAGTGTGTGGTCGTAAATTACCTATTCATGCGAGCCGTGCTGAACCGCCAGTGATTGTGATTAGCCGTTCTCATCAAGATGATGAATTAAAAGAGTATTTATCTCAACTTGGTGAACATCAAACGGTGGCAGTTGGCTCTTCTTTAAAATTTTGTCTTGTAGCAGAAGGTAAAGCACAACTTTATCCTCGCTTTGGACCAACACACACATGGGATACTGCCGCAGGTCATGCCATTGCGATTGCCGCCGGCGCACATGTCACCGATTGGAAAGGAATAACGTTAGATTATTCTGCTAAAGAGTCGCTGATAAACCCAGGATTTAGAGTTTCTATTTTTTAAATAGACCAAATAAGGTTGTAGCCCTTTATATAAAAGGGCTATAACACAGAGATTATTCTTTAATTAAATCGTTGATAAGATTGATTGCAGTTGTAATTTCCGCACCGCTTAACACACCTTCTTTAACGAAACGAACCTTACCTTGCTTATCTAAAACAACAATAGCTGAACTCTCTTTCTCTAATCCCCAGCTTTTTAATGCTGCACCATCGGCATCAACAATAAACTGTGACCAAGGAAATTCTTTTTTACTGTCTTCAACACTGCCACGAACAAATGGACCTGTGCCAAAGACTGCATCATCAGTATTAATAATCGTTGTAGTTTGATAACTGGAGTGTGGAAATTTAGCCAGTTTTACGGCTTCAATAAACGGTGCATTCATCTCCTTCGCCTTGCTACGTCCTGCTATATGCTGAACAGTACGTACTTTTCCACTAAACAGACCACTATTCCAATTTTGGTAGCTAAACTTATCTTTGGTTGTGTCATAAAGTAGCTCGCCTTTGTCATTGATTGTGACAGCAGGAAGTACGGTATTTTCAGTGATGTTATGTGCAAATGCCCAGGTGGATGTGCTGAGTAAAAGAGCAGCTAAGGTTATTTTGTGCATAGCCATTGTCCTATTATTGAAATCGACGTTAGATTTTATCTAAGCATAGAAGCTAGTGAAGAATAATACCTCATCACTGATACATTTATTTAACATTGAGTGAGTAAAATAATGCATACGCTATCTTTAGTTATATTCTTTACTGTCAATAAATGTAAAAACAGATAAGAAAATCAAATAAGTTGAACCTAGTACTTATAATTAGGTCTTTAAATTTGATATATAAAGATAAGTCTTTATGACTTATTAAACTCAACAACGAGCATGGGAGACTAACTGAAAGATGAAAATCTTCAATCGCTATAACCCTGAAAAAATTGCTCTCTACGTTAAGACATTATTTCGTGGACGGTTTTACATCAAAGGAATGGGTGCATTTGAATTCGATTATGGCAAAATACTACTGCCTAAAATAAAAGATAAGCTACATTTTAATGTGATGAGTGAAGTAAACCAGCAAGTGGTTTTACTGAAAGCAGAACTGGGCTAACTTTTATCTGATAGATAACTGAGTCTTTCTCGTGCATACCTTCGATAAGACTCAGTTATTAATTTCAACTTGTTACTTGTTACCTATTACTTGTTAACTGACCGTTTTATTCTCATCTGTCTTGATATCGACTTCTGTTGTGGTCGTCTGTGTTACAGGAACGTGCTCTTGTAAAACAGGCTTCACAGGTGGAATATCATCAATTTTTGTCACAAGCAGTTGATCTATTTTGTAATTATCAATATCGACAACTTCAAATTTGTATCCTGAAAACTTCACATAATCAGTGCGTTTGGGAATTTTACGTAAGCGATACATCATAAACCCAGCGATGGTTTCGTAGTTACTTGAATCTGGGAAATCGTCGATATCAAGTACACGCATTACATCATCAATTGGCGTACCGCCTTCAACTAACCACGAGTGCTCATCACGGCTTACAATTTGCTCTTCTTGCCCCGGTCCAATTAAATCACCCATTAAAGTTGTCATTACATCGTTTAATGTAATCACACCCATCACCATAGCGTATTCATTAAGGATGATGGCAAAGTCTTCGCCAGATGTTTTAAAGCTTTCTAACATATCTGAAAGCGTTAATGTATCAGGAATAATCAACGCTTTACGGATATGAACACCTTCATTGAGATTTAGGCTTTGCCCGTTAATAACGCGATTAAGAAGTTCTTTAGAATCTACATAACCAATAATATGGTCGATATCGCCTTCACAAACTAAAAATTTAGAGTGAGGCTGGGTAGCAATTTTTTCTTTGATATCACTTTCAGTTTCTTCACGATCAAAATAGACCACATCTTCTCGTGGTGTCATTGCGGATGGTACAGTACGAGATTCTAATTCAAAGACATTCTCAATCAACTCATGCTCTTGTTTACGTAAAACCCCAGCAACAGCCCCCGCTTCTACAATGGCAAAAATATCATCAGAAGTAATATCTTCATTTCTAACCATCGGGATTTTAAATAATTTGAAAATGAGATCTGCCATACCGTTAAATAACCACACCAAAGGGCGAAAGAAGGCAAGGCAGAAACGCATTGGATTCACAATTCTTAATGCGATAGCTTCTGGTTTTATCATACCAATGCGTTTTGGCGTTAAGTCAGCCAGTAAAATAAACATTGATGTGACAATAATAAAAGAGCAAATCGACCCTAATTGTTGTGAGAGTGCTTCATCAAAAAATTGTAGGAAAAAGCTTTTTAATGAAGGCGAAAATGCAGATTCACCAACAATACCCGCTAATATAGCGACGGCGTTTAATCCAATTTGTACGACGGTAAAAAACATGCCCGGCATTTCTTGCATTTTTAATACACGAGCAGCGTTGATATTGCCCTCATCAACAAGTTGTTTGAGCTTAATTCGACGAGAAGCAGCAAGAGAGATTTCGGACAGCGAAAAAAAGGCGCTGATAGCACAAAGCAAAAGCACAATGAGTAAACTATTAAGCATATAAGGCTCACACCACCCCAAGTATTTAATCCAAAGGGTAATACTAGAGTGTTAAAAATAGAAGATAAATCAATATATTGTGATGAAGTTTTTCACAAAGAAAGATAAGAGGGCGCAATTATATCATCGCCCTGCTATTTTCTGCTAGTTTTACTTTTCAGGTGGGAAACAGATACCAATTCCCCCTAAGCCACAATAACCTTGTGGATTTTTATAGAGATATTGTTGGTGATAATCTTCAGCAAAATAAAAAGGCCCTGTAGGTTGAATTTCTGTGGTGATTGCTTCAGTAGCACCTTGAGCATTCATCGCTTGCTGATAACGTTTTTTGGACTCAATAGCTTGCGCATATTGTTCTGCATTAACGGTGTAAATTGCCGAGCGATATTGACTACCAATATCATTACCTTGGCGCATACCCTGTGCAGGATTATGATTTTCCCAAAAAAGCGCCAAAAGTTGTGAGTAGCTAATTATTGTAGGATCAAAAACGACTCTCACGACTTCACTATGACCCGTTAATCCTTGGCAAACTTGTTGGTAGGTTGGATTTTCTGTTACACCACCGCTATAACCTGCACTTGTTGAGTAAACGCCTTGTTGTTGCCAAAACAGACGTTCAACTCCCCAAAAACAACCCATCGCAAAATAAGCGATACTCATTTTTTCAGGAATATCATTGATAGAATGCCCATTTACTGCATGATTAGCAGATATTTCTAATGGTGTCGAAGTACCCTTTAAGGCATTCTCTGGTTGGTAAGCTTTATGTTGCAAGGTAGACTCCATTTTTTATATTTGTAAACGCTTTACTATGGTAAAGGTTTAATATTGTTATAAACTAAATCTACAATAAAGCTTAAAACAGTTTGTCGTCAATTCATCACATGGATTAAATCATATTGAGGAGAAAACGTGCCGAGATACTCCGTTATCTACGTTCTCTGTCTGTCTTTTATCGCACCCGTTGCCTATGGGGCAAATTTGCGTTTAAAAGTAGAAGGTTTAGAAGGGCAGCTCGAAAAAAATGCGCGAGTCCAGCTATCAAACATTACAACAGAAGAAGTTGCACCTGACGGGCGTTTTCGTGCGCGTGTTGAAAAGGCAATTCAAGAAGGACTTCGCCCATTAGGCTATTATCAGCCTACTGTGACATTCTCTTATCAAGAAAATACACCGCCAGCACGTTCGGTATTAACAGCAAAAGTTGAACCAGGTATTCCGATTTTATTAAAAGGAGTCGATGTGGTTCTCGAAGGCGGTGCTAAAACAGATAGCCAATATGCTAAGGTCATTAAAGAGAATACGCCGCCACTTGATAGCGTGTTAAACCATGGTGATTATGAAAAGCTCAAAGGTTCGCTAACGGGGCTTGCTGTTCGCCGTGGCTACTTCGATGCTGAAATGGAAAAAAGCCAGCTCGGTGTTTCTTTAGATAATCACGCCTCTTATTGGGATTTCGTCTTTAATAGCGGCGAGCGTTACCGCTTTGGTAAGGTGAATTATAGCGGTTCTCAAATCCGTGAAGACTATCTACAAAATATTGTTCCTTTTAAAGAAGGGCAATATTACTCCTCAGAAGATCTGGCAGAATTTAATCGACGCTTAGCGGCAACAGGTTGGTTTAACTCAGCACTTGTGACGCCTGATATCGCAAAAGCACGCAGTGAGCATTCTTACTTGCTCCCTATGGATGCGGTTGTCACTCCTCGCTCTCGTAACTACGTTGAATTAGGGGGAGGTTATGCAACTGATGTAGGGCCTAGGTTGAATATGCAGTGGAATAAACCTTGGATGAATTCTCGTGGTCATAGCCTGACGTCAGATCTTAGTATTTCTCAACCTGAACAATCTATTGGTGCGAAATACAAAATTCCATTAAAAATTAATCCATTAGAGCAATATTATGCGATAGACGGTGGTTTTAAGAGAACAGACTATAATGACACGCGTTCTGATACGACAACGCTGAACCTTTCTCGAAATTGGGATATGTCTACAGGTTGGCAATATAGCATAAATACCCGCTGGAGCCTCAGCCACTTTACTCAAGGGCAAGACACTTATACCACTATGCTGTTATATCCAGGGGTTAATGCGAGTCGAGTACGTCAACGCGGTGGCATGATGCCTTATTGGGGAGATAGCCAACGTTACTCTTTAAATTACTCAAATAAAATTTGGGGTTCTGATGTTGAGTTTTTAGCTTTCAATGCTCAACAAGTGTGGATACGTACGCCTTGGGATGGGCATCGTTTTGTGGTAAGAGGCAATTTTGGTTGGATTGAAACCAATGCTTTTGGGCAAGTGCCACCTGAACTTCGTTTCTTTGCGGGTGGTGATAGAAGCGTTCGTGGCTTTAAATATCAAAGTATTTCACCTGAAGATAGTAAAGGTAACTTAACGGGTGCCTCAAGAATGTTAGTTGGCTCAGCAGAATACCAATATAACGTGACCGGGAACTGGTGGAGTGCCGTCTTTATTGATAGCGGTGAAGCCGTTAATGATTTTACTCGTAGTGATTTTAAAACAGGTGCGGGTGCGGGTGTTCGTTGGGCATCACCAGTAGGCCCCATTAAATTTGATTTAGCATTACCTGTGAGCGACGTTGATAAGCGTAGACTCCAGTTTTATATCGGGTTAGGAGCAGAGTTATGATAAAAAAGTGGTTGAAATGGATTGCGCTAATACTCCTTATCATTATTTTGCTTACATTTGGTGCTGTAGCTTGGGTTTTAGGAACACAATCTGGTTTACATTTTGCTATTAACAGCGCAGCGCGTTGGGTTCCCGGTTTAGCCATTAAAGAGGTTAACGGAGGCTGGAAAGATCTACGTTTAACGGGTGTTGAATATCAAATGCCCGGTGTTGACGTGAATGTGGGAGAGTTATCATTAGGATTACGTCTAGCGTGCCTGACTGATAAACAAGTTTGTGTCGATACATTAGGCACACGAGATGTTGTTGTTAATGTTGATACTAGTGCTTTTCCCCCTTCTGAAGAAACACCTTCATCAGAGCCTTTAACAGAGCTTAATGCACCATTACCTATCTATTTAAATTCACTCTCATTAGAAAATACACATGTGAAGATTGACGATATGGCAATCTCGCTTGGTGAATTTAAAACAGGCGCACAGTGGGAAGGTCGTCAAGTTACATTAAATCCAACACTTATTAATGATTTGCTGGTGGCATTACCGAAAACACCAGAAGAAGGCAGTGTTGAAGCGGTTGCACAAGATGTAAACGAAGTTGTCACGGCAAAAACTCAAACTGAGCCAACAACTCAAGAAGAAAAAGAACAGGCTTTAGCTGAGACAATTAAAGCGATTTTTGCTAAACCTCTGTTAGCTGATTTACCCGAAATTATTATTCCTGTTGATGTAAATGTTGAAGGTATTGAAGGTAAGCAGTTACAAATAACAGGGGATACACCGGTTACGATTAACCAATTATCTTTTGAAGCCAATACGCAAGGTAAACAGGTTAATCTCACTAAATTAAATGTTGATGCACCAGAAGGTGAGATTAGTTTAAATGGGGGAATTACCCTAGATAAGCAGTGGCCTGTTAATTTAAATGTGAATGCGACTATTCGTGATGTGGCAGGGCTTGAAGATTTTAAAGATCAAAAAGCGACGCTTTCTTTACAAGGCGCATTACTCGAAGAGCTTAAATTAGCACTCTCTTTAACAGGAACGGTTACCGCAACTTTAGACGCTCAAGCGGAACTGGCAAAACCACATCTTCCATTAAAATTGACACTTGAAAGTCAGAAAGTTCGTTGGCCATTAACGGGCGATGTACAGTATCAACTCAATGATACTCGGCTGCGTTTAAATGGTCAGACAGACAACTATGATCTCTCATTACGCTCCGATATTGAAGGTCAGGAGATCCCGCCAGCTAAATTAATGCTAGATGCGAAAGGGAATGAAGAGAAAATAGAGCTGACACGTTTACGTTTAGCCGCTTTGCAAGGTCATGCGGATATTACTGGTGTTGCTGATTGGAGTAAGGCAATTAGCTGGAATGCGTTATTAACCATTTCAGGTATTAATACCGTTAAACAATATCCGGATATGCCCGCTAAATTAGATGGGCGCATTGCCACAACGGGCAGTTTATATGGCGGAAGTTGGCAATTACGTGTTCCTGAAATCACCTTAGATGGCAATATCAAAAATAATCTTATCAAAGCGAGAGGTAATGCTTACGGTAATGATTCTGGCCAATGGAATATCCCTCAGTTAAAACTTATTCTTGGTAAGAATAACCTCGATATTGAAGGGCATTTAGGTGATAAATGGGCATTAGATGCCAATATTAATGCGCCAGGATTAAATGGTTTAGTGCCTGGATTGGCTGGAGTCATTAAAGGTAAGGTTAATATTCGTGGTGATATTAATACACCTAAGATTATTGCTGATATCAATGCTCATGGTATTAAATGGCAAGATCAAGTCAGTATTGAATCCATCACAATTAAAGGTGATGTTCAATCAGACAAAGAGATTGGCGGCAAGCTAGCAATTACTGCTCGCCAGTTAAAACAAGCCGATTTAGTTATTCGCAATTTAACGCTGGATGCTGCTGGTACAGAAAAACAGCATAAACTGACGCTAAAAATGGATGGAGAGCCTGTTTCTGGCGGACTGACATTAGCGGGTTCATTCGATAAAGAAAAACAGCAATGGAAAGGAACGCTAAATAATACGGCATTTGATACTCCTGTGGGTGAATGGCGTTTAAATAAAGCCATGGCGTTAAATTTGTTGGCAGAAAAGCAAGAAGTCACCATTGGTTCTCATTGTTGGGTAAACCCAAATGCACAAGTTTGTGTTCCTAAAGCGATAACAGTGGGTGAAAGCGGATCTGCCGCAATTACATTGACACGTTTTGATCTCGCTATGATCAAACCTTTCCTACCAGCAGAGACTTCTGTTCGAGGCGTATTTACTGGCGATGCGACAGCAACTTGGAATTCAAAAGGCGGATTACCGAAAGCGTCTGTAAACCTGAAAGGGCAAGGTGTTGGTGTAAAACAGAATATTGATGGTACTGTTTTACCGATTGATTTTGATGCAATTACTTTAAATGCTGGTGTAAATAATGGCAAAGCCACATTGCAATGGTTGATTAGTATTGCGGGTAATGGTGATTTTAAAGGTAATGTGAATGTTGCTGATCTTGAGAAAAAACGCCAACTGTCTGGTACGGTTGATATTGATAATCTGACATTAGATTTAATCAAACCGTTCTTAGGGAAAGGTGAAATAGCTCAAGGAAGCGTGGGCGCTCAATTACGTTTAGGAGGAAATGCGCAATCACCGCTGTTATTTGGTCAATTCGGTATTAATCAATTAAAAGTGGTTGGGCATTGGATCCCATTTGATATCACCAAAGGAAATGTTGATATTAGCTTTAATGGTGCAACCTCTGATTTAAGTGGCAGAATCGAAACACCAGAAGGTTATTTAAATCTTACGGGTAATGCAGATTGGCGTAAATTAGAGGAATGGCGCGCTGTTGTGGCAGCAAATGGTAATAAGTTACGTGTTGCATTACCTCCGATGGTTCGTATTGATGTCAACCCTGATTTAGTGTTTGAGGCAAGCCCCCATTTACTGAAATTAGACGGTCGCATTGATATACCTTGGGCGCGCATTGTGGTGCAAGATTTACCAGAATCTGCGGTATCAGCGTCTTCTGATGAAGTGATGCTAGATAAAAACTTGCAACCTATTGCACCAAAAGAGACATCCATTCCAATTCAGAGCAATTTAGCGATTAATATTGGCGATGATGTGACACTGGACGCATTTGGGCTTAAAGCTAGATTGACGGGGGCGCTTAAAGTCAATCAAAATAAACAAGGGCTAGGTTTAAATGGCCAAATAGATATTCCAAAAGGCGCATTCAAAGCTTATGGGCAAGACTTACAAGTGCGTAAGGGACAAATCTTGTTCTCAGGGCCAGTTGATCAACCTTACTTAAATATTGAAGCGATTCGTAATCCTGAAAACACAGCAAATAATGTGATTGCTGGTGTCAGGGTGACAGGGCTTGCAGATAAACCTAAAGTTGAAATTTTCTCTGAACCTGCGTTTACCCAGCAAGAAGCGTTATCTTACTTGCTAAGAGGTGAAGGGTTAGATAAAAGTGGTGATGCAGACTCATCACAAATGACGGCAATGCTGATAGGCTTAGGTGTTGGTCAAAGTGGTCAGCTTGTAGGACGCATTGGTGAAACCTTTGGTGTTTCAGATTTAGCATTGGATACGCAAGGTGTGGGTGATAGCTCACAAGTTGTGGTCAGTGGCAAGATAACCAATGATCTACAAGTAAAATATGGAGTGGGTATATTTGATTCGCTAGCGACGTTAACTTTACGTTATCGCTTGATGCCCAGGTTGTATTTACAGGCAGTGTCTGGTATGAATCAGGCAATAGATCTGCTTTATCAATTTGAGTTTTAAATTATATGCGAATTATTGTTTATGGTAGTTTACGACAAAACCAAGGTAATCATCACTGGATGACCTATGCGCAGCTATTAGGCGAGCATAAATTAGTGGGATATAAACTTTATGATTTAGGGTTTTATCCTGCTGTGGTTGAAGGTGATGGCGAAATAGAGTGCGAAGTTTATCGGATAACGCCCTCTATTTTGACAGAGCTTGATGAATTGAAAAAGAACGATCAAGATTACAAGCGACAACTGATTTCAACGCCTTATGGCAGCGCTTGGATCTACCTTTATCAAAAGCCTGTTGATGGTTTACGTGAAATAAAAAGCGGTGACTGGCTAAAACGTCACGAAGAAGAGTAATTGGTCAGATCTACCTTTTACTGAAAGATGTCTGAAAACGGCTCGATATCACTATCGAGCCGTTTTTATTGATTAACCTATTGGATCATAAGTTAATCAGTCATTCTGATGATGTCAGAATTATTTTTTAGCGCGCTCGAAAGAAGACAGAATTTCAGCTTTAGCTGCTTCTACGCCTTCCCAACCGTCAACTTTAACCCATTTGCCCGCTTCTAAATCTTTGTAGTGTTCAAAGAAATGTTTGATCTGTGCTTTTAGCAGTTCAGGCAGATCAGTCACATCTTTAATGTGATCGTATTCTTTGCTCAGTTTAGTGTGTGGAACTGCAACCAGTTTCGCATCTTCACCTGATTCGTCAGTCATTTTCAGTACGCCAACAGGACGGCAGCGAATAACTGAACCTGGTTGTAATGGATATGGAGTTGGAACCAGAACGTCTACTGGGTCACCATCTAAAGATAACGTGTTGTTGATGTAACCGTAGTTGCATGGGTAGAACATTGCAGTTGACATAAAACGGTCAACGAACAGTGCGCCACTTTCTTTATCAACTTCGTATTTGATGGGATCCGCGTTTGCTGGGATTTCAATAACAACATAGATATCTTCTGGTAGTTCTTTACCAGCAGGAACATGATTCAGGCTCATAAAAAATTTCCTATAAAAAAATTAATTTTACGTGGCCTCTAGTATAGCGAAAAGTTTTTAACAATACCCGTTTTTTGCCGAACATGTTGCGTTCTGACGCAAAAATAAGCAGCAAATAAAAGAAAGCGCTATTTTCAAAGATGAAAAAACCGGACGAATAAGAAGCCCGGTTTATCTATGTTCGTGCTAAACGAATGGATTATTCTTCGTCTGGATATTGCGCCATAAAGCTTTCAGCTTGTTCAACCATCGATTTAGTCCCTACAAAGAAAGGCATACGTTGGTGAAGTTCTTTTGGTTCGATATCAAGAATACGCTCTTTACCGTTACTTGCTTTACCGCCAGCTTGTTCGGCTAAGAACGCCATTGGATTGCATTCATAGAGTAAACGTAATTTACCAGTAGGGTGGCTTGCAGTACTTGGGTAAATATAAATACCGCCCTTCAGTAAGTTGCGGTGAAAATCAGCAACTAAAGAACCAATATAACGTGTGGTATAAGGACGATTTGTTGCCGCGTCTTGTTCTTGGCAATACTTAATGTATTTTTTTACGCCTAATGGGAATTTGATGTAGTTACCTTCGTTGATTGAGTACATATTTCCTGTTGGTGGGAAATGTACGCTTTCATGAGATAAACAGAATACACCTAAAGATGGATCGTAAGTAAAGGCATGAACACCACAACCTGTTGTATAAACTAACATGGTTGAGGAGCCATAAACGACATAGCCTGCTGCGACTTGACGATGACCTGGTTGTAAGAAGTCATCTAAAGTAACAGATTGACCAATAGGCGTAATACGGTGGTAAATAGAGAAAATTGTGCCGACGGAAACGTTTACATCAATATTCGACGAACCATCTAAAGGGTCCATTAGTACAACATACTTAGCATTTTCAGCACGATCACCTTCAAAGATAACAATATCATCTTCTTCTTCTGATCCGATACCCGCAACTTCACCACGTGCTTTTAATGCAGCTTTTAGTTTCTCATTCGCGTAAAGATCCAGTTTCATCTGGGCTTCACCTTGAACATTAGAAACACCGTTAGTACCAAGAATATCGACTAACCCTGCTTTGTTAATATCACGGTGGATAATTTTAGCCCCAAGCTTAATTGCTGAAAGTAATGCAGTAAGTTCACCAGTTGCATGGGGAAAATCTTGTTGTTTCTCGACGATAAATTCGCCTAATGTTTTCATGACGCAGGTCCTGAATGTGAGTGGGTAAAGTAAAAAAGGAGGAAAATCTCCTTGGTGGTGGCAAGTTTAGCCAAAGAATCGGATGATTCAAAGGTTAATCCGTTCCTTATCTGCTTTTTGATCGTTAGAATAGTGACCAACTTCATGCTATTGGACAGAAATTCATGCACATTCATATTCTTGGTATTTGTGGCACCTTTATGGGAAGCCTTGCGATTTTAGCTAGAGCAAAGGGACATAAAGTCACAGGCTCAGACGCTAATGTCTATCCACCCATGAGTACTTTATTAGAAAATCAGGGAATCGAACTGATTGAGGGATATGACCCAAAACAATTAGAACCTGCCCCTGACATGGTGATTATTGGTAATGCGATGACACGAGGAAATCCTTGTGTTGAAGCGGTACTTGAAAAAGGTTTACCTTATACCTCAGGTCCTCAGTGGTTACACGATTATATTTTACCTGAACGTTGGGTATTAGCCGTTGCTGGAACTCATGGTAAAACCACAACAGCAGGTATGCTGGCTTGGGTTTTAGAAGACTGTGGTTATAAACCCGGTTTTTTAATTGGTGGTGTTCCGGGTAATTTCCAAGTATCTGCACAGTTAGGCGAAAGCCCTTTCTTTGTGATTGAAGCGGATGAATATGATAGTGCTTTCTTTGATAAGCGCTCTAAGTTTGTTCATTATTCGCCACGTACACTGATTTTAAATAATCTTGAATTCGATCACGCTGATATTTTTGATGATTTAGCGGCGATTCAAAAACAATTCCATCATTTAGTTCGTATTGTTCCAGGCACAGGGAAAATCATCATGCCTGATAACGATATGAATTTAAAACAGACCATTGGCATGGGATGTTGGAGTGAACAAGAATTCACGGGTGAAACAGGAGATTGGCAAGCCAAAAAACTCAGTAATGACAGTAGTCATTTTGAGGTATTCCACAAAGGTGAGCGAGTCGCAGAGGTGTGTTGGGGACTTTCTGGTGAACACAACATGCAAAATGGCTTAATGGCGATTGTTGCAGCGCACCACGTTGGCGTTTTACCTGCTGATGCTTGTGAGGCATTAGATAAGTTTATTAATGCGCGTCGTCGTTTAGAGCTACGTGGTGAGGTTAACCAAATAAGTGTTTATGATGACTTTGCGCATCATCCCACAGCGATTTTGGCAACGCTTGAAGCGTTACGCAGTAAAGTCGGTGGAACTGCACGTATTATTGCGGTGTTAGAGCCTCGTTCAAATACCATGAAAATGGGAATTAGTAAGGATGATATCGCGCCTGCATTAGGTCGTGCTGATGAAGTCTTCTTATTCCAGCCACCTAATATTCAATGGTTAGTGAGTGATATTGCAGAACATTGTGTACAACCGGCTCGCTGGAGTACAGATCTGGATACACTTGTTGATATGATTGCGAAAGAAGCTCAAGCGGGCGATCATATTTTGATTATGAGTAATGGCGGTTTTGGTGGTATTCACGAAAAACTGCTCGCAAAATTAGCACAACCTAAAGCTCCTGATAGCCAGTATTAAAAATAAATAAGCCACTGAACATTCAGTGGCTTATTTTTTGAAGCTGTAGAAAGGCTAATTATAATTCTTGATCAAAAAGATTCAGAATAGCGTCTCGTAATTCTTCTGTGGAAAATCCTGGTGCGGGTGTTGAAAAAATGGTGTCATCACCTGCAATACTGCCAAGGATCCCTTCTGCTTTGCCTAATGAATCTAATAAACGTGCAATAAGTTGTGCCGCACCCGGACTTGTTCTTATCACCACAACAGAATGGTTATGATCGATATCAAGTACCAGATTTTTTAATGGGCTGCTGGCTGTTGGTACGCCAAGCTCAGTAGGAAGACAATACACCATTTCCATTTTGGCGTTACGGGTTCTTACTGCACCAAATTTTGTTAGCATACGAGAGATTTTGGACTGATTAATATTATCAAATCCAGCCTCTTGTAATGCAGTCACAATCTCGCCTTGTGAACTGAATTTTTCTTCTTTCAGCAGGGCTTTAAACGCTTTAACCAAGTCTTCTTGCTTAGAAGGAACGCGCATAGTTCACCTTTAGTGAGTTATCAATAACCTGTGTATTATGCAGAGAAGTGAATTTTTATGCAACATAAGACGAAGAAAGACGAATGATAGCCTCTTCAAAATTGTAAAGTAGAATGTACTGCAAAAAAATTTCATTTACAGCATGTGAATGTGATAATTTAAAGAAAGTAAAATATTTGTTAACTAAATGATAAGCTTAAATGGTTATCACAAGGATAATGGTGTACTTAACACTTTGCCATATTTATTGAAATTATTTATCAAAAGAGTGTCCACTATCTCATTAACAGATAAGCAATTTGTTTAGAATAACCAGAGTATTATTTTTCACTGTAAATGCCTTATTATGCAATATTGCTGTTAAATAATTGTTTTTTACAAGGTGAATTGCGTAATAGTGAATATCTTTAAGGCGTTCCACTATCTTGTAAACTAAGGAGTATCAGAATGAAAGTAGCAGTTCTCGGTGCAGCAGGTGGTATTGGTCAGGCACTGGCACTTCTTCTTAAAAACCAGCTTCCTGCTGGTAGTGAACTCTCTTTATATGATATCGCTCCCGTCACGCCGGGTGTCGCAGCTGACTTAAGCCATATCCCGACTCAAGTTACTGTAAAAGGTTTTGCGGGTGAAGATCCTTCTCCTGCACTAAAAGGCGCTGATGTTGTTCTGATTTCTGCGGGTGTAGCTCGTAAGCCAGGCATGGATCGTTCAGATCTTTTCAATGTTAACGCAGGTATTGTGCGTAACTTAATTGAAAAGGTTGCACAAAACTGCCCTAAAGCACTTATCGGTATCATTACTAATCCAGTGAATACAACGGTTGCTATTGCCGCTGAAGTACTCAAAAAAGCAGGCGTTTACGATAAAAAACGTCTCTTCGGAATTACCACTCTCGATATTATTCGCGCCAATACCTTTGTCGCTGAACTAAAAGGTAAAGATCCACAAAAAACCAATGTTCCTGTGATTGGTGGACACTCTGGTGTGACTATTCTTCCTCTATTATCCCAAGTTGATGGTGTTTCATTTACAGATGATGAAGTTGCCGCGCTGACTAAACGCATTCAAAATGCAGGTACTGAGGTAGTAGAAGCAAAAGCCGGTGGCGGATCAGCTACATTATCAATGGGTCAAGCGGCAGCTCGTTTTGGTCTTTCATTAATTCGTGCTTTAAATGGCGAAAAAGATGTTATTGAATGTACCTATACCGAAGGCGACGGAGAATATGCCCGTTTCTTTGCACAACCTATTCGTTTAGGTAAAAATGGTGTAGAGGAATATTTATCTATTGGTAAATTAAGTGATTTCGAAAAACAATCTCTTAATGGCATGTTAGATGTATTGAAAAAAGATATAATTCTTGGTGAAGAATTTATTAATAAATAAAGAAATACTTTTTTTGCTATAAAAATAATGCAAAATTAAATAAAAACCGCTGATATAGTATCAGCGGTTTTTTTTATTAATTATAATGTATGTAATTATTAGTTAATTATTAGTTTTGTCACGAATCTTTCGCTCAAGTAATTCTCCTGTTTCAGGATGAAAATAACGGCTAGGCCAAATTTCAGAAGGGAAGACACCAAGATAATCAGCAATGATTTTTTCTCCTTTAGGCCAAGGGCGTGACAGCGCATTAGCGAGTGTTGAAGAGCTTAACCCTGCTTGGCGAGAGATGGCAGCAAGTGTTGTTCCTCGTTTTCTAAGTGCGGCAATAATATCGGCAGGATGCCAATCAGATTTCCTTGAAATCATTTTTAATCCTTTTTCTATAAAATTGATTGCTGTGTTAGTGGTATAAATAACAGTTTATTAGAAATGTCCTAAAGCATTTAAACTGATTATTTAGAAAATAAAATAACATTATTTTTCTAAAAAGATTTCTGATTTTTTTCTTAATAATTTCTTTTTTGAAGTTGATAACAATTTTAGAGAAACATAATGAAAAAAGAGTGGTATACGGCAAAGGAATTGACGGGTATAGGTGGATTACCTAAATCACCACAAGGTGTAAATGCGAAAGCTAAACGAGAATTTTGGCAAAAACAAAAGATAAAGAATAAACAAGGTAATGGTGTTGAATATCATTATTCTTGTTTGCCAGAAGAAACTTTAATTGCTCTGGAACTTTATGAACCATTAGCACATTACAAACTAAATAAAAAAGAGGAGCCACTCGTTATCTGGGTGAAAGCATTCCAACAACTAAATGATGGTGAACAAAAAACATTAACAGAGCTGATATTGCGGGATGGTATTAGAAGTTTTTTAGAAAAAATCGTCAATTATTAAGCGATTTTAAAGAATTTATTATTGCGTTATCCGCAACAGATATCTGACTAACCTCTTAGTTGAATGTGAGATGAGATCATGAAAAAAGAATGGTATACAGCGAAAGAATTAGTGGGGCTTGCGGGGTTACCTAACTCACCGCAGGGAGTTAACTTGATGGCGCGTCGTGAAGGATGGGAAAATCGCCGTAAACGAGGTGTTCAGGGGAAAGCTGTCGAGTATTCAGTGAAAAGCCTTCCTGATGAGGTGATTGGCGTGCTAGCTGCACATGAGCCTCCGGCTGAGTATTTATCAAAGCGTCAGGATGCTTTTTTGATTTGGGTTGAAGCTTATTATCAATTAACCAAGTCAGAACGAGAGAAAATTGTGAAATTTGTGCTCCGTGAAGGGTTAGCAAAGCTTATTAGTTATATTGATGCTGATAATCAGGACGCGATTGAGCGAGAAAACGAAGAAGTACTTAATAAGTTGAAAAGCCCACCAGAATCGACATAGTCGCTCTGGCGGGCTTCTTTACATAACTAATGTCTTAACATAAAGGTTATGATTGACGTTGTACAGCGACGTGAGCAAGCCCAATAAGCGCATCTTTATACGGTGAGTCAGGTATAATTGATAAAGCCTCAATCGCTTTGTCTGCTTCTTCTTCTGCTTTTTGACGGGTATATTCCAAAGAACCACACTGTTTCATCGTAGTTAAAACAGTATCCAATAAATGGCGACCATTACCTTGTTCAATGGCTTGGCGAATTAATTGGGATTCTTCTTCATTGCCGTTATGCATAGCATGAAGTAATGGCAACGTTGGTTTACCTTCATCGAGATCATCACCCGTGTTTTTACCCAACTGGTTGTTGTCTGCATCATAATCAAGCAAATCGTCAATGAGCTGGAAAGCAGTCCCAAGATAACGACCATAATCTTGGAATGCTTTTTCTTGCTCAGGCGTCGCACCTGAAAGGATCGCTGATGCATGAGAAGCCGCTTCAAAGAGACGAGCTGTTTTGCTATAGATAACTTGCATATAGTCATCTTCAGAAATGTCAGGATCATTACAATTCATTAACTGTAAAACCTCACCTTCAGCGATCACATTGGTGGCGTTAGACATTAATTTTAATACACGCATCGAATCAAGATCCGTCATCATCTGAAAGGATCGTGTATAAATAAAGTCGCCAACAAGCACACTTGCTGCATTTCCAAAGACGGCATTTGCCGTTTGTTTTCCTCTACGCATATCAGATTCATCAACAACATCATCATGTAACAACGTTGCAGTATGAATAAATTCGATAAGCGCTGCGACCGAGATATGTTTGTCACCTTGATAGTCCAATGCTCGTCCGGTGAGCACTGCGATCATTGGTCGGATCCTTTTACCACCACCACTAATGATGTAGTAACCAAGTTGGTTTATCAAAGAAACATCTGAATTAAGCTGGTAAAGGATTGCCTCATTTACCGCAGCCATATCAGCGGATGTTAGTTTTATAATAGATTCTAAATTCATGTTTTTTCGACTTTGGCTCGCCAATGAGCGCGTTATTATTAATAAAAAATGATCATGCCATAGATTTTACTCTCTTATAATTTAGATTGTACTTTAAAAATGGCTGAAATAAATATCGTGTAAAAAACTCTTTTTTTTAACGCTAGTTTGCGATCTGTACTTGTCATCGGCACTAAATTTGCGTAGAATTCGCGCCCTATGTGAATATTTTAATTGTGCACTCAAATTATACATATTGGGAGTGTGCGGAAAGCGGAGTTTATATGTACGCGGTTTTCCAAAGTGGTGGTAAACAACACCGAGTCAGCGAAGGTCAAACTATTCGTTTAGAGAAGCTGGAAGTAGCTACTGGCGAAACAATCGAGTTTGATACTGTAATGATGGTCGCTAATGGCGATGACATTCAAATTGGCGCTCCAATCCTTGCGGGCGTTAAAGTTAAAGCGGAAGTGGTTGCTCACGGTCGCGGCGATAAAGTTAAGATTGTTAAGTTCCGTCGTCGTAAACACAGCCGTAAACAACAGGGCCACCGTCAGTGGTTTACTGATGTTAAAATCACTGGTATCGCTTAAGGTTTAGGAGAGTAGTTCAATGGCACATAAAAAGGCTGGCGGCTCGACTCGTAACGGTCGTGATTCCGAAGCAAAACGTCTGGGTGTTAAACGTTTCGGTGGTGAAGCTGTATTAGCAGGTAGCATCATCGTTCGTCAACGTGGTACTAAGTTCCATGCAGGTACTAACGTTGGTTGTGGTCGTGACCACACCCTGTTTGCATTAGCTGACGGAAAAATTAAGTTCGAAGTTAAAGGTCCAAACAACCGTAAATTTATCAGCATCGAAGCTGAATAATTACTGGTCCTTTAAGCACCGAGTCAAAAGCCCTGCAAATCTGTTGCGGGGCTTTTTATATTTAAAAAAGGCCATCTCTGGGTAATTTCGGCCATCCAGCACGTTAATGGCTACTATACGGAGTAAAATCATGAAATTTGTTGATGAGGCCAAGATCCTAATCGTCGCGGGCGATGGTGGTAACGGCTGTGTAAGCTTTCGTCGCGAAAAATATATCCCTAACGGGGGACCAGACGGTGGTGATGGTGGTGATGGTGGTGATGTCTACATGATTGCAGACGAAAACCTTAACACCTTAATCGATTACCGTTTTACAAAATCTTATCGTGCAGAACGTGGTGAAAATGGCCACAGTCGTGATTGTACTGGTAAGCGTGGTCAAGATATTACTATCAGTGTTCCTGTCGGAACGCGTGTCCGTGATTTAGCAACAAATGAAGTTATTGCTGACTTGACTGCTCACGGTCAAAAGCAAATGGTTGCTAAAGGCGGCTTCCATGGTTTAGGTAATACTCGCTTTAAATCGTCGGTTAACCGTGCTCCACGTCAACGTACAATGGGAACACCGGGTGAATCTCGTGAAGTCCTATTAGAGCTAATGTTATTAGCTGATGTGGGTATGCTTGGTATGCCAAATGCGGGTAAATCTACATTTATTCGTGCAGTATCAGCAGCAAAACCTAAAGTTGCTGATTATCCATTTACAACATTAGTACCAAGCTTAGGTGTGGTGCGTATGGATAATCACCAAAGCTTTGTGGTTGCAGATATTCCCGGATTAATCGAAGGCGCTGCTGATGGTGCAGGTCTTGGGATCCAATTTTTAAAACATTTAGAACGCTGTCGTGTATTACTACACTTGATCGACATTGATCCTATTGATGGATCGGATCCTGTGGAAAATGCAAAAATTATTATCTCTGAATTAGAGAAATACAGCGAAAAATTAGCACAAAAACCACGTTGGTTAGTGTTCAATAAAGTTGATCTTCTTGATGCTGAAGAAGCAAAAGAGAAGGCAAAAGCAATTGTTGAAGCGCTGGGTTGGGATGAAAACTATTACATGATAGCGGCAATCAACCAAGAAGGTGTGAAAAAACTTTGCTGGAATATCATGGAATTCCTGAATGTTACTCCGCGTGAGCAAGACATTGTTGCAACAAAAGTAGAACCAGGAAAAGTTGACTTTATGTGGGATGATTACCACAAAGAACAGCTTGAAAACCCTGATTTCGAAGAAGATGATGACGATGATTGGGATGAAGAAGACGATGATGGTATTGAATTTATCTACCAACGTTAATCATCATTCTGATTGTGATTAAAATAAAAAACGCCTGATTAATCAGGCGTTTTTCATATCAATTGCTTATACTTATCTCGTGTAAATCTAGCGGTTATTGTACATATCTTTATACAGATTAGTTTCAAAACGCACTAAATAAGCGCGTCCTGCATTACGATTCTGTGTCGGCGGTGAATACGCTGAAACGTATTGTACAAACGCAACTTTCTGTCCATTTGCCGTGGTCATAAAGCCCGCAAGATTGTAAACCCCTTTTAATGAACCTGTTTTGGCAGACACTTTGCCATCAACACCCGCTTCATGAAAACCGCCTCGATATTGCAATGTACCGTCATGCCCTGCAAGGGGAAGCATAGTGATAAAGTTTAATTCACTTTCATGTTGTCCAATATATTGAAGGACTTGCATCATGGTTGCAGGCGAAATGAGATTATGGCGAGAAAGACCAGAGCCATCAACCATAACGGTATTTCCTAAATCGATTCCGGCTTTTTGTTTTAAAATAGCGCGGGTTGCTTCTGCACCAGAGCGCCAAGTACCTGCAACGCCATAATACTCACGACCAATAGTTCTAAATACGGTGTCTGCAATCATATTGTCAGACTCTTTTAGCATAGTTGTAAGTAAGCTATGTAACGGTTTTGATTGTGTTTGTGCCAGTACAGTAACGGGTGCTTTTAGTTGAGAGCGACGCTTGATATATCCATCAAGTTCAATATTAGCGCGTTGTAACTCTTCTTTTAAAATTGTACCGGTCCAATGCGCGCCGTCTTGAATAGAAAACATTAAAGGTACTGCATCGTCACGTTTAGGAATACAACCTGTGATTACATAGGTATTTAAGTCACGCACAGTGACATCTAATTCACAAAAACGGGTGCGAGTTGATCCTTTCTCATAAGTTTCAACTTCACTTAAAACAGTTACAGGATAGAAAGAAGCTTTACGTATTGTGGCAATATCACCTTCGTTTTTGCCACTTTGCAGCAAGACAGAAAAACAGTTCTTATCAACAATCGCAGCACTTGGTGGTGCGCTAAAGCATTGGGTCATATCATTCCAAACCCAACCCGGGGCTTTGTCATGACTTGAAAAAGCAGAAGTATCAATAAGCAAATCACCATGCACTTTTGTAACACCAGCTTGCTTTAATATGGCAACCATTGCTCTTAACTGCTGGCGAGTTAATGTAGGATCGCCTGTAAAACGAAAGATTAAATCACCATTAAGCTGATTGTCTTTTATCTTACCTTCGGTTTCCATTGTTGTGGTGAATTGATAATTTCCACCTAATTGAAGTAATGCTGCAAGTGCAGTCACTACTTTCTGAGTACTTGCTGGAAGTGCTAATTGCTCGGCATGATAGTTAAGATTAGGAGAAGCCGCGCCAACGGGTTGAGTTATTAAACCTACTTGTGTTCCTTCAGGAAGAAGGGATGTGTAGTTTTCAACAGGTATTGCTTGGGTTGAAAAGCTAATAATACTTAATGTGTAAAGTATCCGTCGAAATGTTGATAGTAAGCGCATAATTTCTCTATCTGTGACTATAGCGTGTAACGTTACAGTATTGATTGCCAGAGGCTAATACTAAAGGGCAATGAGGGCAAAAGTAAACGGTAACAAGCAGGATTCGCTCATTATCAGAAAAAGTCTGTTTATCTCTTTATAAAGAGAGATAAGGCGTGAAGCAATGCGTCTGTTGTGTTAGATTTAGTTTTAAGTATGGGAGGTTTAGTTTATATCCCAATAGCATGAGTTGGGAATAATAGCATCCCCTTATTTACCGAATATATGTAGAGACAGGCCCAATTTAAGGTTGCCTGTGTCTTTTTTTGTCTTGAGAAGAGTAAATAGATCCTTTTCTCTGTGTTGTTAGTATAAAAAATCAGGATGATACCTATTTTTTATTAGGAATAGTATTGAGGTATTAACACATGAATCAGATCCCTATGACAGTTCTAGGTGCAGAAAAATTACGCGAAGAGCTGGAATATTTAAAAGGTACTCGTCGTCCCGAGATTATTGCTGCTATCGCTGAAGCTCGTGAACATGGAGACTTAAAAGAAAACGCGGAATATCATGCTGCAAGAGAGCAACAAGGTTTCTGTGAAGGTCGCATACAAGAAATTGAAGCAAAATTATCAAATGCTCAAGTCATTGATATTACAAAGATGAATAACAATGGTCGTATTATTTTTGGTTCAACAGTGACACTGTTAAATGTTGAAACTGAAGAAGAGCAAACTTACCGCATTGTGGGTGATGATGAAGCGAACATTAAAGAAAACTTAATTTCTGTTAACTCACCGATTGCGCGTGGGTTGATTGGTAAAGAGTTAGATGATGTCGTTGTTATCACTACACCGGGTGGACAAGTCGAGTATGAAGTTTTAAACGTAGAATATATTTAATTTGTAATTTTACGTTTCTATAGAAAACTAGACTGCTATCCTGTGGTAATATGAAAAAGGCCTTAAAAGGCCTTTTTTGCCATAGAGTTAGTTATGGCATTTTTATATAAAGATACAAGTTTTATTTCGGTAAAATAATCTTACGTGCTTCTGAAGGACGATAAAGAACAAGAATTTTTCCGATAACTTGTACATTCTGTGCACCGCTTTCGCGTACAATCGCTGCCACGATCAAGTTTTTAACATCTCGATCTTCGCCTGCGATTTTGACTTTGATAAGCTCATGGTGTGCCAGAGCGACTTCAATTTCTGCAAGAACGCCTTCAGTCAACCCGTTGTTACCAATCATAACGACTGGATTAAGGTGATGAGCGAGCCCTTTCAGGTGTTGAATTTGTTTTTTGTTAAGAGTCATCATTAATTTTTGCTTTGTTGGGATTGAAAACTCGCTATTCTAACGCCATCTCTCACTTATCACCATAAAATGTCGTTAAGACGAGGTTAAATGAGTGAAATAGTAAAAATTTTGATAGCTAAGTGTATGATAGTTGGAAAACGCAATGGCCAATAAGAAACGTTCGGCAAGCTCTAGCCGCTGGTTACAAGAACATTTTAGTGATAAATATGTTCAGCAAGCAAAGAAAAAAGGGTTTCGCTCTCGCGCTTGGTTTAAACTGGAAGAAATTCAGCAAAGTGACAATATCTTTAAACCAGGTATGACCGTTGTCGATTTAGGAGCTGCTCCTGGTGGGTGGTCTCAATACGTTGTACAGCAGTTAGGAAGCAAAGGTCGAATTATCGCATGCGACCTTTTACCTATGGATCCTATTGTTGGAGTCGATTTCCTTCAAGGCGATTTTCGTGATGAACTTGTGTTGAAGGCATTGCTTGATAGAGTAGGTGAAAACAAAGTCCAGGTTGTCATGTCTGACATGGCTCCAAACATGAGCGGTACGCCCGCGGTCGATATCCCTCGATCCATGTATTTAGTAGAGTTAGCGCTTGATATGTGTCGTGATGTACTGGCTCCCGGGGGAAGTTTTATTGTCAAAGTGTTTCAGGGAGAAGGCTTTGATGAATACCTGGGGCAAATACGCTCCCTGTTTACGAAAGTGAAAGTTCGTAAACCAGACGCTTCGCGGTCTCGTTCTCGTGAGGTATATATTGTAGCCACAGGGCGTAAACTTTAGTACCCTAAAGCTATTTGTTAACACAGTTGTAATATGAGGTTAATCCCTTGAGTGACATGGCGAAAAACCTGATCCTCTGGCTAGTTATTGCAGTCGTTTTGATGTCATTATTCCAGAGCTTCGGACCCAGCGATTCGAATAGTCGTAAGGTGGATTACTCTACCTTTATCAATGAGTTAACTAATAACCAATTACGCGAGGTCAGCATAAGTGGTTATGATATTAATGTAACTAAAACAGATAACTCAAAGTACAGCACGTATATGCCTATGCGTGATGATAACCTGCTGACCACTTTAATGAACCGTAATGTAAAAGTAACGGGCGAACCACTTGAAGGCCAAAGTCTTCTGACTCAAATTTTTGTGTCTTGGTTCCCAATGCTATTACTGATTGGTCTTTGGATTTTCTTTATGCGCCAAATGCAAGGTGGTGGCGGTAAAGGTGCGATGTCTTTCGGTAAAAGCAAGGCACGCATGTTGACAGAAGACCAAATCAAAACAACCTTTGCTGATGTCGCGGGTTGTGATGAAGCGAAAGAAGAAGTAAGCGAATTAGTTGAGTATTTACGTGATCCAGGTCGTTTCCAGAAATTAGGGGGTAAAATCCCTAAAGGTATTCTGATGGTAGGGCCTCCTGGTACAGGTAAAACATTATTAGCAAAAGCCATCGCGGGTGAAGCTAAAGTCCCATTCTTTACCATTTCAGGTTCTGATTTCGTTGAAATGTTTGTGGGTGTGGGTGCTTCTCGTGTTCGTGATATGTTTGAACAAGCTAAAAAAGCAGCACCTTGTATCATCTTTATCGATGAAATCGATGCGGTCGGTCGTCAACGTGGTGCAGGTTTAGGTGGTGGTCATGATGAACGTGAACAAACACTGAACCAAATGCTAGTTGAAATGGATGGCTTCGAAGGTAATGAAGGTATTATCGTTATCGCGGCAACTAACCGTCCAGACGTGTTAGACCCAGCATTACTTCGTCCTGGTCGTTTTGACCGTCAAGTGGTTGTTGGTTTACCTGATGTGCGTGGACGTGAGCAAATCCTTAAAGTCCATATGCGCCGTGTGCCTTTATCACCCGATGTTGATCCAGCAATTTTAGCGCGTGGTACTCCAGGTTTCTCTGGTGCTGACTTAGCTAACTTGGTTAACGAAGCTGCTTTATTCGCTGCTCGTGGTAATAAACGTGTTGTCTCAATGGTTGAGTTTGAGAAAGCGAAAGATAAGATAATGATGGGCGCAGAGCGCCGTTCAATGGTGATGACTGAAGAACAAAAAGCATCAACCGCTTATCATGAAGCTGGTCACGCAATTATTGGTCGTTTAGTTCCTGAACATGATCCTGTGCATAAAGTGACGATTATCCCTCGTGGACGTGCATTAGGTGTGACTTTCTTCTTACCTGAAGGTGACCAAATTAGTGCGAGCCGTCAGAAGTTAGAGAGCCAAATTTCAACGCTTTACGGTGGTCGTTTAGCTGAAGAAATTATCTACGGTGTAGAGCATGTTTCTACGGGTGCTTCTAATGACATCAAAGTTGCAACCAATATTGCACGTAACATGGTGACACAGTGGGGCTTCTCTGAAAAATTAGGACCATTGCTGTACGCAGAAGAAGAAGGTGAAGTGTTCTTAGGTCGTTCTGTTGCTAAAGCGCAACATATGTCTGATGAAACGGCTCGTACAATTGACGAAGAAATTAAAGCTATCGTTGATCGTAACTATGTTCGTGCTCGTCAGATCTTAATGGACAACCTTGATATTCTGCACTCAATGAAAGATGCACTGATGACTTATGAAACTATCGATGCGCCTCAAATTGATGATTTAATGAATCGTCGTGATGTTCGTCCACCTGCGGGTTGGGAAGGCAATAATGGCAATAGTGGTACAACGACTACTGCCCAGCCAGCACAAACGCATGTAGCGAATGAGCCAAAAGACAAGCCTGAGTCAGAAAGTGATACACCTTCTGATAACAATACTCACTAATCCTTATTGGGTTACGCATATTGAGTAAGCTATAAATACAAACCCCAGGCTTCTGGGGTTTTTTTATGAAGGTATCAATGAAATGAAATTAATGGCTAGAGGAACCGAATTTAATTTATCAACACCTCAAGTTATGGGGATTTTGAATGTTACTCCAGACTCTTTTTCTGATGGTGGCACTCATAATTCACTTAATGATGCAGTTGACCATGCCGCAAAATTGATCGCCGAAGGGGCTTCTATCATCGATATTGGTGGTGAGTCTACTAGACCCGGCGCAAGTGATGTCTCTATTGATGAAGAGTTGCAGCGTGTTGTTCCTGTTGTTGAGGCTATTCGTCAGCGTTTTGATGTGTGGATCTCTGTTGATACATCCAAGGCTCCAGTCATTACCGAATCTGCAAATGTAGGTGCTTCAATTATCAATGATATTCGCTCTTTACAAGAGCCGGGAGCGCTTGAAGCAGCTGCTAAAACAGGTTTGCCAGTGTGCATTATGCATATGCAAGGTGACCCTAAAACTATGCAACAATCACCACATTATGAGAATGTGATGATAGATGTTGATCGTTTTTTACAAGAAAATATTCAACGTTGTGTTGATGCTGGAATCGAAAAAAATCAAATTATTCTTGATCCAGGATTCGGCTTTGGTAAAAATTTAGCGCATAATTACCAATTATTAGCACACTTAAGTGAACTTCATCACTTTGGTTTACCCATACTTGCCGGAATGTCACGCAAATCAATGGTTGGACAACTATTGAATGTACCACCACAAGAGCGTGTTGCTGGTAGTGTGGCATGCGCAGTGATTGCAGCGATGCAAGGCGCACAAATTATTCGTGTACACGATGTTAAAGAGACTGTTGATGCGATGAAAGTCGTACAAGCGACTCTTTCTGCAAAGGAAAATAATGAATGAGCGAACGTAAATACTTTGGAACAGATGGTATCCGTGGAAAAGTAGGTGATAGTCCAATTACACCTGATTTTGTATTAAAACTGGGTTGGGCTGCGGGCAAAGTATTAGCACGTCATGGCTCTCGTAAAATCATTATTGGTAAAGATACACGTATCTCTGGCTATATGCTGGAATCTGCATTAGAAGCGGGTTTAGCTGCGGCAGGTTTATCAGCCTCATTTACAGGGCCAATGCCAACACCGGCTGTTGCTTATTTAACGCGTACATTCCGTGCTGAAGCTGGGATTGTTATTTCAGCTTCTCATAACCCTTATTACGATAACGGGATCAAATTCTTCTCTATTGATGGCACAAAATTACCAGATGAAGTAGAAGAAGCCATTGAAGCTGAAATGGAAAAACCAATTACCTGTGTTGAATCAGCAGAGCTTGGTCGTGCAAATCGTATCGTGGATGCGGCAGGTCGTTATATTGAATTCTGTAAGGGGACTTTCCCGAATGAAAACAATCTTAATGGTCTTAAAGTGGTTGTCGATTGTGCTCATGGTGCAACCTACCACATTGCGCCAAACGTATTTCGTGAGTTAGGTGCTGAAGTGATCACTATTGGCTGTGAGCCAACGGGTATCAATATCAATGAAGAGTGTGGCGCAACAGATGTTCGTATGTTGCAAAAACGCGTATTAGAAGAAGGCGCTGATGTTGGTTTAGCTTTTGATGGTGACGGTGACCGTATCATCATGGTTGACCATCAAGGTCTAAAAGTTGATGGTGACCAAATTCTCTACATTATTGCGAGAGAAGCGTTACGCCAAGGTCAATTACGCGGTGGTGCAGTTGGTACTCTAATGAGCAATATGGGATTAGAGATTGCATTGAAACAACTGGGTATTCCTTTTGTCAGAGCAAAAGTGGGCGACCGCTATGTGCTTGAAAAATTACAAGAGAAAGGCTGGCGTTTAGGTGCTGAAAACTCAGGTCACATTATTTTATTAGATAAAACGACGACAGGTGATGGTATTGTTGCTGGTTTACAAGTTTTAAGTGCAATGGTACGTAACCATATGAGTCTGCATGATCTATGTAGTGGCATGAAACTATTACCACAAATTTTAGTGAATGTTCGTTTTACCGGTAGCCACGATCCACTACAAACACCAGAAGTTCAGAAAGTCGCTAAAGCGGTTGAAGAAGAACTGGCTGGTAAAGGTCGTGTATTGCTGCGTAAATCAGGAACAGAACCTTTAATTCGTGTCATGGTTGAAGGTGAAAATGAAGAGCAAGTCACGGCGATGGCAAATCGTATTGCAGACGCTGTGAAGCACGTTGGTTAATTGATGCTTTTTTCTTCAATCAATCACTTTGTAGAAAAATAACCTTGCTTGTCAGTTCAGCTTTGGTTAGTATTCACACCCGCTTAGTAAGGTCTTGAACTAAAGCGGGTGAAGCAATCGAAGGTTATCGTTAAGACGATAAGTTCCATAGAAAAGGTAACGCAAATGTATACGGCACTCATTGTTATTCTTATCATTGTAGCAACAGGGCTAGTTGGTCTGATCCTGTTACAGCAGGGTAAAGGTGCTGATATGGGCGCTTCTTTTGGTGCAGGTGCTTCCGGTACAGTATTTGGTTCAAGCGGTTCAGCTAACTTTATGACCCGTATGACCGCTGTTTTAGCGACAGCTTTTATTGTACTTGCCCTTATTTTAGGTAATCTAAGTGCCAATAAAACTGTACGTGAAGACAGCAAATGGATGTCTATCGAGCAGACTACAGAAGAAGCTAAAAAAGCTGAGCAATTAGCAGCGCCTGTAGCGCCAGCAAATACAGATATTCCGCAGTAAACTAAGTAAAGATTTAAATGAGATTGTTAATTTTTACGCAGTAACAGTCTCATTAAGTGCCGAGGTGGTGAAATTGGTATACACGCTACCTTGAGGTGGTAGTGCCTATAAAACGGGCGTACGGGTTCAAGTCCCGTTCTCGGCACCATTATTCCAGATAGCTTGCGTTTTGCTTGTTATCAGCGTAAAATTTGCCACGTTTTTCGAACGCGGGGTGGAGCAGCTTGGTAGCTCGTCGGGCTCATAACCCGAAGGTCGTCGGTTCAAATCCGGCCCCCGCAACCACTTCTAACAATACAGCACTTTTCTCATTAATCATCTTGTTGAACCGATTATGATCCTGAGTGGAATGTGCCGTAAGAAGAGGTTATTCTCGAATGGCAAGTTACAGGGTCCAGTTGCATAAAGCCCCGAATTTCGGGGTTTTTTGTTATCAGAGAATAGAATACTGGGCTATAGGCCCTTTTTTTATGCCTTGGGGGTGGGTTTGTCCACATTAGAGCAAAAATTAACAGCGATGGTTTCAGCACCAGTAGAAGCATTAGGCTTTGAATTTGTCGGTCTTGAGTTTATTCGTGGCCGAGAATCAACATTGCGCATCTATATTGATAGTGAAGACGGTATCACTGTTGATGATTGTGCTGATGTTAGCCACCAGGTCAGTGCTGTGCTGGATGTTGAAGATCCAATTCAAACGGTTTATAACCTTGAGATCTCATCTCCTGGTTTAGAACGACCTTTATTCACTGCAACGCATTATGAGCAATTTATCGGCGAAGAAGCCGCTATCGTATTACGAATTGCAATGCAAAACCGCCGTAAATGGCAGGGCATTATTAAGTCTGTCGCTGGCGAAATGATCACGGTTACTGTGGATGGTAAAGACGAAGTGTTCGCACTGAGCAACATCCAGAAAGCTAACCTGGTACCCCACTTTTAAGTTTTGAAGAGGCAACTAGGATGAACAAAGAGATTCTGGCTGTTGTGGAAGCGGTCTCTAACGAAAAATCTCTTCCTCGTGAAAAGATTTTTGAAGCACTGGAAACCGCACTAGCGACAGCAACTAAGAAAAAATACGAGCAAGAAATTGATGTTCGCGTATGTATCGACCGTAAAACCGGTGACTTTGATACATTCCGTCGTTGGGTTGCTGTTGATGAAGTGACTCAACCAACTCGTGAAATCACACTTGAAGCTGCTCAATATGAAGATCCTAGTATTGAACTAGGTGGTTATATTGAAGATCAGATTGAATCTGTTACTTTCGACCGTATTACAACACAAACCGCTAAACAAGTTATCGTACAAAAAGTACGTGAAGCTGAAAGAGCAATGGTTGTTGATCAATTCCGCGAACAATTAGGCGAAATTATCACTGGTGTTGTGAAGAAAGTGAACCGTGAAAATATCACTTTAGATTTAGGTAATAACGCTGAAGCGGTTATTTTACGCGAAGATATGTTACCGCGTGAAAACTTCCGCCCAGGTGACCGTCTACGTGGTGTTTTATACGACGTACGTACAGAAACCCGTGGTGCGCAACTTTTCGTGACACGCTCTCGCCCTGAAATGCTGGTTGAACTTTTCCGTATTGAAGTACCAGAAATTGGCGAGGAAATCATTGAAATTAAAGCTGCAGCGCGTGATCCAGGTTCTCGTGCCAAAATCGCAGTAAAAACTAACGACAAGCGTATTGACCCTGTGGGTGCTTGTGTTGGTATGCGTGGTGCGCGTGTACAAGCCGTTTCCAGCGAATTGGGCGGCGAGCGAATTGATATTGTTCTGTGGGATGATAATCCTGCACAATTCGTCATTAATGCAATGGCTCCGGCAGATGTTGCTTCTATTGTTGTCGATGAAGACAAATGTACAATGGATGTTGCAGTTGAAAGTAGTAACCTTGCACAGGCAATCGGCCGTAATGGTCAAAACGTTCGTCTGGCAGCACAGTTACTGAAAAAACATCGTGGTGATGACAAGTGGGAATTAAACGTCATGACTGCTGATGAACTGAATGCAAAACATCAGGCAGAAGCAAACGCAGCCATTGAAATATTTACTAAGCATCTCGACATTGATGAAGACTTCGCAACTGTTTTAGTTGAAGAAGGTTTCTCTACCCTTGAAGAGTTAGTTTATGTGCCAATCAGTGAACTGCTGGCTATTGACGGATTAGATGAAGACACCGTTGAAGCTCTACGTGAGAGAGCAAAAGCTGCATTAACAACGATTGAATTGGCTCAAAAAGAAAGCCTAGGCGATAACCAGCCAGCCGAGGACTTATTAGCTCTCGAAGGCTTGGAGCGCTCTTTAGCATTTGATCTAGCTGCCCGTGGTATCTGCACACTGGAAGATCTTGCCGAACAGGGTATCGACGACCTAACTGATATTGAAGGTTTAAATAGTGAGCGCGCAGGCGAACTCATTATGGCCGCACGTAATATCTGCTGGTTTGGGAATGATGCGTAACAACTGAGCAGGAAGGAACAGAATGACAGATGAAACAGTAAAATCACTGGCAGAAGAGATTCAGACACCGGTTGAACGTTTGGTACAGCAGTTTGCTGATGCCGGTATTAAGAAGACCGTCTCTGATTCTGTCTCCCAAAAAGAGAAAGAAACCTTACTGGCTTGGTTGAATCGTGATAAAGACGTATCAACCAACCAACCAGAAAAATTAACGTTACAACGCAAAGTGCGCAGTACGTTAAGTGTTCCTGGTACAGGTGGCAAAAGTAAATCAGTAGCCATCGAAGTCCGCAAAAAACGCACTTATGTGAACCGTGACGCCGTTGAAAAAGCGCAAGCGGATGAGCAAGCTCAGCGTGAAGCGGAAGAAAAGGCGCATCGCGAAGCCGAAGAAAAAGCCCAGCGCGAAGCACAAGAGAAAGCACAGCGCGAAGCTGAAGAAAAAGCAAAACGTGAAGCTGAAAAGGCAAAGAAAGACGCCGAAGAAAAAGCGAAACGTGAAGCTGAAGAAGCAAAACGTGAAGCAGCGGAATTAGCTAAGCGCGAAGCAGCGGAAAAAGATAAAGTGAAACAAAACGATAAACCAAAAGCTGATAAAGCAGCAGATCAGGAAAAAGCACGTCGCAATGCTGAACAGGCTGAACTGAAGCGTAAAACGGAAGAAACACAGCGCCGTAAAGCGGAAGAAGAAGCACGAGTTGCAGCAGAAAAAGCACGTCGTTTAGCTGAAGAAAATGCTGAAAAATGGACTGCTGAACCTAAAGCACCAGAAACTGAAGGCTCAGACTATCATGTAACAACATCACGTTATGCTCGTGATGCAGAAGATGAAAGTGATGCTGAAGTTGAAGGTGGTCGCGGTCGTGGTCGCAACGCTAAGGCTCCTCGTCCTAAGAAAAACAACCGCCATTCTGAAAAAGCAGATCGTGAAGAAGCACGCGCTGCTGGCCGCACTAACAAGAAAGGTAAACGTAAAGGTAGCTCATTACAGCAAGGCTTCAATAAGCCAGCGGCTGTTGTAAACCGTGATGTTGTTATCGGTGAGACTATTTCTGTTGCTGAACTTGCTAACAAAATGGCAGTAAAAGGGTCTGAAGTTATCAAAACTATGATGAAAATGGGTGCTATGGCGACCATTAATCAGGTTTTAGACCAAGAAACTGCACAGCTTGTTGCTGAAGAAATGGGCCATAAAGTTATCTTACGTCGTGAAAACGAGTTAGAAGAACAAGTCATGAGCGATCGTGATACTGGCGAAGAAAGCGCAGTATCTCGTGCACCTGTTGTGACTATCATGGGTCACGTTGACCACGGTAAAACATCATTACTGGACTACATTCGTTCAACGAAAGTAGCATCAGGCGAAGCGGGTGGTATTACCCAGCATATCGGTGCTTACCACGTTAAGACTGACAAAGGTGAAATCACCTTCCTTGATACTCCAGGTCACGCCGCGTTTACTTCAATGCGTGCTCGTGGTGCTCAGGTAACGGATATCGTTGTTCTGGTTGTTGCGGCAGATGATGGTGTAATGCCACAAACTATCGAAGCAATCCAACACGCAAAAGCGGCAAACGTACCTGTTGTTGTTGCAGTGAACAAAATTGATAAACACGAAGCTGATCCAGATCGCGTTAAAACTGAACTGTCTCAATATGGCATCCTGCCAGAAGAGTGGGGCGGCGAAACTCAGTTTATGCACGTATCTGCAAAACAAGGCTTAGGTATCGACGAGCTGCTGGATGCTATTCTTTTACAAGCGGAAGTTCTTGAACTGAAAGCAGTTAAAGAAGGTATGGCAAGCGGTGTTGTTATCGAATCTTACCTTGATAAAGGTCGTGGTCCAGTTGCAACTATTCTTGTCCGTGAAGGTACACTGAATAAAGGCGACATCGTTCTGTGTGGCTTCGAATACGGTCGTATTCGTGCGATGCGTAACGAATTAGGTCAAGACGTTCAATCTGCTGGCCCATCAATGCCAGTTGAGATTTTAGGTCTGTCTAACGTTCCTTCTGCAGGTGATGAAGCAACAGTTGTTCGTGACGAGAAAAAAGCGCGTGAAGTTGCATTATACCGTCAAGGTAAATTCCGCGATGTTAAACTGGCTCGTCAGCAGAAATCTAAACTGGAAAACATGTTCGCTAACATGGAAGAAGGTAAAACTTCTGAACTGAACATCGTTCTGAAAACAGACGTTCAAGGTACTTGTGAAGCGATCACTGATGCTTTAGTTAAACTGTCTACTAATGAAGTTAAACTGAAAATCATCGGTTCAGGCGTAGGTGGTATCACTGAAACTGACGCAACATTAGCAGCGGCTTCTAACGCAATCATTCTTGGTTTTAACGTTCGTGCTGATGCATCTGCTCGCCGTATCATTGAACAAGAAAGCGTTGATTTACGTTACTACTCCGTTATCTATAGCCTGATTGACGAAATCAAACTGGCAATGAGCGGTATGTTGGCACCTGAATATAAACAAGAAATCATGGGTCTTGCAGAAGTCCGTGATGTGTTTAAATCACCTAAATTTGGCGCGATTGCGGGCTGTATGGTGGTTGAAGGTAACATCAAACGTAATAACCCAATTCGTGTTCTACGTGATAACGTGGTTATCTATGAAGGCGAACTGGAGTCACTGCGTCGCTTTAAAGATGACGTCAACGAAGTACGTAACGGCATGGAATGTGGTATCGGTGTGAAAAACTACAACGATGTCCGTGTTGGCGACATGATTGAAGTCTTCCAAGTTATCGAAATCAAACGTTCTATTGATTAATTTAGTCCGTTTTGTTTTAAAAGGGAGCTTAATGGCTCCCTTCTTATTCCTGTCTTTGCTGTATTCTCCTCTTATTTCCTCTCCATTTTTCAACATAACCGAAATAGATTGCCTTTCAGTAATTTATGAAAGTGAAATAACAGGGTAAAATAGCACCAAAGAAACATTTTATTTCTAAAGAAAGAAATCAGAGAAAGCGGTTGTTAAATATCACTTCATGTATACTCTTTAGATATCATTGATTTTAGATTTGAATTAACAATGACAATCAGGGCGATACCCTATTGTCAGGGAGAGATAAAATGGCAAGAGATTTTAGCCGTAGTCAGCGTGTTTCTCAGGAAATGCAAAAAGAAATCGCTATCATTTTACAACGCGAAGTCAAAGATCCACGTATTGGAATGGCAACGGTTTCTGGCGTTGAAATTTCTCGTGATTTGGCTTATGCCAAAGTATTTGTCACCTTTTTAAACTTATCAGGTGGTGAAAAAAGCGAAGAAGAGATGGTTGCAGATGGTTTAACTGCACTTAATGAAGCCGCTGGTTTTATTCGTTCTTTATTAGGTAAAGCGATGCGTTTACGTATTGTGCCTGAACTGACATTTGCTTATGACAACTCATTAGTTGAAGGTATGCGTATGTCTAACTTAGTTTCTAACGTCGTTAAAAGCGATGAAGAGCGTCGTCATAAAGAGGATAAATAATGGGGCGTCGTCGTAAGGGGCGTGAGATTAACGGCGTATTGCTACTCGATAAACCCCAAGATATTTCCTCTAACGATGCACTCCAAAAAGTCCGCCGTATGTTTAATGCCAGTAAGGCAGGGCATACTGGGGCATTGGATCCTTTAGCAACAGGTATGCTCCCTATTTGTTTAGGTGAAGCAACAAAATTTTCACAGTTTCTATTGGATTCTGATAAGCGTTATCGTGTTATTGCACGTTTAGGGCAACGAACAGATACCTCTGATGCACATGGTGAGGTTATTCAAGAGCGCCCAGTACAATTTACACAACAGGCTTTAGATGATGCCTTAGATAGTTTTCGTGGCGAAACATTGCAAGTCCCTTCAATGTACTCCGCTTTAAAACATCAGGGTAAACCGCTTTACGAATATGCCCGACAAGGTATTGAAGTTGAGCGTGAAGCAAGACCTATCACGGTTTATGAACTTCAGTTTATTCGCTGGGAAGGTGATGAGCTAGAGCTGGAAATTCATTGTTCTAAAGGTACTTACATTCGAACAATTATTGATGATCTTGGTGAGAAATTACAATGTGGCGCTCACGTTATTTTCTTACGTCGATTAGAAGTCGCAGATTATCCTAAAGAACGAATGGTAACGTTAGCGCAATTAAGCTCGATGATAGAGAATGCACAAACTGCGCAAGAAGATCCTTTCTTAGCGCTTGATGCACTGTTATTGCCTATGGATACCGCTGTTGCACATTTTCCTGTTGTGAATTTGACCACGATTATTGCGAGTTATCTCAAGTTGGGGCAGCCTGTTCGTGTTAATCATGACATTAATGAAGGCGAATGGGTAAGAGTAACTGAAGGCGATGAAAAAAAATTCATTGGCCTTGCTATCATTAAAGATGGTCTCGTCGCTCCGAAAAGAGTGGTTGTGGACTATAGCGCACAAGATAACACTTAATAGCAATCTTGCGCTAAAAGTGTTTGAAGCGTAGAATAATGCGGCTATCTGTTTAGGTGGCTGAGTTGGATAGCTGAATTAGAGATTGGCTATCTGAAAATTTTACTTAATTTGGAGTTTATTATGTCTCTAAGTACTGAAGCGAAAGCACAAATCGTTGCTGAATTTGGTCGTGATGCTAACGATACTGGCTCAAGCGAAGTTCAGATTGCACTGCTGACTGCAGAAATCAACCACCTGCAAGGTCACTTTTCAGAGCACAAAAAAGATCACCACAGCCGTCGTGGTCTGCTGCGTAAAGTTTCCAGCCGTCGTAATCTGCTGGACTACCTGAAACGTAAAGATGTTGCTCGTTACTCTGCACTGATTGAACGTTTAGGTCTGCGTCGCTAATCAAGCGAGTTTCAGTGGAAAGGGGCCTGTTGGCCCCTTTTCTACTAGAAAGTGCTATTTTTAATATTAGTCGTTATGTTTTAATGTGGTGATTGTTATTTAGTCTCTCTAGTTACGACAATTCGCGCGGCTAATGAAAGTATTTATCACTCAATGGTCAATATTTTCATTAGTCGCGAGGGGACGTAGCGGAGAAAAGATCATTCATCGTCGCTAAACATCTGGCGACAATAAGATAAAGGATATTATTTTGCTGAATCCTACAGTTCGTAAATTTCAATACGGTCAACATACTGTTACGTTAGAAACAGGTATGATGGCTCGTCAAGCAACAGCCGCTGTTATGGTTGACATGGACGGCACTGCTGTTTTTGTTACCGTTGTTGCTAAGAAAAAAGTTAAAGCTGGACAAGATTTCTTCCCATTAACAGTTAACTACCAAGAGCGTTCATACGCTGCTGGTCGTATCCCAGGAAGCTTCTTCCGTCGTGAAGGTCGTCCTGGTGAAGGCGAAACGTTAATTGCACGTTTAATTGACCGCCCTTTACGCCCATTATTCCCAGAAGGCTTCTTAAACGAAATTCAAATCGTTGCTACCGTTGTTTCAGTTAACCCACAAGTTAACCCAGATATCGTTGCAATGATTGGTGCTTCTGCGGTATTAGCACTGTCAGGTGTTCCATTCAATGGTCCTATCGGTGGCGCTCGTGTTGGTTTTATCGATGGACAATATGTTCTAAACCCAACTGTTGATGAGCTGAAAGTTAGCAAATTAGACTTAGTGGTTGCAGGTACTGCAGGCGCGGTACTGATGGTAGAATCAGAAGCTGATTTATTATCAGAAGAAGAAATGCTAGGTGCAGTCGTATTTGGTCATGATCAACAACAAGTTGTGATCGAAAACATCAATGCATTAGTTGCAGAAGTGGGTAAAGAAAAATGGGATTGGGCGCCAGAAGCTATCAACCAAACTTTACATGACCGTATTGCACAACTAGCACAAGCTCGTATTGGTGATGCTTACCGTATCACTGAGAAACAAGAGCGTTATGAACAAATCGAAGCAATCCGTGATGAAGTTATCGCAACATTAGTCGCTGAAGATGAAACTTTAGATGAAGCTGAAATCAGCGAAATCTTCTCAGGTCTTGAGAAAAACATCGTTCGTGCTCGCGTATTAGCTGGCGAACCACGTATTGATGGTCGTGAAAAAGACATGGTACGTGCATTAGACATTCGTACTGGCTTATTACCACGCACCCACGGTTCAGCACTGTTTACTCGTGGTGAAACTCAGGCTCTGGTAACTGCAACATTAGGTACTGCGCGTGATGCTCAAACTATCGATGACATCATGGGCGAGCACACTGATACATTCTTACTGCACTATAACTTCCCTCCATACTCTGTTGGTGAAACAGGTATGATGGGTTCACCAAAACGTCGCGAAATCGGTCATGGCCGTTTAGCAAAACGTGGTGTGTTAGCAGTAATGCCAACAATTGAAGAATTCCCATATACCGTTCGTGTGGTTTCTGAAATCACCGAATCAAATGGTTCATCTTCAATGGCATCTGTTTGTGGTGCTTCTTTAGCGCTGATGGATGCAGGTGTACCAATTAAAGAATCTGTTGCAGGTATTGCAATGGGTCTAGTGAAAGAAGGCGACAACTTTGTTGTTCTTTCTGATATTCTGGGTGACGAAGACCATTTAGGCGATATGGACTTTAAAGTTGCGGGTAGCCGTAACGGGGTCAGCGCATTACAAATGGATATCAAAATCGAAGGTATCACTCGCGAAATCATGCAAGTTGCATTAAACCAAGCGAAAAGCGCACGTCTACACATTTTAGGCGTAATGGAAGATGCAATTAGCCAACCTCGTGCTGATATTTCTGAATTCGCACCGCGCATTCACACTATCAAAATTAATCCAGACAAAATCAAAGACGTTATCGGTAAAGGCGGTTCTGTTATCCGTGCATTAACGGAAGAAACTGGCACAACTATCGAAATCGAAGATGATGGTACCGTGAAGATTGCTGCAACAAGTGGCGATCAAGCAAAACAAGCTATCGCACGTATCGAAGAGATTACTGCTGAAGTTGAAGTGGGTCGTATCTACAACGGTAAAGTAACTCGTATCGTTGATTTCGGCGCATTCGTTGCTATCGGTGGCGGCAAAGAAGGTCTGGTTCATATTTCTCAAATCGCAGACAAACGCGTTGAGAAAGTGAGTGACTACTTGGAAATGGGTCAAGAAGTTCCAGTTAAAGTATTGGAAATTGACCGTCAAGGCCGTATTCGCTTAAGCATGAAAGAAGCTCAAGCTAATCAGCAGGAAGCAACAGAAACTTCTTCTGAAGATTCTGCGAATTAATGATATTCTACTACCGATAGCTAGACATAGGTATCGGTAGAGACTTATTATGATTGACAAGTAGGACGTCTAGAACGCTTTTTGTTGAAAGGTCTGACTTTGGGAGTGAGAAATGAAAACATTTCTGCGCAGTTGTTCTATTGCTGTTTTCATCTTTATTTCCGGATGCAGCACTAGTCCAGAGTGGCGTAAGAATGCGATTTTTGCTACACCATTGCAGCCTTCTTTACAACAAGAAGTGATATTGGCTCGTATAGAACAAATCCTAGCGAGCCGTTCATTAACCGAAGATGAATACGCACAGCTTTTATATGAGCGTGGTGTGCTGTATGATAGCCTCGGTTTACGAGCTTTAGCGCGTAATGATTTTTCAATGGCGCTATCAATTCGACCAGATATGCTAGAAATTTTTAATTTTCTAGGTATCTATTTTACGCAAGCAGCGAATTACGATGCTGCTTATGAAGCGTTTGATTCTGTTTTAGAGCTTGATCCAACTTACAATAATGCGCGTTTTAATCGTGGTATCGCGTTGTACTACGGTGGCCGATTGAAATTGGCGCAGGATGATCTGCAGGCGTTTTATCAGGTCGATCCAAATGATCCCATTCGTTCGCTTTGGTTATATCTTGTAGAAAAAGAGATAAACACTGATTTGGCTAAACAGCAGCTAAAACAGCGATACCAGCAAGCGAATAAAACGGGGCAATGGGGATGGAATATAGTTGAGTTTTATTTAGGCGATATTAATGAGAAAACATTAATGTTGAAACTAAATGAGGCTTCAACCGATAACACTTCGCTCGCTGAGCATCTTAGTGAAACTAACTTCTATTTAGGTAAGTATTACCTAAGTCTGGGGGACATGGATAGCGCTGAAGCGTTATTCAAGCTGACGGTTGCCAACAACGCACATAACTTTGTTGAGCACCGCTACGCATTGTTGGAATTAGCACTGTTAGGCCAACAAGAAGACCTAGCGGAATCGGACCAGCAATAGCTGACGAACATTTCTCTGATCAGTTTGAAAGCCATCATCTACATAGGATGAGGGCTTGTTTGTTCGTTTAATAATATAATTTGAGCCAGTTCACATTTTAGATGATAAAGACCGACAAACCATGCGGTATGTTATGTCAACTGGCTGCCATAATGAATGAGGCACAGTGACATGACTACTGAAACCGATATGACTTTTGCTGATCTAGGTTTATCAGCACCTATTTTGACTGCACTGAATGACTTAGGCTACGAGAAGCCTTCTCCAATTCAGCAACAATGTATTCCTTTCCTTTTAAACGGCAATGACGTTTTAGGTATGGCACAAACAGGTAGTGGTAAAACTGCCGCATTTAGCCTGCCATTATTACATAATCTTGATGAATCATTAAAAGCACCACAAATTTTAGTTTTAGCACCTACTCGTGAACTTGCGGTTCAGGTTGCTGAAGCTATTGAAGATTTTTCTAAGCATTTACCAAAAGTAAATGTTGTTGCACTGTATGGTGGTCAGCGTTACGACGTTCAATTACGTGCTTTACGTCAAGGTCCACAAGTTGTTGTGGGTACACCAGGTCGTTTATTAGACCATTTAAACCGTGGCACATTAGATTTATCTAAACTGAAAGGCTTAGTATTAGATGAAGCTGATGAAATGTTACGTATGGGCTTTATTGAAGATGTTGAAAACATTTTAAGTAAGATCCCAGCAGAACACCAAACGGCACTGTTCTCTGCAACAATGCCAGAAGCTATTCGTCGTATTACTCGTCGTTTTATGAACGATCCGAAAGAAGTACGTATTCAAAGTAGCGTAACAACACGTCCAGACATTAGCCAAAGCTATTGGATGACATTTGGCGCACGTAAAAACGAAGCGTTAATTCGTTTCTTAGAAGCTGAAGATTTTGATGCGGCAATTATTTTCGTTCGTACTAAAAATGCAACATTAGAAGTTGCTGAAGCTTTAGAACGTAATGGTTATAACAGCGCAGCGTTAAACGGTGATATGAACCAATCACTGCGTGAGCAAACATTAGAGCGTCTGAAAAATGGTCGTTTAGACATTTTAATCGCGACTGACGTTGCTGCTCGTGGTCTTGACGTTGACCGTATCAGCCTGGTTGTGAACTATGATATCCCAATGGATTCAGAATCTTACGTTCACCGTATTGGTCGTACAGGCCGTGCGGGCCGTGCGGGTCGTGCAATTTTATTCGTTGATAACCGTGAGCGTCGTTTACTGCGCAATATCGAACGTACAATGAAGATGACTATTCCTGAAGTAGAACTGCCAAATGCAGAGCTTATCAGCCAACGTCGTCAGGAAAAATTTGCACAGCAAATCGCACAACAATTAGAAACAAGCAACCTTGACCAATATCGCGCTCTATTACCAAAACTTGCTCCACAAGGTGAAGAAGCGTTAGACATGGAAACACTGGCTGCGGTATTACTGAAAATGGCTCAAGGTGAGCGTGCGCTTATTCTGCCACCAGATCCAGTTCGTCGCCCTCGTCGCGAATTTAACGATCGTGACGATCGTCGTGGTGATGATCGCCGTCGCGGTGATAACGATCGCGAGCGTTCTCCTCGTCGTGAACGTCGTGATGCTGGCGAAATGGATTTATACCGTATCGAAGTGGGTCGTGATGATGGTGTTGAAGTACGTCATATCGTTGGTGCGATTGCTAACGAAGGCGATATCAGCAGCCGTTACATTGGTAATATCAAACTGTATGGTTCTCACTCAACCATCGAATTACCAAAAGGTATGCCAACAGATTTATTAAGCCATTTCACGCGTACGCGTATTATGAACAAACCACTGAATATGCAATTAGTGGGTGATGCTCAATCTCAGCCTTTCCGTGAGCGTCGTAATAACAGCCGTCGTGATGGTCAGCCACAAGGTGGCCGCCGCTTTAACAATGGTGATCAACCACAACGTCGTGGTAATAACGACCGCGGTGGTGAGCGTAGCAACGATCGTGGTGGCGAGCGCGGTAACTTCCGTGGTCGTAACAACGAAGGTACACCTCGTCGTCGTAGCAGCTCTCATAACCAATAAGAGTTGGTAATTAACTTAATTTTAAATTGAGTTGATGACAAAAAATAAAAACCAGTCAACGTAAGTTGGCTGGTTTTTTTTATCTCTATTTCTAAACCAAACTACAATAGCCTTGCAATTGATAGAGATAGACTTTAAAAAAAATCAATTCCATACATTAAAAATTCAATATAACATATTGATAATAAGTTATTTTTTCATTGAGTTACAATAATATTCCAAAAATTTGGTTTTAATTGGATTATGAAGTAATAATTAATAAGAAGGGCGAAAATCAATGTAATAACCTTAGCTAAGAGGAAAAGGTGATGTCTAAAAATTTAACAATTATTGGTGGTGGTGTGATTGGTAGGGCTTGGGCTATTCGTTTTTTACAAGGTGGATGGAATGTCACTATTACTGATACTCAAGATTTAAGCCAAATGCTACATGATGAATTTAATGGAAAGGTTAAATTTACAACAGATCTAAAAAAAGCGGTACTTAATGCGGATTATGTTCAAGAAAATGGTCCTGAACGCCTATCAATAAAGCAAGAAATATTCAAGACAATCGCGGAAACCGCACCATCACATGCTATTTTTGCATCATCAAGCTCAAGTATTATGGCATCAAAAATTGCAGAAGGTAATCCTGCCGCAGATCGTATTTTGATTGGGCATCCGTTTAATCCAGCGAATATTATGCCATTAGTGGAGGTGGTTCCTAGCCCTGACACTAGCGATAATTCTATCAATAAAGCCATGGAGATTTACACGGCTCTTGGATATGAGCCTGTTTTAATTCGAAAAGAGATTGGTGGTTTTGTTGGTAATCGATTACAAATAGCTTTTTTGAACGAGTGCCGTTATTTAGTTGAACAAGGTGTTATTACAGTTGGTGATTTAGATAAACTGGTATTAAATTCTTTAGGGCTTCGCTGGTCTACGGTTGGTCCATTTGAAGCACAACATCTTGGTGGTGGCCCTGAAGGTATTCGACACCTTTTTGAAGGTGTAGGTGCAGGGTTAGATATAAAATTGGTAGCCCCTGATCCTAAAAAGCAAGGCGATATTATTGCTGAAGTAGAGAAAACCTATGGCACAGGTGAAAAAAATTGGAAAGAAAGATCAGAACATCGAGATAAATTAGCATTAGAAATCATAAGTTTACGCAAAGAAAAATAATGTTTATATTCTATAAAATAGAATAAAGGCAATAATAGTCAATAAGAATGATGTTGATTTTAGATTTTTAGTCTGTTATTAACTTTTCCTTTTTCAGGAAAAGTTAATAACTATTTATTTTAAATGCCGTACTAATTAGTCTGCATCTTTTCCTTTATATTTATTATAAAAATCATCACCACAAACAACTTTTATAAAATCACTGCTTCCGGTAAAGATAGATAATGGTCGGCTTTTATCAATATAAAGGAAATTCTTTTTGTCTTTATCTTCTGATTTTATCTGGCCATCGATAACTCTTGCAGAATCATAATTAACACAATAGCCTACAGTATTATTTTTACTTGTATCTTTTACAGTAACAATTTTATTGTAAGTAAATTTATAACCCTGATTTTCTTTCTCTAATTCTTGTTTTGATTTTTCTGTAACAGTAAATGCAGAGCCAACATGGTTTATTGCATTGACATACTCTGAATCCATTTTATCTTGTACAAATTTTTGGTCTGATGAATTGGCTGCTTCATATTTAATACCGTTCTTTTTAAGATTAGCGCCATAATCATTCCATTCATCAACCTCAGATGAATATGAGCTAAGATTGGTGACTATTTTAGTGAATTTTTCAAAGGAGTTTTCAGATCCTGAATTACAGCCAGATAAAACTAAGGCTGCGATACCAATCAAAAATATATTCTTTTTCATTTTTCCACCTATATTACAAAATATTTTAATTTAACTCTAAAAAACAAATGCTCTTAAAAATACTATTAAGGTAACTTTTATATTTTATACTAAATAATGCATTTAAAAGATAAATTAAGATTAATCACTATAATAGGTATTAACGTTGTTAGTTATACCGGATTATATAGAATAATTAAGTATATTTACTTGTTTTTGTGGTTTTTTATTAACACTAAATAATCAAATTGAAAGATATGATAATAAAAAAATAAAGATCAATAATGGGTGAAAATAACCCTAACTTATAGATTTATTTATTAATTCAATGACTTCTGCATCTATAAGAGGATGTTGTTTTTCACTAATAGCTATTTTCTTATATTTCCCATTAAACCCACTCATAATAACTTCATGAAATAAGCGATTTTCAACCATGGATAATCCACCTTCTGTTTGTTCCAAAGGATGGATAACGACATCTCTTTTTCTATAAAAAAATGAATATGGATTAATACCTAGCTCTTTGAGCGCAAAGGAAAGCGCTTCAATAGCTTGATAAAAATCACCAATTAACATGCGGCTATGAGAAAAGTTACGTTCTACTGATACTTCTTTTAGTGTGTGAATATCGCGGATTTCAATGCGATTTTTATAAACTTTAATATAAATAGGTTCCATCCTATTATTCTCCTTTATAATAAATTAGCTTAAACCAATCGCTTCTTTTAATGGTTTTAAATATCGACGGCTGACAGGGATTTGGCTGTTATTGTGTAAGATTAACTCCGCTTGCCCATTATCACCAAAAACAATCTCATTAACATAATCCATATTAACTAAATATTGACGATGACAACGGACTAGTTGTGTCCGTGTTTCTAATGTACGTAGTGTTAATTCTGTAAAACCTTCTTGGCCTTGATTATTGGTTACATAAACACCGCTGAGCCTTGATGTGGCAAATATTGCCTCATCAATGGGCATTAACCAAATACGGCTATGACCTGTACAAGGAATACACTTTAAACGCTCTTCTGGTGGGGATAATAAATCAATATTCTGTTTATTACCTTGGCGTAAACGGTTTAATGTTTTAGTCAGGCGCTCTTGCTCTAAAGGTTTGAGTAGATAATCAAAGGCGTGCTCTTCAAAGGCCTGAATTGCATACTCTTCAAATGCAGTTAAAAAGACGATATAAGGGCGATGTTCAGGATCTAGCATTGTGACCATTTCAAGCCCTGTAATGCGTGGCATTTGAATATCCAGAAAGACAACATCGGGCTTTTTACGGTGTATCTCTCCTATGGCTTCAATGGCATTACTGCATTCACCAACAATATGAATATCTTTTTCGACTTCAAGTAAACAACGTAAATTTTCACGAGCCAACGGCTCATCATCAACGATTAATATATTCATTGTTATACAGTATTATCCATACTTTTCTCTAGAGGTAAGCAAATTTTTACCTTTGTATATTCATCAGCTTGGCATTCCACTAAAACACCATAAAGTTCGCCATAGCGTAATTTTAATCGCTTATCCACCAGCCTCATTCCTAACCCTAATTCATGTGAAGAGCATTGAGGTTGATAAAGCCCCGCATTATCACTGATTTCAATAATGATTAAATGGTGCTCTTGGTGCGCTCTAATTGTAATCTTTCCTGTATCTAATAACTGTGACGTTCCATGTTTAATTGCATTTTCGACCATTGGTTGTAGTGAAAAAGCAGGTAGGCGAGCATTAGCTAGGCTTTCAGGAATTTGAATATCAATTTGTAAACGTTCCTGAAAACGGGCTTTTTCGATTTGCAAATATGCATTCACATGCTCAATCTCATCACTTAATGTCACAACAGCTTCAGGTCTTTTTAAGTTTTTACGAAAGAAAGCAGAGAGAAATTGCACTAATTGTTTTGCTTGTTCGCTATCACGTCGAATAACCGCTTGTAGTGTATTTAATGCATTAAAAAGAAAGTGAGGATTCACTTGCGCATGGAGAAGTTTAATCTCTGATTCTAAAAGAGATTGTTTATTTCGCTCATATTGCCCAGCTAGAATTTGTGCAGATAATAGACTGGCAATCCCTTCACCTAAGGTTCGGTTAATCGAACTAAATAGACGATTTTTAGCCTCATAAAGTTTTATTGTGCCAATGACTTGGTTATTTTCGCCTCTTAATGGAATAACTAAGGTTGAGCCAAGTTTGCAATGAGGTGAAAGCGTACAACGGTAAGGTGTTTCATTGCCATCTGCATAAACAACTTCATTATTATTGATGGCTTGCTTGGATTGTTCTGATGAAATAGGTGTACCCGGCAAATGATGATCAGCACCAATACCAATAAAGGCGAGGAGTTTCTCTCTGTCTGTAATAGCAACAGCACTGACTCTTAATTCTTGATAAATGACTTTTGCTACACGAGTGCTATTATCTTGATTAAATCCTTTACGCAAAATACCTTCGGTACAAACGGCAATTTTTAATGCTTGAGTTGAGAATGCGCTGGTATACTTTTCAAATATTGCCCGTCTATCTTGTAATATTCGAATAAACATCGCCGCACCAACGGTATTTGCGACAATCATTGGCGCTGCAATATCTTTTACTAAGGCAAGTGCTTCATTAAATGGGCGAGCTAATAATAAGATGATGCTCATCTGTATTATTTCAGCAAAGAAGGTAACGGCAGCAGCGGTCCATGGATTAAATATGCGGTGCATTTGCCCGTGCTTGACGTAATAACGGTGAACTAATCCGCCAATTAATCCCTCTACAATGGTAGACACCATACAGCTAAATGCAGTCATGCCACCAAGTGAATAGCGGTGTAGACCTCCTGTAAAACCAACGAGAAAGCCGACGTAAGGGCCACCTAGTAATCCACCTAATACCGAACCAATGGCGCGTGTATTGGCAATAGAATCATTAATATGTAGCCCAAAATAGGTGCCCATAATACAAAAAATAGAGAAAATGACGTAGCACATCAACTTATGCGGAAGCTTTATCGTGACCTGTAAAAGTGGCGTAAATAAAGGTGTTTTGCTTAAAAACCAAGCAATAATTAAATAAACGCACATTTGCTGTAATAACAGCAAAATCAGATCAAATTCGTACATAAGTATTGAGTACCGTTCTCTTTTTTATCTGATAAATATAAAAATACCAGATAAAACAGGGCTATTAATGAGGCGATAAAGTTTGATATAAGAATAACTTAATCGCACTTTCAAAGAAAATATTCCTTTGCGTCAGTGATCTGGCGCACAAAATTCTTAAAGAAATTCTGAGTTATTGTGTAATATAACTCTGTCAGTGAGTGTTCTACTTCACTATTAAGGTCTAATCGTTATATGAAAAAAAGAGCCATTTATCTTATTTTATTAATGCTAATACTAATTGCATTAGCCATACTTTTCCGCGCGCATAATCAATATTTATTACTGCAAGGCGAAGTAGACGCACCGGAAGTTATTGTCGCCTCTAAAGCCAAAGGTCGTGTGATTGAGCGTCATATAGAGCGTGGTGATGATGTAAAAGCGGGGCAATTGATGATCACATTAGAAAGCCCTGAACTTAACGCACAAGTTGCTGCACTTGAAGCCGCTAAAGCACAAGCACAAGCACAACTAGACTTGTCATTGCATGGCACAAGGGAAGAGAGTATTCGTAACCTAGAAGCCGTGCTATCTCAAGCCAAAGTGGAAGCTGCAAATGCGACAAGAGATTATCAGCGTATCAGTGCTGTAGCGAATAAAGGCTATGTATCAGCGACAGAACTGGATAATGCACGCCGTAGCCGAGATGTCGCTTCACAACGTGTAAGAGCTGCGCAAGCGGAGCTTGATGAAGCCCAAAATGGCGATCGTATTGAATTACGCCACAAATATATGGCGGCGGTGCAACAAGCAGAACAGCAATTAATTGAGCTGAAAATTCAGCAAGATGACTTACAGGTGAAAGCGCCGGTGGATGGTGAAGTCGGTCCTATTCCTGCGGAAATTGGTGAGCTTTTTAACGCGAATAGCCCACTTGCCACACTGATCCGAATTCCTGATGCCTATTTTGTTTATAACCTTCGCGAAGATATCTTAGCGGATATTCGTAAAGGTGATCGCATTACTATCACTGTTCCCGCATTAGGCAATAAAGAAGTCGAAGCTGAAATTCGCTATATCGCTCCAATGGGCGACTATGCAACAAAAAGAGCAACAAGAGCAACGGGCGATTTCGATTTAAAAACATTTGAAATCCGACTGTATCCTGTTACGCCAATTGAAGGGTTACGCCCTGGTATGAGTGCATTATGGCGTTGGGATAAATAAGGACAAACAATGAGAGTAAAGGCAGCTTGGCGTGGCTTTAGTAGCGCATTTTCACGAGAAACTCATATGGCAGTCCGTAGCCCCGTTTTTCACTGGCTAAGCTGGCTATTTCCATTGATGTTGTTCACGTTAATTAGTGCTAACTTTTCTGAAGGCACATTGCTGAACTTGCCTGTTTCCGTGATCAATAACGATAATAGCCCGTTATCGAGAACACTGATCAGAGACTTAAATGCAGGCTCTCATGCGCAATTAAATACGTTAGATGGTAATCCACGCACTGCAATGGAGCGATTAGGTAGCGCAAAAGATTATGCGATATTGACCATTCCTCGACACTTTGAAAGTAAGGTATTAGCAGGAAAACAACCCACCACACGGATGTATTACAACGGGTTGTATTATGCTGCTGGGAGTTATGCAATACAGGATTTTAGTGGGCTTCTTGCAGAGCTTAATGCGCAATATCGCACTGTGTTAGCGCAAGAGATGAATAAACCTGTTCCTCCCTTGGCAAAAGTGACGCTCTCTTATGACAGTTTATTTAATGCCAGTGGCAGCTATATTTATTATCAGCAATTTGCCGCTACGATCCATATGCTCCAGCTATTTGTCGTAACCTGTACGATTTATTCGTTGTCGCGCGGTAATATGCTATTGAATATTAAGCCCTTCACATTTGCACTGATTGGAAAACTTACGCCTTACACACTGTTTTTCTTAACCTTATTAATTGTTGAATTAGCGGCATTAGTGCATTTTTCGGGGGCGAAAGTGAACGGTAATCCGCTATATATGGTATTAGTGGGTTTCTTCTATATCATAGCGGCTCAAAGTGTGGGATTGCTGCTCTTTGCGTTTACCAATAGTGCGATAACGGCATACAGTATGATAGGTATGTTGGTGAGTATTGCCTTGGCATTTTCAGGCATGGCTGTACCTGAACTTTCGATGATCTTACCTGCGCGGATTATTTCTAATTTAGAGCCATTAACGCACGCCTTAAATGCGATGTTTGATATTTTCTTAAGAGAAGTATCACTACAAGGCATTTTATATGTTTGTTCACTCTTACTGATTTATCCTTTTGCTATCGCCTTCTTAGTTCGCAAACGTATTTTTAAACGATTGGAATTACAGGTAGGTGTCGCATGATGCAAATATACTTCCAAACCTTTAAGCGTGTTCTATTGGGTATGTTAGAAAAACCCATGTGGATGTTACTTATTGTTTCTCTATGCATTATGAGTTTAGTGTATGCCAAACCTGTTTTATGGGATTTGCCTGTGGCTGTGATTAATCAAGATCATAGCCCAGCAAGTTATTCACTTATTCGGTCATTAAACTCGACACCTAAATTAAGCATTAAGAACTACGATAATTTAGATGAAGCTCGTCACGATATGATTATGCGTGAGCTTTTTGCCATCATTATTATTCCAACTGATTTTGAGAAAAAATTATTAAATGGCAAAGATGTCACTGTGCCAGTCTTTGGTGATGCGACAAACCGTCTGGCTAGTGGGCAAATTCAACAAGAATTGATGTTGGCGTATCAACAGTTACTAGATGCTTACAATGGACGTATTTTGAGAAATGCAGGTTTTAGTGTTGAGCAATCAAACATCCTATTAAAGCCTATTCAGGGGGAAACCATTGCGATGTATAACCCAGGGGTAAGTTTTGCTGCGATTATTTTCCCAGGGTTATTAGTGATGTTATTACAACACTCCCTTTTAATTGCTTGTGTCCGCGTTAGTATCGCGGTGAGAAGCACACCAAAAGGAAAGCCTCCTTTGGCTGTGTATTTAGGGGCATTATCTGCACTTATTCCGATTTGGTTATTTTTATCTGCAGTATTCTTTGCATTGTGGCCGTGGGTATTGGGATATCGCCAAGAAGCACCGCTTTATCAGGTTTGGATGCTGACTTTCCCATTCTTATTGGCGGTCTTAGGGTTAGGTAAGTTAATTACAGAATGCTTACGCAGTGTTGAGATGATTTATCTGACACTGGCATTTGTGACTACACCTGTGTTCTATATTTCTGGCACGATTTGGCCACTACAAGCAATGCCTGACTGGGTCTTTGCCATTTCATCCGCATTACCTTCTACATGGGCAGTAAACGCCATGGCGGGAATTAACCAAATGGGGCTATCATTCCAAAGTATATTGGGTGATATTGTGATGATGCTCGTTTTAGGTGTGATTTATACCGTATTAGGTGTGCTGGTGGGGATGTTACGTAATGGTGAGCTAAGACATATTACGCATCAGTTTAAGCATTGGTTACATCATCGTGGAGAGTCAAAATAAAAAGCCCTTAAGGGCTTTTTATTTATCAATCTTGTAGATCTTATCTTTACTAATAATATTTACTATGTGGTGGCAACAGTCCATTGATAATTTTCTCGGTTCCCATTTTGAAATATCTATTAATGAAAGACCGTGGTAACTCCAAGGAATAATACCGCTTACACCACATCCATAATGATTTAATTGATCTATAAATGTTTTGTTAAGTGTATCATATATCTTTACTTCACCAATTTTAGTCATTCCTGAAACCCATAATGATCCGCCTCCTAATGTTTGCAAATTATCACAGATAAGATATTCATATTTTATTAATAGTCGTTTATAAATATGTCGAGCAATACCTATTGATCTATAATCTTCAAGGATAGTTATTCCTTTAATTTGTTTTCCATTTTTTATAATTAAATTATCAATAAAAGTAAAATCGTTATAAACAATGCGTCCTATAAGGCAATCGTCTTGTTCTTCATGCATTTCTAATGCAAGTAATGTATTAATTATTTGTGAGTCAAAATGACCTAATTCTCGTAAATATAATGAATAATTAGAATAGAAGTCTTGTGTGCTACAACCCATTAAGACAATATCAGAATAGTAATGATACTCGCTACCTATTAAAGTAAATTCAGTGATTTTTAATAAATCGCCTTCATTTGTTAGATAAAAAAAGACTTCAGTGATTTCTTCTTTTATACATTCAGGTTTCTTACTGAGATCTTTGATATAACTACTGGTAAAGTTTGGAGACATTACATTCTCACTATACTAATGAATTGATAAATTATGATATTTAGACATGTAATAGAAAATAGAGGATTTAATCTTTCTAATAAGATGAATAATATTTTTATTTAATTCAGGATACTGCGTATAAGGATCAACAATAATATTTATTTTTTCTTTTCGGTAAGATAATTCGGTAAATGGAACAATATAAAAATTATTACTTTTATGATCATTTTTGATAATGACAATAAATAGTTGTTTATGAGAGTTTTGTCTTACTATAAGGCGATGGATTGAAAAATGGATCTTAGTCACATCATCAACGAATGTATTAATAATTTCAGTAGAATGGCTAATAGTTTGTATAGAACGAGTATGTTCTGTTTTCATATAGCCTCCTTGAATTATTGATTTTATTGACAATAGAGTAACTTATTCATTAATCGTACAAAATATCTCCGATTTAGAATAGGTGAACTCTAAACTAACTTCAATAGTGTAACCTGTAATAAAAGAGTTAAATTTCTTGAATCCACTTCACAAATAACCATGAAGTGGATTTATCATCAAATCCTTACTCCACCAATTCCAATCCTGCCAATTTACGCCAATAACCGTTACAGTCATGATGATGAATGGTTGTAATGGGGTGTTGACCTTGCTCATTTTGGCGAAATTGTTGCAAGGTATCAAAAATAGCGTCAGATTCAGGTGAAAGGCGAATAATATCCACTAAACCTGCCATTGATGTTTGATCGTTACCCAAGTTATAACAATAGCCACTTTGTGTTTGAATACCATTAAGAACAAATACTTGCTGATTTTCTTGTGAGAGCACTTCACGACCTTGTGGGTATTTTTGGCAACAGGTTTCACAATCATCTTTAGAACGATTTTCAGAACGCGCAGTAAAACAGCGTGCGGAATAAGCTAAAGGAAGATGCCCATAAGCCAATACTTCAACTTCAAACTTATTGCGAATGCCTAATGTTTCACATTGATTTAAAAGATTATTTAACCACTCGCGAGAAAGCTCCACAGGCATACACCAACGCATCATGCCTTGCTTATGTAACAAACGTAGTGCATAAGCGTTGTAGCAGTTAAGCCCGTGACCTGCGACAAAAGGAAGATTGCGCTCGTAAAGCATATTAATTACGCCAAAATCATGGGCTTCAACTAAAAACTCGCCATTATCAACCAGCTTAGTAATTTCTTTCAATTCAGAAGGGGCTTGTAATAACGCTAAGGTAGAAAGAACCACTTGTTTGCCACTTTTAGCGACTTCTTTGGCGAGGTTTATCCAATCTTGAGGCTTGGTTTCTCTGCGTTTGCTGCACACTGTTTCGCCTAAATAAATAATATCAGCGTCGCACTGTTTTGCTTTTTCGTAGAACGCTTCAAGTGTCTCTTTTTGCCAATAATAAAGTACAGATCCTAATGCATATTTCATTTTCGTATCCTTATTATTGCCATTTACGGTGATAAGCACCCAATGTTGTTTGTGTTCCTTCTGAAATCTTTCCTAGCGCGTTCATCCAACGTGGATTAGTGCTAAAACCTTGAGGATCTTTTTTGCATTGATCAATGGCTGCACGCCAAACTCTCGCCACTTCTGTCACATAGGCAGGGCTACGTTGACGACCTTCAATTTTAACTGACGCAATATTCATCGCCATTAATTCAGGTAAGAGTGAAAGAGTATTGAGGCTGGTCGGCTCTTCTAATGCGTGATAACAATTTTCATCAACAAAATAGCGACCTTTACACAGTGTTGGGTAGCCCGCATTTTCATCAGGTGAATAGCGGTCTATCAAAACATCATTAAGGCGAGATTCCATTCCTTGCGGTGTTTGTTGCCAACGTACAAAACGCGCAGGAGAGCAAGCACCTACCGTATTTGGCGATTCACCTGTTAAATAGGAAGAGAGATAGCATCTACCTTCAGCCATAATACATAAACTGCCAAAGGCAAAAACTTCTAAAGGTACAGGGCTATTTTGTGCTAACTGTTTAACTTGATGAATAGATAGAACACGAGGAAGAACAATACGAGCCACATCAAAGTTACGTTGATAAAACTCAATCGCTTGTGTATTGGTTGTTGAGGCTTGTACTGAAACATGACGTTCAATATGAGGATAACGCTCTGCAGCGTACTCTAACATGGCGATATCCGCTAAGATAAGAGCATCAGCGCCTAAAGATGCCGCCATATCAACGGCTTTTTGCCAGCGTTCAAATCCATCAGGGTGAGCAAAGGTGTTTATTGCAATATGCAATTTTCGCTGGTGGCGATGAACATAATTAACCGCCTCTTGTAACTTCTTTTCTGTGAAATTTAAACCAGCAAAATGTCTTGCATTAGTATCATCTTTTAAGCCGATATAAACGGCATCCGCACCATTATCTATGGCCGCTTTTAAGGCAGGTAAATTACCCGCAGGGCACAGCAATTCCATCTTCACTTCCCTTTAGAAATTAAGAATGATCAGAAATTGTAATAAGCAAGATAAAAAAAGGTTTTGATTTAGGGCAGAGAACTTTGTTTTTTGCTTAAGTAAAATCAGAGAACACAAAATGTGAGCAACGGATTAACGGAATATTGATATAGGATCGCAGAATATCTGTTCATCTCTGGCACAATAGCCCCTAATTTTATTTATAGGAGTCCGAACGTGTTTAATAAAATTCGTACCCACTTGGTTAAAGAGGGGCCTCGTTTTTTACGTTATCCCTTACAAGTCACCCCATTTGCTCTGCAACGCGATATTTTAGAACAGTTTTTAAGCTGGCAATTTCGTGAATCTTTAGCGGAAGGCGATTTGCACTTTCTAGAGAATAAATGGCTAAAAGTTGAGATAAGAGACTTACATTTACAGTGGTTTATCAGTGTTCGTGATGATAAATTAGTGGTTAGTCGCTTAGAAAAAGAAGATGTCAGCTTTAGTGGAAATGCAAATGATCTTATTTTAATTGCTGCGCGCAAAGAAGATCCTGACACCTTATTTTTCCAACGTCGTCTACAAATTGAGGGTGATACAGAACTCGGGTTATATGTTAAGAACCTGATGGACGCAATTGAATTAGACTCAATGCCATCTGTGTTGCGTTTTGGTTTATTACAACTGGCTGAGTTTGTAAAAAGTGGGCTTCAAGAAGAAACCGAAGACACTCTACACAGCCATGAACTGAGCTCAACTTCATGCTAATACGTGTTGAAATTCCCGTTGATATTCCAGCTATTGATAACCTTTTACGTCAAGCGTTTCCTACAGGTGCAGAAGCTGATTTAGTGGGACATTTACGAGAAGAGGGACTGCTGACATTAGGTATGGTCGCAGTAGATGATGAAGGCCATGTTATGGGTTACATTGGCTTTACTCCGGTTGATGTTGATGGTGTAGATTGCCAGTGGGTAGGGCTTGCACCTCTTGCTGTTGCACCTGATTTCCAGCGCCAAGGTATTGGACGCCAACTGATTAATGAAGGATTAGATAGCCTAAATGAATTTGGTTATGGCGCTGTGGTGGTGTTAGGTGAGCCAGAGTACTATCAAAAGTCAGGCTTTATTACTGCAAAATCACAAGGGTTACATTGCAAATGGCCTGACACAGAAGAGGCATTTCAGTTCTATGCTCTCGATAATGGTAATGTTGAAAATATTCATGGTTTAGTGAATTTTTCGCCATTATTTGATGAGGTTTAGTCGAGCAGGTCGCTTATCGCGTTAAATATAACACAATGTCTGAAGGCTGGTCTTTGATCAGCTTTTCTTTTTGTGTTTTCTTCAATTGTTTTAATTGGTATTCAAGTTGAGAAGCACGTTGTCGAGAGCCTATTTGGCAATGAAACTCTAATAACAAAGGTCCTTTTCCTTTGAGGGCTTTAGCACCAGTTCCATTCTGGTGCTGAGTAAAGCGTCGCTCAACATTTGTCGTTATTCCGGTATAAAGATAGCCAAGACGATTTCTGACAATATAGAGTGACCACACTGTATCAGCCATCATTTTTTCCTTTTCGTGCTACTTTCTCTTTTGATAAATAATATTTCTTAATTTTTTAAGTGAGTAATTTATCGCGTTATCAAAATAAAATCTATTAGATATATCAATATGTTGTGAAATATTTGTGACAATAAGTTTTGTTATTTAAAAAATAACATTCAATTTTTTTGAAAATGAACAGCAATTATTGCTAATTTTAAAATTAAACTAAAGCGCATAATATGATCCACATCACAGAGAGACACTCCGCGATAACTAACAAAATTAGAATTTATTTGGAGCATATTATGAAAAAATCTACATTAATCGCTGCTACATTAGCTTTAAGTGCTATTTCATTCGGTTCAATCGCATCTGATAGCGTATCAAAAAGCCCGTCAGTGAATGGTGAGTATATCACAATCACAGGTAACGATACTTTAGATGGTTTAACTACTAAGATTGCCCAAATCGCAAAAGATGAAGGTGCAAAAAGTTTTAAAGTTGTAGGCGCAACAGGTGATAATTACCTCACTGTAAATGCTGAAATTTATCGTTAATTTTAATTATTCTCGATAAATAACCTGTAATAAGAGACACGCGGTAAGACGCTCGTTTTGATGATATAATTATCAACTAAACAGCGTCTCTTTTTGTATCTATACAGGTTTATTATGTCTTCTTTAGATTCGATCAAAATAATTAAACAATATATTCGAAGCAACCATGTGTTTACCTTATGTACAACTCGTTCATTAGGTGATATTTGGTGTGCAAATTGTTTTTATTGGTTCGATGAAAGCCAGATGAGACTTGTTTTTCTTTCTGAAAAGAAAACGCGTCATGCTCAAATGATGCAGGAAAATTCATTAGTTGCAGGGGGTATTAGTACGCAAGAAATTGCAGTATCTGATCTACAAGGTATTCAATTCACTGGCTCTGTTGCTTTACTGGCAGGTCAGGACGACATCAACGCAAGAAAACATTATTGTTTACGCTTTCCTGTCGCATTAGCCGCCATCCATGTACCTTTATGGGAATTACAATTACAAGAAATTAAAATGGTCAATAATCAGTTAGGTTTTGGGACTAAGCTGTATTGGCAGCGTGATTAAGCTGATTATTTTTTCTTAAATTCCTTTTATTCCCAAAAATAATGATTCTTCTGTTCCCACCCTTTTAAAGACATACATGAAGTATAGAAGGTTCTTCTGTCTTCTTGATTAATGTCTTCAACATAGCTTTCTGTCATTGGTACGCGTTCAGTGTAGGTTTTTTTATCACCACAATGGTCTTTATCATCTTTACGACACGTCTTTTGCACATCACGATAAACAGTACGTTGTAGCACTTCTTTGCGGATAGGATAGCGAGTATTGGCATCGAGATCGCAAATTAGCTTTGCTTCTTGCAATGTGTAATCTGATGCACCTTTGGGTTCCCAAGTACTGCTGCAACCCGAAAGTAAAATTATTGAAAACAAAGGGAAAAGTGCTAATTTCATATCAAATATCATCATAAAAAGAATAGTCAAGAGCGTTAATAATAAAACAAAACTAATTACTTTGACCATCTTTTTTGAAAATGATTCGCATTTGATAACGGAGGTGATTAAGTAAGAATGGTAAGAAAAAAGCCCATTATATAAATGGGCTTTTAAGGATCATTCAAATGATGAAAGATTTTTTTCTATCTCAGCATCTATTTCAGTATGCAGGAGATGTTTCGCACCGAGTTTCTTTTTCAATTCAGTGCCTAGCTTCACGAGTTGTTCTCGATTCGCTTTAGACTGCTTTTTACCCCATTTTTTTAAATGGTAGTTCAGTTCATGATCTTCAGAAAAGCTTACATATTTATTATCACTTAAAGGCATACATCCTCCAGTTAATTCAATGTGTATTACTTCAATTTATGGATCACCTGATTACTACTACCACGCCACAGTAATGCGGGATCATAAAGTTCTTGTACGAACTTCCCATCAATCAGTACGTTAATAAAGTTAACGACTTCTTGCTGCTCTGGGGTTAAGTCAGCCAGTAAGTAGCCAGTCCAAACCCAAATATCTTTCTCAGGGCATTCCGTTTTAACGCGTTTTACCAATTTTAATATAGCAGAAAGATTTTGAGGGTGTAGCGGGTCGCCACCTGAAAGTGATAATCCTTGTCGTTTAATACGGTCGTCTTGGAGATCCGCAATGATCTGATCTTCCACTTCTTGTGTAAACGGCTTGCCCGATGTTAATGACCACGTTGATTTGTTATAACAGCCGCGGCATTGGTGTATGCACCCTGAAACAAACAGGGTGCAACGTGTACCAGGACCATTTACCACATCAACAGGGTAATATTGATGGTAATTCACACTCTTAACCTAACTGACCATTTGCCAGATGTTTAACTCGACGTTTAACTTCTTCCTGTTTACCCGCATTAAATGGTCGTGAATCAGGGCTACCTAAATATCCACATACACGACGAATAACAGAGACTCTAGCAGGGTTGTGATTACCGCAACGTGGGCAAGTAAACCCTTTACTAGTACAAGAGAATTCACCGGTATAGCCACAATCGTAACATTCATCAATTGGGGTATTTGTGCCGTAGTAAGGAACACGGGTATAGCTATAGTCCCATACATCCTCTAACGCTTTAAGGTTATGCTGTAAGTTTGGATATTCGCCGTAGCAAATAAAACCGCCATTTGCTAATGGGGGATAAGGTGCTTCAAAATCCAATTTGTCGTATGGATTGACTTTTTTCTCAACATCTAAGTGGAAGCTATTAGTGTAATAACCTTTATCCGTTACACCCGGTAAGATACCAAATTCAGCAGCATCTAAACGACAGAAACGGTCACATAAGTTTTCACTTGGGGTGCTGTAAAGGCTAAAGCCATAACCTGTTTCAGCTTTCCATTGGTCAGTGGCTTCACGTAGACGATTAATAATCGCCACTGCTTTTTCTCTTAAGGTTTCATCGTCAAAAACGTGTGTTTGAGTACCAAACAGTGCATTAATGGTTTCATGAACACCAATATAACCAAGAGAAATTGAGGCTCTGCCATTTTTAAAGATTTCAGCCACATTATCATCTGCTTTCAAGCGAACACCGCAAGCACCTTCCATATAAAGGATAGGGGCAACACGCGCTTTGACGTTTTCTAAACGAGCAATACGTGTCATCAGTGCTTTTTTCGCTAATTCAAGGCGGTCATCAAGTAGTGACCAGAATGTCGCTTCATCACCTTGAGCTTCAATAGCAATACGCGGTAGATTCAGGCTGATAACGCCTAAGTTATTACGACCCTCGTGGATCATTTCGCCATTTTCTTCGTAAACACCTAAGAAACTACGGCAACCCATTGGAGTTTTAAATGATCCCGTCACTTTCACAACTTGATCGTAATTTAAGATATCGGGATACATGCGTTTACTTGCACATTCAAGAGCAAGTTGCTTGATATCGTAATTAGGATCACCAAACTTATGGTTTAAGCCATCTTTAATGGCAAAAACGAGTTTAGGGAAAACAGCCGTTTTACGGTTTTTTCCTAAACCTGCCATACGGTTTTCAAGAATAGAGCGTTGAATTAAACGCGCTTCTTTTGATGTACCAAGACCAAAGCCAAAAGTGACAAATGGGGTTTGTCCATTAGCCGTATGCAGCGTATTGACTTCATACTCTAAAGATTGGAATGCGTCGTAACACTCTTTTTCAGTGCGTGCAGTGGCATAGGCTTCTTTGTCAGCGATCTGCCATTCTTCTGCCACTTTATAGTGTTTGTCATAACTTGATTTTACAAATGGCGCTAATACTTCATCGATACGGTTTATTGTTGTACCGCCATAAATATGGCTTGCCACTTGTGCGATAATTTGTGCAGTTACTGCTGTTGCTGTTGAAATAGATTTAGGGGGTTCTATTTCCGCATTTCCCATTTTAAAGCCATTGTTTAACATGCCTTTAAGGTCAATTAGCATACAGTTAAACATAGGGAAAAACGGGGAATAATCGAGATCATGATAATGAATTTCACCACGCTCATGGGCGAGTACCACATCTCTTGGCAGGATATGCAATTTTGCGTAATGTTTAGCCACAATACCCGCAAGTAAATCACGTTGGGTAGGGATAACTTTACTGTCTTTATTCGCATTTTCATGAAGAATAGAGACATCACTTTGTTCGATAAGACCTCGGATTTCCTGAGTTAGTCTTCCACGTTGCTCACGAGCAACATCTCGGTCATGACGGTATTCAATGTAGGCTCTGGCAACATCTTTATGTTCGCCAGCCATCAGCTGATTTTCTACGGCGTCTTGGATCTCACGGATATCGACATTCGAACGTCCTGCGAGAGATTGTGAAACGGATTGCGCGATAGAATCGCAATAATCATCATCAGTGATCTCACAAGCTACGGCGGCTCTTTTGATAGCATCGCTGATGCGGGTTTGGTCAAAAGAGACTTTACATCCGTCTCGTTTTATCACTATGGTTTTCACAATCTTGCTCCTTAACTATTTATCCACAGGCTCAAATCCCATAAAAACAGGTGATGGCACAGCATTCAGGCTTATTGTGGATAAGATGTGTATAATTACTATATGTTGTATGTCGATGTGTATTAAAGCACAATATATAGTTATTGGAAGGGAAATAATCTTCATTAAAACTGATCTACATCAAGGTATTTTTGCTACGTCAGGCATCAAGAGGGGTTAGCCGAATTGTAAATATGTGCCAAAAACAGAAGTGATAAATTATTCATCAAAAAGTGAGAACATAAAAAAAGCAAAGTGCTCATTAAGAGACCTTTGCTTTTTTATGATCCACTATTGAGACGAAATTAACGGATAGCGATAACTTCGATTTCTACTTTTGCATCTTTTGGTAAACGTGCAACTTCAACACATGAGCGAGCTGGGAATGCTGCATTATGCTCTTTAAAGAATGCTTCATAAGCGGCATTAATTGTGCCGAAATCATTTAAATCTTTTACGAAAACAGTGGTTTTGATGATATTAGCAACGGTTAAACCCGCTTTTTCAATGATTGCTTTTACGTTTTCTAAAGATTGACGAGCTTGCTCTGCGGCATTATCAGAAACAAATTCACCCGTTGCAGGATCAACAGGTAATTGACCTGAAGTGATCACTAAGTTACCTAAATCAACACCTTGTACATAAGGGCCGATTGCTGCAGGGGCTTTATCGGTATTAATTTCGTAAGACATGTAGAACTCCTGTTTTTATAAGATTAACGCTAACATTCGATTAGTGTGGCGCTATTATAGCCAGTGCTTTAGGTTAGCAATATGACAGATGTCAGGCTTTATCATAAAGTTTGTCAGTGTAAAAAGAAAATGAACTCATGCAATTACTTCGCTTTAAAGCGGGTTTTTACGGGAAGAGAAGGGCTTTTTATAGAAAAAATTTCCCTAAAAATAGGATTGTGTATAATTTTTATTTTTCAACAATATCCCCTTTATGCCGCTAGCAGGGAATTATTCTATAATAAAGAAACATCGTGTTTATTATATTTGCTTTTATCTATGTATTCTTTATCGATGTATTCTTTATCAATGTATTGTTGAATACGATTTAGAACAATTGCAATAGGCGTCTATGACTCAATTCAATTCACTCTCTGGTATCACTGCTTTTGTTGCAACCGCTGAAACGGGCAATTTTACTGAAGCTGCGTCGCGTTTAGGAATAACTAAATCAGCGGTTGGAAAGAGTGTTACTCGATTAGAAGAGCACTTAGGTGTCAATTTACTATTAAGGACAACAAGGCGTTTAACGTTGACCTCTGAAGGTGAGTATTACTTACAACAATGTCAAATTGCACTTTCTATTCTTGAACAAGCGAATAATCAAGTTCAAGAAAATCAGTCTGTATTAACAGGAAAAATCCGTCTGGATTTACCCTCTGCCTTTGGTCGTAAATGTATTATGCCGGTTTTAATGACACTGATGGATAAACAGCCTCTGCTTAAAATGAGCGTCTCATTTAGTGAGCGTTATATTGATATGCACGAAGAGAGTGTGGATTTAGTCGTTCGTATTGGGCATTTACCGGATAGTAGCAATGTTATTGCACGGCAATTGACAACACAAAAGTTGGCTCTCTGTGCTTCACCTATTTATTTGAAAAAATATGGTATGCCTAAAGATATCGAGGCGCTATCAGAGCATCGTTGCATTGTAGGATTTCGACAAGATGCACCTTTCTATTGGATGTTAAAAGAGGCAGATACCTTTCGCCAGTACATTCCAACACCTTTCTATGAGCTTGCTGATGGTGATGCAATGCTTGATGCGGTGATCCATGGCTATGGTATTGCTCAACTTCCGTTATGGATGATTGGGGATAAACTTAAAGAGGGACAATTACAACGAGTATTGATCAAAACAGAAGGGTATCAATCTCCGATTAATATGATGTGGCATAAAGGGCAAAAAGTACCACCTAAAACACGTTATATAGCAGATGCATTGCTTCAGGTGGCAAAAGAAGGAGGATTTGACGAGTAACAATTTACTGTTGATAAACCATTTCATGGTTTGGTGATTGTAAACGTATTCGTAGCCAGATTGTTCCCCATGCAAGCAGTGAAAAGAGTATGCCTACCCAAATTATCATTTCTAATTCAAAGTGTTGAATTACCCAAGCTCCTACCATAGAACCCACGGTTATCCCTAGATTTGAGAAGGCGATATACAGGCTATTTGCAAATTCGGGGGCTGCTTTTGCATCTCTCATTAACCATGTTTGAGAAATAATTAGCCCAGAGGTATGCAACATGCCCCAAAGAATGATCAATGGGATCATTGCAAGTGCCTGAGCGCCGCTTAACCAAATAAATAAGTAGATAAAACAAAACAAGATTGGGTAAGTTATCGTTGTTTTAACCACATTTCGCTGTAAATAGTGACTAAAAATAAAGTAAGTGATTTAGCGGATATATCCAGGCTTTATGGTGACAAAAAGCGAGAGAAAACAAAAGATCGACTTTGGCGATTCTAAGTAGAGAAAATATCTACAATAAGTGTGAATGGGTATTTTATTATAGGTGGGAAAGAGTTTGTCATTTATCAGGTTAACTAATAAAAAACTATCTGCCCTTTCGAGCAGATAGTTAACAGAATTAACGAATAACCGCGTGGCGTTCGAACTCTTTTTCACAGTATTTGCAGGTTAATACAACATCTGAGGCCAGTTTTTTTACACGGAAACTACTTTGTACTGGTTCGTTATGGCTAATACAGTTGCTATTAGGACAAGGCACTACATCTTCAAGTAATTCAGGTAAGCTTAATGCCATCTTATTAATCACTTGATAATCATCGATAATATTTACTGTTGCTTGTGGGGCATACATTGCTAAACGGTTTGCTTGTTCTGGGGTTAAAAAGACATTTTCGATTTTAATTAAGTCTTTTTTGCCTAAATTTTCAGAAGGTAAATTAAAACCTACTGTTATTCTTTCATCCGTTTCAGTTAAACGAAATAGCGAAAGAATTTTAAAGCCCACCTGCGCTGGAATATGATCAATAACAGTCCCACGTTTGATAGCTTCAACTTTTAGTTTGTGATCATGTGTCATGGTGTGCTCCTTATTAAAGAACTAAGTTTTTATTCAGAACTAAGGCAAGTAATGCCTGACGTGCGTAGATGCCATTACCCGCTTGTTGGAAATAGTAAGCGTAAGGTGTTTTATCTACATCAGTAGTGATTTCATCAATACGTGGCAGTGGGTGTAAGATCTTGAGATTATCTTTCACATTCACCAGATCTGCACTGGTTAAGATAAATTGAGCTTTAACGTTCGCATATTCAGATGGATCTAAACGCTCCTTCTGTACACGGGTCATATAAAGAATATCAAGCTCTGGCATTACTTCATCTACTGTTTCATGCTGGCTATATTCAACACCATTTTCATCCAGTAAGTGAAGAATATGCTCTGGCATTGCGAGTACTTTAGGGGCGATAAAGTAAAGATGGTTGCCTTTAAATTTTGCTAAGGCTTGTGCCAGTGAATGCACTGTTCGACCATATTTTAAGTCACCGACCATTGCGATATTGAGATTATCTAAACGACCTTGAGTCTCTTGAATGGTAAACAAATCCAGTAAAGTCTGTGTTGGATGTTGGTTTGCACCATCTCCTGCATTGAGTACTGGAATATCGCCAGCAAACTCAGAGGCTAAACGCGCAGCACCTTCTTGAGGATGACGAATAACAATGGCATCAGCGTAAGTGCGAAGAACCGAAATGGTATCTGCTAAAGTTTCACCTTTTTTACCCAGTGAAGTGTTGCTTCCATCAGAAAAACCAACAACAGATGCACCTAAGCGATGAATCGCCGTTTCAAATGATAAGCGAGTACGTGTTGAGGCTTCAAAAAAGCAGCTCGCAATCACTTTGTCTTTTAACAATTCGTTATTAGGCTGCTGTTTTAGTTTATTAGCAACGTGAAGAACAGACTCCAAATCTTCTCTGTCCAGATCATTGATGGAGATAATATGCTTTTGGTAGAGCGGATTAGTCATTTGAGTTCTCCTTTAGCGATGAATTGTGCGATAAGTGGTTTTTTACAGGCCAAAAAAAACCCCTCAATAAGAGGGGTTTTAAAAAATTGGGCTATTGGAAAAAAGAGAATGCGCTTGCGACCGGTTAAGGTGCTTGTTTTAGTAACAAATTGGAATAGGCGCTGTTTCATCTTTCCTCCTGACAAATTGTGGCGCATTATACGCATCTTAGATTTGCACGCAAGCGTTTGCTTTTGTTTTTTTCTAAAAAATTTTTTTTGATTTAAAAATCAATAAGCTTGAGATAAAGCAGAGAAAACACCTATTTTTTGATAAATAAAAAATAGGTGTTTTGCATGATTATGTATTTTAGAAAGGATTTGCAAGGGTCGCGACCATCACCGCTTTTATGGTGTGAAGACGATTTTCTGCTTCATCAAACACAATGCTGTGTTTCGATTCAAAAACCTCATTAGTGACTTCAAAGCCACCATATAGGTTAAATTCTTCAGCTAATGCTTTACCCATTGTTGTTTCTTCATCATGAAAAGCAGGTAAACAGTGTAGGAACTTAACCGCAGGGTTACCTGTTAATTTAATTACATCCATATTGACCTGATAAGGTTTGAGTAAAGAGATACGCTCTTTCCAAACTTCTTTCGGTTCACCCATAGAAACCCACACGTCAGTGTAAAGAAAATCTGCATTTTTAACGCCTTCAGCGACATTTTCAGTGAGCGTGATATTTCCGCCATTTTTCTTGGCAATATTTTGGCATTGAGCAACTAAATTTGCTTCAGGCCAACATGCTTTAGGTGCAACTAAACGTAAATCCATACCGGTTAATGCTGCCGCTTCCAGCATAGTATTTCCCATGTTATTGCGAGCATCACCAAGGTAAGCAAACACGGTTTCTGATAACGGTTTAGTTTGATGTTCAGTGATAGTGAGCAAATCGGCTAATAGTTGTGTTGGGTGAAATTCATTGGTTAAACCATTCCAAACAGGGACACCTGAATATTGTGCAAGTGCATCTACCGTTTTTTGTCCGTAACCTCGATACTGAATACCATCATACATACGACCTAATACTCGAGCGGTATCTTTTATCGATTCTTTATGCCCAATCTGGCTTCCTCCCCCTAAATAAGTCACTCTTGCGCCTTGATCAAATGCAGCAACTTCAAATGCACAACGGGTACGTGTTGAGTCTTTTTCAAAAATCAGTGCGATATTTTTTCCCGTAAGATATTGCGTTTCTTGACCTGATTTTTTGGCTTTTTTCAATTGTGCTGACAATGTGAGTAGTTGCTGAATTTCTGCAGGTGAAAAATCAAGCAAACGTAAGAATGATTTTTGATAAAAAGGGTTCATAGAGTGATATCCTATTATTGAATTTATATTCAATTTATATTAATAAATATTCATCATCAACCCCTAATGGAAAACTTTTAATTTAAACAGTATGCGATAAGGGCATCATATTAAGTATGGAGTGTTGATCCTGCCTGTGGGAGAATGAACAAGATACCTTTTCAGACTATTGCGGAGCATGATTATGGCGGACAGCAAAGAGTTAGCAGAACAACGTGAAGAAACACGTCTTATTATTGAAGAATTACTGGAAGATGGCAGTGATCCTGATGCACTGTATGCCATTGAGCATCATATTTCTTGTGAAAATTTTGAAACACTAGAAAAAGCTGCGGTTGAAGTCTTTAAGTTAGGTTACGAAGTGACGGAGCCTGAGGAAATCGAAGTCGAATCAGGTGAGATCCTAGTTTGTTTTGATGCGGTGAGTGAAAGTGGTTTGAATGCTGAACTTATTGATGCCCAAGTTGAGCAATTAATGAATTTAGCTGAAAAAATGGGTGTCTATTACGATGGTTGGGGGACTTATTTTGAAGATCCTGACGCAGAGTATGATGATGAAGAAGGTGAAGACGAAGACGACGAAGAAGAGTCTGATAAGTCATCACGCTTACATTAATTTTTGCTAAATGTTGTCCTTTTGTACCTGATTGATCAGTGCAATATAGCACCAGCCACAAAATTATTGCTTTGTGACTGGTGTTATTGTTTTTAAGGTAATGTCATTAATTCATGACACCAAATTTACCATTGTCATAATCATCAAAAGCTTGTTGTAACTCTTCTTGCGTATTCATCACAAAAGGTCCTTGCCCTGCGATAGGCTCATTAATCGGCTCACCTGTTAGAATTAAAACAAGGGTGTCACCCATTGATTCTAATATCAGCGTATCGCCATGATTATCTAATATCACCATATCGTGTTGACGTGCAATTTCACTGTCATTGATATGTACGGCACCTTTTACTACAAACAGCATTGCATTATGACCTTCAGGAATACTGTAATGTGAAACTCCTGCACGATTTAAATGCAGATCCCACACATTCAGCGGTGAATAGGTCATTGCCACACCTTTTGTATTGGCATAATTACCCGCAATCACTCTGACATAACCTTGGTTATTAGGTAATTCAACATGAGGGATATCCTCTGCTTTCAGCGCCTGATAACGAGGCTGTGTCATTTTGTACGCTGTCGGCAGATTCACCCAAAGTTGCACCATTTCCAATACACCGCCTTCTTTGGTCATTTTTTCAGAGTGATACTCTTTATGCAAAATGCCAGAGGCCGCGGTCATCCATTGCACGTCACCTGCGCCGATGGTTCCAGCATGACCTTTAGAGTCGTGATGAGAAACTTCGCCTTGATAAGCGATGGTTACGGTTTCAAATCCACGATGAGGATGCGCTCCTACACCACGGGCATTGGTAACAGGTTTAAACAGTGTTGGCTCGGCATAATCCATCAGCAGAAACGGGCTATGTTTTTCACCATTTTCCTGATAGGAAAATAAGGTGCTGACTGGAAAGCCATTACCTACCCAGTGTGAATTTGGCACTGAATAAATATGATTAATCTGTCTGATAGTCATGATTGTTCTCCGAGTTAAGGAAAGAAACCGCAATAACCAAGACACAGAAGGAGGTAATACAGATTATTGCGATTTCTTAATGACGATGATCATAAAGTGTTCGCACGATGAACAAAATAGGGGGAATTTGTTGATGGTGTTCAAAAAAAATGAATGATTTTATGACAGAAAAATACACTGAATTATTTACAGGACTTCACAATATCATGAGTTCGGTTGCAAACACTTTAAGTTTTCTCTTGTTCATAATCTGCCTATATTTTGATTGTTATTAAACACGCAAATATATAATTTATAGTACCACCTTAATTTTAATTATTTTTTATAAAATTTTTATTTAAAAAATCGATTCGTAATTGAATGTCGGTGTAACCTAATTGATATGCTCTTGTATATAATTCTATCGCTTTCTTATAATTTTTAGGTACACCAAGCCCTTCTTCATACATCAGTCCAAGATTAACAAGCCCACCGATTCCATCTTTATTTGCCGCGTCTTGATAGAGTTTAACCGCTTTATTGATATCGCGTTTAAATCCAAAACCATGTTGATACAATAAACCTAGTGAATTCATTGCACTAGGATCACCTTTTTTGATTGCTTCCTGATAACATTTTATCGCTTCATCATATTTTTCTAATTCACCATACAGCATTCCTAATCGGGTAATGGCGAAATGGTTACCTGATTGTATTGATGCTTTATACCATTTTTCAGCTAATTCCATATTTTTTTCAACATCGTTACCATGACGATATAGATCTCCTAAACTCATCATGGCATTACTAGAATTATCATTTTTAATTGCTATTTCAAACATCTCTTTCGCTTTCGAATAGTTCTTATTATGTTTGTACAATAGACCTAAATTATAATTAGCGGAAGATGAACCTAATTCTATTGCTCTTTGGTAAAGTAAGATGGCTTCTTCTTGTTTTCCTTGTTCTTCTTTTAGCATTGCTAACTGATTAATCCCATCTGCATCATTTTTATCTGCTAAATGTTGATATATTTCCTCTGCTTTTTCTGTACTTTTTTCAATTCCAGCACCTATTTCATAGAAATGCCCGAGGATTAATAATGCTTCATTATCTCCATGTTCTGCTAATATTTCACATGCAACAAAGTTCTTTTCTGCTGGAATACATTTAGCTTGAGATTTTGAATAAGCCAATATGGGGTTAGATAAACATAGAAATAACGTGACGATAAGAATCTTATTGTTTAACATCATGTAAAATCACCTATAAATGGACTTTATTAATGGCTAATTTAATCTATCTTACGTTAGAAGGGAAACAACAAGGCTTGATTTCTCGTGGCTGTGGAACATTGGATTCAATAGGAAATCGTTATCAAACAGGAAAAGAAGATGCAATATTTGTTACAGAACTGAATTTCTCAGTATCTAGATCCCAAAATTTAGCTCATCAGCCTATAGAGTTTACCAAGCTAATCGATAAATCTTCTCCTTTATTACTTATTGCAGTTTCAAATAATGAAATTCTTAGTTTAAATTTTGATTATTATCGTACTGCACAAAATGGTGGAATTGAGAAATATTTCACAGTGAAACTAAATGAGGCATCTATTATTGATTATTCACATCAATGCCCAAATAATATTTTACGCAATGATATAGATCCTGAAGAGCAATTAACTGTTAGATATCGTGATATTACCACCTCACAAATTATGGCTGGTACTTCTGGATATAGTATATCGGATGAGAGTGTATTCTAATTTTTATATTTATTAATTAAATGACGCACTTCAGAGATAAAAGCATCATCACTAGCTACGCTACTTGGGCTTGCTGCTAAAGTAATTAATGGTCCTATTTCTTCTTCAACAAAATAATAGGCCATAGTGATCTTGCTTTTATCCAACGCCTCAAAGACTGTTTTATTTTTGTTTTTTAATCTTTTTGCTGCTTCTGACATTTTTTCAATGGTTCCATAGCTGTATATCACAGTAGCTACGATAACTGCTCGATTAATCACTGTTTGTGTACTGACTGGTTTAAAGAAAGTTGGATATTTTAAAACAACAGAGGAAACAATTTGAGTAGTTATCGCAGTCACAATAAATTTTCGGATATTAGATTCAGTCATGACATCAACTCCAACACCGATTGCAAAATTTTTAACAGATACATTTACTTGATCGTCAATATCAAGCTTATTTTTAAAATTGATAGCATTATTTGAGCTAGAAATATTAGTTATTACTTGAATATGATCAGATAACTTCTGTTTTCTCGTTGGTGAAATTTGACTGATTATTGAACCAATAATAATATTGAGGGTTTCAGCAATATTTTCGTAAGGATCTATAATAAATCGTAATAAATAAACTGCCTCAATATTTTCTTGTATGATACGAGGATTTCTGGAGAGTCGAGATTTAAGAATAAAGTTCATGCCCATCATTTGGGGAGGAAAAACGCCCAAGTATACAGCGGTATCTTCTATTCTTTTAATACCTTTAGTTGATGTTATTCCAAAATCTTCAACTCTTTTTACCCAAGGATTATTTAGCGCGGTTTCAACTGAGGGGGTATCTCCTTCGCATCGATAATAAATCGACTCGTCTAATCCTGTAGGCGGTAAACATTCTTTTGAGCGATTATGTGCGTTTTTAAGCTCTCGACCTATTTTTCGATAAAGAGCTAATCGCTTTTCCATGGCTTCATTAGCATCCATGATTTCACCATCTTTGCAGTAAAACCATTGTAAATCACTACATTGCATACAACTTCCCTTTATATTTTAGTTAAATATAAATTATTCATAGAATAATAAATTTAATCAAATAGTTATCGATAACTTCTCATTAGTTTAAATAATAAGTTGATAGCTAAAGATCCCTATTAGATTCTGCTAAAAAGCCTTGAAAAATATATATAACCTGCTTTGAAATCTTATAATATTTTTGTGGTATATAAGTATATTTTCATCTGCTTTTTTCAATTTAAAAATATAATTAAAATTGAGAAATACTAAAATTTTACAAGATAATAGAGTGCAAAAAAGAAATAAAAATACAAAAATAAGACGTATAATAAGGAAATAGCTTAACCATACTATAAACAAGGCTATTTCTAATTAGAATATTGATAAAGTCTATACTGAAAAAAATTGATGCTACTTATACAAGGTTATAGAGAAAAGTGGTGAAAAAAATAAAAAAACTACATTCTTTCTTAGCAACAATAAGTCAGAATGCAGTTTATTAATACATTTATTTCTTAAATCTTATTTGCTTGTGTCGCCACAACCGCCAATGATTTTAGAAATAGAAACTGCTGGGTGCAGTAAGTAGTCGTAGTTACAGTCTTTTTCTTTATTGTATACGCTACCAGTACAACCAGTCATTACGGTAATTACAGAAGCAATAAGTGCAATTTTAACAAAGTTTTTCATGAAAAAATTCCTTTTAAATTTTAGAGTTATAAAAGCCAATGCATGACTTTATCTGCATAAAGATATTAAATTAGCTATAAATAGCAATCTAAAAAATAAGGAAATTTAAAATAGAAAAGATGCTAAAAAATATTTAACTTAAGAAGTGAAATATAATTATCTAGAGTGAAATGAATAAAGAAATCAACTTGTGTATTTTAATGATATTTAAGATAAGAAATTAATAAATAATAAGTAGCTAATAATCTAATTATAAATCAATTTGAACAAATAGAGGGTAAATAGAGTTCTTTTATATCATTTTGAAAAATAGAATTTGTGTTTATAGATGCTATTTTTGATAATAAAAACCCGCATAAAAATGCGGGTAAAGTCGAACTTATTTTATTTATTGTATTACGTAGGGAACAGCAAGAACACTTAAAGTGGCTTCACCATCCGGATCTCACAATCACTATGACCCGTATTACCTAATGCTTCATCAATAAATTCGAATCCTAGTTTTTCGTATAAACCAACAGCCGCTTTTAAGATATCTGTGGTTTCTAAATAGCAACGGCTAAAGCCTTGCTCTTTACCAAATTCAAGAGATTGTAGAACGATTTTTTTCGCAATACCTTTGCCCCGTAGTTTGGATGAAAGGTACATTTTTTGTAATTCACAGGTATTGCCATCACCGCCAGCAAGTGGTGCGACACCGCCACCGCCAACAACTTCTCCATCCATTTCAACAACCCAGTAAGCGCTACGTGGCTGGTGATAAACTTCATAGAGAGTATCTAAAATCGGATCAGCAACAGCAAAGCCTTTATCGGCAGTTAAACCGTGCTCTGCGGAGACTTCACGAATAACGCGTGCAATGCCAGCGTTGTCTTTTTCTTCAATCGCTCGGATAACAATGTTTGAGGTTATAGTTTGGGTTGCAGTCATAGTTGCACTCATCGTTTCACTTATTAGTAGATTATTTTTTTGATTACGTATTGAGAGAGCACCGGAAAGGAACTTCTTCATTGGAAGTAGCACGGATGGCTACAAAAACTATCTTAATTGATTAAGCGTGTTTGTAAACCGTTAACCCTTTTTCTTTGCTTACTTATCCCCTTTATTTCTAGCGTTATATTTTAGTGAGTGATTAAATTTAAGCGAAAATAAGGGGGGAGAAAGGCGGATTGGCGAGAATAGAACCGAGAATAACAAGAAATGAAGTGAAAAATGGTTTTATTTTTTAGCTGAATGATATTAAGTAAAAACCCGCGATAAACGCGGGTTTTTATTATTAATCTCAGTGTCTTTAAAGCGATTGTGCTTATAAAGAAGCGATAGAGATTTTCTGTGCGATCAGTTTTTCTTTGGCGCTTAAGCAAGTTGCTAAGCGTTCACGCTCTTTCGCTACGACTGCTTCTGGCGCACGGCTAACAAAGCCATCGTTAGATAATTTGCTATCTAAAGTTGTGATATCTTTCTCTACTTTTTCAAGCTCTTTATCTAAGCGTGCAAGCTCTGCATCTTTATCGATAAAGCCTGCCATTGGGATCAGCAATTCTGCACCGTTAACCAGTTTATTAACTGATAATGGCGCTTCTTCACCTTCTGCTAATGGACGGATATCCGCTAAACGACCCATTGCTTTTAAGAAACCAATATTGTCACTAACGCGGCGTTTAGCATTGTCATCGGCACCACGTAAGATAACTTCAAGTGGTTTACCCGGAGCAATATTCATTTCAGCACGGATGTTACGAACCGCAACGATAACTTCTTTGATCCACTCAAGATCGTTAAGTGCTTGTTCATCCACCAGCGCAGCATCGAACTCAGGGAAAGCTTGTAGCATGATGGTTTCACCTTCAATGCCTTTTACTTCCTTCACTCGTTGCCAGATTGTCTCTGTGATAAATGGAATAATTGGATGAGCAAGGCGTAGTAAGCCTTCTAATACTTCAATCAGTGTATGACGTGCTGCGCGTTTTTGTGCATCATTACCTTTGTGTACCGCAGGTTTTGATAGCTCAAGATACCAGTCACAGAATTGGTTCCAAGTGAACTCATATAAAATACCAGCAGCGATATCGAAACGATAGTTGTCTAACGCTTCACGATAGGCTTTAACGGTATTGTTAAATTCAGCTAAGATCCAACGGTCAGCCAGTGAGAATGTCATCTCACCACCTTGGTAGCCACAATCTTGCTCTTCTGTATTCATCAGCACAAAGCGGCTTGCATTCCACAGCTTGTTACAGAAGTTACGGTAACCAGATAGACGTTTCATATCCCAGTTAATATCGCGACCCGTTGAGGCTAACGCGGCTAAGGTAAAGCGCAGGGCATCTGTACCGTGTGCTTCAATACCTTCTGGGAACTCTTTGCTAGTACGTTTAGCAATTTTTTCAGCCATTTGTGGCTGCATCATATTGCCAGTACGTTTTTCTAACAGGTTTTCTAATGAAATACCGTCAATCATATCCAGAGGGTCAAGTACGTTACCTTTGGATTTTGACATCTTCTGGCCTTCTTCATCACGGATAAGACCTGTCATGTAAACCGTATTAAATGGCACTTGCGGTTTACCGTCTTCGTCTTTGATAAAGTGCATGGTCATCATGATCATGCGAGCTATCCAGAAGAATATAATATCGAATCCACTGACTAAGACATTCGTTGGATGGAATGTTTTCAGTGCTTCAGTATTTTCAGGCCAGCCTAATGTTGAGAATGTCCATAGTGCAGATGAGAACCAGGTATCCAGTACGTCATCATCTTGGCGTAATGCAACATCGGCTGCGATATTGTTTTCACGGCGAACTTCTTCTTCGTCACGACCAACATAAACGTTGCCTTGGTTATCATACCAAGCAGGGATACGGTGACCCCACCACAGTTGACGAGAAATACACCAATCTTGGATATCATTCATCCATGAGAAGTACATATTTTCATACTGTTTTGGTACAAATTGGATATCGCCATTTTTAACAGCTTCAACAGCTGGTTTTGCTAAAGGCGCTGCGCGAACATACCATTGGTCTGTTAATAAAGGTTCGATAACGACACCACCACGGTCACCGTAAGGTACGGTTAAATCGTGAGGTTTGATCTCTTCTAATAAACCTAAACGTTCAAATTCAGCAACGATGGCTTTACGTGCAGCAAAGCGTTCCATACCTTGGTAGGCTGCTGGAATTTCAGTGCTATAAATATCAGACTCAACACCATTGGTATCTAAAACTTCTGCGCTAACACGGATATTGCCATCAAAGTCCATGATATTAATCATTGGTAATTGATGACGACGTCCAACTTCATAGTCATTAAAGTCGTGAGCAGGGGTGATTTTTACGCAACCTGTACCTTTTTCCATATCAGCGTGTTCATCCGCTAAAATAGGGATACGACGGTTAACGATTGGTAAAATAATTTCTTTACCAATTAAATCTTTATAGCGAGGATCTTCTGGGTTAACAGCAACACCGGTATCACCTAACATGGTTTCAGGACGTGTTGTTGCAACAATGAGGTAATCTTTACCTTCAGCGGTTTTCGCCCCATCAGCTAAAGGATAACGCAGATGCCACATAGATCCTTTAACTTCACGGTTTTCGACTTCAAGATCAGAAATCGCTGTGTGTAATTTAGGGTCCCAGTTTACAAGGCGTTTACCACGGTAGATTAGATCTTCTTTATGTAAGCGAACAAAAGCTTCTTTAACCGCTTTAGATAATCCTTCATCCATTGTGAAACGTTCACGTTCCCAATCAACAGAGTTACCTAAACGACGCATTTGGTTAGAAATGTTACCGCCTGATTCCGCTTTCCATTCCCAAATTTTGTCGATAAATGCATCACGACCATAGTCATGACGATTTTTACCTTCTTCAGCGGCAATTTTACGCTCAACAACCATTTGGGTTGCGATACCTGCATGGTCAGTACCTGACTGCCATAAGGTGTTTTTACCTTGCATGCGCTGATAACGGATCATGGTATCCATAATGGTCTGCTGGAAAGCATGACCCATATGTAGGCTACCTGTGACGTTTGGCGGTGGGATCACGATACAGAAGCTTTCTTTTGTTGTATCGCCATTGGCTTTGAAATAGCCATTTTTTTCCCAATGCTGATACAGAGGTTGTTCAATCTCTGCTGGATTATATGTTGTGTCGAGCGATGGCTCTTTCGGTGCGGATTTATTTTCCATATTCTTTACGTATTCAATAGGTTGGCGGCGTAGCCATTGTCAAAGTAAAGCCGACGCTACGATAAATTTTATATCGTTCACGCGCCAACTGTTTCAATTGTTCATCAATAGGTACAAAGTCTATCACTTCATGGAAAGCTGTGGCAAAGTCTACGAATTGCGATTGCAAATTAATCAAGAGATCACGAGGTGCATTACCACGTTTTCCAGGCCAACATAATTCAACAGGAGAGCCATAACGAGGACCTTCACCTGCAAGATTATGAGGAACAAACTGATGAGGTTCTCTTGCCCATAATGCCTCATCAAGCAATTCAGCTTGAGCTTGAGACTCACAAACCAACAAAATACGTTTGCCTAATCGCCAATGTTCAGCAGTAAGTTGACAGGCAAGCCACTCATGAGCCTGTAAATCATCGTGTATTGATGGGTGTTCCATTAAATAAAACGTGGCGTTTTTCATGATATCCCGATAACAGAAGGGTATTGCGTTGCAATACCCTTCTTGGAGTCTGCTCTATTTACCATAATAATAGGGTAATACCTTAACCCTGATAATTATGCGGTATTACTCGTCGCTATTCAAACCCGCGCGATTAAGTAAGAACTGAGACAATAAAGAAACAGGACGGCCTGTTGCACCTTTGGCTTTACCAGAACGCCATGCTGTGCCTGCAATATCCAAGTGAGCCCAGTTATATTTAGTTGCAAAACGCGCTAAGAAACAACCCGCGGTAATTGCGCCACCTAAACGGCCACCAGTATTGGCTAAATCAGCAAAATTAGATTCGATTTGTTCATAGAACTCTTCGCCTAATGGTAAACGCCAAGCGCGGTCACCTGCTTGCTCTGATGCATTCATTAATTCATGTGCTAATGGATTATGATTAGACATTAATCCGCTATAGTGATGCCCTAAAGCCACCATACAAGCACCTGTTAATGTTGCGATATCGATAACTAATTCAGGCTCAAAGCGCTCAACATAAGTTAACGTATCACACAGCACTAAACGACCTTCAGCATCGGTGTTTAATACTTCAACAGTTTGTCCAGACATGGTTGTTAAAATATCACCTGGGCGATATGCTTTTCCACCCGGCATATTTTCACAACCCGCAAGTACACCAATGACATTAATTGGTAACTGGAGTTCAGCAACAACACGCATCACACCATAAACCGTTGCAGCACCACACATGTCGTATTTCATCTCATCCATGCCATCAGCAGGTTTGATAGAAATACCACCTGAGTCAAATGTCAGCCCTTTACCTACTAACACAATTGGGTGAGTGTCAGGATCTTTATTGCCTTTATATTCGATAATCGACATTAAAGATTCATTTTGAGAGCCTTGTCCTACCGCAAGGTAAGCATCCATATTTAGCTCTTTCATTTGCTCTTCGCCAATAACGCGCGTAGAAACATTTGGAGAGGAGTCTGCTAATTGACGAGCTTGAGATGCCAAATAAGCAGCATTACAGATATTTGGTGGCATGTTAGCTAAATCTTTACATGCTTTAATACCTGATGCGATGGCTAAACCGTGTGCAATTGCGCGTTCACCACTTGGTAGTTCACGACGAGTCGGTACATTAAAGACCATTTTACGTAATGGACGACGTAATTCTGTCTTATTGCTTTTCAGTTGATCAAAGGTATAGAGGCAGTCTTTTGCAGTCTCAACTGCTTGACGCACTTTCCAGTAATTATTTCGACCTTTAACATGTAACTCAGTTAGAAAGCATACGGCTTCCATCGAGCCAGTTTCATTGAGTGTGTTAATAGTTTTTTGAATAATCTGTTTATACTGGCGTTCATCCAATTCACGCTCTTTACCGCAACCAATGAGTAAAACGCGCTCAGAGAGAACATTTGGTACATGATGTAACAGCAATGACTGTCCGACTTTGCCTTCTAGTTCACCTCTGCGTAACAGGGCGCTGATATAGCCATCACTGATTTTATCAAGTTGCTCCGCGATCGGAGATAAACGACGAGGCTCAAACACCCCCACGATAATACAAGCGCTGCGTTGTTTCTCTGGGCTGCCGCTTTTTACATTAAACTCCATGCGTTCTCCTGAATATTAAAGACAAAAACGGAAAGTATCGTTTAGAATAGTGATCCGCATTAATCTACCCCATAGAAAGTTTACTTTTTATGTTAAGCTAAATGCATTAATTGAACACAACTAATTTAGCTAACTTATAAGCTTGTTCTTATTGGGAACCTGTTTATAGCATGTTTTGATATCATTTGGGCTGCAAGAATGTCTAACTGAGATGCACAAATGATAGATATACAACGAAGTTAGCGATTTTCCTGCAAAAAGACAAGTTTTCACAGGCATAACTAGCGTGATTATAATTCGATATTTAGCTCGGGAAACCCTTAAAAGTCAGATAGCCATCTTATTTATTTTGATGCTTATCTTCTTTAGCCAGAAACTGGTTGAAATTTTAGGGGCTGCTGTTGAAGGTAACATTCCTACAAACCTCGTGATTTCTCTGCTGTGGCTGGGAATTCCTGAGATGGCACAGCTTATTCTTCCATTAAGCCTTTTTCTTGGGCTTCTGATGACTTACAGCAAACTTTATGTTGAAAGTGAGATAACCGTCATGAATGCGTGCGGAATAGGTAAGAAAGCATTGGTGCAAGCTGCACTGTTGCTCTCATTACTCACCAGCGCATTAGCCGCAGGAAATGTCATTTGGCTTATTCCTTGGTCTTCGGCGCATCAAGAGCAAGTCCTTGAGGATGCTAAAGCAAACCCAAGTTTAGCTGCATTGATGGAAGGGCAATTTAAAATGTCCAGCGACCGCAATATGGTGCTCTATCTTGGTAGTGTAAAAGGGAATCAATTCCAAGATGTATTTCTTGCACAGTTGCGTCCAACACAAGATCAGCGTCCTTCTGTCGTGGTGGCAGATAAAGGCTATACCAAAGAATTACCTAACGGGAATCAAATAGTCGTATTAAGTGAGGGAACTCGCTATGAAGGTACGGCTGTACTACGTGATTTTCGTATTACCGATTTTAATGACTACCAAGCTGTTATCGGGCACCGTGAATCTACCATTCGCAGTAATCGCGTAGAACAAAAAACGATGACTGAGCTTTGGCATTCAAATGAAGCAGAGTCTATCGCTGAATTCCATTGGCGCTTAACTTTGATTTTCTCTGTTATCATTATGGCGGTGATGGTCGTGCCTTTAAGTGAGGTAAATCCACGTCAAGGTCGCGTATTAAGTATGCTACCAGCCATGCTGCTTTATCTGGTGTTCTTCTTACTACAAAGTTCATTGCACTCTAACGGTGAAAAAGGAAAACTGGATCCCCTAATTGCAATGTGGAGTGTTAATGGCGCTTATCTTGCCTTGGCTATCTTATTGAATGTTTGGGATACCTTGCCTATGCGTAAATTCCGCGCTCGCTTTAAGAAAGGAGTTGCCTGATGTTTGGTGTATTAGATAGATATATCGGGCGTACTATTTTACAGTCAATTTTGATGACACTCTTTTTGCTGGTTTCATTATCCGGCATTATTAAATTTGTCGATCAACTTCGTAAAGTAGGGCAAGGGGATTTCACCACTCTCGATGCGGGTGTTTACGCGATTTTAAATATCCTTAAAGATGTGCAGATTTTCTTTCCTATGGCGGCATTACTTGGTGCGTTATTAGGATTAGGTGCATTAGCAACGCGCAGTGAGTTGGTGGTGATGCAAGCATCGGGATTTACCCGCTTGCAAATTGCAGGCTCTGTGATGAAAACCGCTATTCCATTGGTTCTGTTAACTGTGCTGATTGGTGAATGGGGTGCGCCACAAGGTGAACAATACGCACGTAACTATCGTGCCGAAAAAATCATGGGTAACTCTTTAGTTTCCACTAACCGTGGTATGTGGGCTAAAGATGGCAACCAATTTATTCATATCAACCGAATAAAGAGCCAAAATGAGATGCAAGGCATCACACTCTATGATTTTAATAATGATAGAAAACTAGAAACGGTACGTTATGCATCAAGTGCAATCTACGATGTGAATAAAAAAACGTGGATGCTAACGCAAGTCGAGCAATCAGATTTAACTGATCCACAAAAAATCACAGGTAAAAAACAGGTATCACTTGAATGGCCAACACGACTAACGCCAGAAAAATTAAGCGTTGTGGCGTTAGATCCAGATGCATTATCGATCAGCGGGCTTTATCAGTACGTTAAATATCTAAAACAGAGTGGGCAAGAGTCAGCAAACTATGAGCTGAATTTCTGGAAAAAAATCTTTGCTCCAATCTCTGTTGCGGTAATGATGTTAATGGCATTGTCATTTATTTTTGGCCCACTACGTACTGTACCAATGGGATTAAGAGTCTTAACGGGGATCTCTTTTGGGTTCTTATTCTATATCGTCAATGAAGTTTCAGGACGATTAAGTTTGGTTTATGGCATACCCGCAGTGATTGCCGCATTAGTACCGGGAATGCTCTTCCTAACGTTGAGTTTATGGTTATTGATGAAGCGTAATCGCTAAGTAAATATCAGCCAGAAAAACAAAAAGCGCCTTATAAGGCGCTTTTTTATTGCTATTGAGTATGCGATCACTGATAAAAATCTTTTGCTAGCGCACGAACAAGAGCATTAGTCCCCTGAGTTACTTCACTAAATTTAGTGCCGTTAGGTTTACGGGTGATCACCACAAATACACCGATATTTAATTCAGGGATGGTTGCCATATAAGTATTAAACCCACCGCCGCCACCTGTTTTTTGGTAAATGGCCGGAACACCATTGGCGGGAGCCATATAAACCCAGCCTAAACCCACGCCATCAGCACGACCCGCCACATCCATCCCTTCTATTGAAGAGAGTCGATTACGAGGAAAGTAGACAGATTGCTCTTTACTTGCTGTTGCCTTTCGCATGGCGTTATGAGAAGTCAAAAAGCCTTGCATCCAACGTTGCATATCGGCAGGCGTTGAGTACACACCTCCACTTCCGGCCGCTGCGATGGTGTCAGAGCATGGGCTGGGTTTATATCCGATTAATAGCCGTTGGCATTGCGCTGGCGTTGGTGTCAGTGTGGTATTAGTCATGCCTGCGGGCTGAGTGACATATTGTTGTAAAAGTTGAGGATAACTTTTACCTGATGCTTTCACCAAGGCATCCGCTAATAGATCGTAAGCTAGGTTTGAATAAGCCGCTTGATTGCCTGCGGTAGATGTCAGTGTCGCTTTTTTCAACCAGTTCCAGCGGTCGCCATGCGTTGGCCATATAAAAACAGGTCTTCCCCATTTTCCACCCGGTTGTTCTCGCGGAAAACCACTGGTATGACTCGCTAAATGATAAAGACGGATAGGGGATTGAGCGCTAACTAATGGAATATCTACACCATAGTAGCTGTATTTTTGCAGTGGATCGGTGACTAATAATTTTCCATCATCTTGTAACTTTAACATCACTTCACTGGTCATCAGCTTTGTGACAGAAGCGATACGGATCAGTGAGTTCATTGATGGTGCATTGCGGCTTTCAGGTGTTGTCGTCCCAAAAGAACGATTCAAGGTTTGAGAGTTATTGATCATGACAATAACCATGCCTTGAGGATTACTCTTTTGATAAATCTGTGAGGCATATTTATCAAACAGTGTTCTTGCATTGCTTACATTAGGGCTTAATGCCGTAGGCCATTGCGTTAATTCAGGTACACTGTTCTGTTGATTTAACATAGAAGGTTGTGTCGCTGGTGGTAATGACGAACGCTGGCTACATGCATTCAATGTCAATAAAGCGACTGGGATCATAAGATATTTTAGAAAATGTTTTTTCATTTTTACTTTCAACAGAAGTCAGTGAGGTGAAAGGAATGCGATCAACATAAAATGGTTTATGTTTTAATTTGGTGCCTTTCTTATCGCGCTATTTTTTCTTTATCATTTTTAATACGGCACCTAAGATAATACCAACAAATATGCCTGTTATAATCCAGCCAACAATGCCCATAACACCGCCTTCTAATCAGATTTAAACTAAATTTTGATTATATTATCAGAAATAAGAATGTCTATCAGTGCAAGAGCCAGTTATCACAAAGTTGGCATTAAATGTGTCAAATTGTCTCTAAGAAAAAGAGAGTGAAGAAAAACTGCATCATAAAAGGACATTTCCTTTATGTTTCTCCTCTAAAAGTGAGGGAAGTATTACCGTTAAGTTACAATCTTCCTCAATTTACCCCAATTTTTAACCTTATTATTAGCTTTTCTTTATTATTAAGTTAGGATATGTTTATCAAGAAGATGTTAATGAATGGTGTTATAATCTATTGAATTACATGTGTATGGTTTATTGTTCTTTATTTTGTTTTAATTGGATTTGTTATTGGATGTTTGTAAAAGGAATATAAGTGTGTATCATATTTTGTAATAATTTAATGATTGTGGGATTGTGAAATTAAATTTATTATAGCTTCATCAAGTTGAGAGACTGAGAATATAAGAGTTACAGAGCAAAGATATCACAGCAATAATAGAGTGAAGTAATAAGAGGTATATTATAAAATGACCTCTTCAATAATAAATAATTTATATATTAATAGTAATGTTTCAACACCATTATATTAAATAGTAGTACCTTCGTTAACTCAGTAAATAAGTATCTTTATATTAGATAGTTGCGTCTTTATTAACGCAATAAATAAGTACCTTTATATTAGATAGCAGTACCTTTGTTAAAATAGTAAATAAGTACCTTTATATTAGATAGCAGTACCTTTGTTAAAATAGTAAATAAGTACCTTTATATTAGATAGCAGTACCTTCGTTAAAGTAGTAAATAAGTACCTTTATATTAGATAGTTGTGCCTTCATTAACGCAGTAAATAAGTACCTTTATATTAAATAGTAATTTCCTATATAGTAGTAAGAAGTATCTTAGTAAAGTAGTTAATCCTTTATATCAATAATATGTAGTATAGATAAAGAAGTACATTATATTAATAAAACATAATTACCCTCTTCCTCACACCAGGGGAGAAAAGGGCAGTGACGCTACAAAAATAATTTATAGTCATTAAAATAAAATAAAGCCCTCGTTTAGCAGTACTATCGGATCAAAACACTAACCCAAGTTTTGATCCTTTTTTTATTTATCGTTATGTATAATAAAATATATCGATTAAATAAGTTAGTTTTAATAAATTTATATAATGACGATATAATCTTTAAAAGAAATAAGATAAGAAAAAAATAAGAAAAAAGTAGTAATAAGGTAAAAAATAAACGTAGACATAAGAAAAACAAGATAATTGATTTATCGATACAACATGATTAAAGCATTAACGATAGATATCGTGATGTAACCTCTAGGTCGTGTTTTATGATAGTAACAACTCCCCAAATGCACTTTTTTTCGCCAATCAAACTGAAAACTAACAATAATTGTTGCGAGGGTTCTTCACGCAAGTATAATGGGCAGGTTTTCCAGACACACTTCTGTGCCGGAGTGGCGAAATTGGTAGACGCAGTTGATTCAAAATCAACCGCCTTCGGGTGTGCCGGTTCGAGTCCGGCCTTCGGCACCAAAAATCAGACGCTAAAAGCGTCTTTTTTTATGCCTAAAGTTTATGATTTATAAGGTTTTCCCTCTCCCATCTGGTTTTCCCCGCTATGCTAAAATAAACCCATATCAAGTATCTGCTGTTGCATGTTGTTGCTTTAAGCATGTTGGTATCTCTCGATTCAATAATAGTTTGTACCAACGCAAGGAGATAAATCATGGCTCTTACTGATGCTAAAGTCAGGGCTACTGAGCTATCGGGTATCACTGAATTACCTGGTCCAGAATCACTCCTGGGTGCAGCGGTAAACGAGCGTAAGAATGAGCTTTACTTTCCAGCTGGTATTTCGCCGGGCAAACGGCGAAATAACCCAACAGGGAAGGAAGTACCGGACGAGTACGCAATAGCGTCATTTCATTCATTGCATTATCACTCCTGAGATGATTACGCCTGAGTCCGTAATTTCGCCATTTCAGTCCCCATGCGGCGGGACAATGCAAAAGTATTCGTCGCGTCTACGTCCACCTCATATGAAAATACCTCAAGTTCGGGGGTTGCAGCAAATGCAGCATCGGGATCCCAGAATGGATGTAATACGGCGGCCCACCGCCCGTCACCGGTGCGAATCACGGGTATATTCCCCATCACTTTTACGTCACTGTCGCTATATAGCGAAGCGGCCTCTTTGGCTAATCGTAAGGCATTTTCCGGCCAGTCAGACACGCCCGGAGATGTAAAATCACCGTTCAGCCCGGCGTTATAGGTTTGATCCAGAAGAAGTTGAATAACATCCAGTCCCAGACGCCAGTCCAGCAACCCGTGATACGGCTGGTTTCCGTATCGGTGCAGGCAGTGATAACACCCTTGAAAGCATCGTTCGCGATGATCGGATTGCAGAAACTCAGCCAGAGGGTAAGCCGTTTTGTTATTTAAAATATTCTTCATGACCTCAAGTATAATGAGAGAGCCGGATGCGTCCTTCTGCTGCAGCCGTTCACATAACCCTGAACCATTAACCAGACGATCGGCCATTTGCAGAACCGGTACCGACTTACCGTTTTTCAGTATTTGAACGCGGGGTTCCAGAATTTCAATTTCTTCAGGATCAATATCCAATAGTTCTTTTGATGCATAGTTAACAATGATAAAAGACGCCGAGAGCGCAGCAGCTCTGAATGCCGGAGTTAGAGTGGAATACTGTAGCCGGAGACCTGGTGGGGTTTGGGCAACCATTAGCGCAAGTAGATCAGTCACTTTAGGCGCGGCAAGATAAAATGTGTTTCGGGTTTCTCCCCGCTCGGTAAAGTGGTTTTTAACTGATAGGTTGGTCTCAATTATTTGACTATCCATCCAAACCCGGTTCGCCGAAAGCGGCTGGTAGGTCCCCTGCTTTCTGAAAGGGACCGATAGGTCCCCCTGTGTTGCGCTGAAACCACGCCATGTTTTATTGGCATAAATTCCCCGATTCAGGCGGTGCAGACATGTCTGTGGCTGAAGCTGTATCGCCACATTAACGTCAGGCTCAGGCGTTGCAGAAAAAGCGTAGGCTTCTGCAATTGATACACGACTGGCTGTGGTCAGGATCTGATCAAAATCCTCTTTGGCCGATTTTGGTTCCAGCGTGGTGATAAATCCATAAGGAACATAGCATTGATAGCGCTCTGCCTTATCCATAACGGCACCACAGATAGTACATTTGGTAGCCAGAGAGTTTGCCGGAGCCCAGATGTTGCACTCCGGACAGGCGGTCATTGTTCTGAGTTCACCCGGTTCGCAGGCATTTGAATAAAATGATCGTGGATTTTTTCTGCTTTGTTTAAGCAGTCCACTATAACCTGCTGTAAAGTAGCGCCGTTTATCCTGAACCAGAATTTTTCCGGGAGCAAATTCCTGTATCGCAATATCCAGATCGCGGTCCATGCTGGCGAATTCGATTTCTTTTTCACCTGTGCTGACAGGTCTTGTCAGCAAAAGGCGTGATCGGGTCGGCATGCCATACATTGGGAATTTACCGTGTTCCGCCAACGCCTCTGCCAGCCCTTTCGCCTCCATCGCGCTGTCGTTCAGTACGGCGTTGATATCCTGAATCAGCTGTTCCGGTGTCAAAGGCTGAATAATTTTCTGGAACAAATGGGGGTTTTGCTGTGTGCTAGTCTGGGTAAATTCATCGCGCGCCAGGATGGTTGCTTCAATGGCCTGCCGGATTTTTGGCAGCCAGTCCGTTTGGTTTTCTTTCAGCCAGTGCACCGGGAAAAACTCACCATGGTTATCAGGGATGTGTGCGTAGTCGTCAACCGGCCATGGGTGATCGGCTTTTTCCGTTTGCTGTCTTAACCATTTGAATGCCGACACCAGCCAGATTTTTCGTACCAGTCTCTGGCAGATCATTTCCAGCTTTGTAGTCAGAAATGGTGGAGGAGGGAGGTCGCCGGTAATTTTTTCCGGATAGCGGAAGTAAAACAGATCGTGACTTTTACTGCGACACGTGGTTAATACGAATGAAAACGCTTGTCCACGTCGTCCGGCACGTCCGACACGTTGTTGATAATTAAAGCGTTGTGGCGGCATGTTGGCCTGAAAAACCGCACGTAAATCACCGATATCCACGCCCACTTCCATGGTTGTGGTTACAGAAAGCACATCAACCACCCGAGCTGCCCGGTCAAGATCTCGATCTGGCTCAAAATTTTTCATTCCTTCTGGTAAAATATCATCGTCGTCGGCAATCAAAATACCTTTAAACCGGCGTAGCCTTGCCGCCGGATTTTCTGTCATTCCAGTCAGTTCCTCTGAGCGCATCCTGTGGATACCAGAAGAATGTGAGAGACGTTTACCGAGATAGTGTTGCATCTGGAGCGTTTTTGCCTCGCTGCACGGCGTTTCTGGTAAAGGAGAGTAGCAACGAGTACATATTCCCGCGCCGGTGTGCATGTGTATACGCCCACAACGGGAGCAGCGCCAGACGCGATCAGTAGGTTTCGCCAGGCGAAAGTGCATTTTACCAATATCAATAATACCGCCCTGATGGCCAGTCAGCTCTAGTTGCCGGAGAAAACTATCAATTAAAGATAAAGGATCGCCTCCTGAGCACTGGCATATCTCCTGTGTAAAACGGTACAGGCGGTTTCTATGATTGACATCGCGCGCTGAACGCCATGGAGTTTCTGGCTTTGTATATTGTGAAGGGGTCACCCGGTATGCGTCTGCCAACACACGAAACATTGCGTTATAAATCGTGAGATGTTCCCGTGAGTCGTTTCCGGTAATGGGAAGGCAGGGATAACCCCAACCGGACTCTTCCAGCGCGAAATAGGTTTTACTGAATACGCTTTCCCCCACTAACCGTTTCAGATCGCGTGAAATCTCCTGTCGTGCCACAAGCAGGTTGTCTTCATAGGATGGAAGTGCCTTCCAGCACCACTCCCCCTGCGCGTTCTTTTCAAAGAGTTGTTGCCATGCAAAGGTCAGAGTACCTTCTTCATGTTTTTCTGGATCGGGAACGGGCGCGATGCCAGTACGATCGGAAGGGTGAATACCTGCATCGACCTGCGCCCTTAACAGCGGACCAAGCGGTTGACCTGCATCCGGTGATTCAGGTTCGAGGATCTCACGCAGAGGTATGCTGTCAGCTTCAGGCTTTGATAATAACCTTCTGATTTTCTTTCGTTCATCAGCAAGTTGATCCAATTCATCCTCTTCCTCATCCGACCTTACGCTGAGGTTAACTAGTGTTTTATTCCGGTTCTCTATCTCTGCCTGGCGTATTTTTAGTTGGTTATGGGACGGTTTATCAGCCGCAATGGTCTGTAGCGAATGGACAACAATTTCTCGTCTGACGTCGTCATGGTGACCCGATTCCAGATCGAGCGCCGCCCTTGCGGCATCTTGACGACTGTCTGAAAACGTTACCAGTTGCTCACGATTACCCGATCGCTGTAGTTCCGCCATTAGCGAGCTGGCCAGTAGCTGTGTCGTTTTCGAAAAACCGACGCGAAAGCTACGGATTGGGGAAAGCTTACCTTTGCCGTATTTATAGGACGTACCGCACGCCGGACACTGAAAAGGTAGCGCCGTTCCCGGTGACTGGCTGGATGACTGGTCTCTTTCCGAGGAGGCAAATTCACCGGGTTTGACGTAATAGAACCAGCCCGCGATATGGTTTTCTGGTAGCGGTTTTAATAGCGATACTGGGTGTTGGATAGTGGCGGTAAATGGATCGTAGCTGGCTTTTACCCAAGTACCAAAAGTATTGTAATTATCGCTGTTTAGCTCCTCATCTCCTTTCGGCCAGAAACGTTCAACGACGGGCATAAATAGCGCGTATTCTTCAGCAGATCGTCGTTCTACCATGACTGATTTTGCGTGTTCGGGCAGTTGTTCCGTATCAGGATCGTTGGGTAAAAGTTCAATTCGACTTTCTGAACCGGAAAAGACCGAAGGTTTACCCCCCAAAAAGAGATTACCGCAACATTCACAATAGAGTAATTCGACACGTCGCGATTTTTTATCTTTGCCGTAACGTAAGCCGGACTCGACGGTAAGATCGCCAAAATATCTGTGATTAATTTCTTGCGCAGATGCAGCGCTAGGGACGGGCAATGGCGCGACATATAATCCCTCAAGAGCGCGCAAAAAAGCATGAGCGCGGAAACGTGGCGCACCGATATCATCAGGAAAGACATGTGAAAACCATTGCGGCCAGTCTCCCTCAGTCGAACGTAACCAGATTAATGCCTGGAGCGCTTTATCACTATGGGGTTGGGCGTTAAAAAGGCGTGAACTAAGCATTTTGATTGACGTAGCTCTCGGAGAATGATCATCCGTATAGCAGCCACTTTCAAGCAGGTTGCCCGCCTGTAAAACGATACGTTGTGCTAGTTGTTCTGTAGAGGCTTCACTAGCTGTCATTCCCATGCTGCGGGCGACATTCTGCCAGTGTTGTAATGAGGTAAATGGTGCTTGCTGTAATTGAAGTACTGCGTGATAAAACTCCTCCAGATCCCCCTGGAAAAGAGACATATTACCCAGGGGAAGGGTGTCACCTTTAATAATACATTTTCTCCAGTCGCTGGAAGAGGCACCTGCGGGTAATCCCCGCTGACCGAACATCCCCCATAAATATTCGACGCTTTGATCACCTTCAGACCCTTCAACGGGTAAAGAGGCGCTGGAGGCCAGAATACGCAATTTGTGTCGGTGTTTTTCCTGATCCAGTCCCAGCCGGTTGATCAAATATTTAAGCAAGTAGCTGACTTCAGTTCCAGCGGTTCCTCGCTGTAGATGAAGTTCGTCAAGAATAAGATAAAAGTAGGCATCAGGATCGCGCTCAATCCATTGACGGGTTTGCTCAAAAATAGGATCGTCCACCTCGCGAACCAGCATCGTTGAGAGCATGCTGGTGTTGGTGATCAGAATATCGGGCGGTGTCTCTTGCATTTCCCAGCGGCTGAGAACCTCTCCACCAGCGGTTCGGGGGAAATTAAACGATAATTCGTTATCCTTGTCCTGCTGCGCTTGTCGTACCGCCTCCTGATGGGTCTCTTCCGTTAATTGCATATACTCACGCAGCTCGGTGATTTTTTTAGCCACGCGCTTTTTCTCATTTTTTTCTTCACTGATTCGGGGATGTTTAAGCCAGCCAGTTACTTTAGTTGCGCTGGTATAACGGCCAAAGAAGATCCGGTTGCCGCCGAAATACGTATCCATGACATCATGAGCTTCGCTGGAATCCAGCGCCCGTCGCATACGTACCAGTTGATCTTCTACCAAGGCATTCATCGGGTAGAGGATCAGCGCGCGTACCGCTTTCGGACGTGCAGCGGCCTCATGCTCGCGCATGAAGCTGGGCTGTTTATCCGCTACCTTATGCCACCACGGTTGCCAACGCTTCAACGCCGGGCTTTGCGGCCAGCCGGTGGCTTCTTTTGCGATCTGTGCCAGAACCGGCAGTAAAAATGATTCGGTTTTACCGGAACCAGTCCCGGAGGTGACAATGCCCGGTTTCCCCGACTGTACCCCTCTTTTCAGCATATCCAGTTGATGGGTATAAAGATTAAAACGTCCCTTAGTTGAATCCGTTTTATTGCGGGGCAGAAGTCCACCTAAACAGAGGTCGATGAATGCTGCCCTTTGTTGCGCATTAAACCCTGGCAACCATGTCTGACCATGAGCATCATTTCGTAATTCGCTGATAGTTAAGCCATAGTGCTGATATCGGGGCATTGGTTCAAGAAATAGATCGGCACATAATGTCCCATGCTGTTCCAGTAACGCTCGCCGTTCAGACTGTATGTCTGATGAACCAATACGGAAGGCCGTTTCAAGGTACGAAATATAAAAATCTCTTATTGATTCAAATGTTTCCAGTGGGTTGTTCATTACTATTCCTTTGCTTATAACTGGAAAAGGTGCTCAAGTACGCTTGCAGATTCACCGGTAGTCATTTCCTGAACATATGGCCCTAACTCCGGGGCAAGAGCGTCAATCGTGGTCGCAATATCTTGTGCTGTATTACGGCCGAGACCGTAAGCCAGACGGGCAACGGCTTGCGCTTGTTCATTAGGGAGTAAAGAGAGTAGCGCTGCTTTTAGCGCTTCCCACGGCGCACAAGCCTGGTGCACCGGTTGGTGGTTGTCCACATAGATTGTCTGCCATAGTTCTGGGGTAATACGAGAAGGCGTGATGTCAGTATTTTCCTCAAATGGCCGTTCATCCGACCATATATTCTCTGCCAGAAATAGAGGTAATTGGTGAGCAAGAGGAGCCTGCAATGGAAACGTGCTTTTCCCGGTAGTGAATGTGAGTAAAAAAAGTATTGGGTGCCGGATGGATAAATGTCGTAGAGTCTGCCGCCGATCCACCCAACTACATGCGGCAGGATGGGGTGTTCTGAACAAACACTCGTGGAGTTCAGGGAGTAGAGTTTCTGGCGGAGTGCGGTTAAAACCACGCAATTGAACAATGCTAGCAAGCCCTGCCTCTTGTTGTTGAGTCAAAAAATCACCCAACGTCGAGGTATGAGTATCGCCAGATAAGCGGACCAGTGTGGGGGAGTTCATTAAATCACTGAAACTAAAATGATCACTATGTATCGACACTTCCCCCCAAACGTTACCAGCTAAAAGGTTCGCTAATGAGGCGATAGCCTGTTTTGTCTGTTTTCCCATCAATCCGACCGCAGGTGTAATACTCGCCGTGGCGATAAGGCTGGATAATAAAGATTCACTTAGTCCCGTCGCCAATGCTTGTTTTTCGATAGCCGCTGATAGTTGATGTTTACGAGTCAGGGCATTCGTCTCAGCTAATGGCAAATTAGAATTTGCTGATTCGGTTACAGATTCTGATGTTATTCGTTGTTGAGCAGGTTGTTCATGGGCTGTTTCATTTTTGATTATCGCCCGCAGTAACGCTGTCTGGGCCAGCGTTTCCACTCCCGCTTGAGATGCAGCCTCGAAGGTCTTTTTAATCCGTTGTTCCAGTTCATTTTCTTGCTGACTTAGCACTTTATTAATGCGGTCGGTTTCTTTTTTCAGTTTTTTCTTCTGATCGGCTATTTCATTTTCAAGCTGTATTTTTTTTTCAGATAATACCGTTATTGATTGTTTAATCTGATATTGTTCATCTTCGTAACGAGTCAGTATTTCCTGTTTCTCAATATTAATTTGCGCCTCAACATCAGGTAAACCTAGCAACTGTTGAGTCGTATCATTAAGAAAGGATCTTGTATCTGCTATCTGTTCCAGATGAGATATTGCACGAAGATAGGATGCCTCATTATCAGGCTCATGTTCAGCAATAAAATGGGTTAAGTTTTGTAGCTGCACTTTACTAAATTGAGGAAAATCTTTTGCTGAATAGGTTCGTTTAAGTAGGCGTTTGATCCACGTGCTAGCTTCAGCACAATCATATTTTTCATTCACCTGAGGGAGCTCAGTGATCACCGTGAGGGCATGAGAACCAAGTAGTGTTTGAGAGACCTGACGGTAACTTTCCAGCGGCATATCAAAGTTATATTTTTTAGGATCAGGCAAGTCCCCCGGCAACCTCAGGGAGATGTTGTCACTTAGCTGAAAAATTACCGGTGTATCATTTTGCGATTGGTATCTGGTAAGTAACCACTCTCTGACAGCATCAGGCTCATTGGAGGCATGAGGCAGCGAAACTACAGGATAAACGCGTGATAGGTAGTCAGTAATGACATATTGAGCAGATTTATCGGACAGCTGATATTGGGCTTTCCATATTGCTATTTCACCCTGAGTAAATTTTTTGCTGAAATGGTTCTCAAAACCAATAACTTCCCCATTATGGGGGTAAAAATCTTTTACCAGTACCTCAGGGAGATCTCGTGGGTTGCCATCAACTAACAGACCAATTGGCATAACAAAAAAAGCGCCAGACGCGGTTAGCGTTAACACTTTTCCAATGAACATAACTTCATCCATCATACCGTCGATTTCTTTGGAAACAACGGGAGGAGCCTGTATTATACAGGTACCATCCATCGCTTTAATGTCGTTATTGACCTCAAACTGATCAATAAGCTCACCCAATTTTCGTGCCAGTGGTAAAGAATGTTCTGATAGCTTTGTCCGCCATCGATTCTCAGCTGTATGTGATCCCTTGAGTACATCAACCAATCCCCTTACAAACAGTGGAATCGTACGCTCAGGTATAGGAATTTCTTTACCTTGGCTAATTAAAGCACATTGCTCAATGTCTTCATCAGTGACATTAATTGTCAGGGCGTCAGAAACACCATGTTGGGATAAATCAATTTGTTCACCGTTCAGGAATTTCATTATAATTTCAGGGCAGTCAGAAGAAATATAGAATCCAAGAACTGTGCGCCATAGCGGTTTAGATAGCTTAATATCTTCTGTGTTGCTTTCTACTTTTAACAGATCCCTAAGAACAGTTTGCGGATCATTTTTTTCAGAAAACGTCAAATTTTCACGAAACCAATCAGACACAACAGGTTTAGCCTTAGGTGGTAACGTACGGAGAAAATGTAATCTTTTCTCTGATCCTTTCGGTAAATTATCCGCTTTAGCGCCATTTATGGTGAGTTTTTGCTTGCACTCTTGCAAACATCTGATCAATTCATGAGGTTCTGTACCGAAGTTGTACATTTGGCTCAGCCGATCGCTGATGATACTTTTCTTTTTAGACATCTTAAGCGTTCTCCTTACCACCTGATTCTGTAATTTACTGTAAGGTTTTGTGCAGCTTGCGTTTTGTCAGCACTCTATTCCGTCGTGCCAATGCTCGTTGGCGGGAGGGGAAGTCTATTACATTGTCCCAGAGTGGAACTTTCCCCCCTACAAATAAGTAACCACCATTGTCTGTTATCGACAAGCATCCATGGGCAACATGGATCCACCACTGCAAAATGGAGGGCGGTAACGCAATGATTTTTGTTGACCAGCACCAGTCATTATCACCTTTTCGAACACCAACCGTTTCTCCTGAACATATCACCTGAGCCATTAATGCCCAGGAGAAGCTATCGGTTTGCCAGTATCCGGTATTCTGCCGAATAAAATAACGATAACGCTGTTTTTCCTGACACCGCATCAATAGATTATTAGCCGTTTGAGTAACCCGCTTTTCTTCCGACCATTGGTATTTTTCAGCTTGCCATAGCGACACATGGAGATCCGAGGGTAAAGCCGGGATAAACTGCATTTGAGACAATGGTAGCAATACTCCGCTCAAAGCATTTACCGGGAAATCGTCGTGATTAATCAAACGTAACCCAAACTGTTCAATGAAAGTATGGACACGCTCTCTGGCTGATAGATGTAATTCAATACAACCCATTGAACCGCTGTTATCCTCAACTAACCGACGCCCTATTCGCTCACTGTTATTAAGTGCTTCTTGTAGAAGATTACGTTCGCTTCTTGTAAACATCCCCATAATTCGGGCAATAATTCCCTGTTCTGTGATATCAACGGAAATGGTTCTTTCAGCCAATGAGACTAACGAATATGGCGCATGGCGTTGTTGTACTACACAAAGCCAGCCAGCGGCAAAGAGCATGCGACGCAATTGCCATTCGGGTATCCTCGTTACCTGTGATACTGATTTAATATGTTTTTTTAATTCACCAAAAGGCAATGTGCTACGGTGTTGAAAACGCAAGGCCAGCGCTTCAGCGATCCAGTCAAATGCTGCGGGTATATTATGTAATTCAGTGTATTGACATGTAACAGGAGAGCCATTTTCATACTGCCATAACATCTGAGCACCACTCAATGGCATTAATTCTTCGCGTTTCAGTGAGGGGAACACTGCCGTATCCCCTAACATCATTAATATTCCTGATGGTCCATCAGTCATCCAATCATGCGGCTCTGGAATTTTACAATAAGTGGCGTAAGGCGCATGATCTAACACGTGTACATCAAAATTTACTGGGATATCCGAATACGCCAACGTAAGTTCATAGCGACAAAATGCCTGGCCAGATATTTCCATCAGCTCCTTTGGTGGAATGAATAATCCTTCAGCCCCCTGAAATAGTGAGCCATGCATTAATTCTTCTCCGTCTTTATTGCTAATTACATAGCATCCTCTTAGTACTTCAGGCATATAAATTACGGGGGTGCTGGCAGGGTTAAGCAGTATAGCCTGTCCAAACCGTGCTGCGCCTGATATACGAGGTCGGGCAGGCCGCCATCCCTGTATTAGAAAACGACGGGCTTCTTCTGGTAACAATTGGGCTATCTTATTCAGTGTTTGCCTGCCAACTTTATCGGAAAAAACTATCGACCATTTGGCAGATTTAATATCCCGACGTTGTGCTCTTTCGCCAGACTTTTTCAGAGCTGTAAAAATACTGTCTGCATATTTATGGTGAAGTATTAAATAGAGTGGAGAATTATCATAATATTCTCCTTCTGAGCTAATATAACAAAACTCATCACGAAAAAGCGGTAAACATCCAGACCGCAGTGCAGCCCCCACTCGTGATTTATAGAGATAACCTTTCCGTTGTTTTAATAATAAATCTAGAGAGTCTAATGTGGAACTCATATCTCGTTCATAATATATATTATTATAGTTTTCTATTTCTTTGGGCAACGAGTAATAACGCTGAATTTCTGAGGCTGCGGCAGCAGCGTCATCCATAAGAAGATAAATCTCTGGATTACCTGAGTCGTTAGACTCAAGGCGAATACAATACTTACCATTTTCTTTGAGCTGTTCTTTCTCTGTACGTACAGTGATATCACGAATGGCTCCCCAAAAAGGAGAGTCATAAGCCTGCTGCATGACAGCCTTTGAAAGTAATGTTCTGAACTCAATAAACTCCTGGTTAAAAACTTCGCCAAAACAAGATATATATTGATGTACTAACTTATTAACTGACTCAAAGGTTGAATGGCTATCTAATTCATTATTGGCGAGTAGATCCCGTAAAAAAACCTCATCCTTATAGCAGGGGAAAGCAATTCTCTTGGAATATCCAATTAACCTTTCACGTTTTAATGGTTCTGGAAGGACTAAACGGGTACAGTTTTGTTTTCTACTGCTCCATCTTTCTAATCTTTTCCATAAATTGGGTAATTCAGTAAAAATAAATTCTTTCTTTTTATCAAACCCGAGCAGTACAGAAAATCGAACCCGAAAATTTCCTTCGTCATGCGTCTCATCATCAGCACTAGCAGCAAGTAATGTTAAATATAAAATGGCAAAATAAGTAGGATATCCTTTTAGTTGCGCTAAAATATCTAACCGCGACTCATCCCTAAGAGCAGCCTGAATTTTAGACGCCTCTTTTCCAAACGAAGCCAGAAAACTTCGTTTAGCATCCTCTTTGCTACGTGGACCTGCAAGTTGCTCAAAAATACGTCCCGTAGTATCAATTCGACTTAAGGTCGAACCCGTATGCGAAGGCTCAAGAAAGACGATCTTTACTAGTTCAGCATTCCATTGTTCTAAAGTAACCGGGAAAGAACCATTCATACTCACCGCCTAATTACCGTTCTCTGTCATCTTTTTCAAACCGGTGCCAGAAAACAAATGCCGAAAAAGTACCTCAGCCAGTAGTGGAGGAACAGCATTACCAATTTGGGTAAATTTTGACTCGACATCTCCTACAGGCTCAAAACCTTGTGGAAAAGTTTGTATTCGTGCACATTCCCGCCATGATAACCGTCTTACCCGTTCCAGCTTGGGGCGAGAAATATCCGCAGTTAGATGCTCATATTCATCAGAAAAATCCCAGCGCTGCTTCCAGCCATCCTTCAGGTTTGACCATGTTAACTTCATCACTGGGCTGGCAGGATGTAATGTCACATGACGCCAGTTAGCGACAATGGTGTAAGCAGGGCTATCCCATTGAGCTTTATGGTTTCGGGACATGAAATACCATGAAAAATGCTCTTCAGGATAGTGTGGTCGCTCATAAAACACACCTTTAGGCCATAGAGGTAAATCCCTTATAGCCTCACCATGTGAAGCATAGGGTTTTAAATGGGGATTCTTTTTTGTCACTTTGCCATGTGTTTCAGCAGGAAATTCAAAGTATTGCCCTAGATCGTTCCTGACACCAATGATAAACAAACGCTTGCGTGGCTGAGGCACGCCGTAAGCCCTTGCATTTACCATATGATAATTGATCTGGTATCCAGCAGCTTTGTATGCCGTGAGCTGTTGTTCCAGAAAACTACCTGCCCCCAAATGTTTCAAGCCAGAAACATTTTCAGCAACAAAATATTTAGGCTGAATAATCTCTAATACCCGAAGAAAGTGCTTATAAAGGTTTGTTCTGTCGTCATTGTTTGTTTTTCTATTACCTGCTATTGAAAATGACTGGCAGGGATAGCCACCAACAACAATATCAACATCTGGAAAAGATTTAATTTGAGATATATCGCTATGCCTGATATCAGTATCGGGGAAATAGTTCTCTAATGTTTTGCAGGCATTATCTACAACATCGCTGGCAAAGACGATATCTTCACCGGCTGAGGTAATCCCAAAATCCATACCACCACATCCGGAGAATAGTGAAAGTACCCGAATATTATCGTTCTCTCTCTCGAAAACACTGCTCATATGTCCATACCAAGTATCTTCTTATAACAAACTGCACCTGATTGTTAATTTCCCATAAAATCATAGAGAAAGATTATACCTCTGTGTAAGGGATATTACATCGATATGCTTAGCTTTTGAGAGCTAAGTGGTGTTTTTGTTGTCATTGTGTTACTAAACAATCCTTTATCAGATAGCGCTTCCCACCAAATCTCCTTGCGTCACCATCAGTATCATGGAGTTCATCGGCGACGGCCAAACCCCACTCACAGATAAATACCTCGGATTTCATCCGACTGGGCATGAACCAGCATTCCGCGAATGTCAATAGTCTCTACCACTTGAATTCTCCGCAGCCCTGCGTCGCGAACCAATGCGCGTCTTTTAACCATTGTGGAATAGCGCCAAAGTGCTGAAACCAAAAATTATCACGATGGCGTAACGAAACTTTTTTAGAAATAATTTGTTCAAGTGAAAACATCATCAATTTCCTTGTTGAGGGCATAAAAAACGAGACGTGATGAGCCTATTTAATCGGGATTAAAATGTTAATGAAGGCAAATCAGGATGAGGTAGAATCAATCACTTATCTCGATACTTAGGGTTTAAAAAGGGCTTATATACTTTTATTCACCACACTGCCTAAGATAACAGCACAAGTGAAGACCGCACCTAAGCGCGCGGTTTAGATTGGGTTACGTTAGCAAGTATACGTGATTCTGAAAATGCCATATTTAGTTATAGCTCAGCTGAAGATGAAGCTGCTGGGGTCACAATGTGGGGGATGTTATCTGAGTGGTTTGAAAAGGTCGGTTACCAAAAAGTTTTTGATAACATAAGTTTATCCTCCTCTAGTTTTAAAGATATTCTTGATTTAAATGAATATTAGAGAAAAGGATATCTGGTCGTTTCGTTAATATCTGCTGGTATGCTAACTGGTTTACCAAACCAAGACACGTCGAGTAAAAATCATTGGGTCGTCTGGAACGGAACTCTTGCTGGAGCAGATGATTCGATTCTTACTAATGAAACTAATTTAGATACTGTGGTGAATTTAAATTGTTTTTCTTGGGGTGAAGTTAAGGCTTGGGTTAAGAAAGAAAAATCACTGAATTATGTATTAAACCATATATTTGGTGCACTTGTTTTCAAGCGAATATTGTAAAATGAAGATTATAATTTTATTTTTTGCATCACTAATATTGATGGGTTGCGGCAACCCGACTCCAAAAGTAACGCCTGATCAGTTACCAGTAGGAACCTCCGGCATTGCGTATAATGCGACAATTAATATATCCGGAGGATATATTAGCCCCAAAGGTATTTCTGTCAAAATAATACCTCAAGACTCTGGATTGACATGGAGTCCGAAGATTTCATATCTAACATTTCAAGGTAAAACCCAAAAAGATGAGGACTTCCATGAGATTAGTATCACTGGAATACCATTATTAAAGGGAATTATTCAGATTAAAATTGATGGATATACATCTGGCACTATGTACGCAGGCAAGGAGTTTCATAAAATTTATGAAATAGAAATTGACTAAACTAATAAAATTTACTGAAATTTAAATTAACCTATCGATATGATTAATAAGTGTTTATTGATTTATGTCTTTCTCATGTTTGTTTGAAAAAAGAGCTTAAGGTGAAAATTATAATTTTTTGTTTCTTTTTTATATTATCTTCGCTTAATCAATCATTATTACTTGCAAGTTACGGCCTAAAGTCAATATAAAACGTATTTTTATTGCTGATCTTCTTATTTTCTGGCGGTGAAGGAAACTTTGTTTCTTTAATAATTTCAATGCCTATATCACAAAGTGATTTATCATTTTTCGTGTTTCTTTCATCTGGAACAGCTGAAATTAATCTTCCATCATCAGATAATGTCACCTTTATTAAGCATTCTTTGCCTTTATAATTCTCTTTTTCGTAGAAACTTGAGCTGATCGATTTTTTTATTTGTTCTACAAAGTTTATTACAGAATTATTATCGATAGGCGCTGCACTTAAATATCCAGAGAGAAGAAAACTGAAAAGAAATATATATTTCTTCATGTTAATTGATTTCCTTGTAAGTTATCATGATATTAATATGTGATAAATCAGTACTTTTATTATTTTTATTAAGTCGATATTAGGTTTAAAAATTATACCTTATTAATAATCAACTTACAGTGTGACTTATAAAAAAACGCTATTAAAATTAATTTAATAGCGTTATTGGTTTGTGGAGTGATCTTTTTATTTAACTTACGCTATTAAATCTAATTAAACTCAAGCACAAAATTTGCTGAGCCATTAACTTTACCTGGTTTTATTTCCTCACCATAACGGAAATATTCAGCTTTTAACGGCACACTTGTTGAGCCACTGGTTAAATCGGCCAGTTTAACAAATTGGTTATTCACTAAACGTGTATTATTGCTTAATGGCGATGTGACAACGAAGCCAATACCTTCTGCATTATCTCGGCCACCTTCATTATCTGCTTTAATAACCGATTCTTGACCTTCATAGCTTGCGGTATTATTTGCCATCAGCTTTATTTTGGAGGAAACATTGCCAGTACAATTAATTTTTAGATGATCTTCAGCGTAGGCTTGTTCAGTTGGAAAACCCATTTTAGGAAATGCAGATGTTGATATTCTAGGAAGATTCATAACAAGGTTCGTATTTTCAGTGCTACATGATGTTGGCGCACTAATAATATTAACAGAAAGGCGATAACTAAAACCTACCGCTGTTGTACCACCACCAGAATTAAAGCGATTAATTAACACAGAGCCAATATATTGGGTAGTGAAACGTTGTGACTTAGGATTATCTTTAGTGGAATAGACAATAACCGTCGCATCTCTTGAATAAAGTTTACTATCATTAACAGGGATCTCTTGCCCCGGCTGACTTCTAAAAGAGTGTTGTGTTTTATTGTCAATTAACACATAAGCATAATCATCTAAACCAACAATAGGGGCATTGCGGACAACATAATAAGCAGGTCTGCCATCAATATCCATATAATAGGTGGGTATAACACCACTGGCTTCACTATATGTTGCATAAGCATAAACTTCAGCGCCATCAGGACAATCTGCAACAGAAACGTCAGAGCCATCTCGTACAAAGGTAAAACGGCCTATTTCTTGGTTTTTTTTAATTGAACCTGTTAATTCAATCGTACCTGCTTTTGCATCCATAGTGCCGTGCTTAATACCGCCATTATTAACGCAGTTTGGCGCAGCATAGCTATAAAATGGAGTAGAAGATAAACCAAGTATAAAAGTAAGAAATAATAAATTATTGGTTTTCTTTTTGCAGTTGGTCATTTTATTTCCTTATTTACACTCAGCAGTTAAAATATATAACCCATTAGTTGGTGACTCATTTTTCGCATTGTAGTTAGCATGGCAGTTATAGGTTTTACCATCAGCTTTCCAAGAAACTTGAATATCACCTTGTGGTTTATCTGCAACAAAATAAAGTTGATTAAAGTTGGCTACTAATTGCTTTTCTGTTTGTCCAAGATCTGCTTGAGCACCCATTGGAATAACACGTTTATCAGGTGTTTCTAATGTGAGTAAGAATTTAAATCCTTTTTTAGCATCAAAGTCAGCAAGGATTAATGCGCCTTTAGTCGGAATAATATTACTCATTATGTTATTAGAAATCTCAGTATCTGCTGGGATAGATTTAGTATCAATGCTAATACTGTTTTTCTGATATGCAGACATACCCGAAATAACCGCTAAACCACTACCATTTGTTTTCACAGATTGACCGTTAATCACTTCAACGCCAGCAGTATCTTTCGTCAGAATTAAAGCGTTTGTTTGTTGTAACGATGGTGTAAGTACAGCACCATATTGTGTCGCAACAAAAGCCCCACTAATTCCGTAGTTAAGATTTTGTCTATCTTTTGAGTATGAATAACCCGCATTTACAATAGCGCTTGATGTTTTATAAGAACCATTTAATCCGCCGCTATAGTTAACGCCTTTATTGCCATAACCTTGATAAACATCCCAGCTTGCTTGATTTCTTTCGCCATAAGTTCCACTTAAACGTGCAGTATGCAAGGTTTGGTCATTATTATTGGTTGAGACAGCATAGTTTGCCCATACATAGTTTTCATTCCACGTTAATGGGATACTAATATTCATACTTAGATCATAAGTGTTTTTATCGTTATTATCGAATCGATTACCATCATAATAAGTATAATAAATGCTGTAGTTAATTTTATTTATTGAGCTATTAAAACCAATGTTATAAGAGCTAATGTTTTTGCCGTCAGCATATTTATAAATAATAGAGTTTAAGTTTATTGATGAGTTATTTGAAAATAAAGGTTGGCTAATTGACATCGTATATTCATTTTTTAGCCCATCATTTGCCTGATACTCTTTATCTTTGTACTCCATTGCATCATTGAAGTTAAGAAAATTAGCATCAAAATGGCGATAACCCACTACAGAAACGTTGGTATTAGTTAATTCAATATTTTTTGAATAATTAACTCTAAAGGCATTACCGTTTAAAGATTCATCATGATTAACCGTTGATTTGGCATAGAGCCAATCGGCGGTAATTGCACCATAACTACCAAAGTTAATTCCACTACCTAAACCAAAAGACTGGTATTTTTCAGCAACCAATAAGCCGCTATAAAGTGTGACGTAATCCGTTAAACCGTAAAAAGCTTCAGTTTGGGCTAAATAAGTGCCATCACCACTATTGTGGCTGTCGTATTTACCTGTTGAAAAGCTATATTTTATTTCGCCTTTTCGTTCTAGACTGGCAATAGAAGAAAAAGGCACAATGAAATTCTTTTCGGAGCCATCAGATCCTTTGACATTAATATATAAATTTCCTCCGCTACTCATTGGGGAGTAATCAATAATATTAAAAGGTCCTGCGGGCACGCTCTTTTTATAAATAATTTGCCCATTTTGCGTAATAGTCACGATGGATTCTGAATTAGCGATGCCAACTACACCTGGGGCATAGGTTCTATTTTGGTAAGGCGTCATTAGGCGGTCTGTCATTAACTTCAACCCACGATATTTAACAGAGTCAAATAACTGAGATGAACTATAAAGATCACCAACCTGTAATTCACTTTTTAACGCATAAATATCTCTAGAAAGAACGTTACTTAATGTATTCCATCTATTTTCACCATTCTCATTTCTTGCCCATGTCGAATAATTATAAAAACGCCATGCACCAACGTTAACTTGGCTTTGAATATTGCCATAATAGCTATCGTTTGTTTCACCGTTACTGCGACGATTAAATGATGAAAATGAATAGTTAACCAAAGCTGCAGGAATACCTGAATCCCAATTATTAACTTCGTTAAGTTGGAGCCTATTTTCGTTAATATATTTTTGCGGTATTGTCAGAATATAATGACTTCTGTTTAAATCAAGTACGCCAACTGTGTGATCAATAAGACTAATATTAATAAATTTGTCGTCTTTATTAATTAATTCACTCGGAATATCAACACCCGCCTGATACCATTCATCAGCCGTTAATAATGGAACTAAGACTTTTTTATTATCAGCATCATCCATTAATGCGAATTCTACTTCACGATTGAAAATACGATTTTTATTAATAAAGAAATCAACGTAATAGTGACCAGGCGCGATAGATGATTCTCTAAATACACTGAGATCTTCATTGGTAACTTGTTGTGAACTACCTTCAATATTCAATAGATTAGGTGGATAATAATCATCTGCTGAAGTATTGAAGGAGGTAAATAAACCTCCTACTATCAATAAATAGAGTGAGGATTTATTAAAATAATTATCCATTCCTTTTTCCATTTTCATATTAAATTAAATCTCTTAGTTATAATTTAAAATCTACTGGAACACCTTTTCCAAAATCATCAATATAAAGAAGTTGAATTTTACTTTGGCTATTCGGTATTTTATTTGTTTTTATTATAGTTTCGGATTTTGGTGGTAAATAACCAGGATTCTCTTCTATTTCATGATTATTAATAGATAATTTTCCAATATTAACAAATAAAGGAGAGTTATTAACAACGACTAAATTTCCATTTTTAATTGACCATTTAAGAGATTTTATTTCTTCTTCAATATTAATATTACTAAGAGATTGCGGGCGATAAATTAATTTTATTTTGTTAGTCATGGAATAACGTAAAACATTTTCTAAATCTTCATTGCTTGGCGCGACAAATTTTACGTTAATCCAATACATTGACTCAACATCATTAGGTAATGTTGTATTTTTAGTGACTTGTAGCGTATTTTTTTGCTGTGCAACAAGTTTTAATAATGGAGGGGTGATCACAAAGTTTTGTGTGACCTTGCCATTAAGATCTTCAATCCAAGATTGTAATAAATAGTTGGTGTCTTTATCGGTATTAAATGCAACAAAGCCCTCGTTATTACTCTGTTCATTATAAATAACACGGGTAGTTTCTAAGCCAAAACCAGCAAAGCTTGATGATACAGTGCTAAATATGAGTCCTAACCCTAAAAGTATTTTTTTAAAAGACATAACGATGACAACCTTTATTTAAAAGCGCAGGTTAAATCATTAACCTGCGCTTAATTATTATTGATAAGTGATAGTGTAATTCAGTGTTGCATCAGCTTGACCTGCAGTAACAGTGCTTGCGGTACTAATATATTTAGCAACAAATTCAGCCGTCCAAGAAGAGTCAGCACCTGTTACATCAATAGTTTCAGATTTACTTCCATTAATCACCAATGGCGTAGATGGATTTTTAACGTTATAAATACGGATACCTACGTTTTGAGCTGTTTTAGAATCCGTTGGATTATCCAATGCTAAAGTTTGGTCTGAGCTGCTATCTGCTTTACCATCTAATTTAAGCGTCACTTTCCCTACTGGCGGACAGTTTTCTAAAGTAATTTCAATTTTACCATTACCATTTTCGCCACCCACTTCCGAATCTTTTCCACTAAATGCGCTGGTAGGATAACGACCCATTAATATATTCGCATTAGGTGAATTAGTGTCGTTAATATCGATAATGCAAGAAGAAGAATAGATTAATCCTTTAAAGGATAAAGTACCTGTCTGCGTTTCAGCTGCTAATACACCCGTACTTGCCGTTATTGCAGAAACAAGTAAAGCGATAGGAAGAAGTTTTTTTGTCGAAATAGTCATTTTATGACCTCTATAGATTTATATAAATAGTAGTTGTTTTCTCAATGAAAACAGATTAAATGCTATTTAATTTAGAGATTAACTTACTATTACCAATTATAAATTTAGTAAAAGCATTGAAATATACAAGTGCTTTAAACAGATAAATTAAATAACAAGATATAATCTTTTATAAAATAGCTTGTTAGTATTAATTAATTAGATAAAGGTCATATTTAGATGAAATTATCATTTTTTAAATAATACTGATTACGTTATTACGTTCTAATTGGTTTTGACTGGGAAGCAGTTTAATGGCTTTATTTAATGATGTCTTGTGGACAATGTTACAAAATTTTCTTATGAAAAATAAAATAATCGTTAACATTACAATGAAATTAGAAATAAAAATTCAATATTTTCATTTAGTTGTCTTAATGTGCAATTAAAGTACCACTATAAAATAGTTTAAGTTTATTTAATTGATAATATATTTAGTTACAAATATAGAGTAATTTTACATAGTAAAATGACAAAAGTTTAAATAATTGGGTATATATTGGGTATATAGAGAAAATTGTCATACATATATAAGTAAAAATCCATAAAATAAATAGTCTAAAAATGATTACTAGTGTTAGTGGAATAAAGACAGGTAATTATCGAATTATAACTTGTTCATTCTTCTGTATAGCGTAGCAATACTTATTCCTAAAATTTCTGCGGCTTTTTTCTTTCCATCAAGAGTATGCCCTGTTTTCTCTAATATTTGCATGATGGTTTGATGTTCTAAACGGTGTCTTTTTATTTTTAAATTATGTTTCTCTTTATTTAATTGGGATGGGTTATCATTATTTTTTTTATTCTCTTTCATAGGCTCTAATAAATATTCATTTTTATTATTTATCGTTCCTGTTTTTTCTAACAAATATGGTGGCAGATGGCTTAGGTTTAAATCAATAGTATCGCCTTGCATAACATACATATATTCAATCACATTGCGTAGCTCTCTGATATTGCCGGGCCAATCATAGGAATATAAGTAGTTAATAACAACGTTGGGGATTTTTGTAGCTGGTCGTTGATAGGTTGACGCCAGATCATCAGCAAAGAATTGTGCAAGTTCTGCAATATCTTCTCGATGATCACGTAATGCAGGCGTATGGATTGGAACGACATTCAGGCGATAAAACAGATCTTCACGAAATTGCCCTTTATTGACCATTTCACGCAGATCTTTGTTGGTGGCAGCAATGATCCTTACATCAATATTGATCATATTATTAGAGCCAACACGAGTGATGCTTTTTTCTTGAAGCACTCGTAAAAGTTTGGCTTGTAGATGTAAAGGCATATCCCCAATTTCATCTAGGAATAGGCTTCCACCATGCGCTAATTCAAATTTACCAATACGCCCTTTAGGATCAGCGCCACTAAATGCACCGCGGACATAACCAAAAAGCTCACTTTCTAGCAGTTGTTCTGGGATAGCTGCGCAGTTAATGGTAATAAAAGGCTGTTTTGTGCGTAGGCTTTGTTGGTGAATAGTGTAAGCAACCACTTCTTTACCTGAACCGCTTTCTCCTGTGATAAGTACACTAGCATGGCTAACAGCCACTTTGCTTAACATGCTTTTTAATTGGATCATATTTTGCGAGTTGCCAATTAAAGGCGAGTGAGGATTTTCATCAACAGATAAGGTATTTACTTGCGTCATATAATCGCGGGCATCATGGAAAATAACCATAGTGAGTTGGTCATTATCCATAGACGAAAAGGTGATTTTTTTACACAGAACATGATAGCGCTGTTGATTTAATATTAGCCACGCTTCTTCATCACCATAAAGAATATCGCCAGTCATATCGATATCAAGAGACTGCCCAATTAATTCACAATCAAAAAAACGTAGAGCAGAAAGATTGGCATGCCAAATTTTGCCTAAGCTATCAATAGCGATAACACCTCTATCCATCACATCAATTAAGTTTCGAAAAGTACCAAACCGCTCTTGCTCTCTAAGCCTTTCAAGACATTCAAAAACACGACTTGAAATCATCTCTGAAAATTGTTCGATAAAAGTGATAAAGGCTTGTTTTTGTTTCATCAAAAACATTTTCTGTTCTCGGTTAGAACAGATAATACCAATTACACCAATAACTTGGTTATTGAGAAAAATTGGTGCATTAAGATCAAGCTCTTCGGTGCAAGTTAAGCGATTTTGACATAGCTGGCAGAGCGCGTTTTCTTTTGGATCTTCAATCAGAATAGTTTGCTGGACTTGCAGTACATGGCGATAAATATATCCATTACTAGAGACATCTTGATTGAGCATATAGCGATAACGACCTGTACCTGCAATACGAATTAAGTTGTTATCAATAATTTCAACATCAGTACCAGTGATACCCGCAATGGCATCGGTGTATTTGCTGATTTCATCTTGTAGGGTACTTAGTAATGAGTGCATCACATTCTCACCTTAAAATTATCAATATTGATAATAAATTATCACCATCTGTTTGGTGTGTTTAATTTAATTATTATTTATTAGTTAGTTATGTTGTTTTTGTATAAAGCTCACACAGTTTCTTATTATTGATAATTTATCACCTAAATAAAACCGCCTAGATCACAGCTTTTCTGCATCATTAATTTCATTTCTTAATCGTTAAAACAATAAATATATTTTAAATCAAATGGTTATATTTTTATTAAATGCTTTTTGAATGAGTTGGCATACATATTGCGATATAGGGGATAACCCTATGTATTCCGATTAATCGCGATATTGGGTTATCGCGAATTTTAAAGTGTGATTAAGAGGTAATTCCATGCAGGAGCAATTGCAGTACCTGATTAACCAAAGTTCATTTACGCGAAAACCAACCGCGGAGCTTGCCCCTTTTCATTATGAAGAGTTAGTCAAAGCGTTAGATTTTCACAGAACTATTCCAGGATACGCACCTACACCATTATTTCATTTACCCCAGTTAGCCAAAACCTTAGGGATTGGTGAGTTATATCTCAAAGATGAGTCTTTTCGTTTTGGTTTAAAAGCATTTAAAGCGTTAGGTGGTGCTTATGCGATGGCACGCCATATTGCTGATTTCCTTGAAATGGACATAAGTGAATTACCTTATGAGGTAATGATCAGTGATGAGATCAGGAAAAAGTTAAATGGCGTGACTTTTGCGACAACCACTGACGGGAATCATGGACGTGGCGTTGCTTGGATGGCAAGACAGTTAAAGCAAAACGCTGTGGTTTATATGCCAAAAGGATCATCTCAAGAACGTTTAGATGCCATTTTACGTGAAGGTGCAGTCGCTGAAATCGTTGATATGAACTATGACGATGCAGTGAGAATGACGGCTGAAATGGCTGAAAAATATGGCTGGATTGTGGTTCAAGATACTGCATGGGATGGCTATGAAGAGATCCCACTTTGGATCATGCAAGGCTATGGCACTTTAATGCTGGAATCTCTCGCACAATTACATGAAGTTCCCCCGACGCATATTTTTGTGCAAGCCGGTGTGGGTTCTTTTGCGGGTATGGTGCAAGGCATGGTAACCGCAGCTTATGGCAAACAAGCACCGAAAGTGATTGTGGTCGAAGCGCGCATTGCTGACTGTTTATATCAATCTGCGGTATCAGGAAAAGCAGATGCTATTCCTGTTGGTGGGGATTTACAAACAGTTATGGCAGGGCTTGCTTGTGGTGAAGCGAATAGTATTGGTTGGAATTTATTGCGCGATTATTCAGCGGCATTTTTCTCTTGCCCTGATGCCGTCGCGACGAGGGGAATGCGGATTTTAGGGAACCCTTTACCCGGTGATCCGCACATCATTTCTGGTGAATCTGGTGCTGTGACAACAGGCTTGCTCTCTATTTTGATGCAATCACCTGTCTATCAGAGTGCGAAAGAAGCGCTGGGATTAGATGAAAATGCACGAGTGCTTGTGATAAGCACTGAAGGTGACACTGATCCTGAACGTTATCGCGATATCGTGTGGGATGGTGAGTTGCCTAGCTTCAAACAATTTTAAAAAACAAATAAGTCTTTTGGAGTGAACAAGTATGTTATCAGCAAACCGATTTGATGAAGTTATTAAGAATTGCCAATTATTAATCCAACAAAAAAGCTATTCAGGTGAAGAAGGTAACGTTGTTAAAGTCATAGAAGAGATGATGAAAAACTATGATTTTGACGATATTCACATTGATAAATACGGCAATATTATTGGCGGAATTATAGGTCAACACCCAGGGAAAACCCTTATTTTTGATGGTCATATCGATACTGTACCGGTGAGTGAGCGTGACTGGAAAGAAAAACCTTATGGTGCAGAAATCAAAGATGGCAAGATTTATGGTCGCGGCACCAGTGATATGAAAGGTGCCGTCGCTGCGATGATTTCAGCGATAGGTTTTTATGGTCAAGATAATCAGCGCAATTTTGCTGGTCGTATTTATGTCTCTTGTATTGTGCATGAAGAGTGTTTTGAAGGTGTTGCCGCAAGACTCGTTTCTGAGCGCTATAAACCAGATTATGTGGTGATTGGTGAAGCCTCTGAATTAAACCTCAAAATTGGGCAACGCGGTCGTGCTGAAATTGTGGTTGAAACCTTTGGTAAACCCGCTCATTCAGCCAATCCAGATGCAGGGATCAACTCTGTTTATAAGATGGCAAAACTGATCGAGAAGATCAGAACCTTAACACCATCGGTTCATCCTGTATTAGGAAAAGGGATCTTAGAACTAACAGATATTAAATCATCACCTTATCCGGGCGCTTCGGTTGTGCCTGAATATTGTCGCGCCACTTACGATCGCCGTTTGTTAGTGGGTGAAACGAAAGAAGAAGTGCTTGCACCATTACAAAAAGCGATTGATGAACTTGCTTCTCAAGATGCTGATTTTAAAGCAAAAGTCTCTTATGCCTACGGCACTGAAAAATGTTACACCGGAGCCACTATTGAAGGTGAACGTTTCTTCCCTGGTTGGGTATTAGAAGAGAGCGATCCTTATGTACAAAGCGTTTTAAAAGGGCTGCACGAGTCAGGCTTTAAACCGACTGTCACACAATACTCTTTCTGTACTAACGGTAGCCATTATGCGGGTGAGGCGGGTATTAAAACTATTGGTTTTGGCCCCTCTCGCGAGAACTTAGCGCACACCATTGATGAATATATTGAAGTTGAACAGTTAAAAGGTGCTGCGAGTGGCTATTACAGCATTATGAACAGCCTTTATCACCTTTAATCCTTACGAAATAAATCCTTACTAGAAGAGTATCTGGCGAAACAGCCAGATGCTCTTTGGAGAAATAACAGAATGAAAACAATATTTAAAAACGCCACTGTTATTGATGGAACAGGGGCAAGTGCATTTCAAGCTGATGTTGTGGTTAATGAAGGGAAAATAATAAAAATCGGCCAGTTTGATGCAAAAACAAATGATCAGATTATTGATGCAACAGGGAAGATAGTTTGTCCCGGTTTTATTGATACTCACACTCACTCTGATCTTTCTGCTCTACTTAATCCCGCTTTATCTGCCAAAATTCGCCAAGGGATCACCACTGAATTGTTAGGGCAAGATGGTGTCGCGTTAGCACCATTACCAGAACAATATATTTCAGCATGGCGTAAGAATATTGCGGGTTTAGATGGTGATTCTGACAGTATTGATTGGCATTTTAAAAATACTGAAGGTTACTTAGGTATGTTGGAAGCGAGAGGCTCTGCAACGAATCTTGCTTACCTTGTTCCTCATGGCAACATTCGAATGGAAGCGATGGGATTAGAAGGTAATCCTTCTACCCGTGAAGATGTCGCCAAGATGTGTGAGATCTTAGAGCGTGAGTTAAAAGCAGGGGCGTTTGGTTTATCAACCGGATTGATTTATATGCCTTGTGCCTTTGGTGATACCGCTGAAATGATCGAACTTTGTAAGGTTACAGCAAAACATAATGGCATTTTTGTTGTTCATCAACGTAGTGAAGCTGACGATATTATTCAATCAACTCAAGAGCTTATTGATATCGCCAAAGCATCAGGTGTTTGGTTGCATATTTCCCATATGAAAGTTTGCGGTAAGAAAAACTGGGGATTAATTGACGAAATGCTTGGTATGTTAGAGCAAGCGCAAAAAGAGGGCATTCGTATCTCTTTTGACCAATACCCGTATGTGGCAGGCAGTACCATGCTTGGGGTGATTTTACCGCCTTGGGTTCACGCAGGCGGTACAGAGAAATTATTAGAACGCTTGGCTTCTCCTGAACTGCGTAAAAAGATGATTGAAGATATCGAAAAAGGCATTCCGGGCTGGGATAACTTTATTGATTTCGCAGGATTAGAAAATATTTATGTGACTAGCTCTAAAACAGAAAAAAACCAAGATGCTGTTGGGCTTAGCCTTGTAGAGCTAGGCAAATTGAGAGGTAAAGATCCGTATAACGCAACCTTTGATCTGCTATATGAAGAAGAAAATGCGGTAGGCATGGTGGATTTTTACGGTACAGAAGAACACGTTATTAAATTCTTATGTCGCCCTGAACAAAACGTCTGTACTGATGGATTAATGGGGGCAGGTAAGCCTCATCCTCGTGTATTTGGTGCATTTCCGCGTGTTTTAGGGAAATACGTCAGAGAAGAAAAATGCCTCACTTGGGAACAAGCCATTCGCAAAATGACAGGTAAACCGGCTGAAGTCCTTCGATTAACCGATAGAGGTTTAATTAAAGAGGGATATGCCGCTGATATTGTGATGTTCGACCCTGAAACCATTATTGATAAAGGCACGTTTGTTGAACCAAACCAATACCCTGAAGGGATCGATTTGGTGATGGTCAATGGTCGTATCGCATTAATTAATGGGGTCGAAAGCTACGCCTGTAGTGGTCATGTTTTAAGAGCATAACGACACAAAAACACAATAACACTCTTAAACGTTAAATCTTATCTCTGTTTATCACGGTTGTTCTTCAACCGTGATGGTTTCCCCTTACCTGAGGAACAGGAAAATGAGTTCAAATATTATTCCAAATCTTCAACAGAAGAAAACATGGAAAGCTCGTTACACCGTTTTATCCTTAATTTGGTTAGCATGGTTACTTTCGTTCTTAGATAGAATGGTAATGAGTGTTTCATTACCCTTTATTGGACGTGATCTTAATCTTGATACCACACAACAAGGCTTAATCATCAGTGCGTTCTTTGTCGGTTATGCGGCATTCCAAATACCGGGCGGTTTCTTAGCTGACCGTTTTGGCGCACGTAAAATTATGGCAATCGGCATTGCATGGTGGTCAGTCTTCACCAGCTTAACGGGGATGGTATTTACATTACCGTTAATGTTAGCGGTGCGATTCTTATTTGGTATTGGTGAAGGTTGTTTTCCATCCGCTTCTTGGAAAATGATCTCAACTTATTTCCCATCTAAAGAGCGTGGTCGTGCAACGGCAATTCAATCAACAGTAAATACCTTAGGCCCTGCATTAGCGGTTATTGTTGCTGCGAGTATCATCGGTGCTTTTGGCTGGCATATGGTGTTTATTGTTTTAGGTATTCCCGGTCTATTAATTGCAGCGGGTATCTATTTCTTCACTCGTGATAATCCCAAAGATCACCCAAGTATCACCCAGCAAGATCTCGATGAGTTAGCCGCAGATGGTACGTTAACGGATAAACCTGTTGAAGCAATACCTTTTAAAGATGTGTTAAAGATGCCAGTACTATGGCAAATGGCAGCAATTTGGTTTTTGTTTGATATTACCTTTTGGGGATTCTCAACATGGTTACCAAGTTATTTAATTACTGTTCGTGAATTCTCTTTGGCTAAAACAGGGGTAATGGCGGCGATCCCATTCTTATTTGGCGCTGGTGGTACATTATTAGGGGGTTATGTTTCTGATAAATGTAAATCACAGCGTAAATGGTTATATATGATTACCGCAGTGATTGCAGCAGGCTTTTTATATATGACATATACCGTTGAAAGTGCTGATATGGCTGTTGTATACCAGTGTATTTCAGCATTATTTATGTTCTTCGCCATGGCAATGTTCTGGGGTATTTTAATGGATACTATTCCAAATAAAATCATGGGTCGTGCTTCAGGGATTGTTAACTTTGGTGGTCAAATGGCGGGTGTTGTTTCTGCACCGGTTATGGGCTTTTTAATTAAAGCAAGTGGTGGTAGTTACGACAGCGCATTTATGTTTATGATTATTGCATTAGTTGCTTCTGCGGTTGTAACGTTCACGGTTAAAATGCGAAATACACCAGCAGCCATTTAATTAATAATAGTTATATTTTAATAAGTGTGATTTATTAAAAGAAATAAGATTAATTAAATAAAATAAATGTATTAACTGTAAGATTTATTTATTAAAACTCACTATACGCTTTATTGATTTTTTAATTTAAAAAATCTTATTGCAGGGTATTTTTGTCTCAAAAAAGCCACGATTAAAAATCGTGGCTTTGCTTTTGTTAGATAAATAACATTATTTGCTTATAAGAACAAAGTCGTTGCCACTAAAACAGAGTGTGGCATCGCCACGAATAACTCGGTGATGGGCAATATGGCGTTGGCTATTTAATGAAGCGTGTTGTTTCATCATATAAGCCTCTAAATGCCATGCAATAAGTTGTTTAGCGAGCTTTTTATTTGCGTGCTGGCTACGTTCTGATTGCACTTTTACACTAATACCAGTGGCAATATGTGTTGCTCTGACTGCCGATTCTGTTTTATTAACATGCTGACCGCCGGGGCCATTTGAACGCATGGTTTCAAAGACAATTTCTTTGTCATTAATTTCATCAGGTTGTTCAAAACAAGCAACACCAATAAACCAATTTTTACGTTTATGCCGAGGTCGTAATGTGCTTGCACATTGCCATTGTACAGAGCCTGCCCACTGTTGTGCGATAGCCTGTGCATCAGCACCTTCAAGAGATACTAACGCTGATTTTAAGCCATGACGTGAAGGCTCTTTTTCAAGAACTGTGACGTTCACTTGCTGTTTTGTGGTTGATTTCAAAAAGTAATTTAACGCTTTTTCAACGGCTAAACAGCACTCTTCAGGGCCTTGTGCGGAGGTGAATTGTAATAACATTACGCCATCTCCCCACTTGTTTTATAGGTGATCACCGGTTTTAAACGCGCGATGACGTCGATTAATCCAATATTCACCATGCTTTCAATCACTGTTTCAATCGATTTATAAGATTGTGGTGCTTCTTCATAAATCAGTTGTTTATTGGCACAAATAATACGGCTACCTAATGCTGTTCGTGAAAGTTGTAAAGGTGTAAAACGGTGTGATAATCGCCCTTTACACTCTGTACGCATCCATTTTCTACCTGCACCATGAGGCAATGAATGAAGGCTTAATTCGCTTAATTCAGACATAAGTGGCTTCACAATATAGCTATAATCACCGCGTGATCCCGGAATAACCACCATATCGTGATGTGCGGGTGTTGCACCTTTACGATGTAACCAACCTTGTTGACCATGTAATTCACAAGGCTCTACAAGATTATGATTTACATCAGAAATTACTTCACCTTGAGTACGAATTTGGCGCATCATTCTTTCACCAATAAGGCGGCGATTAATCTTTGCGTAATCAAGTGCATTATTGTGGGCTTGCAAATATTCATTTACTGCTTCGGTGTTAGCAACAAGCCCTTTATGACCAAACTGCTCAGTATGGGCGCGTAAGATAGATTGTCCTAAACCTCTCGATCCGCTGTGAACTAATAGCAATAACTGTTTTTTATTGATACTACTTGCAGCGAAAAGTGTTTCATTAATCACTTGGTCAATTTGTTGGAATTCAGCAAAGTGATTACCACCACCAATAGAGCCTAAAGAGCCAGCGAAAGGATGGTTTTGCATTTCAGTCGGTAGATGCGCTTCTAGCCATTCTGAAGGTGCGATATCACTCATTTCACTCAACTGTTTTTCCGCTTTATCTAAGTTGAGTTTGCTGTTTTTAAACTCAGTTTGAAAAAGCGTCATACCACAGCCAATATCATTACCGACTAAAGCAGGGTAAAAGCGATTAACAGAAAAAAAGGCAGCGCCAATGGGATAACCACGGCCAGGATGCAAATCAGGCATACCTGCAACATAAGCCATATCAGGAAGTTGAGCGGTTGTTTCTAATTGTTGGATTGCTTTGCTTTCAATCCAAGTATTATCCGATGCGATATAACAAACGCTATCAGATAAATAATGAACACACTTGTCCATATACCAATCCATATAATGTAAAGGATAAAAAAATAAATTGATTGGCGGACAGCAAAAAGAAGAAAAAAAGGATTACTTCTGAGATTGTCCGCAAAGAGTATTCATATTTGTAGTTGTCATGGGATACCTCCTTGCAGTTAATTGAAATGGATGAAAAATAATAAATCGCGGGCATATTAACCACTTTTTTTTGCATTGGCAATCAAAAAGTGGTGTGATTTTTCTTTATTTTTTAAAAAAAGAATTAATCGATTTTATTTAATTTAAGGTTAGCTTTTCTTTATTATCTATTTAAGTTAGCTCTCTATTATTTAATTTAATAAATCACTTTTACGGAATTTTTTCGGCAATAATCTTCGTAATCATCCGTTAATTTTCTATCTGTGATAACAACATCAAACTGAGCTAAATCGCCCATATTGCCTGTCGCTGTTTCATCAAAATAGTGATATTTGGTGAGTAAAATCTTACGAATAGATTTATCCATCGCTTTTTTCTTCATGTACAGATCGTCGATGTTATAACAGGTAACGCCAAAATCGAGATGAACACCTTCGGCTGAAATAAAGGCTTTTTTAGGATTAATGCTATCAAGATAAGAAGTCTGGGTAGGATTATAGAATGAATCACTTTTAGGACGATATTCACCTCCGCAAAGTAATACGGTGGCATTTTTTTTCTGACTTAATGCCAAAAATACGCGGTGAGAATAACAGATCCCCATGAAATGCAGATTATCGGGAATTAGCTCAATCAGTGTAGGAATAAACTGTCCGTTATCGAAAAAAAGAACATCACCGTCAGACACCATGCCAGCAGCAAGATTAGGAATATGAAGTTCTTCAGTTTGATCCGGCGTAATAATATCAGAGGATGTTGAGATTAACCCTGAATGGGGCTGGGCTAATGCAACAATGTAGCCACCTAATAATGACATCGGAAAAGGGTTTTCGGCATCAGAACTAAGGTCGCGCCTAATTGTCATTTCAGAAACTTCAAGGATCCTCGCGGCGTCTTTAAGATGTATGCGACCTGAGCGTTTTATACATTCACTGAGGCGGCGCAAACGTTCGTGCTGTTTGGTCTCTATCACCGAAGGATCCTTGTGTTATCGAATAGCGTACTCCAAGAAAATATACGCTAAATAATTAGTAGTTTGATTCAGGTGCATCTGAATCTGTTGCGATAGCGACACTTGCACTCGCACCGATACGTGTTGCACCTGCTTTGATCATGTTTAATGCTGTTTGGCGATCGCGAACACCACCAGATGCTTTCACACCAACTTCATCACCAACGGTTTTGCGCATTAAAGCAACATGATGTTCTGTTGCGCCCATTGTACTGTATCCTGTTGATGTTTTCACAAAATCAACACGGATCTCACGACACATTTCACAAACTAAACGTACTTCGTCATCAGTTAATAAGCAAGTTTCTAAAATAACTTTCAGAGTTGTATTACCACAAGCGGCTTTTACTGCTTCAATATCTTGTTTTACGAAGTCTAAACGACCGCTTTTTAACATACCGATATTGATAACCATATCGACTTCTTGTGCGCCTTGACGAATAGCTTCAGCCGCTTCAAATGCTTTTGTTGCTGTTAAACCCGCCCCGAATGGGAAGTCGATAACACAACAGACTTTTACATCACTTCCTTCAAGGCAAGTTCTTGCTAAAGGGATGTAAGAAGTGTTAATACAAACGGAGAAGAAACCGTGTTCAACTGCTTCAGCACACAATTTCTTGATTTGTGCTTCAGTTGTATCTGCTGCAAGAAGGGTATGATCGATATAATTAGCTAATGGACGCATAGTATATTCCTTAATAAGAAGATTGTTATTTATCACTCATGTTAGTTTGGCAACATATTAGTGCTGTTTTAACGAGATAACAATCACAAGTGATATTTAAATAACATGATACTGTTATACATCTATCAAAATGTCACTATTTTCACATTTATAAATTTTACATAAGAGCAAGAGGCGCTATGGATATCGCAGTGATTGGTTCAAATATGGTGGATTTGATCACCTATATAGATAGGATGCCAAAAGAGGGGGAAACCCTTGAGGCGCCAGCATTTAAGATTGGTTGCGGTGGCAAAGGGGCAAATCAAGCGGTTGCGGCAGCTAAATTAAATTCAAAAGTGATGATGTTAACAAAGGTTGGTGATGATATTTTTGCGGATAACACCATCATGAATTTAGAATCTTATGGCATTAATACACGCTATGTTGAAAAAGTGCCCGGTACAACAAGCGGTGTTGCACCTATTTTTGTGACTTCTCAATCATCAAATAGCATTTTAATTGTGAAAGGTGCTAATCAGCATTTATCACCAGAGGATATTGATAGAGCAACAGATAGCCTAAAAAAATGCAAAATAATCGTACTACAATTAGAAATCCCGCTTGAAACGGTGTATCACGCTATCGAGTTCGGTAATAAACACCATATTCCTGTGTTATTTAACCCTGCACCGGCTTCAAAAGCATTAGATCTTGATATTGCGGCTCGTTGTGACTTTTTTGTTCCGAATGAAACAGAACTTGAAATATTGACGGGTATGCCAATCACCACAATGGATGAAATTCGTGAAGCCGCTTGTTCTTTATTACAAAAAGGCTTTAAGAATGTCATCGTTACATTAGGTGAAAAAGGCGCATTATGGATGAATGGCGACATTGAAAAATATATTCCCGCCATTGAAGTTGATGCAATAGATACCAGTGGGGCGGGGGATGCTTTTATTGGTTGTTTCTCCCATTATTATGTTCACACCAATAATATTGAAAAAGCGTTAAATAAAGCCGTGATGTTTTCTGGTTTAAGTGTTGCAGGTAAAGGCACACAATCTTCTTATCCAAGCATTGAAGAGTTTGGACAATTTCTAGCGCAAGCAAAGTAGTACACTTCTGCACTATCACATCTTTGTATTCCACTTGCTGTCTTATTTAGAGAACAAGTGGAATTCTTTTTAAATCAATAAATTGTTCTATTTTTCATAGTGACTGTTGGGTTTCTGACAAAGAAAAAAGCTTAACTTAATGTGACTAATTTCACAGAGTGGTGATAATTACCATTGAAATGTAATTTCATTAGATGTAATTTTTATTGAAATTTGGTTTCATTAAGGTTGTTATGATGAAAGAAGATGCATTAATCGAATGTCTTAAAAATGAAAGCAATCAAGAAACAACACAGTTTTCTGAATTAAGCGCTTTAGAGTTGGTTACGCTTATCAATAGTGCAGATATGACCGTTGCCAATGCAGTTAAAAAAGAATTACCCGCTATTGCTAAAGCGGTAGAAAAAATTACTGAGCGTTTGCAAAAAGGTGGACGTATTTTTTATGTTGGTGCCGGAACAAGTGGGCGATTAGCTGTACTAGACAGTGCCGAATGCCCTCCTACTTTTGGAGTGTCTCCTACATTAGTGCAGGCAATTATTGCAGGCGGTCATGATGCAATGCTAAAAGCTGTTGAAAATATTGAAGATAGCCAAGAGGCGGCAATTGAAGAGCTTCAACGTCGTCATGTTAGCGATAAAGATGTCGTTATTGGCATTGCGGCAAGCGGTCGTACGCCTTTCACTGTCGCAGCTTTGCAATATGGCAAAAAGTTAAAAGCATTGACTGTATCTATTACTACGCGCGGCAAAAGTATGATGAGTGAAATTGCCGACTTATCTATTGCTCCAGATGTGGGCGCAGAGGTATTAACAGGCTCTACAAGAATGAAAAGTGGCACGGCTCAAAAAATGATTTTGGGTATGTTAAGTACTAGCGTAATGACTAAGCTTGGTAAAGTGCATAAAAACCTGATGGTGGATGTGATTGCGAGTAATGAGAAATTGCAGCGTCGTGCTGAAGGCATTGTCAGCGAAGTGTGTGGAATTTCACATGAAAGAGCCAGAACCCTGTTACAAATGGTTAATTATCATCCTAGAAAAGCCATTTTAATGTATGAACTTCACCTGAGTGTGGAGAAAGTTGATCAAATTACACAGCAATATCCTTATCGTTCGTTACAACAGCAACTTGCCCTATTTAACTAATAACAATATGAGTAAACACTCTGAACTTTAGCAGGCACGCATATGGCTAATAAAATAGAACATCTCGACACGTTAGCAATAGAAATAGAAAAACACGCTGGTGGGTTTCAAAATGTGGCAACCCTAACACATTGTATGACTCGTATTCGACTGATTTTAAAAGACAGTTCGCTATTTGATGCAGACGCTTTAAAACAAGTCGAAGGCGTTAAAGGTGTTGTATTTAATGGCGAACAGCACCAAGTGATTGTAGGAATGGGAACCGCGGCAAAAGTTTATTCCATTATGAATAAGCGTATGCAAAATAGTTCGGCAAGTAGTGAAGAGGGGTCTGCGTCAACACCAGTGAAAAAAGGCTTTTCTATTCGTCGTATGCTAAATACATTAGCGGCTATTTTTGTTCCGACCATTCCTGCTTTAATTGGCTGCGGTTTGATTATGGGGTTAATTAATATTATCCGTTTAGTCGCGCCGGGCTTAGTTGAGCAATTCCCTGAGCTATTTAAATTATTCAAATTAATTGGTAGTACGGTATTTGCGTATCTCTCTATTATGATTGGGATAAATACCGCCAAAGAATTGGGAGCATCAACGTCGATTGGTGCGGTAATGGCAGGGTTATTAGCTATGCCAGGGCTTGCTGATATCACCTTATTTGGTGAGAAATTACAGCCAAACAGTGGCGGGATCTTTGCCGTATTAATGGTGGTCGTATTCTCTTCAAAATTAGAATTATGGTTTCGTAGTATCGTTAAAGAGAGCCTTGATCTTATCTTAACGCCATTTGTGACTATTTTAGTTTCTTCTCTTGTGGCGATTATGATCTTCCAACCTATTGGCCATTATCTTAATCAGTTATTAGCACAAGGCGTATCATTATCACTTTTAAATCAAGGTGGTGGTGCAGTTGTAACCGGTGCTGCGTTAGGGGGAAGTTTCTTATTTTTACTCTTAACGGGATTACATCAAGGGTTAATTCCTATTCATACCGAAATTTTAAATACTTTTGGTTTAAATTACTTGTTCCCTATTTTAGCCATGGGCGGAATGGGGCAAGTAGGCTCTTGTTTTTGGGTTTATCTACGTACTAAAAACCAACGTTTAAAGAAAACGTTAATGGGCGCATTACCTGTGGGTATTTTCGGTGTCGGAGAGCCTTTATTATTTGGTGTTTCCCTTCCATTAGGAAAACCATTTGTTGCTGGATGTATTGGTGGTGCGGCTGGTGGTGCATTAATGGCATATTTCCAAGTTGGGATCATTATTCCATTTGGTACAGCTGGGTTATCATTAATTCCGTTAGTGGGCGATGGGCAAATTATTAAGTTCCTGATCGCAGTATTAGGTGCATGGATTGTCGGTTTTATCGCCAGTATGCTAATGGGATTTACCGATCCAGAGAAATAAGTCAGAAATAAAAAGGATAACAGAATGTCAACACTGACCAAAAAGCTTGAAAGCCTACGAATACAAGGCAAAGGCACAGAACAACGTATTGCTCATTATCTATTAGAGAATAGTGAGAATATTGCCAGTATGAATGCGGCTGATCTGGCAGTTAAAGCCGGTGTAAGTAGTGCTTCTGTTATCCGTTTCTCTCGTCAAATGGGGTATCGCGGTTATCCTGAATTTAAAATTGATTATCTTTCAGAAGAAAAGCAACAAAAAAGCAGTGGCGATATTCTCTATGGCAATCTTGCGAAAACAGACTCGACAGAATTAATTATTTCCAAAACAGGGCATCTGTTTACCAGCGCTATTTTGGATTCATTAGCGTTGTTAGATCCCAATACCATTGATGTATTAGCTGAAAAAATGGTATCGGCAAAACGCATTGTATTGTTTGGTATTGGCGCATCTGCCGTTGTGGCGAGTGATATTTTTCATAAATTAATTCGTGTAAATAAAAACACGTTATTTAGTTCAGATCTTCATGCTCAATTGGCTTATTCCGCCAATTTATCTGCGGATGATATTGCTATTGCTGTTACCGCTAGAGGAAATACGACGGATATTAACCGTATGTTGAAATCAGCAAAGAATGAAGGCTGTTTAACGGTAGCATTAACCCGTTTTGGGCAAGATGAAGCGACTCGTTTATCTGATTACACGTTGCCTTATTTTTATGATGAACAACACTCTCAATTAGGGGTGATTACGCCACAAGTTTTACAAATGGTGGCTTTTGATGTGCTGTTTTTTAAATATATGACATTAGCAAGTGAGTCAGCAGAAAAAGCATTATTAAAAGGGCGAGAAGCTGTGATGCAAGGAAATCAATAATGTTACTTATCACCACATTAGCGGTGGGTGCGGCAATTGGCTTAATTATAAGTACGACGGGCGTGGGCGGCGGTGTTATTGTTTTACCTGTATTGACCTATTTCTTTGGTATGAATGCGCTAATGGCAGTGGCAACAGCAAATTTATTATCTATGTTGATGAAAGTGACTTCGTCTTATATGCATTTTCGCCTTGGGAATATTCCCTTTAAAAGAGCGATGATTGTATTAGGAATAATGCTACCAAGTACCTTTTTAGCCAGTGTTTTTGTTAATTATTTAGGGTCGTTAGCGCAGTATCAGCAACAAGTCGAATGGGGAATTAATGCGCTTGTTGTTAGTGCTATTGTTTTTTCTCTATTTCTCTTTGTACAGAGAATGTTTTTCTTCTTACCTCCTGTTGTGGTTGAAAATACAGCGTTAGCACCTTTAAATATAAAAGCACTATTACTTCCTGCGATTGCAGCGGGTGTTGTTTTAGGAGCAACGGGGGTGGGCGGTGGTGTGGTTGTATTACCATTATTGCTACGCTATGCGAACCTTTCTATTAAGCAAGCTATTGGTACTTCTATATTTACCACAACATTGTTATCAGGCTCTTCTGCACTCGCCTATATGCAAGATGGACATACGGATATTCATTTGGCGCTTTTGTTATTCTTAGGCTCGCTAATCTCTATTCCGCTGTCTAAGTGGCTGTTGATCAGAATGCCTGACAAAGTGTTTCAGTATGCGACTTTAATTTTAATCATTTGTAGTGCCGTAATGATGTTAGCTAAATTATTCTAGTATCAAAATGTATCATTAATGTTAATTATAAAAATGAGATTTAAATCATAGCTAAGCTAAATAAAAATAAATTTTATTGGCTATTTTTCGATTATCTTATTAATTTAATTGAAGTCATTATTAATATAAAATAATTATCCCTATTTTATTTGTGTGTTAATAAAATGTATTTTTAATGATTTTATTTTTACTGATATATGGTTTTTATCATAAATAGATAATTGAGATGATAATCACATTAAAGTTAATTCCTATATGTTTCACTGTAACCCTCATTTAATACCTATAGATGAAGGTACTAGTATTATGGAAAATAATAATAGGAAAACACCTCATATTAGACGTATTGCCCATATTATGATGTATAAACAACGTCAGTGCTTCCATTTCTCTGTTTTTAACGGATAAGTTCTCATTATTACACGCTAAAAATATCAAGCCTCTTTCCTAATAACTTTTGTTATTGGGGAGTCTTCTATTTTTTAAATAACAAACTATTTTTTAACTCTATTATTATCAAAATAATTAGGAGATAGGATTATTATGTCTATTAATATTAAAGGTAGAAGTTTTCTAAAATTACTCGATTTTACATCTGCGGAAATTCAATATTTATTGAAGCTATCTAAGCATTTTAAATCATTAAAAATGACAGGCATTCCTCATCGTTCTCTTGAAGGTAAAAATATTGTTTTATTATTTGAAAAAACGTCAACACGTACACGTTGTGCTTTTGAAGTCGCTGGTTACGATTTAGGAATGGGTGTCACTTATCTTGATCCAGGTTCATCACAAATGGGTAAAAAGGAATCGATTGAAGATACTGCGCGTGTATTAGGCCGTTTTTATGATGGTATTGAATATCGTGGTTTTGATCAGTCATTAGTTGAAGAGCTTGCTGCAAAATCAGGTGTGCCCGTATGGAATGGTCTGACAGATAAATTCCACCCAACTCAAATGCTGGCAGATATGCTGACAGTTGAAGAAAACTTTGGTCATTTAAAAGGGCTTAAGCTGACTTTCTTTGGTGATGCGCGTAATAACGTTGCTAACTCTTTAATGGTGATTTGTGCCAAATTAGGCTTACATTTTACAGCATGTGGCCCGGCATCTTTAATGCCAGAAGAGCAACTTGTGAAGGAGTGTCGTGCAATCGCGGCTGAAAACGAAGGCTCTATCACATTAACAGAAGATATCGAGAAAGGGGCAAAAGAGGCTGATGTTCTCTATACCGATATTTGGGTTTCAATGGGAGAGCCAGATAGTGTTTGGGATGAACGTATTCGCTTATTGAAAGCTTATCAAGTGAATAGTTCTATGATGAAAATGGCAAATCCTCATGCGATTTTCTTACACTGTTTACCTTCATTCCATGACCGTTTAACGCTTATTGGTGAAGATATTTATCAGAAGTTTGGCTTGAGTGAAATGGAAGTGGCCGACGATGTTTTTGAATCTCGCCAATCAAAAGTTTTCGATCAAGCTGAAAATCGTATGCATACCATTAAAGCCGTTATGTTTGCCACTTTAAGCTAAAGCAAGGAGCTGACAATGCCTAAAAAGGTATTCATTGCTTTAGGGGGAAATGCATTAGGAAATACGCCGCTAGAGCAAAAGCAAATAGTACGAAAAACCGCAAAGCCCATTGTGGATTTGGTTGAGAAGGGTTATCAAGTCATTATTGGTCATGGTAATGGTCCACAAGTTGGAATGATCAACTTAGCTATGGATTATGCATCACAGCAGAATATTGGTACGCCCTATATGCCATTCGCTGAGTGTGGTGCCATGAGCCAAGGTTATATTGGTTATCATCTACAACAAGCGATTAATGACGAATTATGTGCAAGAAATCTGAATAAAAATCATGGTTGTGCCACCATTGTGACCCAAGTGGTTGTTGATAAAAACGATCCTGCTTTTTTATCACCGACAAAACCGATTGGTGCTTTTTATACCCAACAGCAAGCTGAGGTTATTCAAAAAGAGCATGGTTTTCACTTTATGGAAGATGCTGGACGTGGATATCGTCGAGTGATCCCATCACCTAAGCCGTTAGAAATTGTAGAATCACCGATTATTAAACAGTTGGTTGAACGTAATATTGTGGTGATTACTGTGGGGGGCGGCGGTATTCCCGTTATTCGAAAAGGAGATTTATTAGAAGGTATTGATGCTGTTATTGATAAAGATAATTCTAGCTCAAAATTAGCCGTAGAATTAAAAGCAGACATTTTATTAATATTAACGGCTGTTGATAAAGTCGCTATTAATTTTAATAAACCAAATCAAATGAATTTAGATAAATTAACACTTTCTCAAGCTCAGGAATATATTTCTCAAGGGCAATTTGCTAAAGGAAGTATGTTACCTAAAGTGGAGGCTTGTCTTAATTTTCTAAAAGAGAGTGATAAAGGTGTGCAAGCTATTATTACTTCTTTAGAGAATGCATTATCTGCTTTAGAAGGAAAAACAGGCACAACAATTATTTCTGATTAATATCATACTTATCATTATTCTAAATTTAATTCTAATAATAGACTCTGCCAGATAGATATTATTTCTACTGGCAGAGTAGCCTCTTATTTAAGTCGAGGACGCTTATGAAACTTAAAAAGTTTGCGTTTCCGACCGCATTTACTATTTTATTTGCCATTACAGTAATTGTGGTTGGCTTAACGTGGATAATTCCAGCTGGCGAATATCAACGATTAAGTTATAACTCAGCAGAGCCATCATTAGTGGTTGCAAAAATAGATGGTTCTCATGAAGTGTTACCTGCAACTCAGGCGACATTAAATGATTTAAATGTCTCTATTGAGATTAATAAATTTACCGATGGAACCATTAAAAAACCGATAGCGATACCCGGAACTTATGAACGCGTAGCACAGCAACCCAAAGGGATAATGGATATTACCGAAAGTATGGTAAAAGGGACGATAGAGGGGGCTGATGTTATTGTTTTTATTCTGGTCTTGGGGGGGCTTATTGGGGTTGTTAATAAAACTGGTGCATTCAATGCTGGTTTAACAGCACTCGCGAATCGAACCAAAGGTAAAGAGTTTTTAGTCGTGTTTGGGGTCACGATTATATTATCCATAGGTGGGACAAGCTGTGGGATTGAAGAAGAAGCCGTTGCTTTCTATCCTATATTAGTACCCATATTCTTAATTTTGGGTTATGACGCTATTGTGTGTGTCGGTGCTATTTTCCTTGCTTCTTCAATGGGGGCTGGGTTCTCAACGGTAAATCCTTTCTCGGTTGTTATCGCATCAAATGCATCGGGGATCAGTTTTATTGAAGGGATCGGTTTTCGTACTATTGGGTTAGTGATTGGTACGATAGGTGTTTTGCTTTATTTATATTGGTATTGCAAGAAGATCAAAAAAGATCCAACTTTCTCTTACAACTATGAAAATGCCGAAAGTTTTAAACAGCGCTTTTTAAGTAATTACGATCCTAATGAGATATTAGAGTTTTCGTGGCGTCGTAAAGTGATCCTCTGCTTATTTGTTGCTGCTTTTCCCATTATGGTTTGGGGTGTTATGGACATGGGCTGGTGGTTTCCACAAATGGCGGCTCTGTTCCTTGCTATCGCAATCATTATAATTTTCCTCTCTGGATTAAAAGAGAAAACAGCCATTGATGGATTTATTCACGGGGCGTCTGAATTAGTCGGTGTTTCATTAATTATTGGTTTAGCGCGTGGTGTTAACCTTGTGATGGAACAAGGTAAAATTGCTGATACCATTCTTGAATTTATGTCTCATATGGTTGCAGGAATGCCACCAAGTTTATTCTTATTGGCACAGCTCGTGGTCTTTATCTGCTTAGGGTTTATTGTTCCGTCTTCTTCAGGGCTTGCGGTTTTAGCGATGCCTATTATGGCACCATTAGCCGATGCAGTTGGTGTTCCTCGTTATATGGTGGTATCAGCATATAACTGGGGACAATATATTATGTTGTTCTTAGCGCCAACGGGATTGGTCTTAGCGACATTACAAATGTTAGATATCTCCTATAATAAATGGCTTAAATTTATTATGCCGATGGTGATATTTATGTTTGTACTCTCGGCAACATTATTACTGGTTCAGGTCGCTTTTTTATAATATTGAATGGGTGTGTTTACGTTGATAAAGGGATTTTCGGTTATTCTGTAGCGTAGAATTAATCTGGTTTTTTATGCTGTTACTGGGATTACTTTTTGATTTTCATTAGAAGTGATCTAGCTCTCGTTTTTAACAGTGATAAAAAATAAACCGAAAAAAAGGTTGTTAATTTGTAGAAGTTATGTTTTTTTAAATACAGATAACACGTAAACACATCATTAAATTAATTGATAGGTAACCCATGATCATCACTACTCTACTACAAAGCCTACGACTAACAGCGCACATTGCGGCTGTGGTTGTCGTGCGTGTGGTGGTGGTCGTCGGCAAAGCGCCGTAACGGGTCCGAATCAACACAGTTTCGCAACCCCGCCGGCGCATTAACCGGGCGGGGTTTTTCTTTTCTACCGCCCATAAAGTCCGGCTTAGAACAAAGGACAGAGAAAAATGGGTGCTCAACAAGATAACGCCACAAGTAGAACCTTTACTGGTGCACAATTAATCGTTTATTTACTGGAACGGCAAGGCATTACGACAATTGCTGGGATCCCCGGTGGCGCGGCATTGCCTTTGTATGACGCATTAAGCCAAAGTAAATCTATTCGCCATATCTTAACTCGCCATGAACAGGGCGCTGGTTTTATCGCTCAAGGTATTGCAAGAGCAAATGGTAAACCGGCTGTTTGTATTGCCTCAAGTGGGCCGGGTGCGACAAATTTAGTCACTGCAATCGCAGATGCTAAATTAGATTCCATTCCTTTAGTGTGTATTACCGGTCAGGTGTCTTCTGCAATGATTGGCACAGATGCCTTCCAAGAAGTTGATACTTATGGCATGTCTATCCCTATCACTAAACATAATTATTTAGTACGCGATATTGCTGACTTACCGGAAATTATTTGTGATGCGTTTCGTTTAGCGATGTCAGGAAGACCGGGACCTGTTTGGGTTGACGTACCAAAAGATATTCAGCAAGCCACCATTACGTTAGAAGCGCTACCGCCTATTCCACAAAAAGATCCTGTACCCGCATTTAATACTGATTTAGTAATACAAGCGGCACAAATGATCAACCAAGCTAAAAATCCGGTTTTATATTTAGGCGGTGGAATAATTAGCTCAGAAGCATGTAAAGAAGCGATTGAATTAGCAGAGAAAAATAACCTGCCTACAACGATGACCTTAATGGGATTAGGATTAATGCCACCTTCACACCCTTTGTATTTGGGAATGCTGGGGATGCATGCGACTCGTAGTACCAATTTTATTTTAGAAGAAGCAGATTTATTAATTGTATTAGGGGCGCGCTTTGACGATCGCGCAATTGGCAAAGCAGAGAAGTTTTGCCCTAATGCTAAAATCATTCATGTTGATATTGATCGCGCTGAAATTAGCAAGATCAAACGCCCGGATATTGCGATCCACGCTGATGCGAAATCAGTGTTATCACTGTTATTACCATTGATTAATAACAATAAACGTAATGAATGGATAGAGCGTGTTACGACACTGAAACAAGAATATCCATTGGAGATGAAAAACGCTGAAAATATTCTGAGTGGTTACGGTATTGTATTGGCGGCTGCAAATTGCGTAGATGACGATGCGATTATTACGACGGATGTAGGACAACACCAGATGTGGGTAGCGCAAGCCTATCCGTTAAATCGACCTCGACAATGGTTAACTTCGGGTGGATTAGGCACGATGGGTTTTGGTTTACCTGCAGCGATTGGTGCCGCGTTAGCGGAGCCGCATAAGAAAATCCTCTGCTTCTCGGGGGATGGTAGTATTATGATGAATATTCAAGAGCTTGCTACCGCGGCTGAACACCAATTAGATATCAAAATTATTTTGATTAATAATCAGGCGCTAGGTTTAGTGCATCAGCAACAAACACTGTTTTTTGAAGAGCGTATTTATGCTGCCGCTTACCCTTATCAAACAGATTTTATTCGTATTGCGCAAGGTTTTGGTTTAGATACCTGTGACTTAAATCAGGAAGCAGATCCTGCGAGTGCATTAAAAGCAGCAATTGAAAAACCAGGTCCGTGTTTAATTCATGTCATGATTGATATTCATGAAAAAGTATTTCCAATGGTACCGCCAGGGGCGGCAAATATTGAGATGATAGGAGCTTAATTTATGTCACAACAATCACAACCTATCGCGCTGGAATTGATTGTTCGCAACCATCCCGGTGTTATGACCCATATTTGTGGGCTATTTGCTCGCCGCGCCTTTAACGTTGATGGTATTTTGTGTTTACCGATGAAAAATAGCGATAAAAGCCGTATTTGGCTATTAGTGCAAAAAGATGATCGGCTAATGCAAATGGTGAGTCAGGTAGAAAAGCTTGAAGACGTAAAAGAAGTGAGATTCAGTGACGATTTACGTGTTTTCGAACAAATGGAAAGCTATTTAAACTAACTTTTTATTGTTATGCCATCGGTGGCTTTATTCTTAATTACGGTATTTATAATTAATAGGAATAAAGCCATATTTTTTATCGTGAATAAAAAAGTTAAGGGCGATGATGATAATGCTGTTGATTGGGGCTAGACATAATGACGGATGCACGCAAATGCCCTTCAACACAAATATAAGAGTGAGGGGTATTACCGTGAAAGGCGTAAAAATCACCCGTTTCGAGTAAGACTGTTTCATCATTATCAAAACGCATCATTAATTTACCCGAATAGACCATAATGTGTTCTTGAGTGCCATCTGCGTGAGCGGGGCTATTGATGATCGCGCCATGCTTCATTTCGATATGCCAAATTTCAGTAATATTGCCGATACCAATACGAAATTTAAACTCTTGGGCATAATCACCCACAATAGGCTTATGTCGTTCTAAACGAGGATATTCTTCTCGTGTGAAACTAAATAAATCCCCTAACGGAAAGCCAAGTGCTATCGCGATAGCCTCTAAGGTATCGATTCTAGGATTAGAATCACCCGATTCTAATTTTGACAATGCAGCCTTGGATATTCCCGATTTTCTTGATAACTCATTAAGTGACAAGTTTCGAGACTGTCTTAATTGTTTGACTTTATTACCAAGGTATTCATTCGTTTTTTTAGGAGGTTGTGGGTTCATTGCCAATTCAAAATATCGTTAGTTTAAAAGTGTCATTCCGACTAGATAATAACACTAATTAACCGTATTCGGAAAAATGAGATCCTGTTTCTGCTGTATTTTGTGAATAGTGTGACGATCTCTGTTCGATTTTTAATAATTACGCTAATATCCTTCGTTAAATGATAATTATTCAAGGTTTACTATGATGGACTTACTCAGTTGGTCTGATCTTTTTATTTGCCTACTTACCTTATTCTTTGCTTATGTTATTTTCGGTATGGCTGGATTTGGCTCTGCGTTAATTGCAGGTCCTGTATTAGCTCTTTATTTACCTCTTTCAATGATAGTGCCTTTATTGGCATTAATCGATTTAAGTGCTGCTGTAGTGAATGTTTTAAGAGATGGTAAACAGGCTGATTTTAAAGAGATACGCTACCTTATTCCGCTGATTATTATTGGTAGTCTGGTTGGTGCTACGATTTTATTAACCACACGACCTGATTTGCTTTCTCTTCTTTTAGGTATCTTTGCTACCTGTTATGCAATTTATGCCTTGTTTTGGAAAAAACAAGAAAGCCAATTTTCTCAACGCTTAGTTTATCCTTTCGGGTTAATTGGTGGTGTGTTTAGTGCGTTGTTTGGCAGTGGTGGCTTTTTATATGCAATTTACTTGTCAGGTAGAATTGCAGATAAAAACAAGTTTCGCATTACACAAACTACCTTGATTGGCTTTAGCACACTAACGCGAGTGGTAATTTTCTTATTTGCAGGTATTTATTGGCAATTGGATATTCTTAAGTTAGCCGTTATTTTCTTACCGGCTATGTTTGCTGGTGTATGGTTAGGGCGCAATTTAACATTACGGATGTCAAAAGCACGGTTTATGAGTGTGATTTACACCATTGTATTGGCATCAGGTACTGTGCTTATTTATCGTTATTTTTCTTAAGCGTTGTAGGATAAATAATGGTGAAGTGAGAATATTGTGAAAGGCAAAGATCTTTGTGAGTCAAACGGAGATCTTTCTCTAATTAACATTATTTTTTAAGCATGTTTATCTATTTCTTATCCCCTATAATAAAACAATATTTTATTTAACCACCTTCCTTTTATTACAGAGGTTTCTGTTATTCACAGAAACAAAATAATATGTCACATCAAAATTATCGCCAATCTGAAGTTTTTGCGATAACAACTATCACGGTAAGTATTGGCGTTATCGGGATTGTTATCGGATTAACTATTCCTATGGTGGCACTGCGCCTTAATTTAGTGGGTATTAGTGAATCTATCATTGGGCTTATTTCCGCTGCACCCGCTATTGGGATGTTAATTATTTCGCCTTTTGCTCGGCGTATTGTGCAATGGATTGGCAAACGCTTTGCCATGTTATTAGCAACCATTGTTTCTGCGATAAGCCTATTACCATTAATGGGGAGCTTACCTTTAGAGTTGTTATTTCCTTTACGACTTATCACTGGGATTGCTAGTGGTGTGATGATTTGTTTAGGTGAGACGTGGATTAATGAGCTTTCGCCTGATAATAAACGAGGGCGAATTTTAGCGGTATATACGACGGTATTTACTATTAGCCAGTTATTAGGACCTTCAATTATTGCGCTTTATGGCGTCGCAGATAAGACACCTATTTTAATTAGTGTCTTTATTCATATTATCTCTATTGTCCTGTTTTTAATGATGGATCAGAAAACAGGCGATAAATTACCAAAAGATACGCAAGAGCCTAATTTTTCTATTATCCGCTTTGTTAAAGTCGCGCCAGCAATTTGCGGTGGCATTATTTTCTTTGCTTTTTTTGATGGAACCGTACTTTCTATGTTTCCTATTTATGGTCTAAGTATGGGACACACGGAAGCTATTGCCGCCATGATGATAAGCGCTATTTTAGCGGGTGATGCCATTATGCAAATGCCATTTGGCTGGCTTGCGGATCATATGAATAGAACACGGTTATATCGAATTTGTGGTGTAGTGACTTTACTAGCAAGCTTATTATTACCTATCACGATGTCTCATACATTTTTGATTTGGCCTTTATTGCTGGTATTGGGTGCAACAGCGGGTGCGATATACACCATTGCGTTGGTACAAATAGGGCAATATTTCTCAGGCAATGATCTCATGGTTGCTAATGCGTCGGCTGCGATGTTATGGGGAATAGGTAATTTATCAGGACCTTTGCTGGCTGGCGCGATGTCAGAAATTTCTTCATCTTCACTGCCATTCTTGTTGGTTGCTATGACAGGTTTATTCTTAGTGTCAACGATGGATCGTTGGAACTTAGGTGTTGAAGCACTCAATAGTAGCTCATCTTAATATTATGTTTTCTCTATCGTATTCCATTTAGGCTGAAAGGAATGCGATAGAGGAAGCCTTCCTTCTCTCGATTTCTAAATACTAAAAATTTATCTTATTGTTTTTTTTAAATGATTGTAATTATCTTTCGTAATTGTACTTATTTTAAAACTTATTAAGAATAATCTAGAAGTGCTTATGAAAAACGGAAAATTATTTGCTAAAACTGCGCCTATTCATCTAACGTTAGAAGTAGAAGATGACGTTATCTTCAGGTAAAAAATAATGAATACTGTAAATCGTTAATCGCCACACATTGGGAACGGGAGGTATTATTTATTTAAGTAACTTATTAAAGTTACTAATAATAGATAAATATACCTAGTTATCATAACGTTTAATATAAATTCAATAAAAACAATCAATTAAGTTATTTTTCTACTGTGAGATAAACATGATATTGGATGATTGTACAAAAGTAGAATGATGAGGAAAGTAGGTAACTGCTTTCCTCTTTTTCTTTTTTTCTAACTTTAAATTATCTTTTTATGACATTTTTATTAAAAATATATTTTTTCGCTTGATTCTTACCCTAAAAGCACCAGATAATCGTTTGCGTCAAATTCTCTCACTCAATCCACACGAAAAACCAAACGTTTGCTTTTGACTCCCTCTTAAGATTTTTTATCGATAAGAGGTTATTTTAATTGGTACGTAATCGTTTTCGTTTTTTGGAGAGTGAACCGTTTTTATGTCAGAGGAATGTAATGTCTGCTAATCAATCAGCAAGCACAGGTAAACTGGATAGCTATTTTCAACTTACAGCACGCGGCACAACTGTTCGCAAAGAAATGATCGCGGGTTTGACGACATTTCTGGCTATGGTGTATTCCGTTATTGTTGTTCCTAGCATGTTAGGGCAAGCCGGTTTTCCACATACAGCGGTTTTTATTGCAACCTGTTTAGTCGCGGGATTAGGCTCTCTTCTAATGGGATTGTGGGCAAACCTTCCTATGGCAATTGGCTGTGCTATTTCATTAACAGCATTTACCGCTTTTAGCTTGGTGTTGGGACAAAACATCTCTGTGCCCGTTGCATTAGGTGCCGTATTTTTAATGGGGTGTTTATTCACCGTTTTCTCACTAACGGGCATTCGCACTTGGATCTTAAAAAATATTCCAATTGGTATTGCACATGGTGCAGGAATAGGGATTGGGCTTTTTCTGCTTTTAATCGCAGCAAACAGTGTTGGATTAGTGGTTAAAAACCCATTTGATGGTTTACCTGTCGCAATGGGCAAATTTACCTCATTTTCTGTTCTGATGTCACTTGCAGGATTGGCCGCTATTTTCGGATTAGAAAAACGTAAAGTACCCGGTGGCGTGCTATTAGTGATTGTGGCGATTTCGATTATTGGTCTTATTTTTGATCCTAATGTGAAATATCAAGGCATCTTTAAAATGCCTCAATTAGGTGAAGAGGGGCTTTCTTTATTATTTGCAATGGATATTAAAGGTGCCTTACAGCCTTTAGTATTACCAAGTGTGCTTGCGTTAGTGATGACAGCCATTTTTGATGCCACAGGGACTATTCGTGCGGTTGCGGGTCAAGCAAATTTATTAGATAAACGCGGGCAAATTATTAATGGTGGAAAAGCGCTGACTTCTGACTCTGTCAGTAGCATTTTTGCCGGGGTTATTGGTGCAGCACCCGCCGCAGTTTATGTTGAATCAGCCGCAGGAACGGCTGCTGGTGGTAAAACAGGGTTAACTGCAACAGTAGTCGGTATTCTATTTTTACTGATCCTTTTCTTATCGCCTCTCTCTTATTTAGTTCCCGCTTATGCAACGGCACCTGCGTTAATGTATGTGGGTTTATTGATGTTAGGTAACGTTACTAAGTTAGATTTCAGTGATTTTGTTGATGCAATGTCAGGCATGGTATGTGCTGTATTTATTGTTTTAACCTGTAATATCGTCACTGGCATTATGTTAGGTTTCGGCTGTTTGGTTATTGGTCGTGTATTTGCAGGGGAATGGCGCAAACTCAATATTGGCACAGTGTTAATTACTATTGCTCTAGTGGCATTTTATGCGGGTGAGTGGGCAATTTAATTTAAATAATCGGTTTTAAAGACAAAAGGCGGAATATATTTGTATTCCGCTTTTTTGCTATTTATTTCTCTACTTTTATTCGCTATTGTCGAAATTAAATCTAGTGATTAAATAGTTGGTAGAAGATATGCAAGAAATAAAAATACGCCATGGCGAACCTGACGACGCATCAGCAATTCAACAGTTATATACACATCCTGATTTATATATTTGTACTTGCCAATTTCCTTATCCTTCAGTCACGATGTGGAAAAAAAGATTACTTGAATTTTCAGAACAAAATATCCCTAATTTTGTTGCAACCATTGATGGTCAAGTTGCGGGACATTTAGCACTGATAATCGATAATCATCCTCGTCGTCGCCATATTGTGAGTTTTGGTATCGGGGTGGGCGCTGAATACTCAGGAAAAGGTGTCGGTAAATTACTTATTAATACAGCAATTGATTATACTTTCAATTGGTTAGCAGCCACACGATTAGAATTAGAAGTGTATTCAGACAATGAAAGAGGCTTGCATCTGTATAAGACATTAGGTTTTGAAGTTGAAGGTGTACGCCGTAAAGCAGCTTTTAGAGAGGGCAAATATTGTGATGTTGTCATGATGTCGATGTTAAGAACAATTGAATAATCATTAGCATTACGCGTTAGCTCTCAAATTTAATCGCTATTGTTATTTATCTATTATTTTTTATTTAATTACTTAACGTTTTACGTTTTTATACGCTCTATTACATTGCTTAGACCGAAAAAGAGAAATAAAAACGTATGCTTTCTATAATTAATGCCGTTAATAAATAGAGAGTAATAAATTGTGTGCAATGTGCGGTGTTAGATACGATTAATCTTAATTTATAAATATTCTCACAGAGTCTGTGTGTGATCTGTTTAGAATAAGCATAGATAAAGAAAGAGGTATGATGCGCGAATTTTACATAATTTGTTTCTTTATTGTTTGGTAGGTTTTCCTTTTATAAGGGAAAGATGACAGGTTTTCAGGATAAAAATAGGCATGTAAGGGTAACATGGAAATTTTCTTTACTATTTTGATTTTAATACTGGTGGTTTCAGTTTCGGGAGTTATCACAAAATTAATTCCCTTTCGTGTTCCGTTACCATTAATACAGATTGTGATAGGGGCTTTATTGGCATGGCCTCAGTTTGGTTTACATGTCACTTTTGATCCTGAATTATTCCTCGTTCTATTGATCCCACCTTTACTTTTTGTTGATGGTTGGAAAACACCGACACGAGAATTTATCCAAAATGGGCGTGAGATTTTTATTCTTGTGCTTGTTTTAGTCATGGTGACAGTTGTTGGTATCGGTTATCTGATTTATTGGATGATGCCAAGTATCCCTCTTATTTCAGCATTTGCATTGGCGGCAGTACTTTCGCCAACGGATGCGGTTGCACTCTCTTCCATTGTCGGTAAAGGGCGAATACCTAAGCGAATAATGGGCATCTTAGAAGGTGAAGCATTAATGAATGATGCTTCAGGTCTGGTTGCCTTGAAATTTGCGGTTGCAGTGGCAATGGGCACAATGGTGTTTACTGTTGGTGGTGCAACCCTTGAATTCTTTAAAGTCGCGGTTGGGGGATTACTGGCTGGTATCGGTGTCACCTTAGTTTACAGTAAATCTTTACGATTAATGAGTCGTTGGAGCGGAGACGATCCGGCTACACAAATCGTCTTTATGTTATTGCTACCTTTTGCCTCTTATCTTATTGCAGAACATATTGGTTTTTCAGGTATTTTAGCGGCTGTTGCTGCCGGTATGACTATCAGTAAATCAGGCGTTATCAGAAATGCACCTCTTGCGATGCGTTTACGTGCTGATAGCGTGTGGTCAATGCTTGAATTTGTCTTTAACGGTCTTGTCTTTATCATGCTTGGTTTACAGCTTCCTATTATCTGGACAAGCTCTGTTATTCAAGCCGATCTTGACCCAGAAGTTGAAGTCTGGATGTTGTTTGCAGCCGTTTTCGTTATCTACTTTGCACTGCTGATCCTGCGATTTACATGGTTATGGCTAATGAAAAAAATCAGCCTGATCTTTATGAAAAAACATCCTCTTGATTTCGCTAATTACACAACGCGTGAGTTGTGGTTATCGTCATTTGCGGGTGTTCGTGGTGCGATTACGCTTGCCGGTGCGCTTTCTATCCCACTCTTTTTAACCGATGGCAGTACTTTCCCTGGGCGTTATCAAATTATCTTTATTGCTGCGGGGGTCATTTTACTGTCAATTTTAGTGGGTATTATTTCACTTCCTTTCCTATTAAAAGGTGTGAAGGCAACAGACAAAGAAGCAGATAAAAACGAAGTTCGCTATGCGCGTAAAGTGATGGCAGAAGTGGCAATGGTCAGCCTGAATAAAATGGAAGAGCGCTTAGCCGCAAGTACCGATGAGCAGTTGGATGCAGAAGAAATTAATGAAGTTGCTTCTCGTGTAACGGGTTATTTAAGACGCCGTACTGCAGATCAAGATGAAATGATCCATAACGCGTTAGAAGAAGATCTCGAAAGACGTTTTCGTTTAACAGCATTGCGTGCTGAACGTGGGGAGCTTTACCATTTAAGAGCAACGCGAAAAATCAGTAATGAAACACTCCAACTATTGCTACATGAGTTGGATTTAATGGAAGCGTTATTAGTAGAGAAAGATAGCTAATTATGTGGTTGCTTGTTATTACAACATTGTTATGGGCGGCTTCTTTTAGCCTGATCGGCGAGTATCTCGCGGGTCAGGTTGATAGCTGGCTCTCTGTTTTGATCCGCGTTTCTTTAGCGGCTTTAGTCTTCTTACCTTTCTTACGTTGGAAGGGGATCCGCTTTAAGGTGATCCTGCTTTATATGCTGGTGGGTGCTTGCCAACTCGGTATTATGTATCTGTTCGTCTTCCATGCTTATAACTATTTGACTGTTGCAGAATTCTTACTATTTACGGTATTAACACCGCTTTATGTCACGTTAATTTATGATTTATTAGAACGTCAGAAATTACGTTGGGGTTATGCATTTAGCTCATTATTAGCGGTGTTAGGGGCTGCGATTATTCGCTATGACCATTTAAGTGATGACTTTTGGTATGGTCTGTTATTAGTACAATTGGCTAATATTTTCTTTGCGATTGGTCAGGTGGGTTATAAACGATTAATGGAAGTGCATCCTATTCCACAACATCATGCATTTTCTTGGTTTTACCTTGGTGCCGTTGTCGTTTCATTGATTGGCGCTCTGTGTTTTGCTGATTGGCAGAAAATGCCAACAACATCACTACAGTGGGGTGTTTTACTCTGGTTAGGAATTGGCGCTTCTGGCATCGGGTATTTTATGTGGAACTACGGTGCCACACAAGTTGATGCTGGAACCTTAGCTATTATGAATAACATGATGGTTCCAGCAGGATTGTTAGTGAATTTTTCTATTTGGCAGCAACATCCAAATTGGCCAAGTTTCATCATAGGCGCGAGCCTGATTGTTGCATCACTTTGGATCCATCGACGCTGGATACGCCGACCTGCTTTACAAAAGGAAGATTGTTAACCGCGTGCTGACCTGATAAACGAATAAACTCTCGAATTGCCGGTTGATGTTGCTCTCCACTACGGTTAGCGGCATATAACCGGCTCCATAATCCCTCACCTAATGTTTTTGTAACCACTAAGCCTTGTTTTTCAAAATTCTCAACAGCCCAATGAGGTAATGCCGCTATTCCCATACCGGCTGCAACCATTTGAATTAATAACAACGTATTATCGACATGTTTAAAATGTGGTGTGATCCCCGCAGGTTGTAAGAAATGACGCCATACATCAAAGCGCTCTCTTTGTACGGGATAAATAAATAAGGTTTCTGCAATTAAATCTTGTGGCTGAATATGTAAGCGATTAGCAAGAGGGTGATCTGGCGATAAAACTAATTTCACCTCATAGTCAAATAACGGAGTGTAGTGTAAACGAGGATCATCCAAGATATCGGATGTTAACACCACATCTAATTCACGTTGTAATAATGCTGGTTGTGGATCAAAAGTCACACCCGAATGAAAATCAACAGTCACTTCAGGCCATGTTTGACGATATTGCTGTAATGCAGGGGTTAACCATTGAATACAGCTATGGCATTCAATGGCTATATTCAAATTCACACTACCTGGTTCATTACATGCTTCAATGGCTCTACGAACAATAGGCAATACTTCTTCTGCTAATTTAACGAGCACTTCTCCTTGTGAAGTAAAGCGCAGTGGCTGGCTTTTACGCACAAAAATTCGATAACCAAGGCGATGTTCTAATTCACTAAATTGATGTGAAAGAGCCGATTGCGTTTGATGCAATTGATTTGCTGCGTTAGCAAGAGAGCCTGTGTGCTTCAAGGCTAAGATCGTTTTTAAATGTTTTATTTCTATCATGAGAAACCTTCAAGTTGTTGATGAAAAATTTGCGCTTGTGATTTATACACTACCTGTAGATTATGGATGTGTAAACATCTAGACGGCTAAAAATAGGATTTTAATTATGACAATTCGCAATCACACACTTGGCTTCCCTCGTATTGGCTTAGGTAGAGAGCTAAAAAAGGCGCAAGAAAATTATTGGGCAGGCAAGATTTCACAAGAAGAATTGGTTGCGGTGGGTAAAGAGCTTCGCGCTCGCCATTGGCAACAACAAGCAGATGCAGGTGTTGAATTATTACCTGTCGGTGATTTTGCTTGGTATGACCAAGTGTTAGGTACAAGCCTACTGTTAGGTAATGTGCCGCCTCGTCACCGTAATGAAGATGGCTCACTTGATCTTGATACTCTATTCAGAGTCGCTCGTGGTAGAGCGCCAACAGGTAAGCCTGCGGCTGCATCTGAAATGACGAAATGGTTTAATACTAACTATCACTATATCGTGCCTGAATTTCAGCAAGGTCAGTCATTTAGCTTTGCATGGAAAGCGCTATTAGAAGAAGTCGATGAAGCATTAGCGTTAGGTCATAAAATAAAACCTGTTTTACTGGGTCCTGTGACTTACTTGTGGCTAGGTAAAGTAAAAGGCCCTGAATTTGATAGATTAACGCTTCTAAAAGATATTTTACCTATCTATCAACAAGTTATTTCTGCATTAAAAGAGAAAGGTATTGAGTGGATACAAATTGATGAGCCTGCATTAGTACTGGATTTACCTATTGAATGGCAAAATGCGTATCAAACAGCTTATCAAGCATTAACAGGGCAAGCTAAATTACTGCTGACAACCTATTTTGATGGTATTTCTCATCATCTTGATATTATTAAAAACTTACCTGTTGAGGGGCTTCATGTTGATATTTCAGCAGGGCAAGATGATTTACAGCACTTACACCAAGCATTACCTAAAGATTGGGTTCTGTCATTAGGTGTGATTAATGGTCGAAATGTGTGGAAAGCAGATTTAAGTACACGTTATCAGCAAGTGATTGCATTAAAAGGGAAACGTCCATTGTGGATTGGTACTTCATGTTCATTACTGCATAGCCCAATTGATTTAAATGCAGAGACGAAACTTGATGATGAAGTCAAAAGCTGGTTTGCTTTTGCTGTTCAGAAATGTGAAGAAGTCGCTTTGTTAGCTAAGGCATTGAATGCACCAGAAGGTGAGTATGATGAACAACTGGCACAATACAGTGCGCCAATTCGTCAACGTCAACATTCGACCCGCGTACATAATGCAACAGTTGAAGCTCGTTTACAGGCGATTGAAGCACAAGATAGTGAAAGAAATTCACCTTATACTCAACGTGCAGAAGTACAACGTACTCGGTTTAATTTGCCATTATGGCCAACCACCACGATTGGCTCATTCCCACAAACAACAGAAATTCGTACTGTCCGTTTAGATTTTAAGAAAGGGCGCATCGATACAGCAGCTTATCGTACAAATATCAGCGAACATATTAAGCAAGCGATATCTGAACAAGAAAATCTTGGCCTTGATGTGTTAGTTCATGGTGAGGCTGAACGTAACGATATGGTGGAGTATTTTGGTGAACATTTTGATGGTTATGTGTTTACGCAAAATGGCTGGGTACAAAGCTATGGCTCCCGTTGTGTAAAACCACCGGTGATTATTGGTGATATTAGTCGTCCAGCTCCGATTACTGTGGATTGGGCAACTTACGCTCAGTCATTAACAGAAAAACCAGTCAAAGGCATGTTAACAGGTCCTGTGACAATTTTATGTTGGTCTTTCCCTCGTGAAGATGTAACGCGTGAAACGATTGCAAAACAGATAGCGTTAGCACTGCGTGATGAAGTGGATGATTTACAAAAAGCAGGTATTGGGATTATTCAAATCGATGAGCCTGCGTTACGTGAAGGTTTACCACTGCGTCGTAATGAGTGGCAGGCTTACCTTGATTGGGCAGTTGATGCCTTTAAATTAAGTGCCGCCATTGCTGATGATGAGACACAAATCCATACCCATATGTGTTATTGCGAATTTAATGACATCATGGATTCAATCGCAGCGCTGGATGCTGATGTGATTACAATCGAAACATCACGTTCAGATATGGAATTGCTAGAAGCCTTTGAGCACTTTGATTATCCAAATGAAATTGGACCAGGTGTTTATGATATTCACTCACCTAATGTGCCAAATGTGGAATGGATCGTCGGTTTATTAAGAAAAGCACAATCTCGAATTCCCGCAGAGCGTTTATGGGTGAATCCAGATTGTGGATTAAAAACACGAGGCTGGCCTGAAACACGTGCAGCATTAGCGAATATGGTTGAGGCTGCTAAATATTTACGCCAAAACGCGTAATAAAAGAATTAATTGTTTATTAGCCTGTTATTTTTGAACTGTCACTTTAGATAAGTTGCATAGTCAAAATAGCAGGCTAACTTTATATAAAATTAAAAAAAGGTATTCATTAAAACCCAGAGTAAATCTTATTATTGATATTCATTAGAGTTGCTATACTGCAAAACTCTCTAATTTTATGGATATAATTATTGTGCAAACTAGCATTAAACTTTCGGATAAAGTATTAGATGCTTTTCCAACTCGACCTTTGAAATTAGTTCCACTAAGAGGAGACGGTGGATTATTTCGCACCTTATTCTTAGTTATTTTCATGTTAGCAATGACGGTATTTAGTGCTTATCAAATTCCCAATATTCTTTATGATTATAAAATCAGTGAGAATGCAGTACCTGTTGATGCTACGGTAAATGGCTCTTGTCGTTCTCAACTTTTTGTTCTGACTAACTGTAGTGTTGATTTACGTTATAAAGGCAATGAAGTTTCGCGTAATTTTACTTTTTTAGATTTAGGCCCTAAAGATGTGTTAGTTGAACCCGTCGCTGATGCTAATGATCTCAGTAAAATGACCGTTGATGTGGCGATAGATAATATTTGGCTTCGCTTAATGAGTACGGTTATTTTTATCGCATTATTTGGTTTTAGTGTGGTCTTTTTTATCTATCGTCAAATATTGACGAGTAAAGTGAGAAAAGCATTATTATCAGTGGGAACTCAGCCTTTAAAGTTAATCGCTATTCCTGCAAAAATGGTAGTGAGTAATAAGCAATTTATTGCGACTTATCATCTTAATTTAGAGGGTAAAGATATCCGTATTGCTTATTCAGGAAATAAGAAAACACCACCTATTGTGATTGAGCAAAATGGAAATACCTACGTATTAGCCGTTTATTCACCACAACAAAATATCCCTTATGCTTTGGATGTACCTTTAGAACGTATTCAGGCAACGCCTGAAGAGAAACAACGTTTTCATGAAGCGTTGATTGAAGAAGGTTTGCTGTAATCAATTTTGATTATTAAGAATATGATGCGTTTTCTCTTATGGGATATAAGGGAAAACGCAGTCTGTTTATTTAGCCGCCAAAAATTTTCGCTTTTAAAATATCCATACCCGCACTGACTAAGTCTAAGTCTTTAGGTACAACGCCATCTGGGGTGACTTTATCAATTAATTTAGGTAAATATTGTGCCGCCATTTCAGAAGCTTCTGTTGCACTTAAATTAATTTTTGACGCAAGTTCATTAATCACCGGTGATGAAAAAACCGCTACGATTTGTTCAGCACTGATAGGTAAATTTGTCTTTGTACTTATCCAAGATTGAATAAGCTCACTTAAACCTGCTGTATCAAATTGCTTTACTAAGCCTTCAATGCCGCCTTGAGATCCAATCCAGTCAAGGACAGTTTTATATTGATTGATTTTTTCGCCACCTAGTAGGCTCGCAATTTGGTTAAATAAGCTCATGTTCACTCCAATGACGATCTGTTTGTCACATTCGATGTTTTTAAGGGCGGGTAGTTTACTCGTTATGTTCGTTGTACTTCAAGCTACTCGTCATACTTGAAGCCACAGCGTTGTTGGTTGCGTTTATTCGCACTAGTCACATACTTATGTATGCTTCTAGCGACTCCTGCACTTGTCGCCTAGCTACTCGTCATACTTCAAGCTGTAGCGTTGTTGACTTCGTTCATTCGCACTAGTCACATACTGATGTATGCTCCTAGCGGCTCATTCACTTGTCGCCTAGCTACACCTCGAATTATTTAGAGTATATGTTCAATAATGTATTTATCGCATCTATACTGATGAGAGAAATGTTTACTTTAGTTAATGATTGATGCTGGCGAATATTGATATAGTGCTTGCGGATCATGTCTTTTATATGCCGCTTTTTGTGATAGTAATCACAATTTTATGAAATTGTTACTTTGTTTGTTGCCTTGTAAGTGATGTTGGTCACTAAAAAGGTCTGAAAAACTGATACAGTAACTTTTAATTTAATGATCATTGGTTTTGTCCCATTGAGGAGTCCGATATGTCTGATGTATTTCACTTAGGTTTAACCAAAAATGACCTACAGGGTGCCACTTTAGCAATTGTTCCAGGTGATCCTAAGCGTGTTGAAAAAATTGCAAAATTAATGGATAACCCAGTTCATCTGGCTTCTTTACGTGAATACACGTCATGGCGTGGCGAAATTGATGGTAAAGCTGTCATTGTTTGTTCAACAGGTATCGGTGGTCCATCTACCTCTATCGCAGTTGAAGAATTAGCACAGTTAGGTATTCGTACTTTCTTGCGTATTGGTACAACTGGTGCAATTCAAGAACATATCAATGTAGGTGATATTCTTGTGACTACGGCTGCGGTTCGTTTAGATGGCGCAAGCTTACATTTCGCACCAATGGAATTCCCAGCTGTTTCTGATTTTGAATGTATGAACGCACTGTACAAAGCCGCTAAAGACAATGGCTCCACTGTACACGTCGGTGTTACTGCATCTTCAGATACATTCTATCCAGGACAAGAACGTTACGACACCTATACAGGTCGTGTTATTCGCCGTTTCAAAGGCTCTATGAAAGAGTGGCAAGAAATGGGCGTAATGAACTATGAAATGGAATCTGCAACATTATTGACAATGTGTGCAAGCCAAGGTTTACGTGCAGGTATGGTTGCGGGTGTTATCGTAAACCGTACTCAACAAGAAATTCCAGATGCGGAATTACTGAAGAAAACTGAGAACAATGCACTCGGTATCGTGATTGAAGCGGCTCGTAATTTAATGAAATAATCTTTCGAATCGCTGATAGAAGCCCTTAATACGCAAGTGTTAAGGGCTTTTTTTATGCAATAATTCACTCGCTTAATATACTATGTCAATAGAACTATATTTTTGATAATGTAATTGAGAATTATTTACAATAAAACAATGAGAAAATAAATATGACTGATATTTTGCAGACACACCCTTCAGTGTTGCCTTTAACCGGTGGAATTAACTTCCGTGATCTAGGAGGTAAAAAATTAAGCAACGGTGGTATTATCAAGCCAGGAATGTTATTTCGTGCTGGATCACTGGATAGGCTGACGGATACGGATCAATCCCTTCTTATTGATAAAAATCTTTTTCAAATCATTGATTATCGCGATAGTGGTGAAATTGTTGATAAACCAGACCGTGTCTGGGAAGGTGCGCAATATTACCATGCTCCTGCAAACCCGCTATCCAAAGAAGTCTCTGCAAACCTTGAAAAGCTGACTCCTGAAATACTTGAGCAATTTGACGCTAAAGCCTTTATGTTTCAGTTATATAAATTACTTCCTATTAATAATCCTGCATATAAACAACTGGCAACATTATTAAAGCAACCTGAGAAAGGGGGCGTTGTACAACATTGTGCTGTGGGTAAAGACAGAACAGGTGTTGGCTCTGCTTTAGTATTATTTGCGTTGGGTGCATCTTTAGATGTAGTAATGGAAGATTACCTACTTACCAATGAAACATTAGCGCCTTATCGCGCTTATCTTTTAGAAGAACATGCCAAAACAATGAGTGATAACATTGTTGATAAATTTGCCTATGTTTATTCAGTACAAGAAGAGTTTCTGCAAACTGCATTGGCGAGTATTAATCAGCATTACGGTAATGTGGATACTTGGCTAGAGAAAGATATCGGTTTAGATGCTTCTAGCCGAGATACCTTACAAAATTATTTTCTTGAATAATAAAGTGATTTATATTCGGTTAATCAATTTATTATTTCACTTAGGTTAACCGAATTTAAGGTCTCTATTTTGACAGTACAAGACATTATTCATACCATCACTCTCTTTGTGAAAGAGCACGAAATCTGGGCTATTCCGATCGTGTTTTTGCTTGCTTTTGGTGAGTCACTCGCATTTATCTCTTTGCTTATTCCTGCCACAGTGATTTTATTAGGATTAGGCGCCTTAATTGGTGAGAGTGGTCTGTTTTTCTGGCCGATTTGGCTTGCTGCTGCATTAGGTGCTTTCTTTGGTGATTGGGTATCCTACTGGGTAGGATTTCACTATAAAGAGGGCGTGAGAAACATGTGGCCCATTTCACGTTCACCACAAACATTAGTTAGAGGTCATCAATTCTTTAATCGTTGGGGAATTTGGGGGGTGTTTATTGGACGATTTTTTGGACCTTTTCGTGCAATTGTCCCATTAGTTGCGGGTATTTGTGCAATGCCACAACGTTATTTTCAAATTGCTAATTTAACATCAGCTATGATTTGGGCATTCGGTATTTTGGCACCCGGTGCTTTTGGTTTGCAATGGCTTGCGAAATGGGTGGGATAACTGCGTCCTTTATCGCAAATAAAGTCATGATGTAAATTGTTGCTAGACAATATTACTTATGCGTTTTAACGTAGCCCGCTGGAAAGTAAAAAGGTCACTTTAGTGGATATTCAGTTGTTATACGGGATCATTGGTTTATTAGGTGGAGTGCTTGTTGGCGGTGCGCTGGTTTGGTGGTCTATCCAACAACGTTTATCCGATAAAGAAGCCATGCTACGTGAAAATCATACACAGCTTGCTATCGCCCAAGAAAAAGCGGTGATTATCCCCTCTTTACAACAACATATAGAACAGCTAGAGCAAGAATTACGTGCTCAACGAGAAATTATTACTTCCCAAGAAGCAGAATTAAGAGAAGTGACAACTCGTTGGGAAGAAAGCCGCATATCCGCAGAAGAAAAACAGCGATTATTAATTAATAGTGAGCAACGGCTTGCAACACAGTTTGAGAACTTAGCTAACCGTATTTTTGAACAGAGTGGGCGTAAAGCCGAAGAGTTAAATCGTCAAGGATTAACCCATTTACTGTCACCATTTCGTGAACAGCTCGAAAGCTTTCGGCGACAAGTACAAGATGGTTTTGGGCAAGAAGCCAGAGAGCGACATACTTTGGTTCATGAAATTCGCCAGCTGCAACAATTGAATGTGAAAATGGCACAAGAAGCCGTTAATTTAACTAATGCCCTAAAAGGGGATAATAAAGTTCAAGGTAACTGGGGCGAAACGGTATTAGCACGTATATTAGAGACTTCTGGATTACGTGAAGGTCATGAGTTTGAAACCCAAGTAAGCATTCGACATGAAAATGGTAGTCGCTATCAACCGGATGTGATTGTGCATCTACCTCATGGTAGAGATGTTATTATCGACGCTAAAATGTCGCTGGTGGCATATGAGAAGTATTTTAGTAGTGATAGTGATAATGAACGTAAACAAGCGCTTTATGCGCATGTGAACTCAATTAAAGCGCATATTAAAGGATTGAGTGTAAAAGATTATCATAAACTACCGGGTATAACGTCTTTAGACTATGTTTTAATGTTTATACCTATTGAGCCTGCTTATCTTGTTGCAATTGGTCATTCTCCAGACTTGCTAGATGAAGCATTGAAAAACAATATTATGTTAGTTGGACCATCTACTTTACTTGTTGCTTTGCGTACAATAGCCGCATTGTGGCGTTATGAATATCAAAGCCAAAATGCGCAAGAAATTGCAGACAGAGCGGCTAAAATGTATGACAAATTAAGACTTTTCGTTGATGATATGCAAGGGTTAGGAAACAGTATTCAAAAAGCGCAATCCGGCTATCTATTAGCAATGAAAAAACTCTCTGAAGGTCGTGGAAATCTTATCAGTCAAGCGGAAGGCTTTAAATCCTTAGGGGTTGAGATAAAAAAAACGATTGATAATGATCTCATTGAAAAATCAGCATCTGATTGATTTGATAAAATAAAGAGATAAAGACTTCTGAAAACGACCAGTACTAAATTTACTAAATTTTGATTAATTAGCGGGCAAATAATATGACTCAACAAACTAAGGAAACAACAGATTTTGGTTTCCAAACCGTTGACAAAGATGATAAACAAACCATGGTTGCAAGGGTTTTTCACTCTGTCGCGTCTAAGTATGATTTAATGAATGACTTGATGTCGTTCGGTGTTCACCGTATTTGGAAACGTTATACCATTGAAGCAAGTGGCGTAAGACGTAACCAACGTGTTCTTGACCTTGCAGGCGGCACGGGTGATTTAACAGCTAAATTCTCTCGTCTTGTGGGCGAAAATGGGGAAGTTGTTTTAGCTGATATCAATGACTCAATGTTGAAAATGGGACGTGAAAAGCTACGCGATCACGGTATTGTGGGTAATGTTAACTATGTACAAGCAAATGCTGAAGAGTTACCTTTCCCTGATAACCATTTTGATTGCATTACAATCTCCTTTGGCTTACGTAATGTGACCGATAAAGCAAAAGCTTTACGTTCGATGTTCCGTGTATTAAAGCCAGGTGGGCGTCTGCTGGTACTGGAATTCTCTAAACCCGTTCTTGATCCTTTAAGCAAGATTTATGATGCTTACTCTTTCCATATTCTACCGAAAATTGGTCAAGTGATTGTGAATGACGCTGAAAGTTACCGTTATTTAACAGAGTCAATTCGCATGCATCCAGACCAAGAAACACTAAAAGGCATGATGGAAGAAGCGGGATTTGATCAAGTTACCTATACCAATATGACTGGAGGTATAGTTGCATTACACAAAGGATTTAAATTCTGAGATGGAAAAAGCCACTTTTTCTCATGATATTGCTTCTCAAGTACTGTATCCGCTGTTAACAGCATCTATGGAGACAGCACTTAATCACGTTTTATATCAGGAAAATGTGCTTAAACCTGCCCGCAATCGCCTTGCGGGCAAAGTGTTGGCGCTTTCTATCAATGAGTTTCCTCGTTCCATCTACTTAGTCTTTAGCGAACAACAAGTTGATGTATTAAGTCAGTGGGATGATGAAACTGATTGTTTGATAAAAACAAAACTATTAACTCTGATTAAGCTTCGTGACCGTCAAAAAATGTCAGAACTAATCAACCGTGGCGATATCACTATTGATGGCGATATGCAGGTTGTGCAAAATTGGTCTGCATTATTAGATATGGCGCAGTGGGACCCCGCGCAATATTTAGCACCTTATATTGGTGACATTGCGGCGCAAAGTCTGACTGTTGTTGCAGGAAAGGGCGTTCAGTTATTTTCTTCACTCTTAAGTCACCAAAAAGGTTATTTACGTGACGCATTAATTGAAGAGTGGAAAACCGCACCTAGTGCATTAGAAACAGTCCATTTTTATGATGAAATAGAAGAACTTGCACAGCAAACCGCCGAGCTGGAAAAACGGTTAGGCACATTGGAGAAAAAATAATGCTCCTGAGTGAGTTAAAGCGCCTCTATCATATTATTCAGGTATTTTTATCTTATGGGCTTGATGAGTTAATTCCTAAACACCGAATTACCTTACCTGTAAGATTAGGATGCCGAACACTATTTTGGATCAAAAATAAACATCCAGAAAAACCATTAGGTGAACGCTTACGACTCGCATTGCAAACATTAGGCCCTGTTTGGATTAAATTAGGTCAAATGTTATCAACTCGACGTGATCTTTTCCCTCCTCAAATCGCTGATCAGCTTGCTTTATTGCAAGACAAAGTTGCTCCTTTTGATGGTAAGAAAGCACGACAATATATTGAAAATTCATTTGGTTGCCCTATCGACCAATGGTTTGATGATTTTGATGAAACGCCACTCGCTTCCGCTTCTATTGCGCAGGTTCACACTGCAAAATTAAAAGAAAACGGCAAAGAAGTGGTACTAAAGGTTATTCGTCCCGATATTCAACCGGTGATAAAAGCAGATATCCGTTTGATGTATCGCTTGGCAAATTTATTACCGTTTTTACCTGATGGTCGTCGTTTACGACCAAAAGAAGTGATCCGCGAATACGAAAAGACATTACTTGATGAGCTAAATTTACTGCGTGAAGCCGCGAATGCTATTCAGCTACGTCGTAATTTTGAAAATAGCTCTATGTTGTATATTCCTGAAGTGTATTCAGATTATTGCCATGAAAACGTGATGGTAATGGAGCGTATTTATGGTATTCCCGTTTCTGATATTGAAGCGTTGAATGCACAAAAAACGAATATGAAGCTTCTTGCAGAGCGTGGCGTAAAAGTCTTTTTCACTCAGGTGTTTAGAGACAGTTTTTTCCATGCTGATATGCATCCTGGTAATGTGTTCATTAGCTATGATCACCCTGAGAACCCATATTATATTGGTATTGATTGCGGTATCGTTGGCTCATTAAATAAAGAAGATAAACGCTATTTAGCTGAAAACTTCTTAGCTTTCTTTAACCGCGATTATCGGAAAGTTGCAGAATTACATGTTGATTCAGGCTGGGTGCCAGCAGATACCAATGTGGAAGATTTTGAATTTGCGATCCGTACTGTGTGTGAACCGATTTTTGAAAAACCACTTTCTGAGATCTCATTTGGACATGTGTTACTTAATCTTTTCAATACAGCACGTCGTTTCAATATGGAAGTACAACCACAGTTAGTTTTACTTCAAAAAACATTGCTTTATGTTGAAGGGCTTGGGCGTCAATTATATCCACAATTGGATTTATGGAAAACGGCAAAACCTTTCTTAGAAGATTGGCTACATAGTCAAATTGGTATCACGGCATTAGTGAATGGCATAAAGAGCAAAGCGCCTTACTGGATTGAAAAAATGCCAGAGATACCAGAGCTGGTTTATGATAGTCTGAAGCAACATAAAAATATGAAGTTAACGCTAGACAAATTGACGGAACAAATAAGTTCGCAAAGAGTCAAACAGAGACAGTCTCTATTTTTATTGGGTATAGGTACAACACTGTTTTTATGCGGTAGCCTGTTTTTTGTTTCTGGTTTTAAAACATTATTCAGTGTTTTTATCAGTTTAGGTCTTCTTGCATGGATTTTGGGTTGGTTTAGATCTGGTAATGCACAATAAAAACGCATCAAAGTTTGTCTTTGAGCAAATTAAAAGATGAATTCGAGATTCCCGAAAATTGAATTCGTTGTATATAATGGGCACTGTTATTAAGTATAACCCCGAAAATAGTTGAGGAACATAAAATGGGCGGTATTAGCATTTGGCAATTACTCATCATCGCTGTCATCGTTGTCTTATTATTTGGTACAAATAAACTGCGCACATTAGGCTCAGATTTAGGCGCATCAGTAAAAGGCTTTAAAAAAGCGATTGGTGACGAAACTGCAGATAAAGACACCAGCAACGCTGAAAAAACAAATAATGACGCAGATTTTGATACTAAAAATTTAGCGCAGAAGACTTCAACAGAAGAGAAGTCTACAACTGAGAGCAAAAACAAAGAGCAGGTGTAAACCGTGTTTGACATTGGTTTTAGTCAGCTGCTATTGGTCATGGTGATTGGTCTTGTTTTTCTGGGGCCAGAACGTTTGCCCGTAGCAGTAAAAACAATTGCTGGCTGGGTAAGGGCGCTACGCTCTTTGGCTGCGAATGTGCAAAATGAACTGGCTCAAGAACTAAAACTTCAAGAACTCCAAGAGAGCTTGAAAAAAGTTGAAGAGAAAGCGAATTTACAAACGTTGTCGCCAGAGCTGAAAGCGTCTATGGATGAGTTAAAAGAGGCTGCACAGTCTTTAAAACAAACTTATCAAGCTCCTGCAACGCCAGACTCCACGAAAGAGCAGTCTGTAAAAACCGACTCTACGGAACCTTCACCTTCTGATTTAGCTGAACTTGCTGAAGCTGATGAAGTTAATGATGATGCTAATCGCCATAAACCTGTGGCAGAAAGTGTTACAAAGACAGAAGTTCCTGTTACTCAGCCAGTAACAATAGAGAAAAAAACAACTGATCAGGTCAATGGTGAGCATTAAAACATGGCAGTAAATGATACCCAACCGCTGATCAGCCATTTAATAGAACTTCGTAAGCGTTTGATGTATAGCTTAATCTCAGTTCTAGTGGTTTTTTTAGCGCTGGTTTATTTTTCTAATGATATCTATCAATTAGTCTCGGCTCCATTACTCGATAAGTTGCCAAAAGGGTCAAATATGAGTGCGACAGATGTTGCCTCTACTTTTTTGACTCCGATTAAATTGACAATAATGGTATCCATTTTTGCTTCTGTACCTATTATTCTTTATCAGGTATGGGCTTTTATCGCACCAGCATTGTATAAACACGAACGCCGCTTAATGCTGCCATTACTTGTTTCAAGTACGGTATTATTCTACCTCGGTATGGCGTTTGCTTATTTTGTTGTGTTCCCTCTCGCGTTTGGCTTCTTTGTTAATACAACCCCTGAAGGGGTTAACTTTATTCCAGATATCAGTAAATATCTAAGTTTCGTAATGACGTTATTTATGGCGTTTGGTGCAGCTTTTGAAGTACCGATTGCGATTATTTTACTGTGTTGGAGTGGTGTAACGACACCGGAAGCATTAAAGAAAAAACGTCCTTATATTCTTGTCGGTGCCTTTGTCGTTGGTATGATTTTGACACCACCAGATGTTTTCTCTCAAACCTTACTCGCAATACCTATGTACTTACTGTTTGAAATTGGTGTTATGGTATCGCGCTTTTATGTAGGCAAGGGAAGAAGAACAGATGAAGAAGGAGCTGAGGAAGCAGAGGCTGAAGCTGAAGCAGAACAGCAAAAATAATTTTAGAACCGATTTTCTAAAATCATATGATATTAGCCCAGCGATTGCTGGGTTAACTTTTTCTAGAGCGATTCTTTTTTAAACTCTTTATTTCCCACGGATTTTTTTACTTCACTATTTAATATATTTAAAAGCAAAATCGAACGGGCTTCACCATCAGGCTCTTGATATATGGCTTTGATCCCTTGAAAAATCCCTTCTGTTATTAATACGCTATCGCCACTGTGAGGTACATTTTCTTCACTATAAGTGAGAGAAGAAAGCTGAGGTATTTGCAGTGTATCAATCACATCTTGAGGAACAGTGACAGGATATTGCCCAAAGCGAACAAACGAGTTTACTCCACGCGTTGAGTTAATCGTCGTGGTGTGGATCACTTCAGGATCAAATTCTATAAAAAGATAATTAGGGAAAAGCGGTTCTGTTACGGTAGTGCGCTTTCCTCTTAATACTTTTTCTATGGTTACCATAGGTGTAAAACAGCCCACTTGCTGACGTTCTAAGTGTTCGATAGCACGAGGAATTTGCCCTCGTTTACAATACAGCAAATGCCAGTTTTTCATAATAGAGACAATAGGTTAGTTAAATTTAATTTAAGTGATAATAGCAAATTTATCATTAAGGTAACAGTTATCTATCGGGGGATGAAATAAAAAATAGAGTAACGTGGTTTTATACTGAAAAAAGTACAGAAAAGCTGTGTTTATAAGCAATAAAAGCGCTTGTTTTTGTTACTTTCACTTGGATCTCGGATAGAGGTAACAAGTTAATAAAAAAGTGATGGTAAAAATAAGAAAAAGCTCTCAAGATAATTATCTTAGAATTTTGTTCATAATTATAAAGAGGTTCTGTAATGGAAGTTTTTTTATTAAGTAACGGAAAAATTGCCGGGGATCCACGTTGGTTAAGTTATGCAAAAGATAATATCGATAGCATGATTAAAAAACGCGGTATTCGTTCCGCTGTATTAATTGCTTATGCCGTTATTCGTTCCGATCATGACCAACGCGCTCGTGATTTATCAGAAGTGTTAGGTATTGAAGTTACTTGTATTGAACATTTTGATTCAGAAGTAGACGCAATCAATAATGCAGAATGTATTTTAGTCAGTGGTGGTAATACTTGGCTATTAAACCAAATGCTGCATGAGAAAGGATTGGTAGTTCCAATTCAACGCGCAGTACGTGAGCGCAATATTCCGTATATTGGTTGGAGTGCAGGTTGTAATGTCGCAACACCAACAATTCGTACCACTAATGATATGCCAGTACGCTCCTCTGTTATTATGCCTTCATTAGGCCTATTCCCTGTCCAAATTAACCCACATTACATTGATGCTTCTATCAGTGGTCATATGGGTGAAACGCGCGATGAGCGTATTGCTGAGTTTTGTGCAATTAACCCTGAAGAGATTGTTGTGGCTATCCGTGAAGGGAGTTACTTATATATTCAAGGTGAAGAATTACGTTATTACAGCGCTAAAAATGAAGGTTTTAAAATCTTCCAACATGGAAAAACATTCCCTGAACAGTTTGATACTAAATTGCTTTCAGAGTGGGTTCCATTCCGCTGTTTATAAGTATAGTGAACGCGACTAAATAAAAAGCATTGCATTTTAGTGAGTTATGCGTTTAGCTTATAGCGTCTCAAAGAGGGCATTGGCCCTCTTTTCTTTCACTCACTGGCTCGTAAGATTATGATGAAATACCGCGATTTAAGAGATTTCCTTTCATTATTAGAAGAAAAAGGTGAATTAAAACGTATCACCTATGAAATAGATCCCTACCTTGAAATGACCGAAATAGCGGACAGAACTTTACGTGCCGGTGGGCCAGCGCTGCTGTTTGAAAATCCTAAAGGGTATGATATGCCCGTGCTTTGTAACTTATTTGGTACACCAGAGCGTGTGGCAATGGGAATGGGGCAAGATGATGTTAAAGCCTTACACGAAGTTGGAAAGTTATTAGCGTTTCTAAAAGAACCTGATCCTCCGAAAGGTTTTCGTGATCTCTTCGATAAATTACCTAAGTTTAAGCAAGTTTTAAATATGCCAACAAAACGCTTGAGTAAAGCCCCTTGTCAGGAGGTGGTTTTAACAGGTGATGATGTTGATTTAACCCAGATCCCTGTTATGCATTGTTGGCCTGAAGATGCGGCACCTTTGATTACTTGGGGATTAACGGTGACTCGTGGCCCATTGAAAGAGCGCCAAAATCTGGGTATTTATCGCCAGCAAGTGCTGGGTAAAAACAAAGTGATTATGCGCTGGTTATCGCATCGTGGTGGCGCGTTAGATTTTCAAGAGTGGTGCCAAAAACATCCCGGTGAACGATTCCCAGTTTCAGTGGCATTAGGGGCAGATCCTGCTACTATTTTAGGTGCTGTAACACCTGTACCAGATACATTATCTGAATATGCATTCGCTGGTTTATTACGGGGTAATAAATCAGAAGTTGTAAAATGTCTTTCAAATGATCTTGAAGTACCTGCAAGTGCTGAAATTATCCTTGAAGGTTATATAGAACCGGGCGAATTAGCCCCAGAAGGACCATATGGTGATCACACTGGATATTATAATGAGATTGACTCTTTCCCTGTGTTTACCATTACGCATTTAACGCGTCGTAAAGATGCAATTTATCATTCAACATATACAGGGCGCCCACCTGATGAACCCGCGGTATTAGGTGTTGCGTTGAATGAAGTGCTTGTTCCGATATTACAAAAACAGTTTCCTGAAATTGTAGATTTTTATCTACCTCCTGAAGGATGTTCTTACCGTTTAGCCGTTGTAACAATGAAGAAACAGTATGCGGGTCATGCTAAACGCGTAATGATGGGAGTTTGGTCTTACTTACGGCAATTTATGTACACCAAATTTGTGATTGTTTGCGATGATGATGTCAATGCAAGAGATTGGAAAGATGTGATTTGGGCAATCACGACTAGAATGGATCCTGCAAGGGATACTATTCTGATGGAAAATACGCCTATTGATTATCTCGACTTCGCTTCACCTGTTTCAGGATTAGGATCAAAAATGGGTCTTGATGCGACTAACAAATGGCCGGGTGAGACAGATAGAGAATGGGGTAGACCTATTGTGATGTCTGATGAAGTTAAGCAACGAGTCGATACTATTTGGGAACAGCTCGATATTCTTAAATAATAACAGAGGAACAACATGGCAATATTGAATTGTAAAGTCTCACTTGTTGAGCCGATGACAGATACGGTTTATCGGGTAAGGCTATTACCTGATGGCGAATTTGATTTTCAGGCTGGGCAATATCTTTTAGCTGTTATGGATGAACGTGATAAACGTCCTTTTTCTATTGCATCTATACCTGAAAATAAAGACTTTATTGAACTTCATATTGGTGCGTCTGAACTCAATCTTTATGCGATGGCAGTGCTTGATGTGATATTAGAAAAGCAGCAGCTTACCATTGATATTCCTCATGGAAATGCGTGGTTTAAAAAAGAGAGTCAACGTCCTCTATTATTAATTGCTGGCGGTACAGGATTTTCTTATACCCACTCAATTTTATTGGCTGCATTAGCTGAAAACCCACAGCGATCTATTACGATCTATTGGGGGGGAAGAGAAAGTGTTCACCTCTATGATCTTAATGAATTACAAGAATTATCAGAATTGCATCCGTCTTTAACGGTTGTTCCTGTGGTCGAGCAACCAGAGGAGACTTGGCGAGGCCGAAAAGGAACGGTATTAACGGCAATAAGCGAAGATTTTGGTGATTTATCAGAATATGATATTTACATTGCAGGGCGTTTTGAAATGGCTAAAATCGCCAGAGATCGTTTTTGCAGTGAGCGCAATGCAGATAAAACCCGTCTATTTAGCGATGCTTTTGAATTTATCTGATAAAACGACAGTACTCCGTTATTTGTTATTATTTTTGTTTTTAAAACCATAAAAAAAACCCGCCCCTGACGGCGGGAAAATGGTTTCTAACCATGCAATCGAAAAGAATACGTTCCTAACGATCAGAACGTGGATATACAGAATATCGTATTAAACACGTTCTATAATCGTTGCAATACCTTGCCCTAATCCAATACACATTGTGGCTAAGCCAAATTGTGCATCTTTACGTTCCATAATATTTAATAATGAAGTGGTTATTCGAGAGCCTGAACATCCTAAAGGATGCCCTAAGGCAATCGCTCCGCCATTTAAATTAATCTTGTCATCGATACTATCGAGCAAATTCATTTTCTTCATGCAAGCTAATGACTGCGCGGCAAAAGCTTCATTTAGCTCAAAAATATCAATATCACCTAATGTTAATCCCGCTTTTTTCAATGCGATTTCTGTTGCAGGAACAGGGCCATAACCCATAATTGCGGGGTCACATCCAGTCACAGCCATTGAACGAATAATGGCGCGAGGCGTTAAATTATGCTCTTTGGCATAACGTTCACTGGTGATAAACATAGCGGATGCACCATCAGAAACTGCGGATGAATTGCCAGCTGTTACAGAGCCTGTCGCTGGATCAAACACCGGTTTAAGCTGTGCTAATTCTTCAAGGCTAGGGTTATAACGAATCACTTCATCATTTTTTACATTGATAAAATTGCCTATAGCATCATGACCATTGATAGGTATTATCTCATTATCAAAATAGCCTTGCTGTGTCGCAATCGCTGCTAAATGATGTGAGCGATAAGCAAATTTATCTTGATCCTCGCGTGAAATTTGGAATGATTTTGCGAGCATTTCTGCTGTTAATCCCATTGAAAATGAAGCTTTAGCAACAGAAAGATTAAGTGATGGATTAAAGTCTGCATTATAAGTCATTGGTACGTGACCCATATGTTCAACGCCGCCGATTAATGCGACTTGACTATCACCCAGCATAATTTGGCGAGCGCCATCATGTAATGCTTGCATTGATGAACCACATAACCGATTAATGGTAACTGCCGGAACCTTGTGTGGAAGTTCAGCCAATAACGCCGCATTACGAGCGATATTAAAACCTTGCTCTAAAGTTTGTTGTACACAGCCCCAAATTACATCACCAATATCATTGGGATTAATATTCGGATTGCGTGTTAGTAGTGCTTGCATCAATTGTGCAGAGAGGTTTTCCGCTCTGACATGGCGAAATGCTCCACCTTTTGAGCGTCCCATTGGAGTACGAATACCATCAATTATGACAACCTTTTCCATTTCATATCTCCTTAAGCGAGTTCTCTGATGTTAACATCTACTTTTGCGGGCTTTGGATAATAGGTTTCGTTGCGTTGCGCTTTCTGTTTTAAGCTTTCAGGAATTTGATATAGAGGTCCTAATGATGCGTATTGCTGTGCATCGGCAACAAATTGCGCTAATCCGATGGTATCAAGGTAACGGAATACACCACCTCGGAAAGGAGGGAAGCCTAAACCATAAACTAATGCAATATCCGCTTCTGCTGGTGAGGCAATAATACCTTCATCTAAACAACGGATAACTTCATTAATCATTGGGATCATCATCCGAGCGATAATTGCATTTTGGCTAAACTCTTGTGTTTTGCCCGCATTTTGCTGAATAAGCGTTTGAATTTGACCATCAACAGATTTCTGTTTTTTACCCCGTTTATCAACTGCGTAATTATAGAAACCATGATTATTTTTCTGACCATATCGCTGTTGCTCATATAAAAGAGCAATAGCATCTCGCTCAATCGTTCCCATTCTGTCAGGGAAACCCTGAGCCATTACGGCTTGAGCGTGATTTGCCGTATCAATACCCACAACATCAAGCAGGTATGCAGGTCCCATAGGCCAGCCAAATATCTTTTCCATCACTTTATCAACAGCAATAAAATCCGCGCCATCTCTTAGTAATAGAGAAAATCCTGCAAAATAAGGAAAGAGAACTCGGTTTACAAAGAAGCCGGGACAATCATTAACAATAATCGGTGTTTTTCCCATTTTACTGGCGTAACTGACGATACGGTTAATCGTCTCTTCACTGGTTTTTTCGCCTTTAATGATTTCAACCAGCGGCATTCGATGAACAGGATTAAAGAAGTGCATCCCACAGAAATTCTCAGGACGCTTTAATGATTTTGCGAGTAGGGAAATAGGGATCGTAGAAGTATTTGATGCAAGTACCGCGTTATCAGCCAATAGCGCTTCTGTTTCTGCAAGTACAGTTGCTTTTACTTTTGGATTTTCAACAACAGCTTCGACAATAACATCGGCATCACTGACAGAAGCATAATTTAGTGTTGGTTGAATAGAGGCGAGAGTTTTTGCCATATCAACAGCACTCATTCGACCTTTTTCTTGGCGTTTTTGTAGCAGGCTTAACGCTTCATTCATACCTAGCTCAAGGGATTTTTGATTAATATCCTTCATTACGACAGGAATACCTTTTAAGGCGGATTGGTAGGAAATTCCGCCACCCATGATCCCAGCACCTAATACTGCAGCCTGTTTAGGCAATTCGGCATGACGTTTTTTTGTGATATTTTTAACGTACTGATCATTAAGGAAAATACCGACTAAGGCTTTTGCAACATCAGTGCGTGTGAGCTTAACAAAGCTTTCAGTTTCAAGAGCCAGTGCTTCATCTCTATTTAGAAAGGCTGATTTTTCAATTGTTTTTACTGCGGTGATTGGTGCTGGATAGTGAGGTCCTGCGACTTTCATCACCATACCTTTAGCCACACTGAAAGACATTTTATGTTCAAGCTCTGTCAGTCTTAATGGTGCTGTTTTTGGATGACGTGCAGCTTTCCAATCAATTTTTCCTTCAATTGCTTGCTCGATTAGCGAAATAGCACTTTCTTTTAAATTTTCTAGAGGGACAATTGCTTGGATTAATCCATTTTTAAGTGCAGTTTGGGCATCAACATCTTTTCCAGCAGTAATAATTTCTAATGCGTTATCGACACCAATCAAACGAGGAAGGCGTACTGAGCCTCCAAAGCCTGGCATGATCCCAAGTTTTGTTTCTGGTAAACCGATACGCAGATCAGGAGAAGCGATACGAAAATCAGTAGCAAGTACACACTCGCAGCCACCGCCAAGTGCGTAGCCATTGATAGCGGAAACGGTAGGAACAGGTAGGTCTTCAAGTCGATTAAAAATCTGATTAGAAAAATGTAGCCACTGAGTCAATTCTTCTTCAGGAGCATCAAAAAGGGATAAAAACTCGGTAATATCAGCACCGACAATAAAAGCCGGTTTTTCGGAACGCAAGATAACACCTTTTAGTCCCGGAGTTGCTTCTAATACTGCTAAAGCTTCACTTAGCATTGCAACCGTTTTGGTATCTAATTTATTAATAGAACCTTTGGCGTTAAAAATGAGTTCAACAATACCTTGTTTCACCCAATCGGCTTGAATATTTTCGCTTTGATAGAGCATTTGTATTCTCCCTAAATGTATAGACTGGTATGACCAGATAATAAGAGTGTGAATACTATGTTAAATAAATGCAAATATTTGATTAAAAAACTGCAAGGGTGATCACAGTGAAATTATTCAACTTATTGAATTCTATGCTGTTGCTCAGTTTGATAAAAAGAGGGGAGATAAATCGGTAATAATCTATTTTTGTTATGGCGTTAGCCACTCAAAGAGTTGGCGTGTTAAGCTGAATCATTAACAATGAATAAGATAAGGTAATTAATAATGGAAAAATTGCTCTCTCTGTACCAAGAACATATCAAAACTCTACAAAATCGTACTCGTGATGCTTTATCCAGACACCATCTTGATTCTGTATTAATTCATTCTGGTGAACCTATCCGTGTTTTCCTTGATGACAGTGATTACCCTTTTAAAGTGAATGCTCATTTTAAAGCATGGGTGCCTGTTACAGATGTACCACATTGTTGGTTATTAGCGGATGGCGTTAATAAACCTAAATTATGGTTCTATTCTCCAGTTGATTATTGGCATAGTGTTGAAGCTTTACCAAGTAGCTATTGGACTCATGAAATTGAGCTAATTCATCTTAAAAATGTTGATGATATTCAAAAAGAGCTAGCACCTTATATTAATAAAAATACTGCTTATATTGGTCCAAATACACAGCGAGCAGAATCATTAGGTGTGAGTATTGATAATATCAACAATCAATCTCTTCTTAATTATTATCATTATTACCGTGCCTATAAAACAGGTTATGAATTAGCTTGTATGCGTGAAGCACAAAAAATGGCCGTCAACGGGCATATTGCCGCTCATGAAGCTTTCCAAGCTGGATTAAGTGAGTTTGATATTAATATGGCGTATTTAATGGCTACGGGTCATCGTGATACCGATGTTCCTTATGGCAATATCGTCGCCTTAAATGAACACGCTGCTGTTTTGCACTACACAAAATTAGATCATGAATCACCAGATGAGTATCGCAGTTTCCTTATTGATGCAGGTGCAGAGTATAATGGCTACGCGGCAGATATCACTCGTACTTATAGCGCAAAAGAAAATCATGAATTTACTTCATTAGTTAAAGATATGAATGATGCGCAACAAGCGCTGATTGCAACGATGAAGGCTGGAGTACGTTACACTGAATATCATGTTCAAATGCATCAACGTATTGCTGGATTACTCAATAAATACGGTATTGTTAAAGGTGTGAGTGAAGAAGAGATGGTAAGTGCTGGATTAACTACACCATTTTTACCTCATGGCTTAGGGCATGCTTTAGGTCTACAAGTTCATGATGCCGCTGGATTTATGCAAGATGATAAAGGTACCCATTTAGCGGCTCCTTCAATGTATCCATTCTTACGTTGCACACGTATTGTTGAACCGGGCATGGTATTAACAATTGAACCTGGATTTTACTTTATCGACTCTCTGTTAGCGCCATGGAAAGAAGGAAAAAACAGTACTCATTTCGATTGGAAGCTTATTGAGCATTTCAAACCATTTGGTGGTATTCGTATTGAAGATAATATTATTATCCACGATAACAAAATTGAAAATATGACCAGAGACTTACATTTAGCCTGATGAAAGCGTATTTGATCCCCGCTGAAACCGTAGAATTCAGTGAAGAAATAAAGAAGAGTCGTTTTATTACATTTATTGCTCACACTGAAGGTATTGATGCAGCAAAAGCGTATATCCAGTCTATCAAAGAACAATTCCCTGATGCCCGGCACCACTGTTGGGCTTTTGTTGCAGGAAGACCTGATGACTCACAACAGTTAGGTTTTTCTGATGACGGGGAGCCAACAGGTACTGCGGGAAAACCTATTCTTGCTCCTCTTTTAGGGAGTGGAATGGGAGAAGTCACCGCAGTGGTTGTACGGTATTTCGGTGGGATCAAATTAGGAACCGGTGGGTTAGTTAGAGCTTATGGCAGTGGTGTTCAACAAGCATTAAAGCTTTTGCCAACGAAAACGAAAGTACCACAGTTGCGTTTTAGTGTAGCGTGTGAATATTCACTGGTTTCATTACTTGAACAAGTTGTTGAACAATATCAGGGGCAAGTACTTTCAAGTGAATATACTGATAAAGTCACTTTTGTACTTTCATTACCTGCCGTGCATAGTGATGAAGTTGAAGTTAAACTACGCGATATAAGTCGTGGCAGTATGCAATTAATCCCGCTAGATAAAAATGAATAATCTTTGCTACCAAGGAAATCGCTAAATGCATTTTCGTTCAATAACCCGTATTGTCGGACTGCTTGTTATCTTATTTTCTGTCACGATGATCATTCCCGGTATTGTCGCATTAATATATCGAGATGGTGCAGGGCGTGCATTTAGCCAAACATTTATTGTCGCCTTGATCATTGGGTTAATGTTGTGGATCCCCAATCGACATAAAAAAAGTGAGCTTAAGCCTAAAGAAGGCTTTCTTATAGTTGTCTTATTTTGGACGGTGCTAGGCAGTGTAGGGGCATTACCGTTTATCTTTTCTGAACAACCCAATCTTTCCATTACTGATGCCTTTTTTGAATCTTTCTCTGGACTGACTACAACCGGAGCCACGACGCTTGTAGGGTTAGATTCATTACCTAAAGCTATTTTGTTTTATCGCCAAATGCTCCAATGGTTAGGAGGAATGGGGATCATCGTATTAGCTGTCGCTATTCTTCCACTTTTAGGTGTTGGGGGAATGCAGTTATATCGTGCAGAAATGCCGGGTCCATTGAAAGATAATAAAATGCGACCTCGAATTGCAGAAACAGCGAAAGCACTTTGGCTTATTTACGTCTTATTAACGATCATTTGTGCCTTAGCATTATGGATTGCTGGTATGGATGTGTTCGATGCTATTTCTCATAGCTTTTCAACTATTGCGATTGGTGGGTTTTCTACCCACGATGCCAGTATTGGTTATTTTAATAGCCCAACCATTAACATCATTATTGGTGTATTCCTTCTGATCTCTGGTTGTAACTTTGGTTTGCACTTTGCCGTACTCACGGGAAGAAGCTTAAATATTTATTGGCGTGATCCTGAATTTCGTATGTTTATCTCAATTCAATTGGGATTAGTCATTATTTGTAGCGGCATTCTATGGCTTTATTCAGTATATGACTCAGGATGGATAACCATAAATCAGGCTTTTTTCCAAGTTGTCTCTATGGCGACAACCGCGGGCTTTGCCACGGATAGCTTTGCACAATGGCCTGCATTTTTGCCTCTTCTATTATTATGCTCTGCGTTTATTGGTGGTTGTGCAGGATCAACGGGTGGGGGATTGAAAGTCATTCGTATCTTGCTTTTATTCCTACAAGGGAATCGTGAATTAAAACGTCTTGTTCACCCTAATGCCGTTTATACCATCAAACTTGGCCACCGAGCATTACCTGAACGTATTATTGAAGCAGTGTGGGGATTTTTCTCCGCTTATGCGTTGGTATTTATTATTAGCTTAATGTTGTTGATAGCGACAGGCGTTGATGAATTTTCTGCATTTTCTGCTATTGCCACTACATTAAATAATCTTGGTCCTGGGTTAGGTATTGTCGCCGATAACTTCACGACAATGAATCCAGCTGCAAAATGGATATTAGTCGTGACAATGTTATTTGGGCGACTAGAAGTTTTCACACTATTGGTTTTATTTACCCCAACGTTTTGGCGTGATTAACCTAATACAAGGAGCAATGTATGAGCGCGCTATTGTTGTATTGTAGTACTGATGGGCAAACTAAAAAGATAATGACACAAATCGCGAATGAATTAAGACAACACGGTCATGAATGTGATGTGAGAGATTTAACCTCTGTTCAACAGAGTTTAAATTTGTCTGCTTATAATAAAGTCTTAGTGGGCGCTTCAATTCGTTATGGTTACTTTAATAAAGCTCTCGATAAATTTATCACGCGTCATCTTGCACAATTGAATAGTATGCCGTCCGCATTCTTTGGCGTTAATCTTACGGCAAGAAAAGCAGAAAAGAATACACCTGAGACGAATGCTTATATGCGTAAGTTTTTAGATAAGACTCCATGGAAGCCAACGTTAACGGGTGTCTTTGCCGGCGCACTTTTTTATCCTCGCTATAAATGGATTGATAGAGTCATGATCCAGTTAATTATGAAGATGACTAAAGGTGAAACGGACCCAACAAAAGAAATTGAATATACGGATTGGAATAAAGTAAGCGAATTTGCGACACATTTTGCCAAAATTGAGTGATATTTAATCTTTGCTGTGGGGTTTTTATACGTCTTGTTGGAGTTTTGAACGAACAGAAAATTATTTTAAAAAAACACTTGCGCTAATCCGAGATCTCCCTATAATGCGCATCCACTGACCGGCGATGAGCAAACAACAAGCCACGCAGGACGGTGAAGAGAAAAGAAAAAAGTTTGAAAAAACTCTTGACTCTTCAGAGGAATAACGTAATATACGCCTCCTCGCAACAACGCAGAAGACCGGAAACGGCAGCGAAGGTTGCACTGCTCTTTAACAAATTATCAGACAATCTGTGTGGGCACTCGCAGAGACGATATCTTCTAAAATATTAGATGTATCAAGTCTTGAAGAGTGAACAACAAAAGTAAATTCATTTATGAATAGCTAAGTTTTCGATTTCTTTGAGCATCAAACACTTTTAATTGAAGAGTTTGATCATGGCTCAGATTGAACGCTGGCGGCAGGCCTAACACATGCAAGTCGAGCGGTAACAGAAGAAAGCTTGCTTTCTTGCTGACGAGCGGCGGACGGGTGAGTAATGTATGGGGATCTGCCCGATAGAGGGGGATAACTACTGGAAACGGTAGCTAATACCGCATGACGTCTACGGACCAAAGCAGGGGCTCTTCGGACCTTGCGCTATCGGATGAACCCATATGGGATTAGCTAGTAGGTGAGGTAATGGCTCACCTAGGCGACGATCTCTAGCTGGTCTGAGAGGATGATCAGCCACACTGGGACTGAGACACGGCCCAGACTCCTACGGGAGGCAGCAGTGGGGAATATTGCACAATGGGCGCAAGCCTGATGCAGCCATGCCGCGTGTATGAAGAAGGCCTTAGGGTTGTAAAGTACTTTCAGCGGGGAGGAAGGTGATAAAGTTAATACCTTTATCAATTGACGTTACCCGCAGAAGAAGCACCGGCTAACTCCGTGCCAGCAGCCGCGGTAATACGGAGGGTGCAAGCGTTAATCGGAATTACTGGGCGTAAAGCGCACGCAGGCGGTCAATTAAGTCAGATGTGAAAGCCCCGAGCTTAACTTGGGAATTGCATCTGAAACTGGTTGGCTAGAGTCTTGTAGAGGGGGGTAGAATTCCACGTGTAGCGGTGAAATGCGTAGAGATGTGGAGGAATACCGGTGGCGAAGGCGGCCCCCTGGACAAAGACTGACGCTCAGGTGCGAAAGCGTGGGGAGCAAACAGGATTAGATACCCTGGTAGTCCACGCTGTAAACGATGTCGATTTAGAGGTTGTGGTCTTGAACCGTGGCTTCTGGAGCTAACGCGTTAAATCGACCGCCTGGGGAGTACGGCCGCAAGGTTAAAACTCAAATGAATTGACGGGGGCCCGCACAAGCGGTGGAGCATGTGGTTTAATTCGATGCAACGCGAAGAACCTTACCTACTCTTGACATCCAGAGAATCCTTTAGAGATAGAGGAGTGCCTTCGGGAACTCTGAGACAGGTGCTGCATGGCTGTCGTCAGCTCGTGTTGTGAAATGTTGGGTTAAGTCCCGCAACGAGCGCAACCCTTATCCTTTGTTGCCAGCGCGTAATGGCGGGAACTCAAAGGAGACTGCCGGTGATAAACCGGAGGAAGGTGGGGATGACGTCAAGTCATCATGGCCCTTACGAGTAGGGCTACACACGTGCTACAATGGCAGATACAAAGAGAAGCGACCTCGCGAGAGCAAGCGGAACTCATAAAGTCTGTCGTAGTCCGGATTGGAGTCTGCAACTCGACTCCATGAAGTCGGAATCGCTAGTAATCGTAGATCAGAATGCTACGGTGAATACGTTCCCGGGCCTTGTACACACCGCCCGTCACACCATGGGAGTGGGTTGCAAAAGAAGTAGGTAGCTTAACCTTCGGGAGGGCGCTTACCACTTTGTGATTCATGACTGGGGTGAAGTCGTAACAAGGTAACCGTAGGGGAACCTGCGGTTGGATCACCTCCTTACCTAAGAGATACGTGTTATGTGTAGTGCTCACACAGATTGTCTGATGAAGAACGAGCAAAAGCGCGTCTGCGAAGCTGACTGAAGTCCCCTTCGTCTAGAGGCCTAGGACACCGCCCTTTCACGGCGGTAACAGGGGTTCGAATCCCCTAGGGGACGCCAATTGCGCGGTATGAGTGAAAGGCGTACCACACTATAGTCTGATGAGAATCAGAGAATAGTTAAGATAATTCGTGTGAGTTATTTTACCTATTATGCTCTTTAACAATCTGGAACAAGCTGAAAAATTGAAAACAAATCAATATATCACCGAGGTATATTGATGAGTCTCTCAAAATCTCAAACTTTGAGTGTGTTTTTGACATCAAAGTGGGATGAGCGAGCAATTTACAGTTCGAGGCGGCCAGCGCACAGCAAGCGGAACATACTAAAGTATGTGAGCATTGCGAGCACTGCCCAACGATGAAATGTAATCTGCGCAGCCATCACCACCAAGAGAGTCATCGAAAAAGACACCTTCGGGTTGTGAGGTTAAGCGAATAAGCGTACACGGTGGATGCCTAGGCAATCAGAGGCGATGAAGGACGTGCTAATCTGCGATAAGCGTCGGTAAGGTGATATGAACCGTTATACCCGACGATTTCCGAATGGGGAAACCCAATATCCAATGGATATTATCATTAACTGAATACATAGGTTAATGAAGCGAACCGGGAGAACTGAAACATCTCAGTACCCCGAGGAAAAGAAATCAACCGAGATTCCCCTAGTAGCGGCGAGCGAACGGGGAACAGCCCAGAGTCTTAATCAATAGCAGCATCAGGAGAACGGTCTGGAAAGTCCGGCAGTAAAGGGTGATAGCCCCGTATCTGAAGATGCTGTTATTGTGAACTCGACGAGTAGGGCGGGACACGTGTTATCCTGTCTGAATATGGGGGGACCATCCTCCAAGGCTAAATACTCCTGATTGACCGATAGTGAACCAGTACCGTGAGGGAAAGGCGAAAAGAACCCCGGCGAGGGGAGTGAAAAAGAACCTGAAACCGTGTACGTACAAGCAGTAGGAGCCTCTTCGTGAGGTGACTGCGTACCTTTTGTATAATGGGTCAGCGACTTATATTCTGTAGCAAGGTTAACCGTATAGGGGAGCCGTAGGGAAACCGAGTCTTAACTGGGCGAATGAGTTGCAGGGTATAGACCCGAAACCCGGTGATCTATCCATGGGCAGGTTGAAGGTTGGGTAACACTAACTGGAGGACCGAACCGACTAATGTTGAAAAATTAGCGGATGACTTGTGGATGGGGGTGAAAGGCCAATCAAACCGGGAGATAGCTGGTTCTCCCCGAAAGCTATTTAGGTAGCGCCTCGTGAATTCATCTTCGGGGGTAGAGCACTGTTTCGACTAGGGGGTCATCCCGACTTACCAACTCGATGCAAACTGCGAATACCGAAGAATGTTATCACGGGAGACACACGGCGGGTGCTAACGTCCGTCGTGAAGAGGGAAACAACCCAGACCGCCAGCTAAGGTCCCAAAGTCATGGTTAAGTGGGAAACGAAGTGGGAAGGCTCAGACAGCCAGGATGTTGGCTTAGAAGCAGCCATCATTTAAAGAAAGCGTAATAGCTCACTGGTCGAGTCGGCCCGCGCGGAAGATGTAACGGGGCTAAACCATGCACCGAAGCTGCGGCAGCGACACTATGTGTTGTTGGGTAGGGGAGCGTTCTGTAAGCCTGCGAAGGTGTACTGTGAGGTATGCTGGAGGTATCAGAAGTGCGAATGCTGACATAAGTAACGATAATGCGGGTGAAAAACCCGCACGCCGGAAGACCAAGGGTTCCTGTCCAACGTTAATCGGGGCAGGGTGAGTCGACCCCTAAGGCGAGGCTGAAAAGCGTAGTCGATGGGAAACGGGTTAATATTCCCGTACTGGTGGTAACTGCGATGGGGGAACGGAGAAGGCTAGGTTGTCCGGGCGACGGTCGTCCCGGTTCAAGCATGTAGGCAGAGTGATTAGGCAAATCCGGTCACTTAATGCTGAGGTGTGATGACGAGCCACTAAGGTGGTGAAGCAATTGATGCCCTGCTTCCAGGAAAAGCCTCTAAGCTTCAGGTTACCAACAATCGTACCCCAAACCGACACAGGTGGTCAGGTAGAGAATACTCAGGCGCTTGAGAGAACTCGGGTGAAGGAACTAGGCAAAATGGTGCCGTAACTTCGGGAGAAGGCACGCTGGCGGTAAGTGAAGTCCCTTGCGGACGGAGCCGAAGCCAGTCGAAGATACCAGCTGGCTGCAACTGTTTATTAAAAACACAGCACTGTGCAAACACGAAAGTGGACGTATACGGTGTGACGCCTGCCCGGTGCTGGAAGGTTAATTGATGGGGTTATCCTTAGGGAGAAGCTCTTGATCGAAGCCCCAGTAAACGGCGGCCGTAACTATAACGGTCCTAAGGTAGCGAAATTCCTTGTCGGGTAAGTTCCGACCTGCACGAATGGCGTAATGATGGCCAGGCTGTCTCCACCCGAGACTCAGTGAAATTGAACTCGCTGTGAAGATGCAGTGTACCCGCGGCAAGACGGAAAGACCCCGTGAACCTTTACTATAGCTTGACACTGAACATTGAGCCTTGATGTGTAGGATAGGTGGGAGACTATGAAGTGTGGACGCCAGTCTGCATGGAGTCAACCTTGAAATACCACCCTTTAACGTTTGATGTTCTAACCTAGGTCCATAATCTGGATCGGGGACCGTGTCTGGTGGGTAGTTTGACTGGGGCGGTCTCCTCCTAAAGAGTAACGGAGGAGCACGAAGGTTGGCTAAGCATGGTCGGACATCATGCGGTTAGTGCAAAGGCATAAGCCAGCTTGACTGTGAGAGTGACGGCTCGAGCAGGTACGAAAGTAGGTCTTAGTGATCCGGTGGTTCTGAATGGAAGGGCCATCGCTCAACGGATAAAAGGTACTCCGGGGATAACAGGCTGATACCGCCCAAGAGTTCATATCGACGGCGGTGTTTGGCACCTCGATGTCGGCTCATCACATCCTGGGGCTGAAGTAGGTCCCAAGGGTATGGCTGTTCGCCATTTAAAGTGGTACGCGAGCTGGGTTTAGAACGTCGTGAGACAGTTCGGTCCCTATCTGCCGTGGGCGTTGGAAGATTGAGAGGGGTTGCTCCTAGTACGAGAGGACCGGAGTGAACGCACCACTGGTGTTCGGGTTGTCATGCCAATGGCATTGCCCGGTAGCTAAGTGCGGAAGAGATAACCGCTGAAAGCATCTAAGCGGGAAACTTGCCTCGAGATGAGTCTTCCCTGTCACCTAGAGTGACCTAAAGGAACGTTTAAGACTAAGACGTTGATAGGCTGGGTGTGTAAGCGTAGCGATACGTTGAGCTAACCAGTACTAATGAACCGTGAGGCTTAACCTGACAACACCGAAGGTGTTTTGTCTGAGAGACGACAGTAGATGAAGTAAGCTTGTTTAAGATTGAAATTGCTGGTTACTGAGGAAGAAACAACAGTAACGGGTAATAAAACCGAATTTGCTTGGCGGCCATAGCGCAGCGGACCCACCTGAATCCATGCCGAACTCAGAAGTGAAACGTTGTAGCGCCGATGGTAGTGTGGGGTCTCCCCATGTGAGAGTAGGGAACTGCCAGGCATTAAATAAGACGAGAAAGCCAACCCAATGGGTTGGCTTTTTTGCGTTTGGAGTTTTTAAAAGATCAAAAATGAGTGAATTTTAAATATTATCCTAAATTCTGAATATAAAAATGCCCTAATTTAAGGCATTTTTTATGATCTTTTAACAGAAGTTATGACGAGAAAATGCTGCTAACACAGTCCTTTCTGAAATTTCTAAATAGTCTTCCATTGCGCCCGCGGCTTCTTGCGCTTTTCCATCCATCAATAGCATTAAAATCTGTTCATTTTTTTCAATATAAGGTGCGTGTAGTAATTGCGGATCATTGAGTAAGCCAAATGCTAAACGTAATTCAGCTAGAATAAGTTGGTATTGTTTAAACAATCTAGGGCTATCTGAAAGCTCCACAATCGCGGTATGAAAGTGCATATTACAGGTTCCTACACCGCTCCAATCTTGTTGTTCTTGAAAAATTTTTGCTTGATTAACACTATCTTGCATTCTAACAATAGCGGGATGCATAGGATAAGAATGTCGTAGAGCATCACATTCAATTAATCGTCTTACACGATAAATATCCATGATACTTGCCATATCTGGTACAGAAACAAAAACACCGCGATTAGGTTTATAAGTCAAAAGCCCTTCTTGGGTAAGAACGCGGAAAACCTCTCTTAAAGTATTGCGCGATATCTCTAGCGTTTCACTTAATGCAGTTTCTGACAATCTTTCACCAGGAGGTAATTCTCCAATAGTGATTTTTTGCCGAATAATATTTGCGACTTTTTGAGAAAGAATTTGTGGAGATGTTTTTTTCTGCATTATCTTCTGCTATTAGCTTAATAGAAGCGTCTATTCTATCAGTGTGTTTTGTAATATATAACCTCTATTATGTCACTCTGTCGTACTTCTCACTGTATCGAGTATAGCTGTCTATTTATTTCCATCAAAAAAATTAATTTTTCCTTACGATATTTTAGTAATTAAACTTATTTTTCATTCCATCTAGCGCACTATTTTTGTGCGACTGAGCTTTTTATGCCTCATTTAAGTGCATATTCATGGCTCATGAACATGTCATAATTGTCAACAAAATGTTAAAAATGCGATCTTCTTTGCACTTTTATCATCCCGTATTTAAATCTATTTGCTTATTTATTCATCTATTATTATTAATTGTTCAACAATCTAATATCAGGTGATTAACAATTACGTATTCATGCTCAACAATGGCACGCTAATTGCCTTAGTAATAATAATTAAAATAATGATGATAAAGGGGGTAGCTCATGGCTACACAAGACACTGCAAATACAACATCAAGTACGTTTATAAAAAATAGACGCTCTTCACTAATCGCTGCCATTTTTTTAATGGCAACGTCAGCAATTGGGCCAGGTTTTATTACTCAAACTGCAACCTTTACTGCCACGATGGGAGCCGCATTTGCATTTGGTATTTTAGCATCAATCATTATCGACTATGTTGTTCAGCAAAGTATTTGGCGAGTGATCACTGTTACCAATATGCGAGCTTCAGATATTGCTAACAAAGCAATACCAGGCAGTGGTTACTTACTTGCTGTATTAGTTATTTTTGGCGGTTTAGTATTTAACGTGGGTAACATTGCAGGTGCTGGATTAGGGCTTAATGCGATGGTTGGTCTTGATCCTAAATGGGGGGGGATCTTAAGTGCTTTACTTGCGATCTATATTTTCTCATCACGCAAAGCCAGTAACTTTATTGATCGTATGATCATTATCCTTGGTCTCGTCATGATCTTACTGACGGTTTTTGTCATGATTGCGTCTAACCCCCCTGTAGGCGAGGCATTAAGACAAACTGTTTTACCTGATGCAATTAACTTCGCTACGATCACGACAATTGTTGGTGGGACTGTAGGTGGTTATATCTGTTATGCGGGCGCTCACCGTCTTCTTGATAAAGGAACAACGGGTATTGAGAATATTGATGCTGTATCAAGCGCTGCAACCAAGGGAATTTTAGTTGTTGGATTAATGCGCTATATCCTGTTTCTTGCCATTTTAGGTGTAGTTGCCAGTGGCGTAACCTTAGATATTTCTAGCCATGCAGCAAATCCGGCTTCTCAAGCATTTCAACATGCTGCGGGTTTAACTGGATTACGCATCTTCGGTCTTATTTTATGGGCAGCTGCATTAACGAGTGTGATTGGTGCTGCTTATACCTCAATGTCATTTATTACTGTATTTAAAAACGGTGTTACTGAACGTCAACGTAATATCGCAACTATTATTTTTATCGCTATTTCACTCGTCATTTATATGGTTATGGGAACGGCTCCGGCTGCATTATTAGTCTTTGCCGGCGGCTTTAATGGACTCATTTTACCTATAGGTATGACACTTTTCATTTTTGTTGCATGGCGTCGCCAAGATCTCATGAATGGTTATAAATATCCTGCATGGTTACTGTGGTCAGGTATTTTAGTCTGTGCGCTGACTTGGTATATGGGAATTATGTCTGTGGGTGCTATTTTCAACTACCTCAACATTGCTTAAGAGAATAATAACGATGATAAAAGCAGTCGATTTAAACAGTGATTTAGGTGAGAGCTTCGGCCAATGGACGATGGGCAATGATGATGCAGTGCTTGAAATTGTCAGTAGTGCCAATATTGCTTGCGGCTTTCATGCAGGTTCACCAGATGGCATTTTAAAAACATTAAAAGCAGCGAAACAACACAATGTCGCAATAGGGGCACATGTTGCTTATCCTGATTTAGTGGGCTTTGGTCGCCGAAATATGGATATCGCCAGTGATGAATTAACGGCAGATGTGATTTATCAAATAGGTGCTTTGCAAGGATTGGCTAAAGCAGTGGGTTTGAGTGTGACTTATGTGAAGCCCCATGGTGCGCTTTATAACACTATTGCTCATGATAAGCGCCAAGCACTTGCAGTTATTGATGCGATCCTCGCCATAGATCCACAACTTATTTTAGTTGCTTTGGCTGGCTCTCCCCTTATTGAACTCGCAAAAGAAAAGGGGCTTCGTGTGATTGCTGAAGCCTTTGCAGATAGAGCTTATCACGCTGATGGCACATTAGTTTCTCGCAAAAAAGAGGGTGCCGTTTTACATGATCCCCAACTTGTTGCACAACGCATGTTACGACTTGTGCAAGAAGGTGGAATTGAATCTATAGAAGGCATTTTTACCATAATACAGGCTGATTCTATTTGTGTTCATGGTGATAGCCCTGATGCTGTGGCTCTGGCTAAAAGTGTAAAAGAAATTTTAATTAATCATGGTGTTAGCATTAAGCCTTTTGCACCTCAGTCTCTTAAAAGTGAGGTACAAAAATGACTGACTTAATGCAAGCAACTGCGGGTGCCATTGCCAAAGCACAAGAAGCTCGGCTGGCTATTCGCAATGGTTTAGCTATACCAACAGCGGGTATGGCAAAAGGAATGACACAAGCTAATATGATTAGCTTGCCGCGTGATTGGGCGTTTGATTTTCTGCTCTATGCCCAACGTAATCCGAAAAGTTGCCCTATTTTAGATGTGTGTGAGTCAGGAAGTTATCGCACTGTTTTAGCAAAAGACGCTGATTTACGTACTGACATTCCTCTTTATCATGTTTGGGAAAATGGCAAATTAGTTGATGAAATTACGGATGCCACTGAGCTTTGGGCGCAACATCCCGATCTCGTTACGTTTCTTATTGGCTGTAGTTTCACATTTGAAACGCCAATGTTAGAAGCGGGCATTGAAATCCGCCATATCACAGATAACTGCAATGTTCCGATGTATAAAACAAATCGCTTATGTCGCCCTGCTGGGCGATTAGAAGGCGAGTTAGTGGTTTCAATGCGTCCTATTCCAGCGGATAGAGTCTCTGATGCTGTGATGATCAGCGGTCGTTTCCCTTCTGTGCATGGCGCTCCCGTACATATTGGCTCGCCTGATGCGCTGGGTATTAAAGATATTATGTCGCCAGATTTTGGCACCTCAGTGAGAATTGAAGAAGGCGAGATCCCCGTATTTTGGGCTTGTGGTGTAACTCCCCAAGCGGCAGTGATGCGTTCAGGTGTTCCTTTTGCAATCAGTCATGCTCCGGGGCATATGTTTATTACCGATGTGCCTGATGCGGCTTATCACGTATAAGGGAGGAAGATACTTTGCGCTTTTTACCCGTTAACTTATCTCATGTACTTGTCGAGCTATCCTCTTTAAAAGAGACGCTTGCCTTGTATGAATCCATTAAACAAGCCGATATTGCTGCTATTCAAGATATTGTTCCCGCAGCGAAAACACTCTTAATTCACTATACGCCGTGGCTAATCACGGCTGAAGAACTTGTGTGTCAGATCCGACAATTAGAAGTTAAAGCGATATCAGCTCGTCAAACACAATCATTAACGATCCCTGTTCATTATCAAGGTGAAGATCTTAATGAGGTTGCTGAATTATTAGGGATCTCAACCAGTGAGGTGATCCGCAGACACACAGAACAAACCTATCAAGTCGCATTCACCGGTTTTGCGCCAGGTTTTGCCTATTTGATTGCAGATGAAACCCAGCTCTATGTGCCTCGTCGTAAAACACCTCGTACACGCATTCCAGCAGGTTCAGTCGGATTAGCTGGCGAGTTTAGTGGGATTTACCCGCAACAAAGCCCCGGTGGTTGGCAACTTATTGGCACCACAGAAATAAAAATGTGGGATCTTTCTCGTGAACAACCCGCTTTTCTATTACCGGGTAATGAAGTGCATTTTGTTGATGCTCAAAAAGCTCCAATGACAGTTTCATTACCAGAGAAAAAATCAGCAGTGGCTTCTCCACTCTCGTTAAATGATAAAGGTTTATATGTTATTTCCGCGGGGCTACAGACTTTATTTCAAGATGAAGGACGTATTGGTGCGGCATCAATGGGGGTTTCAGCGTCTGGCGCACTCGATAAACCCGCCTTACATGCAGCTAATCGCCTAGTGGGTAATCCTATCTCATTTGTGGCACTTGAAATAACGCAAGGTGGATTGGCGCTTAAAGCACGACAAGACTGCGTGATTGCTTTAACAGGGGCAGATTGTTCTATTACGCTAAAACATGAGTCGGGTGAGAATGAATCCCTATCTGGTTATCAACCTATAGATATTCGTTGTGGCGATGAAATTATTTTAGGTATGCCAAAAGCGGGTGTACGTAGCTATCTAGCCGTTAGAGGTGGATTTGAATTACCAATGGTTTTAGGTAGTCATGCGTTTGATACTTTAGCGCAAATTGGTCCTAATGCTTTACAAGAAGGTGACGTGCTTCATCTTAATCACGAAAGTACGCTAAATGGGATTATTACTGAGGAACAACCTACATCAACACTGCCAAAACAAGATGATATTGTAACACTGGATGTTGTTCTAGGTCCTCGTACAGACTGGTTTACAACGGACGCTATCAAGACGTTAACGTCTCAATTATGGCAAGTGACACCACAGTCGAATCGTATTGGTTTACGTTTATTGGGTGAAACACCTCTTGCACGAGAGCAACAACAAGAGTTATCAAGTGAAGGCACTTGCATTGGTGCAATACAAGTTCCGATTAATGGGCAACCTGTTTTGTTTCTTAACGATCACCCTTTAACAGGGGGATACCCTGTTATCGGTGCTGTTGCGGAATATCACTTACCTCTCGCAGGGCAGATCCCTGTTAACGCTAAAATTCGTTTTAATCCAATTACCGAGTTTCAAGAATATTGATAGGAGAATGCCACTCATGACAACAATTAACCAAAAACAACGAGTGAAGCATAGAGTACTGATTGCCAACCGAGGCGAAATTGCAGTTCGTATCATTCGTGCTTGTCAGGACTATGGTGCGACTTCCATCGCTATTTATGCCAATGATGATATTGATGCACTGCACGTTCGTCTTGCTGATGAAGCTTATGGGCTTAATGGTAATTTGCCGAAAGAGAGCTATCTAGATATTAATAAAATTATTGATATTGCTCATAAAGCCAATGCCACGATGATCCATCCCGGTTACGGTTTTCTTTCTGAGCGAGCTGATTTTGCAAAAGCGGTACAAGACGCAGGATTTATTTGGATTGGACCTAATCCAGAAACGATTGAAGTGCTTGGCGACAAAGTTAAAGCCCGTAAAATTGCACAATCTGTTGGTGCTCCTCTTGTAAATGGTACGGCTGATCCGGTTAATGATGCCAAAGAGGTTCTAGATTTTGCTAAACAATATGGTTTACCTGTCGCAATTAAAGCCGCTTTTGGTGGTGGTGGTCGGGGATTAAAGATAGCTCATAAAATGGAAGAGATTGAAGAGCTGTATCATTCTGCTGTGCGAGAAGCAGTAACAGCCTTTGGACGTGGCGAATGTTATGTCGAGCAATTCCTTGATAAACCTCGCCATATTGAAGCACAAATTATTGCCGATAAACTGGGTAGTGTTGTGGTTGTAGGAACGCGAGACTGTTCATTACAGCGTCGTAATCAGAAGTTAATTGAAGAAGCACCCGCGCCTTATTTAACGGATGAACAACGTCAACGTATTCATCAGTCAGCTAAAGATATTTGTGCTAAAGCGGGCTATGTAGGTGCGGGTACGGTCGAGTTTTTATTAAGTGCCAACGGCACTATCTCCTTTCTTGAAGTAAATACGCGTTTACAAGTAGAGCACCCAGTTACCGAAGAAACCGCAGGTATCGATTTAGTGATTGAGCAGTTACGTATTGCGGAAGGTTTACCTCTAAGTATTGATAAAACGCCTGTTCCGCGCGGTCACTCTTTTGAATTTAGGATCAATGCGGAAGATCCCGCCAAAGGCTTTTTACCTACACCGGGTTTAATTACACATTTCTCTCAGCCTTCAGGCCCAGGTGTGCGTGTAGATAGTGGAGTTGCTGAAAATAATCATGTTTCACGTCAATTTGATTCCATGATGGCGAAATTAATCGTCACTGGAGCAACGCGTGAACAAGCTATTTCTCGTGCTCGTCGAGCGTTATCTGAGTTTAAAATTGAAGGTGTGGCAAGCGTATTGCCTTTCCATTGTGAAATGATGGAACATACCGATTTTACTGAAGATTTCAGCGTACATACCCGTTGGATTGAAACTGATTTTCAAGCAAAAAATACCCATTTCCCTCGTAGTACATCGGCAAAAAATGAAGAACTTGTGCGTACCTTTATTGAAATTGATGGTCGTCGTCACGAATTAGCCTTACCAGCTCAATTACTTTCTCTCTCTGCGGTAATACCAACAGCTATTGGTGCGAGCCATGAACATGAGAAAAAAGAGAATGAAAAAGCCGTTACTGCACCCATTTCTGGCGTATTGCATAGCTGGGTTTTATCTGATGGCGACAAAGTCAAAGAAGGTGATGTTATTGCTATTATGGAAGCCATGAAAATGGAAGTTCAGGTTGTGGCTTCTCGTAATGGTGTGTTACTGCAAAAAGCAAAAACAGGTGATTATTTTTCAGCAGAAACCATTTTGGCTGAAATTAACTAACTGATTAATCAATAAAATATCTTTTTCAGCATTCGCTCTTTAATATGAATTAACCTCATATTAAGGAGCTTTTTTATAATAACGGTATTTATATTCCTATTTGTTATATCTAATTCCTTTTGGTTATAAGTTATTTTGCCTATAATCGAAGCTTGTGAAATTTTGAGCAAAAAGGAAATAAGATGTTGCTTGTAACACAACTGCTTATTGGCGCTACGATAGGGTTAGTTATTACAACAACGGGTGTTGGCGGTGGTGTTATTTTATTGCCAGTTCTTATTTATCTTTTTGGTATGAATGCACTCGCAGCAGTTGCGACAGCAAATTTACTTTCTATGCTAATGAAGCTCTCATCTTCTTATATCCATTTTCGTTTAGGCAATATTCCATTAAAACCCGCACTATTAATTTTGGGGATCATGTTTCCGGCAACATTCTTGGCGAGTTATGGCGTGACATGGCTGGGATCACAACCTCAATATTATGATCGTGTTGAATCTGGTATTAATATTTTAATGATTGTGGCTATCGTATTTTCATTGATCTTATTTTTACAGAGAATGATAAGAAGAACAGCAATCTCAGATCCTTTAATTGTTTTGCCATCTCCTTCATCCGTCACTTTTTCTTCTTTATTTGTACCGGGAGTCAGTGCTGGATTTGTACTGGGTGCAACTGGCGTAGGAGGGGGATTAGTCGTATTACCAGTATTAATGCGCTTTGCACAAATGGGAATAAAAGAAGCGATTGGCACATCTATTTTTATTACCACGATCCTCTCTGGTGGATCAGCTATCGCTTATAGTGCTGGTGGTTATACCGATGTTCACACGGCACTTATTCTTTGCTTAGGCTCCTTAATCTCCATTCCATTAGCACGCTATTTACTTGTGTATTTATCAGAGCGTTTTTTCCAATATTTGACACTGTCTTTTATTCTGATCAGCATCATTATGATGAGTTGGAAATTAATAAATTAACTTAATGTAATATCGAGTGAGTCAATCTTTCTCTTATTACCTTTAGTTAGACTAAACTTATTCTATCATCATTAGATTAACTACTAAGAGTAAGTAAAAACGAGATGAACATTAAAATAGGTGATGAATTTTTAGTTTATATGGCGCTGGGTGAAGAGAGCTATATGAAAGAGTATTACCGTGTGATTGAAATTGATCCAACGCTTTCTCAAGTAACAGGTAAATTACTAAGAAGAACGACAGCGGATGATAAAAATATTGGTTTAGGTCGTTGTGAGTTAGAAGGCGGTATTGAGCAATTCGCGTTAGAAGATATTTATCCTGTTAAAGAGTGATCCGTTATTGGGATCACTCTCCTTACTTAATTTGTCGCTTAGGCTACGGGTGCATTCTCTGGTAATGCCGATTTTGGTAAGCCAAACACTTTGTCAAATATCCAGTTATAAACGAAGGTATAACAAGGGATGATGATGATCAGTGCAAAATCCATAACTAACGCTTGCCATAACGAAACATTCAGCCACCATGCTATTAATGGAATTAAATAGAGCACTAGTGTTAGCTGAAATCCAATCGCATGTACTAAACGGCGTCTAAAAGTTCTGATCCTTGAAACTTGTCGGCTCTCCCAAAATTCAAATATGCAGTTATAAATAAAATTCCAACTTACCGCGATTGTTGTGATCACAAGCGCTAGTGGACCAGTTACTGCAGTTGAGCTATCAGCTAAAAGGGCAAGCCCGACTGATGAAATAATCCAGCCAAAAATTTCATAAGCTGTCACGTAGACAATTTTTCGTTTGATACCTTGCATTGCGTTCTCTTTTTCTGTGGATCTGTGTCGTTAAGCATCGTAAGATAAATCAGTAAGAATGATAGAAAAAGTTAGCTAGTATCAATTTGATTGAAACATCAGGAGTGAACATGCAGTTCTCAAGTGAACATATTGCGATATTTTTAGCCGTGATGGATAAGGGATCTTTCTCAGCTGCTGCACGTTCATTAAAACGCGTTCCATCAGCAGTCAGTATGGCGATTGCTAATATGGAAGCTGAATTAGGTTATGCGCTGTTTGAGCGTTCATCACGCGAGCCTCAGCCAACTGAAAAAGCCAAAGCACTGGAACCTCATGCCAGAATGATCGCTGAGCAATTAAAATTATTGCAAGTGCATGCACAAGAGCTTTCGATGGATCTTGAAAGTGTCTTAAATATTGGTGTTGCGGCTGATATTAATCCTGATTATTTATTACCTGCATTATCTGAATTAACGCAACGTTATCCATTACTTAATGTGAATGTGATAACCGCGGCGCAAGATGACATTATTGAGATGTTGCATTCGCATAAAATTCAATTAAGCCTCGTTTATGGGGGCTTGTATGTGAATGGTGATGAACAATTTCAATATCTTGGCTCTGAGTCATTGGTAGCAACAATATCTGCAAGCCATATTGCATTAGCACATCCATCTGGCGTATTTATTGAAGATCTTGTCAATGTGCGCCAAATAATGATCGCAAGTCACACCAAAGAGCTTAGAGATGTACGCTCATTAGTCGCGACAAATTATTGGCAAACCGATAGTTTTCAAATGGCTTTGGGTATGGTTGAAGCGGGAATGGGATGGGGAAATTTACCGTATTCGCTGATTTATACTCAATTGCAAAAAGGTAAATTAAAACAGCTTCAGTTTAAGAATACCAAAAATGAGTTACGATTGCCTATTCATGCCATGTGGCTAAAAGGGGAGTCGTTACAAAAGGGGGCAAAAGAGCTAGTGGAGCTGATGAGCACTCACCAGCCCGTTGTACCTAACTTTAATTAATCGACACGTTGTTGATGAACCCAAACAGCGACTTCAACACGAGATTTCAGCTTCATCTTTTTCAGCAGATGTTTTACATGCACTTTGACCGTACTTTCTGTGATATCAAGCTTACGTGCGATCATTTTATTTGATAACCCTTGCGCGATCAGCTTTAAAATATCGCGTTCACGCGGGGTGAGTTGTTCAATATCACGCTCACCTTCAGAACGATCTTCACGTAATGATTCGGCTAAAATAGGGGTTAATGCAGGGCTGACAACCATTTTTCCGGCAGCCGCCTGTTTTAGAGACGCAAGTAATTCTTCAGGCTCCATATCTTTTAAAAGATAGCCATCGGCACCACGTTTTAGCGCTGTGACTAAATCATCACTATAATTTGATACGCTGAAAACAACGATCCGACCTGATAACGACTTTAATCGCAGTTGATCAAGTGTTTCAAAACCATTCATTCCTGGCATATTCAGATCGAGTAAGATTAAGTCAGGATCTAGCTCTTCAGCTAGTTTCACACCTTGAATACCATCTCCCGCTTCCCCAACGACAGTGAGTGTTGTATCAAGACTTAAAAGTTGTTTTACACCATTGCGTAGCATCGGGTGATCATCAATGAGTAAAATTGTCGCTTTTTCTGTGGGTGATCCCATATTATTCATTACGACTTGCTCCAATTTAGATAGGGTCTTTATGAGTAGTTATTAATGGAAATTTAACAAATACTTGAGTACCGCCCTGTTCGCGTACTTTTATAGTATAAGAACCATTTAAGCTATTTGCGCGTTCACGCATAATAATAAGACCATAATGATTTAGTTTTTCAGGCTCTGGGCTAATGCCTTCACCATTATCATTAATTTTGAGTTCAACCATGCCATTATCAAGCGATAAAGAGACCTCTGCCCAATTGGCATTGGCATGTTGCAAAATATTGTTTAATGCTTCACGTACAATTTGAACGACATGAATACTTTGATGCGAATTTACGCATTTTGCAGGGAGTTGGTAGTCAAAATTAATCGTAAAACCGAGGCGCTGATTAAATTCGTTCAGCGTACTTTCTAATGCGGCTAATAAGCCTGGCTCCGTAAGTTTTAAACGAAATGTGGTTAATAATTCTCTTAGTTGGCGATAAGCAACATTAAGCTCCTCTCTCATTTCTTTGAGTAGTTTTTGGCAATTATTGGGTAAGGTTTCTGACTGCATTTGCAAATAGCTGACTTGCATTTTTAAACAAGAAAGTGATTGTGCAATGGAGTCATGTAACTCACGGGCAATTGCCGAACGTTCATCCATTAATAAAAGCTGTTGTTGTTGTTCGTTTTGTTGTTCCATTGCCAGCATGGCTGAAATTTGTTTTGTCAGTAAAATCATTAAATTATTTTGTTCATCGGTTAACTCTGTGTTTTCAGGTAACTGTATAACAAATAATCCATAACGATGAATTTGATCGGCTAATTCCCAATGTAATAATTCATTATTTAGTGGTGTATTAATGGGGGGATTATCTTCACAACGCTCACATTGCTGATCAGGACAGTGATGAGGGCGCGATTGTGGTGCTAGGCTAACTTCATTAAACAGTGTGTGATGATTATCTTCATATAAACGTATTTGCAAATAGCTATCAGGAATAATTTGTTGAAGTTCAAATAATATCTGTCTTAATCGAGCGCAAAGAGGTGCAGAGGAGTGTAATTGTTGGCTTGAATGATAGAGGTAAGAGAGCACTTTATTTTTCTGTTGTAAGTCGTGCGTTTTTTCAACCACTCTTTTTTCTAACTCGCTATACAGTGTAGAAAGCTCTTCTGACATGGTATTGAGTGCGATACCCAATGTGGCAATTTCATCATGGTGTGTACGTTGGTGGAAACGAGCTGAAAAATTACCATGACCAATCGAATTAGCCATCGCCATAAGTTGTTGCCAAGGATGTAATAAACGGCGACGGAAATGCCAAACAGAGCCAAACAGCAATAACAGTGTCAGCGCAGTGAAAATAAGCTGGGTATAAGCCACCAGCCTGATTTTTTGCTCTGTTAGCTGGTCGATACTTAATACTAATTTATCTAGCTGTGAAACAAAAAAGATAACTTCTTCTTTTGCATCATCCCGTTGTTTTGCATAGAGCAATGTTGGTTTTAAAGTCTCTTTCCAGTAAGTATTTAGTTGAGCATATTGTGATTGTAGCGATTCATTGCTTAAGACTTGAAGTAATTCACCACTGTCTAAATCGGTTTCTAATTCGTGAAGATAATAACGATGTTGTTCATCTAGCGGTAAAGCAGATAACAAGCGATAGCTTTGCATACGCAAAGAGCCTGATTTATTAATCGCATGGGCATTACCTTGCACACTTAGAATAATGTGGTTAGAAATCGCCATCCCCACCACACCCAATAGGGTGAAAAGTAACATTAATATTGCGATTTGATTAATAATTGAAAAACGGTAATGCCATTGGATTTTATGAGTGCTCATCGTTATTTTTCCAAATTTATTCAGGCGCTATCTTGCCTTAAAAAGGCATCAAATGTCATATACTACTAAAGTATTACTCCTAAATATCTGACAGGGATAATTTCACTTGTAAATTACAATAATCTTAATTTAACTTATTAATTTAAAATGAAAAATTAATAGTAACCCTATTAATACTTAGGTATAAATAACAACTTTAGCTTAAAAATCAAACAAATCTTTGCTTGATGCAGATCATGACTAATTAACAATTCTAATCGTAAAAAGGTGCCAATCTAACCGTTAATCGAGGTTGTTATGGCACTCACTCAACACCCAAAAAAAATGAGAAAAGGGGTGATCGAAGATTGGCATCCTGAAGATAAAGCTTTTTGGGAAAAAACTGGTCAAAAGATCGCTTCACGCAATTTATGGATTTCTGTTCCTTGTTTACTCTTATCATTCTGCGTATGGATGCTTTTTAGTGCAGTTGCAGTAAATTTGAACAAAGTCGGCTTTAACTTTACCACAGATCAGCTATTTATGCTGACTGCGCTGCCTTCTGTTTCTGGTGCTATTTTGCGCGTTCCTTATTCATTTGTTATTCCAATCTTTGGTGGTCGTCGCTGGACTGCAATCAGCACCGTATTCCTCATCATCCCTTGTATTTGGCTTGGCTTTGCAGTGCAAGATACCACAACGACTTACTCAACCTTTATTGTGATTTCACTGCTATGTGGTTTCGCAGGTGCAAATTTTGCTTCCAGTATGGCAAATATCAGCTTTTTCTTCCCTAAAGCACGTCAAGGCGGTGCATTAGGATTAAATGGTGGGTTAGGTAATCTTGGCGTAAGCGTTATGCAATTAATCGCCCCATTAGTTATTGGTGTGGGTGTTTTTGCAATGTTTAGTGGTCCCGGTGTTGTTCAACCTGATGGTTCGCACTTATGGTTAGAAAATGCGGCATGGGTTTGGGTGCCTTTCTTATTGTTTTTTACCTTTGCTGCTTGGTTTGGCATGAATGATCTTGCCGCGAATAAAGCCTCGTTAAGCCAGCAATTACCCGTATTAAAACGGGGTCACCTCTGGCTATTAAGTATTTTATATCTGTGTTCTTTTGGTTCATTTATTGGTTTCTCTGCGGGTTTTGCAATGTTATCAAAAACCCAATTCCCAGATATCGTTATTCTGCATTATGCCTTCTTTGGACCTTTATTAGGGGCTTTAGCACGTCCTGTCGGTGGTGCGCTTTCTGATAAATTTGGTGGCATTCGAGTTACGCTGATTAACTTTATCCTCATGGCAATATTCTCTGCATTACTCTTTTTAACGCTACCTGAAAACGGTGCTGGTGGTTCGTTTATCGCCTTCTACGGTGTCTTTATGGTGCTGTTTTTAACCGCGGGTTTAGGCAGTGGTTCTACATTCCAAATGATTGCCGTGGTGTTTAGAAAAGTCACTGTTGATCGCATGAAAGCTCAAGGTGCCACCGATGAAGCGGCTCAAAAAGAAGCGGTAACAGAAAGTGCCGCAGCACTTGGCTTTATCTCTGCCATCGGTGCAATTGGTGGTTTCTTTATTCCTAAAGCCTTTGGTACATCACTGGCTATGACTGGCTCTCCTGCCGGTGCCATGAAAATCTTTGTTCTATTTTATATCGCCTGCGTCTTGATCACTTGGTTGGTCTATGGACGTAAACACAATAAACAATAATGACGAATTATACGCAATGTGAGAGCGCTCGCGCGCATTGGGAGAGTATCTGATGAGTAAGTTTCTCGATAGATTCCGCTATTTCAAACAACTTGGTGATACCTTTTCAAAGGATCATGGCCAAGAGCTAAATGTTAACCGCGATTGGGAAGATGGTTATCGCAGTCGCTGGCAGCACGACAAAATTGTTCGTTCTACTCACGGCGTAAACTGTACTGGCTCTTGTAGCTGGAAAATTTACGTTAAAAATGGGTTAGTGACATGGGAAACCCAACAAACAGACTACCCGCGTACACGTCCTGATTTACCAGATCACGAGCCTCGTGGTTGCCCTCGTGGTGCAAGTTATTCATGGTATTTATATAGTGCGAACCGCGTTAAATACCCAATGGTACGTAAACGCCTCATTAAATTATGGCGTGAAGCCAAAGCACAACATAGCGATCCCGTTGATGCATGGGCTTCTATTGTTAACGCGCCAGAAAAAACCAAAAGCTATAAGCAAGCGCGTGGGCGTGGGGGTTTTGTCCGATCTTCATGGTCAGAAGTGAATGAAATCATTGCAGCTTCGAACGTGTTTACAGCAAAAGAGTTTGGCCCTGATCGTATTATCGGCTTCTCGCCAATTCCTGCTATGTCGATGGTGTCATATGCGGCAGGCGCGCGTTATTTATCGCTTATCGGTGGCGCATGTTTAAGTTTCTACGATTGGTATTGTGACTTACCACCTGCATCTCCAATGACTTGGGGTGAGCAAACAGACGTACCTGAATCAGCAGACTGGTATAACTCTTCTTATCTGATTGCGTGGGGTTCTAACGTACCTCAAACCCGTACTCCTGATGCGCACTTCTTTACCGAAGTTCGTTATAAAGGCACTAAAACTGTTGCCGTAACGCCAGATTACGCTGAAATTGCAAAGCTCTGTGACCAATGGTTAAACCCAAAACAAGGTACAGACAGCGCCATGGCAATGGCGATGGGACACGTTATTCTTAGCGAATTCCACGTTAAACGCCAAACAGAATATTTCCGCAACTATGTGCGCACTTACACTGATATGCCAATGTTGGTGATGCTAGATAAGCACGACTCAGGCAAGCTAGTTGCAGGTCGTATGTTGCGTGCTTCTGATTTAGTGAACAACCTGGATCAAGAGAAAAATCCAGAGTGGAAAACTATTGCAATTGATGAGCAAACCCAACAATTGGTTGCGCCTCAAGGCTCGATGGGCTTTCGTTGGGAAGGCGTGGCTAAATGGAACCTAGAGCCTAAAGATGGCAAAAGTGGCGAAAATGTCACATTGCAATTAGGTCTTTTAGATAATCATGATGATGTTGTTGATGTCGCATTCCCTTATTTCGGTGGCATTAAAAGCGAATATTTTGAAGGTGTTGCGCTTGATGATGTGCTTGTTCACAAGCTACCCGTTAAACGTATTACACTTGCTAATGGTGAAGAGAAATACATCACAACAGTCTATGACTTATTGTTAGCCAACTACGGGGTTGATCGCGGTTTAAATGATGAAAACTGTGCGTCAAACTACGATGAAATCAAAGCATATTCACCTGCATGGGCTGAAAAAGTCACAGGCGTAAGTCGCCAAGATATCACTCGTATAGCGCGTGAATTTGCGGATAACGCAGAAAAAACACATGGTCGTTCAATGGTGATTGTGGGAGCGGGTATTAACCACTGGTATCACATGGATATGACGTATCGTGGCATTATCAATATGCTGATTTTCTGTGGTTGCGTTGGTCAAAGTGGTGGCGGTTGGGCGCACTATGTTGGACAAGAAAAACTGCGCCCACAAACCGGTTGGTTGCCATTAGCCTTTGGTCTTGACTGGCAGCGTCCGCCTCGTCATATGAATAGCACGTCATTTTTCTATAACCACTCAAGTCAGTGGCGTTATGAAACCGTATCACCAACAGAGTTGTTATCGCCATTAGCGGATAAATCTCGCTTTAGCGGTAGTTTGGTCGATATGAACGTGCGTTCAGAACGTATGGGCTGGTTACCTTCCGCGCCTCAATTAAACTTAAACCCGCTGTCTATTGCGAAAAAAGCGCAAGAGGCGGGCGTGAGTGCCGCGGATTACACCGTTAATGCATTGAAATCAGGTGAAATCCGCTTTGCTTCAGAACAACCTGATAACCCACAAAATTTCCCACGTAATTTATTTATCTGGCGTTCTAACTTGTTAGGTTCGGCGGGTAAAGGGCATGAGTATTTACTGAAATACTTGCTGGGAACTGAAAATGGATTACAAGGTAAAGATTTAGGCGAACAAGGCCAAGTTAAGCCACAAGAAGTGGAATGGCAAGATAAAGGCGGTGAAGGTAAAGTTGATTTAGTGGTGACTTTAGACTTCCGTATGTCAAGTACCTGTCTCTTCTCAGATATCGTTTTACCAACCGCAACATGGTATGAAAAAGATGATATGAATACCTCGGATATGCATCCATTTATTCATCCATTAACAGCCGCGGTTGATCCTGCTTGGGAATCTAAAACAGACTGGGAAATTTATAAAGGTATCGCTAAAACCTTCTCTAAATTGTGCGTAGGTCATTTAGGGGTTGAAACCGATTTAGTGACATTACCTATTCAGCATGACTCTGCCGCTGAAATGGCTCAGCCTTTTGATGTGAAAGATTGGAAAAAAGGTGAATGTGATCTTATTCCGGGTAAAACAGCACCGCATCTTATTCCTGTTGAGCGTGATTATCCTAATACTTATGCCCGCTTTACCTCTTTAGGTCCTCTGTTAGATAAGTTAGGAAATGGCGGTAAAGGGATCAGTTGGAATACACAGGCAGAAGTCGATTTCCTGAAAAAACTTAACCGTGTTCGTCATGATGGCGCAGCAAAAGGGCGTCCAGCGATTGAAACCGCGATTGATGCAGCCGAAGTTATCCTCTCTTTAGCCCCTGAAACTAACGGTCAGGTGGCGGTAAAAGCGTGGGATGCACTCAGTAAAGTGACAGGGCGCGATCACACTCATTTAGCTAAAGTCAAAGAAGACGAGAAAATTCGTTTCCGCGATATCGTTGCTCAACCTCGTAAGATCATTTCAAGCCCTACATGGTCTGGTCTTGAAGATGAGCATGTCTCTTATAACGCCTGTTATACCAACGTTCACGAGATGATCCCTTGGCGTACTTTAAGTGGTCGTCAGCAGTTGTATCAAGATCACGAGTGGATGCGTGCTTATGGTGAAAGTTTAGTGGTTTATCGTCCACCAATTGATACTAAGGCGATTGATGCGGTTAAAGGTAAAAAACCAAATGGTTTCCCTGAAAAAGCGCTGAACTTCCTAACGCCTCACCAAAAATGGGGTATTCACTCAACGTATAGCGATAACTTACTGATGTTAACGCTCGGTCGTGGTGGCCCTGTGGTTTGGCTGAGTGAAGATGATGCTAAAGAGATGGGAATTCGTGATAACGATTGGGTTGAAGCTTATAACAGTAACGGTGCATTAACCGCCAGAGCGATTGTCAGCCAACGTATTCCTGATGGCATGATTTATATGTATCACGCACAAGAACGCCAAATAAACCTGCCAGGATCTGAAATAACAGGAATGCGTGGCGGTATTCACAACTCTGTGACGCGTGTTTGTCCTAAACCAACTCATATGATTGGTGGATATGCTCAGTTGGCTTATAGCTTTAACTATTACGGCACTGTGGGTTCTAACCGTGATGAGTTTGTTGTGGTGCGTAAAATGAAACAGATTGATTGGCTTGATGGTGAAGGTGATGCTTATCAACAGACCCTGAATGGACAGGAGAAGGCATAATGAAAATTCGTTCACAAGTCGGTATGGTACTGAACCTCGACAAATGTATCGGTTGCCATACCTGTTCAGTAACCTGTAAAAATGTTTGGACCAGTCGCGAAGGTGTTGAATACGCATGGTTCAATAACGTTGAAACCAAGCCGGGTACAGGGTATCCCCAAAATTGGGAAGACCAAGAGAAGTGGAAAGGTGGCTGGATCAAAAATATCAAAGGTAAATTAGTACCAAGAATGGGCAACCGTGTTGGTCTATTATCTAAAATTTTTGCCAACCCAGATGTTCCCGCATTAGATGACTACTATGAGCCATTTGATTATGACTATGAGCATTTAAAAAATGCGCCAGAAGGCTCCTTACCGACGGCTCGTCCTCGTTCGCTGATCACTGGTCAGCGCATGACCAAAATCGAAAAAGGTCCAAACTGGGAAGATGATTTAGGGGGCGAATTTAGTAAACGCGCTGCGGATAAAAACTTCGCCAATATGCAAAAAGAGATGTATGGGCAGTTTGAAAATACATTCATGATGTATTTACCGCGTTTATGTGAACACTGCTTAAATCCTGCTTGTGTTGCGACATGTCCAAGTGGTGCGATTTATAAACGCGCTGAAGATGGCATTGTGCTTATCGACCAAGATAAATGCCGTGGATGGCGCATGTGTTTAACTGGATGCCCATACAAAAAAATCTACTTCAACTGGAAAAGTGGTAAGTCAGAAAAATGTATTTTCTGTTATCCACGTATTGAAGCTGGTCAGCCAACACTGTGCTCAGAAACTTGTGTCGGACGTATTCGTTATCTGGGTGTGATGCTGTATGACGCAGATAAAATCTCACAAGCTGCCAGTGCGGATAATGAAAAGGATTTATACCAAAGCCAATTAGATATCTTCTTAGATCCCTTTGATCCTGAAGTGATCAAAGCGGCTGAAGAGCAAGGTATTCCATTAAGTGTGATTGATGCAGCACAGCGTTCGCCTGTTTACAAAATGGCGGTAGATTGGAAGCTGGCATTACCACTGCACCCTGAATATCGCACCTTACCAATGGTTTGGTATGTACCACCTTTGTCACCAATTCAGTCTGCTGCTGATGCGGGTGTGTTACCACATACAGGCGTTCTGCCTGATGTAGAAAGCTTACGTATTCCTGTGCAGTATTTAGCTAACTTGTTGACCGCGGGTGATACTGCGCCTGTGTTATTAGCATTAAAACGTATGCTAGCGATGCGTCATTATAAACGTGCTGAAACGGTAGAAGGGAAAACGGACTTAAGTGCATTAGAGCAAGTCGGTTTGACAGAAGCACAGGCTCAAGAAATGTATCGTTATCTGGCTATCGCAAATTATGAAGATCGCTTTGTTATTCCATCAAGCCATCGTGAACTTGCAAGAGAAGCTTTCCCAGAACGTAATGGTTGTGGTTTTAGCTTTGGTGATGGTTGTCATGGCAGTGATAGCAAATTTAATTTGTTTAATAGTCATCGTATTGATGCGATTGATATCACATCAAGAACACCTCAAGACGAACGCCGATCAGAGGAGAAAATATAATGATCTCTCTGAAAGTTATTTCACATCTCTTAGATTATCCCACACAAGAATTGTGGGATAACCGAGGCGAACTTATCGATGCATTACAGGAAGCTGAGGAGCTTCCTGTGACTCAAGTTGCGAAATTAATGGCATTTATTCATGCCTTAACGCAACAAGAGTTATTAGATGCGCAAGCCAATTACAGCGAGCTTTTTGATAGAGGTCGGGCGCGATCACTGCTGTTATTTGAACACGTTCATGGTGAATCTCGCGATCGTGGTCAGGCAATGGTTGATCTGCTCAATCAATATCAACAAGCAGGGATCACATTAAGTAGCCGTGAACTTCCTGACTATTTGCCGACTTACCTTGAATACCTAACGCTTTTACCGACAACCGAGTGTATTGAAGGGCTAAACAATATTGCGCCTATTTTGGCGTTACTGGGTGAGCGTTTAAAACAGCGAGGCAGTGACTATCATGCTCTCTTTGATGTGTTGCTTTGCCTTTCGCAAAGTGGATTAGAAGCATCACAACTGACGGCTCAAGTAGAAAAAGAGCCTTTAGATGATACACCAGCTGCATTAGATGCTGTGTGGGAAGAAGAACAAGTGACGTTTCTTGGAGAAGGTACGCAATGTGGCAGTGGCAAAATTAGCCAACATCAGCGCCGTTTTGCACAAGAGACGACAGTTCAATATCTCAACGTGGGGAATTCGTTGGATACGGGAGCACAAAAATGAATTACATCAATATGTTATTTTTTGATATCTATCCCTATATTGCGGGTGCCGTTTTTATTATCGGTAGCTGGTTACGCTATGACTATGGTCAATATACATGGCGTGCCGGCTCTAGCCAGATGTTAGACAAGAAAAATATGCGATTGGCTTCTAACTTATTTCATGTTGGGATCCTTGGTATTTTTGCTGGTCATTTTCTGGGAATGCTAACACCACATTGGATGTATGAATCTTTCCTGCCAATTGAATATAAACAAATTATGGCAATGGTTGGTGGTGGTACTTGTGGTGTGTTAATGCTGGTGGGGGGCGTGATGTTATTAAAACGTCGTTTAACCAATCCACGCGTTAGGGCCACATCTTCATTTGGTGACATCATGATCTTAACGCTTTTGGTTATTCAAGTCGCGTTAGGTTTACTGACAATTCCATTCTCAGCACAACATATGGATGGAAGCGAAATGATGAAGCTGGTGGCTTGGGCGCAATCCATTGTGACCTTCCACGGCGGTGCTTCTGCTCATCTTGAAGGTGTTGCATTGGTGTTTAAATTGCACATTTTCTTAGGTATGACGATTTTCTTATTGTTCCCATTCTGTCGATTAGTTCATATTTGGAGCGTGCCAGTTGAGTATTTAACTCGTCGCTATCAAATTGTGCGTAATCGTCATTAATGAATACCCATCTCCTGATAGTAAATTAGAGACCTTTTAATGCGCTTATCTCACCCCCGCCCGCGGGGGTTTTTTATTTTTTTTCCTGCTCTAAAACTTCATACAAAATTTTTGAATGGTTAAAACAATAATCTTTAGATTCATTTAAGAATGGTTGCACTTATAATTCTTTTCAACGAAATGAATTTATATAAAGCAATAAACAGTTAATTAAATATCGTGATATTTAATTAAAAATAAAGATTTATAATTTATTGTTTATTATAAATAAACTCAAATTTAAATTAATCTGAATATTGATATGTAAATTTGGTGCTATGATTTAATTGAGTCTTACCTCTATTATACTATCGGAGATTATTATGAGCTTTAAATATCATCGTATTGATAAAAATAATGCCGCTGTTTTGTTGGTAGACCATCAAGCTGGATTACTCTCTTTAGTCAGAGATATCGAGCCTGATAAATTCAATAATAATGTATTAGCATTAGCCAATGCCGCTAAATACTTTAATTTACCTACCATTTTAACGACTTCTTTTGAGGATGGTCCTAATGGTCCTCTAATGCCTCAGCTCGTTGAAATGTTCCCAGATGCTCCTTATATCGCTCGCCCAGGTCAAATCAATGCGTGGGATAATGAAGACTTCGTCAAAGCCGTTAAAGCAACGGGTAAAAAACAACTGATTATTGCAGGTGTTGTGACTGAAGTTTGTGTTGCATTCCCAGCATTATCAGCACTTGAGGAAGGTTTTGAAGTCTTTGTTGTCACTGATGCTTCAGGCACTTTCAACGCCATTTCTCGTGACTCTGCGTGGGATAGAATGTCAAAAGCAGGGGCGCAATTAATTAACTGGTTTGGTTTAGCTTGTGAATTACACCGTGACTGGCGTAATGATATCGAAGGATTAGGTACACTGTTTGCTAATCATATTCCAGACTATCGTAATCTTATGACAAGCTATAATACTTTAACAAAAAAGTAAGCGGTTAATTTAAGCTTTACCTAAAAATAGGGCTTATATTATTTTTTGGAAAATATAATTTAATTGAACTTTAATTTTATTAAATTATAGATATAAGCCCTTAATTAAAAATGGAATAGAAATGAAACGTCAAATATTAAAAGCTACCGCTATTGCTATGGCATTAAGTGTAGGTGTTGCACAGGCTGCTGAATATAAAGCAAGTACTGCTGAAGGTCCAATTAAAATAGTAAACCTAAAAGCAATGGAAGCTCAAGTTCAAGCAAATATGGAAAAAGGCGCTTTCGGTTATATTCGCGGTGGTGCTGAAGATGAAAATAACTTACGTTCTAATACAAGTGCATTTGATAAAAAATATATTATGCCTCGTTCATTACAAGGCATCGAATTTTCTGACTTAGATTTAAAAACAGAATTTTTGGGTATTAAATTAGATACGCCTATTATTCAGGCACCGATGGCAGCTCAAGGGCTTGCACATCAACAAGGCGAAGTTGCCACAGCAAAAGGTATGGCGAAAGCCGGCTCTATTTTTTCATTAAGCACTTATGGTAATAAAACCATTAAAGAAGTGGCGGATGCTCAACCCGGTTACCCATTCTTCTTTCAGTTATACATGAGTAAAAATGATGCCTTTAATGAGTATATTTTATCTCAAGCAAAACAGTATGGCGCTAAAGGTATCATTATGACTATCGACTCTTCAGTGGGTGGTTATCGTGAAGATGATGTGAAAAATAATTTCCAATTTCCATTAGGTTTTGCCAACTTAGAAGCGTTTGCAAAAATCAGTGATGATAAATCTAAAACAGGTAAAGGTGCGGGTATTAGTGAAATTTATGCTCAAGCTAAACAAGCATTTACACCCGCAGATATTCAGTATGTGAAAAAGATGTCTGGTTTACCTGTGATTGTAAAAGGTATCGAATCACCTGAAGATGCAGATACTGCAATTAAAGCGGGTGCAGATGCGATTTGGGTTTCTAATCACGGTGGTCGTCAATTAGATAGCGCACCAGCAACGATTGATGTGTTACCTGCAATTGCCAAAGTGGTAAATAAACGTGTGCCTATCGTGTTTGACAGTGGTGTGCGTCGTGGTTCACATGTCTTTAAAGCATTAGCCAGTGGTGCAGATGTTGTCGCTGTTGGTCGCCCAATTCTTTATGGATTAAATTTAGGTGGTGCTGAAGGTGTTAATTCAGTTATCCAACATTTAAATAAAGAATTAAAAATTAATATGATGTTAGGTGGCGCAAAAACAGTAAAAGATATTCAAGCCACTCCACTTTATACCGATGCAAGTTTTAATCAATAATTAGTTTATAAAGTTAAAAGTAATAAAACCCACGCTCAATATTGAACGTGGGTTTTTTCTATCAATTTATTTTTTCTATCAACTTAAAAGAATATTGTTAGTTTAAAAAAATTATTCTTGGGTTGATGGTGTATCACCAAAACAGAGGTTATTTTGATTATTAATGCCACCATCAGGTGATGAATAACCCAAGCAACCTAACATTGAATCAAAAATATTATGGTGATAGAACGTACGCTCTACATCTTGATTACGTTTTAGGTTATCAAATAACTGTTTGTTTTGAGGTTCTGCTAAATAGCTATCTGACATCCACACTAAGAAAGGAACTCTAAATTGTTCTGGTGGCGCAATTTCTTTTGGTGTGCCGTGTAAACCACCTTTTTCTGAAATAGATTCACCGTGATCGGAGGTATAAAACACAATGGCTTTTTTATCGCGTAATGTGTTGAGTATACCATCAATAAAATAGTCGGTATAAAGAATAGAGTTATCATAAGCATTCACTAACTGCTCTTTAGTACACTCATCATCCACATTTAAACATTCAGGTTGATATTTTTTGAATGATTCAGGGTAACGCTGTGAGTACATAAAATGAGAGCCTTTAGTATGTAAAATCACTAAATGATTTCCCTTTGGATGTTGGGCAACTGCATTCGCAGTTTCAGCAATTAATAAGGTGTCATCAAGTTCTTTACCAAAGTTGCTATTTTTTGCCGTCATCATCTCTTTCATTGCGTAGTTATTTAAATCAAGCTTATTGTAAAACCACAGTTCGCTTTGCATTGAGAACAATTCTGATGACATACCTAATTGGCTTAATACTGAAAAAATATTGTTCTCTTTTAATGTCCGCTGATCGTTACTTTCTGTTCCGTTTTCTCGTACGAACATACATTTTAAAGAGAGCTTTGTTGCGGTATCACAAGAAATACCTTTAAAGGCAACCAGATTTTTTTCTTGGCTTAATAGCGGATTTGTTTGACGTTTATAGCCTAACAATCCCATATGATCCCATCTTGCTGTTTCACCAATAATAAAAACAACATACACATCTTCATTTGCCTTTGAAGGCTCATAAGTGAAGTGATCAGCAGGATTAAAAATATTTTGGTTATTAAACGTATCGTCATACTGCGTTATTGCATATTGAAATAATGGGATAATCCAATTTGTAGGTAAATACGCATAACTTAAGCCACCACTATAACTTGGCAGGTCTAAGTTATTTTTTATTTCATAGGCTTTTTGTTTTGAATCAAGCGTTTTTAAATAGGCAAAAACAGCCAGTGCAATCACAAGCATTTTGGCGGTATTTTTTATCCAGATTTTTTTCTTTTGCTGTGCTGTGAGATTTTTCTCTGGTTTTTTACATAGCCAAATAAGAGCCAATGGCAAAATAGATAAGCCAATAATCCAAATAATGACATTTGGGCTAACCAGCTCTTTAGATAAATCCGTATCCGTGGTTAGTGTTGAAATGATAATGCCATATCCAATAACGACATCATAAAAAGAAATATAGTAACTAGCACAAACACTCACGACGAGAATAAAAGAGGCGACGATTTTAAAGAATAGAGAGCCGAAAAAAGAGAGTAGTCGTAAAAGAAAGAAGGTAAAGGCAATGTTAACGGCAATTTCACCTAGAATATATAATGCATCAATGAGGGGGTTGTTTGTATTTTGTGTGCCGTATCGGCCAATGTAAACGGAAAGATTAAGAAAGAAACCAAGGTAGACAGCTAAAAAAAGGGCAATGTTCTCTTTAGAAAAACGTAAAAACTTTAATTTTTGCATGTTCAGTTATTATCAATTTATAGGGTGTAGAGGTCTTTAAGACCGTGAAGTTGTTTCCAGGTTCAGTATTATGTTCTTTTTTTTATTGAAGTTTAAAAATTTTTATTTGAATTACATTAATATCAAAATTATTAATTTTAAATAGTTTTAGTAGATAGGGATATTGATAGAGATATTAGAAGGTTGTCATCATTATATACGGCAAGATCCCGATAAAGGCAGATAAGAAAGCGTATTTATTATTTTAATTCCGCAGATAAATAAGTACTATTACGTTATAAGCATTAATGTATAACGAATTTTGATAGAAACATGAATCGACATAAATATCGTCATTAGTGTCGAGCGCTTACTATTATTTTAGTTTTCATTGTTTACTCATTCATTCAACGGATTTATTTCTCTTTATTTTTCATTGTGTTGTAGAAAAATGAAAAAGCGTGCTTATTTGGCACACTCTCTGCATAGATAGAGGAGAAGATCAGGTAATAACCTGAAAGTTGATGAACACAGGAGCAATGTTGATGAAAAAAGTCATCACGGTCTGTCCGTATTGCGCCTCAGGATGCAAAATCTACCTGAAGGTGGAAAACGGTAAAATTATTGGCGCTGAAGGAGCCAATGGTTTAACAAACCAAGGTGAGCTGTGTCTGAAAGGGTATTATGGATGGGATTTTATCCATGATACTAAGATACTGACTCCACGTCTTAAAACACCAATGATCCGCCGTGAAAGAGGCGGAAAATTAGAATCGGTTTCTTGGGATGAAGCGATTGAGTTTGCAAGTAGCAAGCTTCTTGCTATCAAAGAGAAATACGGTGCTAAATCTATTATGACAACCGGCTCTTCACGAGGTCCGGGTAACGAAGCTAACTTCGTTATGCAGAAATTCGCTCGTGCGGTTATCGGAAATAATAATATAGACTGCTGTGCTCGTGTCTGACACGGCCCTTCGGTTGCAGGTCTGCAGCGTTCGGTCGGTAATGGTGCTATGAGCAACTCAATCGTTGAGATTGAGGATACCAAATGTCTATTTGTCTTCGGCTATAACGCCGCAGACTCGCATCCTATTGTTGCTCGCCGTATTGTTAAGGCGAAAGAAAAGGGTGCCAAAATTATTGTATGTGACCCTCGTTACATCGAAACAGCACGTTTAGCCGATTTACACTTAGGCTTAAAAAATGGCTCTAACATTGCGCTATTAAATGCCATTGCGCATGTGATTATTGAAGAAGGATTACATGATAAATCCTTTATCGAAAATCACACCGAGCAATTTGAAGAATATTGTAAATTAGTTGAAAGCTATACACCTGAATCCGTTGAAGAAACCACAGGTTTAAATGCTTCAATTATTCGTGAAGCTGCACGTATGTACGCGAAAGCAGAAACAGCAACAATTCTTTGGGGAATGGGTGTCACTCAATTCTACCAAGGTGTTGAAACGGTGCGTTCACTGACTAGTTTGGCTTTATTAACGGGTAATTTAGGTAAAAAATACGTCGGGGTTGGTCCTGTTCGTGGTCAAAATAACGTACAAGGTGCGTGTGATATGGGCGCATTACCTAACACACTGCCAGGTTATCAATACGTTACTGACGAAAAAGCGCGTGAAAAATTTGCCAAATTCTGGGGCATTGAATCCATGCCTGATGAAGTGGGCTATGCGTTAAGTGAAGTCCCTCATAATATCGATCATGGCTTATTAAAAGCTCACTATATAATGGGTGAAGATCCACTACAAACAGAGCCTGATTTAGCAACCATCCGTAGAACGTTTGAAAAACTGGATTTACTGATAGTGCAAGATATCTTTATGACCAAAACAGCGTCTATTGCTGACGTTATTTTCCCTGCAACATCATGGGGTGAGCATGAAGGTGTTTATACCGCAGCAGACCGTGGCTTCCAACGCTTCTATAAAGCGGTTGAGCCTGTTGGTGATGTAAAAACAGACTGGCAAATTATCAGTCTGATGGCAACAGCAATGGGTTATCCAATGCATTACAACAATACCAAGGAAATTTGGGATGAGTTGCGTGAGTTATGCCCAATTTATTATGGTGCGACTTACGAAAAAATGGCGGACTTGGCTTATATTCAATGGCCTTGCCCAACAGAAGATAGCCCAGGTACACAATATCTGTACGATGGTGGTAACTTTGATACCCCTAACGGTAAAGGTCAATTCTTTACTTGTGAGTGGGCGCCACCAATTGACAAACTTTCTGATGAATTCCCAATGGTACTGGCAACAGTCCGTGAAGTTGGACACTACTCTTGTCGTTCAATGACGGGTAACTGTAAAGCATTGGCGGCGTTGGCTGATGAACCGGGTTATGTTCAATTAAATACAGAAGATGCCAAACAGCTGGGTATTAAAGATCAAGAGTTAGTTTGGATACGCTCTCGTCAAGGTAAAGTTATTACGCGTGCTGCAGTCAGTGATAGACCGAATAAAGGCGCGATATATATGACTTACCAATGGTGGATTGGTGCTTGTAACGAACTGGTTGCAGAGAATTTAAGCCCCATTACTAAAACACCTGAGTATAAATATTGTGCAGTATGTGTGGAGCCAATCAAGGAACAGGCTCAGGCAGAACACTATGTGAAAACGGAATATAGCAATATTAAACGTCGTTTAAGAGAAGCCGCCGAGGGCTAATCTGACCTAATTAGTATTGTTTTTCTGCCTTAAGACCGAGTTTATTGACCTTGTGTTAGTAAGCTCGGTTTTTTTATGATTTTTTATTGTTGTCGGGGTTTTTTCTTTTCTGTTTATCGTCGAAAAATCACTTAACTTTTGTCTGAATACTCACCATGCGTTGGTTCACAATAAAAAAAGTAACATGTGACTTTTAACGTAATCCGTTTCTAAATCAAGTGGATAAATTGCTTTTTATTTAATGCCAGCGCAGGATGCTGTCATGGAAATGAGTGTAAGAAAACAACAACGAGATATCATATGAAAAAACTCATTAATGCCCTACAAGCGTTTGGTAAATCCCTATATGGCCCCGTCTTGATATTACCTATTGTCGGTTTGTATATCGCTTTAGGCAATGTCTTTGGCAATGGCAATCTTGCGGAATATATTCCGTTTTTAAATCACCCGGTTATTCAAAGTATTGGGCAATTACTTGCAAAATCATCAGTTGCTATTTTAGTTAATTTAGCACTGATTTTTGCTGTGGGTATTCCCATTGGTTTAGCGAAAAAAGACAAAGGCTATGCAGGTTTAATTGGCTTGGTGGTATTTGTTATTTTCACAAATGCCATGAACATTACGCTAACACTGCAAGGTAAACTGGTTAGTGCTGAAGAAATGCGAGCTGCCGGTCAAGGCATGGTATTAGGTGTCCAAGTCCTCGAAATGGGCGTATTTGCAGGTATTTTAACGGGGGCAATATCAGGATGGCTTTATAACCGTTATTCAGGTCGTCAGTTTAACGGCATTATGGCTATCTACTCAGGGCACTGTTTTGTGGCGATCATCGCCATTCCATTTACGATAGCATTAGCGGTTTTAATGTGTGAAATCTGGCCTTTTGCTCAAGCGGGCATTACCAAAATGGCGCTCGTTATTCATGATTCAGGCGCTTTTGGTGCGCTAATTTATGGCTTCTTAGAACGTATTCTGATCCCAACAGGATTACATCATTTAGTTTATACCCCATTCTTATATACCGAATTAGGTGGTGTTGCTGATGTTTGTGGCACAACTTACCAAGGTGCAAGAAATATCTACTTTGCTGAAATGGCATGCTCTGACGTTAAGCAACTGAGTAGCACGGTAATTTGGGATGCTCGTGGTATCGCTAAAATGTTTGGTTTAACAGCTGCTGCGGCTGCCATGATCTCTGTGGCTAAAAAAGAGAAAAAACAGATAGCGAAGGCGATTTTAATTCCGGCAGCCGCTACCTCTTTTTTACTGGGTGTCACAGAGCCTCTTGAATTTTCCTTCTTGTTTGTTGCCCCTATTTTGTTTTTAGTTCACGCCGTATTAACCGGTATTGGCATGATGTTGTTCTATTTATTAGGTGTTCATGCGATTGGTGCAAATGGTGTGATTGATTTCATTTTATATAACTTGCCATTAGGCACTGAAAAATCAAATTGGCCTATGTATATCGTGGTGGGTTTGATTATGTCAGCGCTCTATTTCGTTATCTTTAGAACCTTGATTTTAAAACTCAATCTTAAAACACCGGGTCGTGAAGATGATGATGAAGAGACGCGTTTATACAGCAAAGAAGACTACAAGAAAAAAGCAGAAGCAGGCACTGCCTCTGAAGAAACTACTCAAACTATCAATGAGTTAGGTGAAGAGATTATTGAAGGGCTAGGCGGGCGTGACAATATTGAAGTGGTTGATAATTGTTATACCCGATTAAGAGTCATTGTTAAAAATGTCGATGTAATTCATGAAGATATCTTGAAAAAAACCGGAGCTAAAGGCGTTGTACGCCACGGTAATAACGTTCAAGTGGTTTATGGATTACATGTGAAAAAAATGCGTGAAGCGGTCGAAGCCGCACTTTAATAGGAGAAAGAAAGATGACTAAATCACCCTTTATCTTAAGTATTGCAGGCGGCGGAAGCACCTATACACCGGGAATTGTAAAAAGCTTAATGGTTCGTTTAGAGGATTTTCCACTGAGTGAAATTCGCTTATACGACATCGATCAAGAGCGCCAAGAGACTATTGCACCCGTGGTTGAAAAGGTGATCCGTGATCATAGCGATACCATTAAATTTACGGTGACAACGGATGCTAAAACAGCGTTTGATGGCGCTCATTTTGTGTTTGCTCAAATGCGTGTGGGTCAATACAAAATGCGTGAGCAGGATGAAAAAATCCCATTACGTCATGGTGTTGTAGGGCAAGAAACTTGTGGACCTGGCGGGCTGGCTTACGGTCTACGCACTATTTTACCTATGGTTGAGCTAATTGATTTAGTTGAGAAATATGCTTCTCCGAAAGCATGGATTGTAAACTATTCAAACCCAGCCGCGATTGTTGCTGAAGGTGTGCGTCGTTTACGCCCTAATGCTCGTGTATTGAATATCTGTGATATGCCTGTTGCGGCGATGCGTAATATGGCTGCTGTATTGAATGTTGATCGTCATGATTTAGATGTGGACTATTTTGGTCTAAATCACTTTGGTTGGTTCACTTCTGTACGTGTAAAAGGTGAGGAAAAATTACCTGAATTACGTGAACATATCGCTAAATTTGGTCTTCTAACAGAAGATGCTGCTCAAACTGATCCACAACACTCTGATCCATCATGGGTAAAAACATGGCGTCATATTCAGCCGTTAATGGAAGCATTCCCTGAATATATTCCAAATCCATATTTGCAGTATTACTTGATGCCAAATTATATCGTTGAACATCAAGATCCAGATTACACTCGTGCAAATGAAGTTATGGATGGTCGTGAAAAACGTCTGTTTGAAGCCGCGCGTGAATACAAAGAGACGGGTATTTTACCTGATGCGTTCCACGTTGGTGTACACGGTGCTTTTATTGTTGATGTGGCATGCTCTTTAGCCTTTGATTTACGTCAGCGTCATTTAGTGATTGTTGAGAACAAAGGTGCAATTGCTGATTTACCTTATGATGCAATGGTTGAAGTGCCTGCATATATCACTTCGCACGGACCAGAGCCTATTCGTGTTGGTGATATTCCGCGCTTTCATCGTACGTTGTTAGAGCAACAATTGGCATCAGAGCAATTGCTGGTAGAAGCAACGCTTGAAGGTAGTTACGAAAAAGCGCTGGAGGCATTTACACTGAATAAAACGGTGCCAAGTGTGATCCACGCTAAGAAGATCCTTGATGATATGATTGAAGCAAATCGTGAGTATTGGCCTGAATTGCGTAAAGCTTATGTAAATGGTAAGCGTGTTTGATCTCAAGACTTGCTGTTAACGAATAATTGAATAAGAATGCTGTTCTATCACCAGAACAGCATTTTCCTTTTATGTTGGTAAGGACGATGTATCAATAAGGTAACGGGTATGTCGGCACGATTATCATCTTTACTATCAAGAGCAACGGAATTAACCCGTGCAGAATATCGCATTCTTTCCTATTTAATTGATAACCCAACACAAGTTGGCAAACAGACCATTAGAGAACTTGCACAAGCCAATTTTGTTTCGACAACAACTATTATGCGACTTTGCCAGAAATTAGGTTTTTCTGGTTATAGTGAGTTGGTTTATTACTGCAAACAGTTGTTATCTTCAGGTGAAAAAAAACACCCATTGAAAAGTGATGAAAACGAAACAACAGAGCCTCTTTTTGATCAGTTTTTGGCAAATTATTTAAAAACTTTCACGTTAATTTCAGACGAACGAAGACAAGCTTTTGCTGATTTAATTAACAGCAAGAACTCATTTTTTATTTATGGTGCAGGTTTTTCTCATATATTTTCAGAATATATCAGTAAGCGGTTACAACTGATTGGTAAAGATGCTTTTCTTTCTGGGCTGAGTGACAGTAAGAATATCTTTATTAATAATGCCTCTCGCTATACGGTTTTTATTGCGATATCTCGTAGTGGAGAAACAGAACAAGTCGTTGAAAAAGCAAAAATAGCAAAAAGTATTGGTATGAAGATTGTTGCGTTTACTCGAGCAAGTGCCAATCCGTTGGCTGAACTTGCTGATCTTCATTTCCCCATTTATGACGATGCAGTGAATTATCATTGTGACACTATCGAAAGCTCCTCTTTTGAATCAAACCTCGTCTTGATTATTGATTTATTACTCAGCCAAGCTCAACGATTTTAATTGATGTGATAACGCGTTATGACTAAGCGACAGACTGATTTAAATAAAGTGTTAAAGGCAAGTCTGGATGTAAATTTATCGAATCAAATTGATGTGATGGGTGAGAATCTATAGTCGGATAGCGAGATAGTAAAAGGATAAAATCTTGGTAAGCCTGCTTTTTATTATCATGCGTAAAAATAGGTGTACCGCTATGATTTAATTCATTATCTGCAATCAATAAAATATCAAGATATTGCGCGTTATTGTGTTCATAAAGCACATTTTCAGGATCAATTTTTTCCCAAGGCGTTCCTATCGCTTCTTTCGGTGAGTGAACACGTAAAGAACCTGTTTTATCCTTAACGTTATTCTTATTAATCGTCACAATCATGGTGTGATCAACGCCATCTTGATGAACGCCTTCAATTGAAAGTTCACTTAAAGAATCAGGTTGGGCAATTAATCTTAAATGAAAAACAGTGGATATCGATTTAGGCGAATTTTGATCTGTTAAGTGACGAGGTGTAAATGTATTACCTTGAATTAATAACATTTTTAATTTTAATAACGCTTGATATGCTGTATTGCTCTGCCAGCGATCATCAAGCGCTCTAAAATGCCTTTGTGCGCCACTGTCTTCACGAATAAATCCATCTTCTTCAGAGAGAACAAAAGGTTGATACTCTAGTCTGGAGATTGTTTTTATATCATTATCAAAAAGGTAGCGGCCTGTTCGAGAGTGACGAAATGAAAGTGTCGGATCTTGCACTAAATAATCACCATATTCCATCAGTGCATTAATATCTTTTTCTTCAGCACCTAATTGTTTTATTAAATCAATCACAATATTTTGAGGAATAAAAACATATTTATTATTTTTGTATTCTTTTTTTATTTCACTAATTTTATTTATAAGCAGGTTATTCATATATAATATGCTCCATTGATGGTTTATATTATTAATAATTTATCAGAGAATATAACTAATAAAATACAATCAGATTAATTATAGATGGAGATTAATAACTTTCAAACAAATAGAAAAAGAGAGTGTAATAAATTAATTACACTCTCTTTAAATAAATTAGAGATTGATTATTTCAGAATTAAAGTATTTCCGGAATTGAAATACCTAAACGTTGCATCCGTGATAATAATGTTGTTCTCTTTAATCCTAATTTTAAAGCAGCACCTCTGGCACCCGCAACCACACCATTGGTTTCTCTTAATGCTTGAATTATTCTTTCTCGCTCTTCATCATCGCTTTCTGGCGCATTCGTCTGCATGCGCTTTTCAATGGATGAAGGTTGAGTCAGTACCTGCTTTAAACGAGAGGGCTTGTTAATATGAAGCTCTTTTAACTGAAGGTTTAATGTTGATCCTCGCGTTAAAATAACGGCACGCTCAATAATATTTTCAAGCTCACGAACATTACCCGGCCATGGATAAAGTGTTAGCTGCTCCAATGCGTTAGCAGGAATACAATCTATTTTTCTATCCATTCTACGTGCAATTTTTTGCGTAAAATGTTTAACCAAGAGTGGAATATCTTCAGGTCGCTCTCTTAGTGGTGGAATAATAATAGGAAAAACATTAAGACGATAATAAAGATCTTCTCTAAATTCACCTTCATCTGTTAATTCATGCAGATCTTTATTGGTGGCAGCAATTAGCCTAACATCAACCGGGATTACTTTATTACCACCCAACCTTTCTATTTCACGCTCTTGAAGCACGCGAAGCAATTTGGGTTGTAAGTCAATGGGCATATCACCAATTTCATCAAGAAATAGCGTGCTTTTATCTGCCATCTCGAATCGGCCAATATGTGTATTGGTTGCACCCGTAAATGCGCCTTTATCATGACCAAAGAGATCACTTTCTAACAGACCAGAAGGTACTGCGGCACAGTTCATTTTTATCATCGACTTATTTTTTCGCTGACTTAGACGATGAATAGCGCGCGCAATTAATTCTTTACCTGTGCCTGTTTCACCTAATATAAGTACAGTACTATCACTTTGTGCCACTAACTCAATTTGTTCGAGCACATTATGCATAGCGTCACTTTGATAAATGATCTCATTGAAGCATGCATTGTTATCTATTTGCTCATTAAGCCAAATATTCTCATTCTTTAAACTGTCTTTTAAGTGTGTTATTTCTTCATAAGCTGCCGCATTTTCAATCGCGATACCAATACGTGCTGCAATTTGTTGAAGCAATTGGCAAGTATCGTTAGTAAAAACACTTCCTATTTCATGCGCTAAGATTAATAAGCCTAGCGGTTTATGATTAAAAGCCAGTGGCAATAACAAAGCCGTCTGCATATTTTGCTTAACTAGACGCTTAATCAAAACATCTTCCTGATCTTCTTTATTAATATCAATTAAGACAGGTTTATTCTGATTAATAATTTCTTCGGCTTTGTTATTCGCGCTACTAAATTTACGCTGTTGACGAATGACAGATTTCCCAGTCTGATAACGACTAGAATAAAGAACACCTTCACTACTATTTTGTGAAGAGGCACGGCATAACATAAGACTAATATGGTTCAGTCCAAAAAAACGATGTATTTCTTTAGAGACTTCAGAAATAAGACCATCCATGTCTAGATGAGCTAATACAGAGTTTGTGATATCAACCAATATTCGATATTGGTTACGCTCATTACGAAGGCTCTCCATAGTTTCAGCATTGTTACTGCTTAATTTCATGACACCACCGATTGCCCTAAAAAATTAGCTATATTGTAGTAGGTTTATAATAAATTTATATCAATGACTGAATCATTTTTGATCCAACCCGCTATTTTTGTATATGTAATGAAACTTAATAATATAAATGCATCAAACCACTATATAATCAAATATATAGCGATTTATTTTATCGTCAAAATTGTCGAATAATTTGACGAAGCGACTTATTTATTAATTAATAATCATTTTTATTTAGAAATTATTTAATTGAAAAATAAGGAATAGTTATATCAAGAATATATTGGCATGAACCGTGCTAGATTCATTCTATTGATACTCTAATTATTACTATTAATTAGAATAACTCGTTGCATTTATTGCCATATATAACGGCTATATATAACAGCTATATAACAAAAAGCAGGAGAATATGATGAACCGTTTCATCATTGCAGACCCTAAAAAATGTATTGGTTGCCATACTTGTGAAGTGGCTTGTGTTGTTTCACATCAGCAAGCAGACCAAGATAATTTAGCCATTGAGCAAATTAGTGAGCAGAATTTCCAACCTCGCATTCATGTTATCAAAGGATTTTCAATCAGCACGGCAGTTGTATGTCATCAATGTGAGGATGCCCCTTGTGCCAATGTGTGCCCAAATGGCGCTATTATTCATAACAAAGATTATTACTATGTTGATCAGGACAAATGTATCGGCTGTAAAACCTGCGTACTAGCTTGTCCTTATGGCACGATGGAAGTGGTTTCTCGTCCAGTTATGCGCAAATCAACCGTACTTAATGCGATTGAGGCATTTAAAGCGGAAGCCAACAAATGCGACTTATGCCACCACCGTGAAGCGGGTCCTGCATGTATTGAAGTCTGCCCAACTCATGCTTTAGTGTGTATTGATAGAGATGCACTTGAAGAGATGGTTAAAGAGCGTCGTCGTAGAGCCGCTTTTGAAACCGGTGCTGAATTGTTGTTCTAAGATCAATAATAAAGCAACTATGTGCTGATACTATAGTTGCTATTATTTATCCTGCTTCAATAAGGTATCGATATGCATGAAATCACGCTTTGCCAGAGCGCATTTGAGATAATAGATTCTCAAGCTAAATTAAATAATGCAAAAAAAGTAAAAAGCGTATGGATGGAAATTGGCGCATTATCTTGTGTTGAAGTTAGCGCACTTGAATTTTGCTTTGATATTGTTTGCAGAGATACCCTTGCCCAAGGTTGTGAATTACATATTGAGATTATCCCCGCGAAAGCATGGTGTTGGGATTGTCATCAAGTTGTCACTGTTTCAACGTTTAATGCAGGTTGTCCGTCTTGTGGTAGCCAAAATTTGCGTGTTGAAAATGATGATGCAATGCGAATAAAGCAAATAGAGATCGAATAGGGGTTGTTATGTGTCTTGGTATTCCAGGTCAGGTTGTTGAAGTTGGAAAAACAATCACTGAAAATGCAATGGTCGATGTTTGTGGCGTTAAGCGAGAAGTGAATATTGCGTTAGTCTGTGAGGGGGAGCCTCATACGATGATCGGTAAGTGGGTACTGGTACACGTTGGTTTCGCCATGAGTATTGTCAATGAAGAAGAAGCAAAAGAGACGCTGGATGCTCTGATGGCAATGGGAGAAGTTGAAGACGATGTCTCTGCTTTTCTTTATGGTGAAGAGGGCGCACCTCAAAAAAATTGAGTTAATTTTATACTATTGCATGATTAATTTCTTTTTTTTATACTTGAACTTCATCTTTCGAAAGCTGGGACGACCCAGCTTTTTGTCTTTGTATTCAGGGGACGACCCCAATTTATCAAATAGGGGTAGTTTATGTCTTGGATCATTCTTTTTGTCGCCGGTTTATTAGAAATCGTTTGGGCTGTCGGTCTTAAATACACACACGGTTTTACACGCTTAACACCCAGTATCATTACCATTAGCGCCATGATTTTAAGCATGGGCATGTTGTCTTATGCCATGAAAGGCTTACCAGCAGGCACCGCCTATGCAATTTGGACCGGTATTGGTGCAGTAGGCACGGCAATCTTTGGTATTTTAGTTTTTGGTGAGTCCGCTAATATTTATCGTTTACTGAGTTTAGCGATGATTATTTTCGGCATTATTGGTCTGAAATTGGCGAGTTAAACCTGAATATCAGGTATAAAAAAGCCCCAAAGTTATGTTTAACTTTGGGGGATCATCTAGTGGGTACTCTCTTTTAGTTATTTATCATTAATGACTGAGCAATACTCTTAAATGAGGCAAAACAAGTATCGAAATTAGGTATTTCAGTAGTAAATACCATTGGAGTAACGAAATCTATAAACCTTTGATAATATAATGGATTAGATTCTAACTCTGTCAAACCGAGTTGTAATTCTTTAATTGGATCAATAACAAAGTCTAAATGTTGCTTACCAAAACGTTTCACATCTTCTTGTAATACAATACGAAAAAGAGGTATCAGAGCTTTATAATCAAGCTGTTGGTCTATATTAATACAGTATATATCGTAGATATGGCGTACTAATGTAGGATCATCTTTACGCTTAGGATCTCGCTTAACTAGCATGGTACGTCGTAGCATAGAAATGACTTTTTCAACTAATATAGATTGTACTGTGACACAGGCAAATTTACCGACTTCTTGAGATTGGCGATACAACTGTGCAACTAGCGATTGAATACTACGATGTTCTACTTGAAGTAGAGGAATGGTTTCGATTAACTCTAGTTTGATGATTGGACGTAAACAGGGTGCTTGACTAAATTGTTGAGGGTATTTTAGTTGATATTCAACGTAGCGGTATTCATCACGAACTATTTTTTCTTCAATAGAAAAATGGCTTGATTGAAGGGTAAGAATATCTTCGATTTCTTTTAATAAGGCTTTACGCTTCGCTTTACGTTTATCTCGAGAAAATAAGTTAAATACATCTGTTGGAATGAGTTTGATGTCAACATCTTCTGACATTCTGAATATTCTTACATGGGATTTAGCCAGTGCAGTTCCGCCAGAAAAGACTATTTGGTGTGTATCAAAATTAAGTGTCGCTAATTGAGCAAGTAAAGCAACTACCCAGTAATCTTTTTCAGGGATAGCAGGGTTTCCGAGCGCTAAAGCATCGGAAACCTCTAAAAATTGATTTTTTAATTTTATCATTTGCTATTTGGTGCGCTAAGGACTCGATTACCAATAACCAGCTTACGATTAAACTGTTTTGGATCCCACGAATACCTTACAGATGAAGGGATTTGTGTGCTATTACCAGAAAGACTTTGCAAAGATAGCGCATCTATTTCAAAGTCTACGCCTTTCATCTTAAGAACTTCACGTAAAATAGCATCTGTACCACCTGGATTAGTTGGCATTAAGCGACCCGTGAGGCTGTTTTCCCGCGCTTTGGTGTAAAGACCATACCCAATTTTCATTAGGTTACCTTGCTTGATCAATTGATTAAGTGCGCGACCAATTTGGTCATAACTGGCAATATCTTCAAAATCTTTGCGTTCAAAGACATAACGCCTTGAACGCTTTAATTTTTGGTTAATTTGATTTGCGGCTGTCATAGAACCTCCTTTTATGTACAGAAAGCATACACGAGAGAACGTTACATAGGAAGAAATACGGCATTTTTTAAATAATAAATACGGCATAAAAATAAAATAAATCATTATAATTTATTGATAATAAATAATTATTTATTCCATTTTTAATTATTAGGTTATTAATAAAAATTCAGTGACCTATGTTTCTAGATGTAGCCTATTAATATTCATCATTACTGTATGTGTATTTTGGATAAGTAATTTTGATATTTTTTATTAAAGAGTTTTTTAATAAGACATAAGTTGTTTAAATATATTTTAATAAGATAGATGTAATTAAAAAATTTCATAAAAAAAAGCCACTCAATTGAGTGGCTTTTAATCTTTACGTATTAATCAATTACAGAGTAAATACACCAATGATAGCGATAACGCTGATAATTGCTGCACCACCATAGAATACCCATTTGCTTGCAGGTACATGCACTTTAAAATCGTGCAGAGTATGGTGAATACGGTGTAATGCACACCAAACTGGCAGAATAATCATTAGCAGTAAGAACAGACGGCCAATGATGCTTTGGCTAAATGCCATAATACGTTCATAAGTAAATGCTTCTGGCGCAATACCCATAGGGATTAGGATACCGAGCAGGATGATGATTGCTGGAGAAACAATCGCACTCCACATACCACCTGCACCAAATAATCCCCAGAAAATAGGTTCATCAGAGCGCTTAGGAAGTTGATTCTGATTCATTATTTCCTCCTGGGTTAAATTAACGCCACTGCCAGAATAGCGGCAGTAACAACGATAGTGACACCCCAGAAACCACGAACAATAGGTTCTTGCGGCAATTTTTCATCTTTAACAATGATAACCACTGCTTTTGGTGCAAGTTTGAACCAAGTCGCAGAGTGGAAGACTGTTGCAATAAGGGTCACAATGTTAATTAGCATTACAATTGGGTTGCTCAGGAATCCAACGAAACCTGCCCAACTTTCTGGTCCATTTTTCAGTGCGAATACACCAAACAGAACAACCAGACTGAACCAAAGTTGTGGAAGACAAGTCCCTTCACGGGTGATATAGAAACGATAGAATCCAAGCTTCGTCCACCAGTTTGGTTGCATGCCACGAACATAAGGCTTACGTTTTGTTGTCATGTCTTGTTTCCTCCTTAACGTGGTTTCAGCATCGCAATGACAAAGTCTTGCGCACTGGCTGCTTTACCTTGCTGAATAGCGGCAGCAGGATCCACATGTTTTGGACAGACTTCAGAACAGTAGCCAACAAAGGTACAAGACCAGACACCGTTCTCACCATTTAACTGAGGCATACGTTCTTTTGCCCCATGGTCGCGACTATCTGTGTTGTAACGTTGAGCTAATGTAATCGCTGCTGGTCCAATAAACTCTGGGTTTAAACCAAATTGTGGACATGCTGCATAGCAAAGACCACAGTTGATACAACCAGAGAATTGGTGGTATTTCGCCATTTGAGCAGGAGTCTGTTTATTTGGCCCTTCTGAAGGCTTACGATCATTACCGATAATATAAGGTTTAATCGCTTCTAAGCTTTCAATAAAGTGAGTCATATCGACAACAAGGTCACGCTCAACAGGGAAGTTACCTAATGCTTCAACTCTTATACCGTTTGGATATTCACGAATAAACGTTTTACAAGCCAATTTAGGCACTTTGTTGACCATCATGCCGCAAGAGCCACAAATCGCCATACGGCAAGACCAACGATAAGAAAGATCAGGCGCTAAATTGTCTTTAATATAACCCAATGCGTCCAGTAATGAGGTTTGCTCATCATAAGGAACATCATAAGTGACGAAATGAGGCGCTTCGTCCGTTTCTGGGTTATAGCGCATGACTTCTATTTTAATGTGCTTCATGTCATCAGCCATTCGCTTTCTCCTTATTCTGCTTGTCTTGTGCAGTCGCTTCACCACCATAGACACGTTTAGCAGGAGCAGATTTCGTGATCTTCACATCGCTATATTCTAAACGAGGGGCACCTTCTGGGTTATAGAACGCCAGAGTATGTTTCAGGAAGTTCACGTCATCACGCTCAGTACAACCTTCGTCAAGACGTTGGTGTGCACCACGAGACTCTTTACGATTGATTGCGGAATGAGCCATACATTCAGCGACATCTAAACCAAAGCCAAGCTCAATTTTGTACAGTAAATCTGTATTAAAGACGCTACTGGTGTCTTTAATTTCAACGTGTTTGAAACGTTCTTTTAATTCAGCCAGTTTATCAACGGTTTTTTGCATTAATTCAGGTGTGCGATAGATACCGCAACCTTCTTCCATTGATTCACCCATTTCATCGCGAATTTGTGACCAGCTTTCAGAACCTTTTTGGTTCATCAGATTTTTCAGGCCATCTTCGATATCACGAGTACGCGCATCTAATGCTGAGGCGTTAGCTGGCGCAGCTTCTTGTGCGCAACGAACCGCTTCTTCACCTGCAAGACGACCGAATACAACCAGCTCTGCCAGTGAGTTAGAACCTAAACGGTTAGCACCGTGTAAACCAACAGATGAACATTCACCCACAGCAAACAGACCTTTAATACGAGTCTCAGTTTGTTGGTTAGTTTCAATACCACCCATAGTGTAGTGAGCAGTAGGACGAACAGGGATTGGTTCATTTACTGGGTCAACACCCACATACGCTTTTGCCAATTCACAAATAAATGGCAGACGTTCATGCAGTTTTTTCGCACCCAGATGACGTAAGTCAAGATAAACAACGTCACCACGGTGAGTTTTGATGGTACGACCTGCGCGCCACTCATGCCAGAAAGCTTGAGAAACTTTATCGCGAGGACCTAATTCCATGTATTTATTTTCTGGTTTACCTAATGGTGTTTCTGGTCCTAGACCGTAATCTTGTAGATAACGATAGCCATCTTTATTGACCAGAATACCACCTTCACCACGACAACCTTCGGTCATCAGGATACCTGAACCTGGTAGCCCTGTTGGGTGATATTGAACAAATTCCATATCACGCAGTGGAACGCCATGACGTAAAGCGATACCCATACCATCACCCGTAACAATACCGCCATTGGTATTGAAACGATAAACTCGTCCTGCACCACCGGTTGCCATAATGACAGCGTTAGCACGAATTTGAACTTTCGTCCCTTCCATCATATTAATTGCAACAAGACCACGAGCGTGACCTTCATCAACAAGAATATCGAGAACAAAGTGTTCGTCGAAACGTTGAATTTGTGGGTATTTTAAGGATGTTTGGAACAGGGTATGTAGCATATGGAAGCCGGTTTTATCGGCTGCGAACCAGGTCCGTTCGATCTTCATCCCACCAAAACGTCGGACGTTGACTGACCCGTCTTCTTTACGGCTCCAAGGACAGCCCCAGAGTTCTAGTTGAGTCATCTCTGTTGGACAATGCTCAACGAAGTAATCGACGACATCCTGTTCACACAACCAGTCACCGCCTGAAACGGTATCATTGAAGTGGAAATCATAGGAGTCGTGAGCCTGAGTCACTGCTGCTGATCCGCCTTCTGCTGCCACGGTGTGGCTACGCATTGGGTAAACTTTTGAGATCAGAGCAATTTTCAGTTGAGGATTAGCTTCCGCAGCAGCTATTGCTGCTCGTAAGCCTGCGCCCCCGGCTCCGATTATCGCTATATCGGCATTAAAGGTTTGCACTGCGCTTCTCCATTGTTCAAGTGAAAATTGGAATAATTGTCTAGAATTCAATTCACTGACATTATTAATTTGTAATGCTATTTTTTTACGCTATCCGTAACGAAATTGTTTCACTACCTTGTGACTGCGCTTGATAACATCTTTATTATCATTGACTGTAATTTTAGTATAACGAAATGTAGGACACCGAAATTTGATATGAATGATGGTTTTCCCGTATTTCGCAAAAAAAGTGTGATCTACGCCAAGAATTCTGGGTTTAACTAATAAGCCACCAGAGAAACTTGAAGATCAAATAGAATATATTTTTCTAAATTGAAAATTATAAATAGTAATGAATAATTTTTTTTGAAAGTATAGATAACTTTAATTGAAAATGACAATGGTTTTTTATTACATATTGATTTTAAAGGGTAAATATTTTTATCTTTCTTAAGTGTAATTTAAATTAATAAAAGTCCATTTTAAAAACTAAAATAAATTTTTTACTATTTATCTAAAACAAATCGGTTTGTCTTGTTAATTGTTAATAGAATATTAATAATATTTCTAAAGGTTTTTAATTCTCATCAAAATACGTAGATTTAAATAGAAAGTTAACTTTGAAGTTTAGATGAGTTTGGCTATTTAAATATAAGCATAGTGTTAGTTTATTGTTATTCGCAATTGAGAAAAAGAATTATTCTAATTAACTCTTTTTATAAAAATAGCGAAAAAGCACTGAGTTTATTACTCTAAACTGGTGTTTATTTAAACGATAAAAAGCGCATCAAAGTAGATGTTTTGTAGAATTATATTTATTTGTCTTATGTGTTTTTACTTAATAAAAGAAAAAATCAGTGAAAAAATATAAAATGAAACCCCTCTTTATTAGGAGAAATTTGTCTGTTGAAGAGGATGCGAGTAAACTGCACGCTTTGTTTTCTGTTGGAGTTTTTCGTTCATGAGTGAAATCGCGGATTGGCAGCCAAGCGCCTCAATCGCCAACTTATTAAAAAAGGCGAAAATAGTCAGTAATATTAGGCGTTTTTTCACTGATCGTGGCGTGTTAGAAGTTGAAACACCGATGATGAGTCAGGCTACCGTTACCGATGTTCATCTTTACCCATTTGAAACTCAATTTGTGGGGCCTGGGGCTTCTCAAGGGCTAAAACTTTATTTGATGACAAGCCCTGAATACCACATGAAGCGTTTATTAGCTGCAAACAGTGGACCGATTTATCAAATGGGGCGTTGCTTCCGTAATGAGGAAGCCGGTAGATATCATAATCCGGAATTTACGATGCTAGAGTGGTATCGCCCTTGTTTTGATATGTACCGGTTGATGAATGAAGTCGATGATCTACTGCAAGAAGTATTAGATTGTGAAGCATCAGAGTCACTCTCTTATCAACAAGCATTTTTGCGTTATCTCGATATTGACCCTTTATCTGTCGATAAAGAAAAATTGCGTGAAGTGGCAGCAAAACTGGATCTATCAAATATTGCAGATACTGAAGAAGATAAAGATACGTTACTTCAGTTGCTATTTGTTTCTGGGGTTGAACCGCATATCGGTTTAGAAAAGCCAACCTTTATCTATCATTTCCCTGCGTCACAAGCTTCATTAGCTGAAATAAGCTCTGAAGATCATCGTGTCGCAGAGCGTTTTGAAGTCTATTTTAAAGGTGTTGAGTTAGCGAACGGATTTCGTGAACTGACGGATGCACAAGAACAACGTCATCGCTTTGAACGTGATAATCGTCAGCGAGTAGCTATGGGATTGCCAGAACAGCCTATTGATGAGCGTTTTTTAGCTGCGCTTGAAGCAGGGTTACCAGAGTGTTCTGGCGTTGCTTTAGGGGTTGATCGCCTTATTATGCTGGCACTGGGTGTTGAACGCCTTAGTGATGTTATTGCATTCCCTGTTTACAGGGCATAAATGCGATATCGATAATGCTAAAAAAGAGAGCTTAGGCTCTCTTTTATTTTTTGGATTTTCGGCTTTTTCTGCGTTTTTCTTCTGCTTCAAGGGCTTTTTCTTGAAACTTCGCAAACTTATTTCCTGTTACGTCTTTTATATAGCGATAATTAATAAACCAAAACGTAATACACGAAAATAAAATAACCCACCAAATTAAGAGTAGCTTTAATGCAGAATTAACACCCAGCATTAAATTAAAGCTAATTAAGACCATTAAGCTGACAAATATCGAGCTAAATAATCCTCCTGCAATCTGCGGCATATATTTTTTTAAAGGTGTGATACTGATTAATGGCAAAATAATGGCCATAGAGAACAGCACGCCAAATGTGGCAAACATAATAATCGAAATAGACTCATTAAAGCTGAGAAACCAATCCGTTATACCAAAAAAAGAAAAGGGAATTTCTATCATGATATTGCCTCCCTACTAGGGCAAAAAAGAGGGATATCTTTAAATTTAAAAATAAACGTAAACACGATATTAGGAAAAATACGTATTTCAGTATTATAGAGAGTCACGGATTGATTGAAGAATTCTCGCCTGTCAGCAATGCATTCTTCTAATTCTTTCGCTTGAATTTGTAATAGATGTAAGTTTTTCCCACTGATAAGCTCAGGGTACTTTTCAGCAATAATGAGTGATTTTTGTATTTGTGGTAATAGCTGATTCGCTAAATTAACTTTTTTATCTAATATATCAGCATGTAAATAGCGCTCTCTATTTTCAGCTAATTGTTCAAATAAAGCTTTCTCATGATCCATTGCTTTTTGTGTGATAACGATCAGCATGGGGATCAAGTCGGCTTGTTTTTTTAATAAAACATCAATATTTGCAAAGGCTTTATAGCAATTATTTTTTAGCATCACCATGTTGTTATAAATCATCACTAATTGGCGTATTAAAAAATAAACCAAGGTGAGAATAAAAATGATGAAAATAAGCCATTCCATATTAATTACCGAGGAAGAGAAGTGCTATTAAAATAAAGCGTTAAAATGCCGTTTTGATAATCCATTGGTATTACTAGAATGGAAAAGATAACAAAAAGAGCAATGATAACGATGATAGTCGCATTACGACGTAAAGGACGCGCTTTGTTCCAACTAACAATATAATCTTGTGGCGATAAACCCAGTAGGTAATGAGGCGCTTTGCGTGTGATAACCACTTCGCCATTGATAGACTCTGCATCACCAATTAATAAATATGTGGTGTCTTTGTCTAAAATGTACTCTTTAAAACGTTTATTGTTGGACTCAAAATCTTGGTGAGGTTTGATACCAAAGTGTATAAAGGGAGTATCAGCAGCGAGAACTTGAATTGACCCAGTATCGTCTGTCATCGTGAAATTATTGATTTTTTTTTCGCAAAACGTTTGGTGATAGCTTTTTTTACCTTCTTTGTCTGTGGATACATTATATTCATAATAGAAGTAGCCATAACACTCTTTTTTACCTAATCGACTATTTAAGCTTTTCCCAGCCGTTATTTTGCCTTCAATTTCAACCAGCCCAATAGCCAAAGAGCGGATCTTAGATGTGGCTAGAATTTTTTGAAAGCGTAAAAAACGTTTTTCAGGCGTTCTTTTGACAATTTGGTAAACGAACATTAAAACGAAACTTAAAAAGAACAATCTTTGGTCAATAAACAAGCTGAAGCTTAAACTCAGTAATAAAAGGCTAATAAATACTGTGTTGATAAGTGCTGAAAATTTAGAGGTTCCTTCATTTTGTAATTGATGATAATTTTTTATCGCTTTCTCACCAATATTCGCAATATGGGTTGAAATACCGTATGCAAACAGCAAAATAACAGCGAATGCAATGCAAGAGATAAGAGTAGCAACAGAGTTTTCACCACTAGGATAAAGGTGAGTTTCTCGTGAAAAAAATAGATAGTTTCCAGCAGAAAACGCGATCCCTAAAAAGGGAATAATGCTCAAGCTGTTCTTCTTTTTTTGAGGGCGTTTGCTGCGTAAAAAATAGATTAATGCGCCCACAGCACAGCCGATAAAAAAATAAATTAACACTGCAATTTATCCTTAATGCGGTAATTTAACTGGCTATTATTTAAAATGAATTCCTTCAAATTTTATTTCTTCTTTTGGTATTTCTAGTAATTGCATACGTTCAAAGCGGAAAAGACCAGCAATTAAGCTATCAGGAAACATCTCTATTGCGGTATTGTAGTTAGTTGTTGCATCATTAAAGCCTTCACGACGTTGAGCAATTTTATTTTCTACATCACTAACCGCAGTTTGAAGTAGTGCCAATTGTTCGCCTGAAATTAACGTCGGATAATTTTCAGCAAGGGCAATCATGCCTCGCAGTGCTGTATTCATCTCATTTGTTGCGCTGATTTTTTCGTTAATATTTTGTGCTTTAAAATAACGTTGTCTTGCGTCACTTAAGGCAATAAATACACTTTTTTCGTGCTCCATCGCTTTTTCAGCTATCGCCATTAATTGAGGAATTTGGTCAGCTCTTTGTTTTAAAATAACGTCAATATTCGCAAACTGATTACTGACTTGATTGCGTGTTGCAATAAGACGGTTGTAAATGGAAATTCCCCAACCAATAAAAAGAACGATAAGAACAAGTAAAATAATAGCCATTATTGTCATCGTGATCCCTTCCTCTAAATATTTAATAAATAATGATAGCTAAATCAAAAAGTGATTATGGTTTTTAATTAAATTATGAGAATAAGTTAGAGAAAGATGAAGGAATATACAATCAGAAAGGGCGCAAATATCTAGGATACTCGTCATACTTCAAGTTGCAGCGTTGTTGACTATATTCATTTGTCACCTAGCTGCACCTTGAATTATTTAAGCGTAAATAAAAAACGATGAGTTATTTAGCTTGTTTTTGTAAGAATTTAACGCCTAAATCAGGGAAGTCAGTAAAGACACCCTCAGCGCCCGCTTGGTTATAAATGATGTCGTAAAGTTGATCACCATCTTTTGCGTATTTAGGCAGTTTATCAACACGAACAGTAAATGGATGAATGGTTAGTTTATTAGCATGAGCATCAGCAGCCATTCCCGTTAAGGTGATTTTTTCTGGCGTTGAATCGGCCTCTACTAACATATGGTAGTCAGGGCCAATAGCATCAGCATAAGTTGCAATTTCTTTCATTGCACCGGGCTTGAACATCCACTCATAGCTGTAGTTTGTCCATGTACCATCAGGCTGTTTCTCATATGTCTCATTCCAGTCGGTATAGGCAATTAACTGCACAAGTTTTAGATCCATGCCCATTTTTGGCATCAATTCTGTTTTAATGCGTTTTAGATCGTTAGCATCGAATGATTGTAGATAAACATTGTCGGTTTTTTTCGTATAACCGTACTGTTTAAGTACTTCCAGTACTTTGGTGGTAATGTCTTTACCTTCTTGTTCATGGAACCAAGGTGCTTTAATTTCAGGGTAAATGCCAATATCTTGGCCGGTTGATTTGTTTAAACCTTGGATAAATTCAATTTCTTCTTGGAAAGTATGTACACGGAAATCCGATTTACCCATAGGGAAACGGTTTGGGTAACTTTGGACTTTTTTACCGTCAACAATGTCGAAACCTTCAGTAAATTTCAGCCCTTTAATTTCTTCAAGCGTAAAGTCGATAGCGTAATAACGACCATCTTTTCTTGCTCTATTAGGATAACGATCAGCCACATCTGTTACGCGATCAAGATAGTGGTCATGTAAAACAACTAATTCGTTGTCTTTGGTCATCACTAAGTCTTGTTCGAGATAATCTGCGCCTTGGGCATAAGCTAATGCTTTGGCAGGAAGCGTATGTTCAGGCAAATAACCACTTGCACCACGGTGAGCAATAACGACCTTATCACTTGCCGCTTGTGCGATTGCACTTAAAGATAGAGTTAAAAGAACGCCTGCAACTAACGGTTTTATTCTAAAAGATGTACTCATAAAGCTGCTCCATTTTAATTCTACGTACAACAAAGTTATGTACAGTTGGCAATAAAAAAGCCACATCAAAACAGTTGATGTGGCTTGGTTTTTAGAGATGAGATTTAACTAATTTCATAAATAATCAGTTAGCGATTATTCGTACTTCTGAAGCATTTCACGTTTGTGTTTGGTTTCAGTAACCATCACGATAAGTAATAACACAACAGATAGCGCACTACCGCCGATCATGACCATAAAGCCGCCATCCCAACCGAAGTAGTCAACTGTGTAACCTACGATAGCACTCGCTGCAACAGAACCACCTAAGTAACCGAATAGACCGGTAAAGCCTGCTGCTGTACCTGCTGCTTTTTTCGGTGCAAGCTCTAGCGCATGCAGACCAATCAACATAACAGGACCGTAGATTAAGAAACCGATGATTAACATACACGCCATATCAACATTCGGGTTACCCGCTGGGTTCATCCAGAATACGATAGTTGCGATAGTTACTAAGGTCATGAAGAACACGCCTGTTGCACCACGGTTACCTCTGAATACTTTATCCGACATCCAACCACACAGCAGTGTGCCTGGGATACCAGCGTATTCATATAAGAAGTAAGCCCATGATGATTTATCCATTGCGAAGTCTTTTACTTCACGCAGATAAGTCGGTGACCAGTCCAGTACGCCATAACGCAGTAAGTAAACAAACACGTTAGCAATCGCAATCATCCACAGAAGTTTGTTAGGGAACACATACTTCATAAAGATTTCTTTTGCAGTCAGCTCTTGCTCGTCAGTTTCTTTATAATCAGGTGGATAGTCGTTTTTGTATTCTTCAATTGGTGGAAGACCACAAGATTGTGGTGTATCACGCATTAATGCGAATGCAATCATAGCAACTAAGATTGCCGCAAATGCTGGCATATATAACGCTGCTTTCCAGTCGTTAAACCATGCCATACCTAATAAGAACAGTAATGGAGGTAAGCCACCACCAACGTTATGCGCACAGTTCCAGATAGAAACGATCCCGCCACGTTCTTTTTGTGACCACCAGTGTACCATTGTACGTCCACAAGGAGGCCAACCCATACCTTGGAACCAACCACAAAGGAACAACAGAACGAACATTATCATAATGCTCGAAGTTGCCCATGGTACAAAGCCCATAAATAGCATCACTAAAGCGGCTAAAATAAGACCTGCTGGTAAGAAATAACGAGGGTTAGCACGGTCAGAGAATGAGCCCATGATAAACTTAGAGAAACCGTAAGCAATCGAGATCCCTGATAAAGCAAAACCTAGGTCACCTTTAGAGAACCCTTCTTCTACAAGATAAGGCATTGCTAGTGCAAAGTTTTTTCTTACTAAATAATAAGCAGCGTAACCGAAGAAAATCCCCATAAAGATCTGCCAGCGCAGACGACGATAGACAGGATCTATCTGCTCTTTTGGCAAACGCGCTTTATGTGGCGCAGGTCTAAACAGACTTAACATATTAGCCTCCGATGGCTTTTATTTTAATATGTTGATATTAAATAATGACAAAACGAACAGTGAAGTTATCAAAAAATTTTCTTTAACGAACTTAATAGTAAACTTATACAATCAAATTTACTGTGAGGTATTACTCAGTTGTCGAATAATTTTTCAAGATGTGCAATTTTGAGTGATATGTTAACTTTATCAAATAGTTTTTGTTAAATAATTTGTGATTAGTATCACACTTGTGGTTTTAATTTTTCACTCGTGAGCGTTTCTCTTTCGTTTTTGCTCATTATCAAACATTAACCACATTTTTTGTGTATCTTATACACTATAATTAACGCTAAAGAATAATTAAGCGTTTGCTGAATGTAATGTGAGAGGGCATCTCTATGATGAGCGGTTCACCAGTGACAGAAACAGATGTCATTATTATTGGCGGGGGAGCAACCGGTGCAGGCATGGCAAGAGACTGTGCACGCCGTGGATTACGTTGCATCCTGCTAGAAAGACATGATATTGCAACCGGTGCAACCGGTCGAAATCATGGATTGTTACACAGTGGTGCGCGTTATGCAGTAACAGACCCTGAGTCAGCGCGTGAGTGTATTGAAGAAAACATGATTTTAAAACGGGTCGCTCGTCATTGTGTTGAAAAAACGGATGGCCTTTTTATTACCCTTCCTGAAGATTCTTTAGAGTTTCAACAGACTTTTATTCAATCTTGCCAAGCCGCAGGTATTGATGCTCAAGCGATTTCACCCGAAGAAGCCATTCGCTTAGAGCCATCTGTTAACCCGAATTTAATCGGTGCGGTTAAAGTGCCAGATGGTACTGTCGATCCTTTCCGTTTAACTGCCGCAAATATGTTAGATGCCCGCGAACATGGTGCCCAAGTACTGACTTATCATGAAGTCGTGGGGCTTGTTCGTGAAGGCGACCGCGTTAAAGGTGTGAAAGTTTACGATCACCAAGCGAAAAAACTGTATGAAATTCGCGCGCAAATAGTGGCAAATGCAGGGGGAATTTGGGGACAAAAAATCGCTGAATATGGCGAGCTAAAAGTTCGTATGTTCCCAGCCAAAGGTGCGTTGCTGATTTTGGGTCATCGCATTAACAATATGGTGATTAACCGCTGTCGTAAACCTGCGGATGCCGATATTTTAGTGCCTGGCGATACCATTTCATTGATTGGTACAACATCAACACGCGTACCTTACGATGAAATCGACAATATGTATGTCACCCCAGAAGAAGTCGATATTCTCATTCGTGAAGGTTCAATGTTAGCGCCAAAATTGGCTCAAACTCGCATTTTACGTGCTTATGCTGGTGTGCGTCCTTTAGTTGCAAGTGATGATGATCCATCAGGTCGTAATGTTAGCCGTGGTATTGTTTTACTCGACCATGCGCAACGTGATGGATTAGAAGGCTTTATTACCATTACGGGCGGTAAATTAATGACTTACCGTTTAATGGCTGAATGGGCAACAGATAAAATCTGCGAAAAATTAAATGTCTCTGCTAAATGTACAACCGCAGAAGAAGCCTTACCTGGCTCTCGCCAATCTGCAGAGCAAGCATTACGTAGTGTTGTTTCATTGCCTGCGCCAATTCGTGGTTCTGCAGTTTATCGTCACGGTGATTTGGCGAATAAATTATTGAGTAATGAACGCAGTGATAAGAGTTTAGTCTGTGAATGTGAAGCTGTTACCGCAGGGGAAGTTCGCTATGCGGTTAACTCTTTAACCGTCAATAACTTACTTGATTTACGTCGCCGTACTCGTGTGGGGATGGGAACATGCCAAGGTGAGCTTTGTGCTTGTCGTGCTGCGGGTTTATTAAACCGTTTACAAGTCACGACTCCTCATGAATCAGAACAACAGCTTGCCCATTTCTTAAATGAGCGTTGGAAAGGTATTCGACCAATTGCTTGGGGTAATGCGTTGCGTGAGAGTGAATTTACCAGTTGGGTTTATCAAGGTTTATGTGGTTTAGATGCTGATATGATTGAAAAAACAGCTTCAGCGGAGGCAGATAATGAAATTTGACGTCATCATTATAGGTAGCGGGCTTGCAGGTTTAACCGCAGGTATTCGTCTTGCTGAAGCCGGTAAGTCTTGCGCAATTATCAGTAATGGTCAGAGCGCACTACATTTTTCATCAGGTTCGCTAGATCTATTAACTCATCTTCCTGATGGTTCATTAGTGACTCAACCTAAAAAAGCGTTAGCCGCATTGGCTGAACTTGCCCCGAAACATCCTTATAGCCGTATGGGTGAAATTCAGGTTTCAACCTTAATTGAACAGGCTCAAGCATTATTATCAAGTACGAAAGGTCTTGAATATCAAGGCAATGGTGATGAAAACCATTATCGTATTACACCCGTTGGACGTTCACGTATGAGTTGGATGAGTCCAAAACGTGTGCCAACTCATGGTGTTGATCAAGGGTTGCCATGGAAAAAGCTGGCTGTTGTTGGCATTGAAGGCTTCTTAGATTTTCAGCCACAATTTGCAAGTAATACGCTGAATGAGCAAGGTGTTGAGGCTATTCCTTATCATATTCACTTACCGCTATTAGACAGATTGCGTGATAATCCAAGTGAATTTAGAGCCGTTAATATTGCGCGTTATTTAGATAAGCCTGAAAACACTAAAGCGTTAGCGGAAGAGCTGAAAAAGCATATCGATGATAGTGTTGAAGCAATTATTTTACCTGCATGTATTGGGCTGGATGCTGAAGAGCCGGTGACGCTACTTCAACAACTTGTAGGTAAACCTATCTGTTTATTACCGACATTGCCACCATCACTATTGGGTATTCGTTTACATCAAGCATTAAAACTGCGTTTCCAAAAAGCGGGCGGTTTAATCATGCCGGGTGATCGTGCAGAACAAGTTGATTTAGTGGGGAGTAAAGTTACAGGTATTCATACTCGAAACCATACTGACATTCCTATTCGTAGTGAACATGTTGTATTGGCAACGGGCAGTTTCTTCAATAATGGGTTAATTGCAGAGTTTGATCGTGTCTATGAACCTTTGATGGAACTTGATTTGATAGAGACATTACCACGCAATGAGTGGACACAAGTCAATGTCTTTGCAAAACAGCCTTATATGCGATTTGGTGTTGATACAGATAGCCAATTAAGACCGATGAAATATGGCGAAGTCTTAGAGAATGTTTACGCTGTAGGCGCTGTATTAGGTGGGTTTGACCCTCTTAATGAAGGTTGTGGTGCCGGTGTTTCAATGATCAGCGCACTTTATGCAGCGCAACAAATTTTACAGCGCAATAAATCAGAACAGACCACATCTGCGGTTGTGGAGGCAGCACAATGAGTTTACATGATAACAGTTTTGAAGCGTGCATTAAGTGTACTGTTTGTACAACTTATTGCCCTGTTGCAAAAGTGAATCCACTTTATCCGGGTCCTAAACAAGCGGGTCCTGATGGTGAGCGTTTACGTCTAAAAGATCCAATGCTTTATGATGAAGCATTGAAATATTGCACCAATTGTAAGCGTTGTGAAGTTGCTTGTCCGTCAGATGTGAAGATTGGTGACATCATTTCGCGCGCGAAACTGAACTACAATACAAAAACACCAAAACTTCGTGATGCTATTTTAAGTCATACGGATCTAATGGGGTCATTATCAACGCCAATGGCGCCGATAGTAAATACCATTACAGGATTAAAACCTGTACGCAAGATCTTGGATAAAGCACTTAAAATCGACCATCGTCGCGAATTACCAAAATACTCTTTTGGTACATTTAGAACATGGATGAAAAAACAAGTTGAAGAGCAGGCGCGTTTTAAAGATCAAGTTGCCTTCTTCCATGGTTGTTACGCTAACTATAACCACCCACAATTAGGTAAAGATTTAGTTAAAGTATTCAACAAAATGGAGATTGGTGTTCAGTTATTAAAACGTGAAAAATGCTGTGGTGTTGCATTAATTGCGAATGGTTTTGTTAAACAAGCTAAAAAACAAGCCGCGGTAAACCTTGAATCTCTGACAGAAAAAATTGTTGAAAACAATATTCCTGTCGTTGCAACATCATCAACCTGTACTTTCACTATTCGTGATGAGTATGAACATATCCTTGATGTTGATACATCCAAAGTACGTGAAAATATTGAATTAGCGACACGTTATATTTATCGTTTATTAGAAGAAGGTCGTGAATTACCACTGAAACACACTCCGTTAAAAGTGGCATATCACACACCTTGTCATATGGAAAAAATGGGATGGACTGCGTATTCCATTGATTTAATTAAGCGTATCCCAGGTGTTGAGGTTATTGTTTTAGATTCTCAATGCTGTGGTATTGCCGGAACTTACGGTTTTAAATCTGAAAACTACGATGTTGCTCAAGGCATTGGTGCGGGTTTATTCCGCCAAATTGAAGAGAGCGGCTGTGATTTGGTAATTACAGACTGTGAAACCTGTAAATGGCAAATTGAGATGTCAACGACGAAAAAATGTGAACACCCCATTAGTTTATTGGCAAGAGCATTATAAGTATTGCCTATTAGATAATAAAAAAGTAATTGATTACTAAGATAACAAGCAGCTAGGGAATAAAAGAGGATCTTTTATTCCCTTTTTTTATTTTTAGTAAAACAGATGTGAAATATAAAAGAATAAGGAAATTAAATAACCTGATACAGGGAAATTCAGGTCATTTAAATATGCTTATTTTTAATGTGAAATATAGGTGTTTTGATAAAGCCAAATATTCTGGACTTTTTTTAGCGTTATATTTTGTCCGTCAGTCAGCGAGAGCGCTTGATTTCCCGCTTCATTAATAATTGGAATATCTAGTGCATTCGCTAATACGGTTGTATTAGACAGAGGATTACCGTGACTTAATAAAATTCCTTTGATCTTATTGGTATCAAGGGTCATTAATGTGGAGGGATGAAGCTGTTTTGTTACCAGAATTGCGTTTGTATAAGGAGGATGCGTGATTGGCGGAGGCGCAGAAGTTAAATAGCGCAGTAATCGAGATAAAATATCATCTAAATCACTTTCACGAGCGCGCATATTATCATCATCCATTTGCGCATAAGTATCTATTAAATCAATAAATGTCTGCTGTAAGGCAAATTCCGCATTACAGTGATGTTTGCTTATCATGCTACATACAGTCAGTTGTAATTCGGTATTTTCTAATAAGAAACGGTGACTAGAAAAAATATGGGCATATTGTTCTCCAATCTTGCGGTACGCTTCTTCGGTTAACCAGTCTATATCCTTTTTGGATCGCTCAATGGCTTTTACGAGACGTTTTTGCTCTTCAAGTAATAAGTGAGAGGATATTTTTTTACGCGAGATCACAAAACGATGATAAGGGTATAGCCAAACAGGTGCGGTGATAATTCTGACAGGTTCGTAATTTGTGTTTTTAGGATGAAGATTTAAATTAGGCAGATTTTCGCCTAATTGCAGTTTTTTAATTGTAATGGTTTTATGCGCTGCTTTTTCAGCTTCTTCAAGTGAAGCACCTAACGCAATACTATTGGCGGCAGCCAAGGTGCCTTCAACAATCGGCGCTGAACTTAACGCGACGTTAGTGGCAACGTCATGCTCAAGATTAGCGATAGCGAGTGCCGCATTTTGTGCTGAATGATAAGTATCGAGTAAAACGAGTACACCTTGTTTGCTGTAACACTTTTTAATTGCTGTGAGTATAGTTTCTGGTGACACTTCATTAGCAAGATCAGAAGGTGTTTGATAATTGGTTGCAATGACAATTTTTACTTGGCGATCTACAGTCTGATTAACAAGCTCTTTAATACCATTGGCGAGCGTAAGACTTTTTGAAACTAATACGATACTGACCATAAATCACCTTTTTTGTAAATGCAAACAGGGAGATAAACACTCCCTGTTTACTCAGGCTTTAATAAAGCCATTCCCGTCCTAATTGATCGGCAGTTAAAATAGCGGCATAAACCTTATCGGAATCAACATCAAATGGCATGTTGTAAATTGTCTCGCCCTCAGCACAACTTAACTCAGCAACTGCCATGATTTTTTCATTTAATTCATCGCCTGTTGCATTGATCCCCAGCTCTTCTAAAGTGACTGGCAGCCCGACTAAAATACAGAAATCAAGGAACTCTTCTAACTCTTCTAATGGACTGTTTTCTAACACTAATTGGACTAATGTACCAAAGGCGACTTTTTCACCATGGTACATATTGTGACACTCTTCTAATGCCGTAAATCCATTATGAATGGCATGAGCTGCCGCAAGCCCCGCGCTTTCAAAACCGATACCACTTAAGAAGGTATTAGCTTCGATAATATTTTCTACCGCAGTGGTACAAACACCTCGGCTTACTGCGAGTTTTGCTTTATAGCCATCTTCTAAAAGGGTGTTATAGCAAAGTTCAGCCAGAGCTAGGGCTGCTAGTGTTGATTTACCCCCTGCCATGGTCTGTTTTTGAGCATGACTACAGGCTCTTGCTTCGAAGTAAGTTGCTAAAGCATCCCCCATTCCTGCCACTAATAAACGAGCTGGTGCAGACGCGATGATATTTGTGTCCATCACGACAACATCAGGGTTTGTTGGGTAGAAAAGGTAGCTATCAAATGCGCCTAATTCTGTATAAATCACAGAAAGTGCGCTTGTTGGCGCATCAGTAGAAGCAATTGTTGGGGAGATGACGACAGGAAGCTGGCATTTATAAGCAACTGCTTTGGCAGTATCAAGTGTTTTACCACCACCAACGCCGATGATCACAAGGGAGGCTTGTGCTTTTGCAAGTTCAGATAACCGATTGATTTCGTTGTGTGTGCATTCACCATTAAACAGTTCAAAGTGCCCATTCACTTCATATTGAGACATACTGTCTTTGACAGTACTGCCGACGAGATCCATAACAAATTTATCAGCAATAATCAGCGCTCTATCGCCAAAAGGTTTTGCGTATTTACCAATATGGTATAACGCATCTGGCCCTTGAATATATTTAGCGGGGGATTGAATAACTTTTAACATAATAGACTCCTACTATTCGCAAAAGAGAGTAAAAAATCCTTATGGTGGGGCTTGTCATCCCAATTGACAGAGAATTCTATGGAGATGAACTTAAATACATTAACAGTTTAATAGATGAATAAAATATTTCATTGTAAATAATTAATCATTTTTATATTAGCATGCAAAAAATATCACAATAATGATATTTAAGTAATATTCTGTACGTTGTTTGACTAATCATGCTAATTAATTACTATAAGAAATATTTACATAAAATAATAAATTATTTCATTTAGAATAAAGCTTCATAAAATTGACTTATGAAGCTTTATTATTTGAATTATGACATTTATACCATTATTTTTTTGCGAGGTGAGACAGATTATGAGCGAATTTCAGCATAATCTTGTTTTTCATTTTCTTGTGCGAAAAAGTGACGCAAAATAAAATTCAGCAAAACACCATATGCAGGCAAGAAGAACAGCATACAAATGGTCAATTTAAACACGTAGTCAACCAATGCAATTTCAACCCAATTCTCCGCCATAAATGCGTCAGTACTACGATAAAATGCAATAAAGAAGAAGGCGAGAGTATCGAGTAAATTCCCAAAGAACATCGCTGCACTTGGTGCTACCCACCATTTTTGTTGTTGTCTTAAACGGTTAAAGACAGACACATCCATGATTTGACCTAACACATAAGCCATAAAGCTTGCTGTCGCAATTCTTGCCACCATGATATTAAAATCAGCTAATGAGGCAAAACCTTGCCAACTTCCTTGGAAAAAGAGCGTTGAGATCAGGTAAGAAATCGCTAATGCAGGGATCATGACGGCAGTAATAATGCGTCGAGCCAAAGGCGCACCATAAATACGAACCGTTAAGTCTGTTGCCAGAAAAATAAACGGAAAAGTAAAGGCACCCCAAGTGGTATGGAAACCAAAAATGGAAATAGGCAATTGCACAAGATAGTTACTAGAAGTAATTATCAGGATATGGAACAAAGAAAGCCATAACAGCGCCACCGCTTTTTGGCGGGGAGTAAACGTATACATAAATTGTACCTTTTTAGTGATTGGGGTGAGGGAACCCAATAAAACAGTGATTTCTCTCTTAAATGAGAGGATGCGCATAATACGCCTGTTGCGCAACAAAAGCAAAGGTTAGCAGGTATACCTTTGTGCTTAATGTGCCGTGATGTGAACACAAAAGCGAGATATAATGACGCAATCTGTCAGTGTAAGAAGAATGGTTAATAGAATGAATGCTCAATTTGATGATGCAACTAAAACATTAGATACGCTAGGCCTACGTTGCCCAGAGCCTGTGATGTTAGTGCGTAAAACCATAAGAAATATGGCATTAGGTGAGACGCTTTTAGTGATTGCGGATGATCCCGCCACAGTACGTGATATCCCCGGCTTTTGCCGTTTTATGGAACATGATTTATTAAATCAAGAGACTGAGTCTGCACCTTATCGTTACCTGATCCGTAAAAAAGAGAGCAATCTGTAATTGATTATCGTGCTAAAAAATAACCCAAACCTCAATCATTGAAGTTTGGGTTTTTTAATTTACTTTATTCTTTGCTAGATGATTTCAGCTTTACTCGTAACAGTCTTACGGCATTGGCTGTGACAAGGGCGGTCGCCCCTGAATCTGCAAGTACTGCAACCCAAAGCCCTGTTATTCCTAATAAGCTAGTTACTAAGAACACGGCTTTTAAGCCTAGTGCGATAGTGATGTTTTCACGAATGATTTTGCGTGTTGCACGAGATAACTGAATAATTTCAGGTAAACCTGTTAAACGGTTATGTGTTAATGCTGCATCTGCGGTTTCAAGTGCAACATCAGTGCCACTTCCCATTGCAACACCAATGGTGGCAGCCTTCATTGCTGGCGCATCATTGATACCATCACCGACCATCATGGTGTTATGCGTTTTACTGATTTCCATTACTGAAGTGACTTTATCTTCAGGCAGTAATCCTGCACGGAAATCCATGCCAAGTTTTTTCGCAATTGCCGCAGCGGCTCTTGGATTATCTCCTGTTAGCATCACGGCATTGATGTTCATCTCTTTCAATAATTTCATTGATTCGATGGCATCATTGCGTAAGGTATCTTGCATCGCAATAACACCGATAAGTTGACGCTCTTTTAAAACAACAACAACGGTTTTTCCTTCATCTTCAAGGCGAGCAACCTCTTGTTGCCATTGAGACGATAATGTTGTTGTTTCTGATAATTGAGACGGCGCACTGACAAGAATGTGCTGGCTATTTAAATAACCTTCAATTCCTTTACCCGCTAAGGCTTTACGATCTTCCGCTTCAACAACAAGTACACCTTGTTCTTGTGCTTTATTGATAATGGCTTTTGCTAATGGATGATGTGATCCGACTTCTACGGACGAAGCCAAAGTTAGGATTTCTTTTTCATTAAACCCCGTTTCAGCAACAACATCCGTCACTTGAGGTTTCCCTTCAGTCAATGTACCGGTTTTATCGAGGGCGATGGTATTAACGGTGCCTAATTGCTCTAACGCTGCACCCCCTTTAATTAATGCACCACGTTTTGTCGCAGCCGCTAATGCTGAGGTAATAGCGGCAGGCGTTGAGATAACCAATGCACAAGGACAACCAATCAATAACAGCGTTAAGCCGCGATAGAACCATGTTTCCCAAGGCTGAGCAAAGAACAGTGGCGGTATAATAATCACTAATGCGGAGAACAGCATAATGGCAGGGGTATAGTAGCGACTAAAGCGGTCAACAAAACGCTCAATTGGCGCTCTACGCTCTTCAGCTTCTTCAATCAGTTGCAAAATACGGTCGATAGCATTTTGCCCTTGCTCAGATACCACTTTCATCTGTACAGATCTATCCACAGATAAACAACCGGCTGCTACTTTTTCGCCTTGTAGACGCTCTACGGGCACTGATTCACCCGTTAATGCACTTTCATCAAAGCTTGCAAATGCACTAACTAATTCCGCATCTGTCGGTAAACGTGAACCTGGTGCAATTTCAATAATGTCGCCTGGACGTAATTGCGCCGCAGGGATCGTTTGTTTTTTACCATCTTTAACTAATGTTGCTTCTTCTGGCACTAATGCCATTAATGCGCTTACACCTCGACGAGCACGTCCTGCGGCGTAAGACTCCAGCATTTCACCAATCATAAACAGCAAAATAACCATTGCTGCTTCTTCGGTAGCATTAATAAATAGAGCGCCAATTGCGGCAACACTCATCAATGTTTCTATGGCGAAAGGCGTACCACTGCGAATAAGTTGTAAGGACTTCTTCACAATGGGGAATAAACCAATCAAGGTTGTCGCAATAAAGGCTGCTCGACCTGCTTGAGGATCAATAAATTCAGCACCCCAGCTAATCGCCATTAAAATCGCAAGCACAATAACAAATGCGCCTTCTTTTAATAGGCTTTGCTTAACGGGCTTTTTAGATTCAGGTGATGAGAGGTCGAACAGTTCAAAACCCGCACTTTTTACTGCGCTAATCACATTGGTGCGCAAATCACTATCAGCGTCAACAACCAGTTTTTCGGTAGCAAAAAGAATTTTGGCTTGTTTAACGCCAGCGACTTTTAGTACAGCGGTTTCAATTTTTTGTGCGCAACTTGGGCAATCCATACCTTGCACTTTCCAGCTAAAGCGCTGTTGTGCAAGCTTTTCTGGCTCTATATTAGAAACTGGGGCGTTGATATCACAGCTTCCATGAGCATGATTGTGCCCATCATGGCTATGATCGTGAGCATCATGATTATGTTGGTGGGAGTGCTCGTGGTGATGCTCATCCTCGCATTCAGGATCACTTTTATCTATTTTGGTGTGCGAATGTCCACTTTCAGTATGTGAGTGCGTACTATTCTCTGAGTGACCTGAACAGCATTGAGAGCTTGAGCAGCAAGCATCGGTATGTTTATGATTATCGTGTTGATGAGCATGTTTAGTCATAACTGGCTCTCCTTGTTCAACAAAGTAAAGTTTAAATTCATTTATCTGATAAGTACTTTACAGCTTGGAGTAGAGTCCAGAGTCAAGATACCAAAGGCATATTCATTGGCAAAAAATGCGAATTAGGTCAAAAAATTAACCCCTTATTCTATGTTTGTAAAAACAAGGGGTTAATGGAGTCTAAAGGAATAAAGCTCTGACGATGAAGAAATGCCCAATAAAATAACAGGCACTGACAAGCCCTTTAGAAGCTGAAAATGAGAAGCGGAAGCGGTTGATTAGCCATATAGAGTAAGCGATTACTAACAATAATGAGCCTATCATTACTGATAAGTTATAATCATTGCTTAAGTAGAAGAATTTTTCGCCAGCAATCCAAAACATAGCGAATGCGGCTAATAAAGTTAGAGAGGCTGGAATGGCTAATTTATCAAGCTTAGTCCAAACAATGGCTAAAATGATAATAAAAGCAAGAATAACGAACCCAAGTAAAGGAAGATAGAAAGAGAGTTGGAGTGGTAGTAAAAAACTCACCATATAAAGTATGTAGCTTAGAAAAACCAAGGCAAAAGAAGGTAGTAAATACTTACCATCAAACATTCTTAAAATATCAGAAAGTAGTGTCGCTAATAATGCACCTACAATAAGGTAGCTATTAATACTGTGTTCAGGAACTTGCCATGCCCAAAGTAATAAAAGAAGTAGCGTGATAGGACGGAATAACCATCGTTGCCAATTAGGACCTCGATATGCGGCATCGATATAGAGCCATCCGGAGAATAATACGGCGAGAAAAGGCCAACTCATAATATCTTCCTTATATTCAGAACTGTTTTATTATTCATAACAGAAAGATTAATTTAAGAATAGCGGTTAATGACGAAACTGATGGACTTATTAAAATAATATAAAGCACACTGTTTTTTAATCCATATAACGATAGGAATTAATGTAATGAATAAAGCGGCTATTTTAGGAATTGCGGTACTGATCGTTATTATAGCGTCAGCAACTTATCGTTTCTTCGAACAAAGAAAACAGCGAATAAGTGATGATAATTCACCCGTTATACTCTATATGGTCGAAGTGATTGATAAAAAAGAAGTGGCGGCAAATGAACGACGCTCAAGAGAAAATGATGTAACTGGCCCAGAAATAACACATTATTATCAAGTTACGTTTCGTTTAACCACTGACTCTCGTAAAGATTTAGTGTTAAGGGTTGATAAATCTGCTTATCAAAATATTGAGCCTGAAATGAAAGGGCGTCTGTTTATGCAGGGGAGTCGTTTTGTAACGTTTGAAACAGATATGCCAAGTAATGAGCAAAATAATAAATAAGATAATTTATTCATAAAGTTGGCAACCTCTGGGGTTAATATTGACCCCAGATAATTGCGAGGATATAACAATATTTACGGCTATTGTTTGGTCTTATTTTTCTGTTTTTCTTCGTATTCTTTTCGTAATTCTTTTTGTATTTTTAATAGCTCAAAGATCCCAAAGAAGAAAATACGAAATTGTAATGCCGTTGATGGTTTTTGATCTTTAGGTTGTCCTGCTTTATACATTACGATTTGTAATCCATGCATAATTACCATAAAAATCAACGCAATATCCATAAAGTATTTTAAAGGTTTAGGAAACGGGGAAATAATATTTAAAAACAGAAAACCCCAAACACCGACCATTAAAAATCGGCCAAAAAAGATTAACATAGCAGCTCCATAAAAAATTAAGCAGATAAATTGCGAATATAAAGGCGATACGCGACTTGCCCCGCGATCTTCTCTCTATGCAATGTCCAATGAGTCGGGATCGTATAAGTCTGCGCTTTAATTTCTTCCTCAATATAAATATAGCAATCTTGCGCTAACCAACCGTTATTTTCTAATAACTGAATAGTGTCTGACAACATGCCTTTATGAAAAGGAGGATCTAAAAAAACGACGTTATAAGGTGAACCTTGCTTGGCGAGATATGACAATGCACTGTCTTGAATGACATGCCCATTTTCTGCATTAAGTAAGGTTAAGTTTGCGGTGATTTGTTGGGCAACTGCACGTTCATATTCGATAAACGTGGTTTCACGAGCATAGCGAGAAAGAGCTTCAATGCCTAAACCACCGCTTCCTGCAAAACAGTCTAGACAACGGGCGTCTTGGATAACAGGCATTAGCCAATTAAAGAGTGTTTCTTTCACTCTATCCGTTGTTGGTCGTAATCCTTGGCTATCAAGAACAGGAAGTTTACGACCACGCCATTTTCCCCCAATTATTCTGATTTGTCCCATTGGGGCTTTTTGTGGTTTTTTGGCCATATTATTTTGATTTATATCGTTTAAACGTGAGTTTTGATGTGTCTTTTGGGATAAGGAATTCGTGTCAGTTGTTATCTCGATGACTTCCCTTGATTTAATCCGCAATAATTTACCATAAAATTCGTATAAAAGATGCGTTTATCTATGATCAAATGATAGACTTCATTATTATTTTCAATATCGTCAATGTAATCGCGCCATGATTTAGTGCGAGGAGTTTAGTAGCTAATGGCAAAAGAAAAAAAAGGTTTTTTCTCGTGGCTCGGTTTTGGGCGTAACAAAGAAGAAAATATTGAGCAAGAGAAAGAACAGCAACGCTTAGAAGAAGAGCGTTTAGAACAAGAACGTTTGGCAAAAGAGGCGCAAGAAGAAGCCGCTCGCCAAGCGCAATTAGAAGCAGAACAAGCACGTTTAGAAGTAGAGCGCCAAGAAGCGCAACGTGTAGTGCAAGATAGATTGGCACAAGAAGCTGAAAAACAACGTTTAGAACAAGAGAAAGCCCAGCGCCAAGCAGAAATAGAGGCGGAGCAAGCGCGTTTAGAAGCCGAGCACGCAGAACAAGCACGTTTGGCACAAGAAGCACAAACCCAACGCCTAGCTCAAGAAACAGAAGCACAACGCCTTGCGCAAGAAGAAGCTCAGCGCCAAGCGGAACTTAAAGCCGAACAAGAGCGCCAAGAAGCCGAGCGTTTAGAGCAAGAACGTCTGGCACAAGAAGCAGAAGCACAACGCCTTGCGCAAGAAGAAGCTCAGCGCCAAGCGGAACTTAAAGCGGAACTTAAAGCGGAACAAGAGCGTCAAGAAGCGCAACGCCAAGAAGCTGCGCGTTTAGAGCAAGAACGTCTAGCTCAAGAAGCCGAAGCACAACGCCTTGCGCAAGAAGAAGCTCAGCGCCAAGCGGAACAAGAGCGTCAAGAAGCGCAACGCCAAGAAGCTGCGCGTTTAGAGCAAGAACGTCTGGCTCAAGAAGCCGAAGCACAACGCCTTGCGCAAGAAGAAGCTCAGCGCCAAGCGGAGCTTAAAGCAGAACAAGAGCGTCAAGAAGCGCAACGCCAAGAAGCCGCGCGTTTAGAGCAAGAACGTTTGGCTCAAGAAGCACAAGCACAACGCCTTGCGCAAGAAGAAGCTCAGCGCCAAGCGGAACTTAAAGCCGAACAAGAGCGTCAAGAAGCCGAGCGTTTAGAGCAGGAACGTCTGGCACAAGAAGCAGAAGCACAACGCCTTGCGCAAGAAGAGGAAAACGAACGTCTCGCTATTGCGCAAGCACAAGCGGAAGATATTGAAGCTTTACGCGAAGAAGTACTGGCAGATAAAGTTGTTGAACAAGAGAAACCTAAAAAAGAAGGCTTCTTTAGCCGTCTCAAAAAGGGTTTACTGAAAACTCGCCAGAACTTAGGTTCAGGATTCCTTGGTCTATTTCGTGGCAAGAAAATTGATGAGGAGCTTTTTGAAGAGTTAGAAGAGCAACTCTTAATTGCTGATGTGGGTATGGAAACCACCACTAAAATCATCACTAGCCTGACCAAACACGCTACTCATAAAGATCTTAAAGATGCTGAAGCCCTTTACGGAAAATTACGTGAAGAGATGGGCGATATTTTAAGTAAAGTTGATAAGCCATTAAATATTGAAGGTAAAAAACCTTTTGTTATTTTAATGGTTGGTGTTAATGGTGTTGGTAAAACAACCACGATCGGGAAATTAGCACGACAATACCAAGCTGAAGGTAAATCTGTGATGTTAGCTGCGGGTGATACATTCCGAGCAGCGGCGGTTGAACAGTTACAAGTTTGGGGTGAGCGTAATAATATCCCTGTTGTGGCACAACACACTGGCGCTGATCCTGCCTCTGTTATTTTTGATGCAATTCAATCAGCCCAAGCAAAAGGTGTCGATGTTCTTATTGCTGATACCGCAGGACGATTGCAGAATAAATCCCATTTAATGGAAGAGCTGAAAAAAATCGTTCGTGTTATGAAGAAATTAGACGAAGAAGCACCACATGAAGTGATGCTGACGTTAGATGCAAGTACCGGACAAAATGCAGTTAGTCAGGCAAAACTCTTTAATGAAACAGTTGGGCTAACTGGATTAACATTGACTAAACTCGATGGTACAGCAAAAGGGGGCGTTATCTTCTCTATTGCTGATCAGTTTAGTATTCCTATCCGTTATATCGGGATAGGTGAAGGTATTGAAGATCTACGTCCGTTTAAGGCCGACGATTTTATTGAGGCTCTGTTTGCCCGCGAGGAGTAGTTTTAATGATCCGCTTCGAACACGTCAGCAAGGCTTATTTAGGTGGAAGACAAGCATTACAGGGGGTTGATTTTCATCTTCGCCCTGGTGAAATGGCTTTTTTAACGGGTCACTCTGGTGCCGGTAAAAGTACATTGCTTAAGTTAATTTGTGGAATAGAACGACCAAGTGATGGTGCTATTTGGTTTGCTGGTCATGATATCAGTAGACTAAAAAATAGTGAGATCCCTTTTCTGCGTCGTCAAATTGGGATGATCTTCCAAGATCACCACTTATTGATGGACAGAACGGTTTATGACAACGTTTCTCTTCCCCTAATTATTGCTGGCGCGAGTGAAGAGGATATTCGGCGAAGAGTTTCAGCCGCTTTAGATAAAGTAGGGTTATTGGATAAAGCCAAAAATTATCCTATTCAGCTCTCTGGTGGTGAACAACAGCGTGTCGGTATTGCGCGCGCTGTTGTAAATAAACCGACAGTTTTACTCGCAGATGAACCAACAGGTAATCTTGATGGGGAGCTTTCAGAAGGTATTATGCGCCTTTTTGAAGAGTTCAACCGTGTTGGTGTAACGGTGCTAATGGCGACGCACGATATGTCTTTAATAGAACGCAGAAATTATCGCATTCTTACATTAGGGCAAGGCAGAATGGTGGGAGGGCAAAATGGCTAAAGCAAAAAGTTCCCGTAAATCAATGCCAACGCCAGGTGCAAAAACCAAGGCGCTAAAAGGGGGAAGACGAGAACAGTGGCGCTATGCATGGCGTAACACAATGGCTGATTTTTTACGCCAGCCGCTCTCCTCTTTTTTAACGGTAATGGTTGTCGCGATATCTCTCACCTTACCGAGCATCTTTTATATTGTCTGGAAGAATGTCTCAACGGCATCAGAACAATGGTATCCAACACCACAATTAACGGTTTATCTTGATAAATCACTGGATGACTCATTAGCTGAAGCCACGATCAAAAAAATAGAAGCCTTAGAAAAAGTTGAAGATGTTAACTATCTTTCACGACAAGATTCACTAGTGGAATTTCGTTCTTGGGCTGGCTTTAGCAGTGCATTAGATATGTTAGAAGAAAATCCATTACCTGCGGTTGCAATTGTGACACCCGTTATGGAGCCTAGCGATCAACAATTAATGGTGAATTTGCGTGATACAGTGGCGAAAATACCCGGTGTTGACGAAGTAAGAATGGATGATAGCTGGTTTACTCGGCTTTCAACGTTAACTTCATTAGTCGGGCAAATTGCTTTGGTGATTGGCACATTGATGGTTGTTGCCCTGTTATTGGTCATTGGTAACAGTGTACGCCTCAATATATTCAGTCGTCGTGACACCATTAATGTGATGAAGCTAATTGGTGCAACCGATGGCTTTATTATGCGTCCTTTCCTTAATTGGGGATTGATCCTCGGTTTTATTGGCGCTGTATTTGCCCTGATTTTTTCAGCTTTACTGGTGTGGAAACTCTCTGATGTGGTGACTCAAGCCGCAACGGTGTTTGGAACTTCATTTTCCATTTCAGGGCTTGGCTTTGATGAATCTATCATTCTGATCCTCGTTGCTATGACCATTGGCTGGCTTGCTGCATGGTTGACGACAATGCAGCATTTGCGCCAATTCACACCAGAATAATGAATTAGAGCGTTTTTATCCTTACTCTCTAAATAATGAGAAGATATTCTTTTTATCAGGCTGGGTTACGTTAATATCGTTACCCAGCCATTTTATCGACGCCCTGTCTCTGGCATAATAATGCACACACTCTTTTCTACGATAAGGCAATAGTCATATTGGTTTCAGTGATAGAAAAGTACAAAGATATGTAAACATAGATGCGATATGAACCTTTAGTCTTTATGCTGGTCAAATAGTCGTTATGATAAAAACACATCGTAAAAAACCTTAACTGACTTCCTATTTAAGCTATATTTATAAGGCTCATCTACTTTCCCTTATCGCAATAATTTAATTATTTATTTGATTTTCATGAGGATTTGAATGACAAAAGAAATGCAATCCTTAGCATTGGTTCCGCAAGGCAGCATCGAAGCGTATATACGTGCAGCCAATTCCTATCCGATGTTAACCGCAGAGGAAGAAAAGGAACTCGCTGAACGGCTGCATTACGATGGTGACTTGGATGCAGCAAGAACGCTTATCCTTTCACATCTGCGCTTCGTTATTCATGTTGCTCGCAGCTATTCAGGTTATGGTTTACCGCAAGCTGATCTTATCCAAGAAGGTAATATTGGTTTGATGAAAGCGGTTCGTCGTTTTAACCCAGAAGTGGGTGTTCGACTTGTCTCTTTTGCTGTGCATTGGATCAAAGCTGAAATTCACGAATATGTGCTACGTAACTGGCGTATCGTGAAAGTCGCGACCACAAAATCACAACGTAAACTCTTTTTTAATCTGCGAAAAAATAAAAAGCGTTTAGGTTGGTTTAATCAAGATGAAGTGGAGCTTGTTGCAAGAGAATTAGGTGTATCAGAAAGTGATGTCCGAGAAATGGAATCACGAATGTCAGCACAAGATATGGCATTTGATATGACCGCTGATGATAGTGATGACTCACATCCTATTGCTCCTGTACTCTTCTTAGAAGATAAGTCTTCTGACTTTGCCGACGGCATTGAAGAAGATAACTGGGATAATCATGCAACGGATAAACTGACGTCAGCAATTGAAACTCTTGATGAACGTAGCCAAGATATTATTCGCGCTCGTTGGTTAGATGATGATAACAAATCGACATTGCAAGACTTGGCGACAAAATACGGTGTTTCTGCCGAGCGTGTTCGTCAATTAGAAAAAAATGCGATGAAGAAATTGCGTTTAGCGATTGAAGATTAATCACATTTCAGACCAAGCACACGCACTCATAAAGTAGAGTATGTTATAAAAGCGATATGAAAATATCGCTTTTTTATTGCTTGGAGAAAAGAACGTGAAAATAGTTATCGCCCCTGATTCTTTTAAAGAAAGTTTAAGTGCGAAAGACGTTGCGATGGCAATAAAACAGGGCTTTTCACGTTATTTACCTAATGCGCAATATTGTTGTATTCCCATGGCAGATGGTGGCGAAGGAACGGTGACATCTCTGGTGGATGCAACGCAAGGCCGTTTTATCTCTACACAAGTGTGTTCGCCTTTAGGTAAAAAAGTGACCGCAACTTGGGGGCTTTTAGGTGATAACACCACTGCCGTGATTGAAATGGCACAAGCTTCTGGTCTTCATCTTATTCCTTTATCTCAACGTGATCCCAAATTAACGACCAGTTATGGTACGGGTGAATTAATTAATGCCGCACTTGAAATGGGCGTTAAAAAAATTATTTTAGGATTAGGTGGCAGTGCTACAAATGACGCTGGTGCGGGGATGATGCAAGCACTGGGTCTTGGTCTTAAAGATAAGTTTGGGGCATCTTTGCCTTTTGGTGGACTATCATTAGCTCAACTTTACTCTGTCGATATCACGAAGCTTAATCCTAAACTAAAACAGGTTGAAATTGAGATTGCTTGCGATGTGACTAATCCATTGTGTGGCGAAAAAGGGGCATCCGCTATTTTTGGCCCTCAAAAAGGCGCGACTAAAGACGATATTGCGCAACTTGATAACGCATTACACCATTTTGGTACTTATCTTGAAAAAATGACGCAACGCAGTCTTATCCATATTGCAGGAAGCGGCGCTGCGGGAGGATTGGCTTTGCCGTTACTGGCTTTTACGCAAGCAAGACTTTCGCAAGGTGTCGAATTGGTTGCTAATACTGTTGAATTAGAAAAACAGTTAATTGATGCAGATTTAGTGATAACGGGTGAAGGGCGAATGGATAGCCAATCCGCACAAGGTAAAACACCGACAGGCGTTGCTAAATTGGCAAAAAAATACCAGCTTCCTGTTATTGCGTTAGTCGGTGGTTATTTACCAGATTACGATGTGGTGCATCAGCAGGGTATTGATGCCGTTTTTTCAATTGTACCGGGCGTTTCTACACTTTCTGATGCTTTAAATAATGTGCAAAGGAATCTTAGTGAGACGGCTTATAATGTGGCGAGGCTTTATTATTCGTCATATTTCAAGCCGTAGCGTTTACTCGTCATACTATATGTTGCATATATTCAAGTTGTAGAATTATTTAGAGTAAGAACATTATGAATTATTTAGGATATAAAGAGCAGATTGTGGTGATGGACTAAATTGATGATGTGCCAAAAAAGCATGTGCAACATCATATCCATGTTCTTCGGTGGATAAGCTTATTGCTTGCCAATGGGTAATCTCAGGATATGCAGATAAGCATTGTGTCAGTAAATAATGCCCAACACCGCGACGGCGTGTTACTTCTCTGACCATAAAATCGGTGATAACAGCTTTCTTATCCGATAATTTAACCCAGCAAGCGGCTAATAATCGTTCATTAAATCTTGCCACAAAGAGGACATTCTCGTTATTGATCTCGTTTTTTAAGGCTGATTGATAACGAATATCTTGCCAAATTTTGCCTAAATCAATACGGTCTTGTGCTGAAGGCTGTGTGAGCTTTTCAATGGTCAGTTTCATTAAATATCCTGTTAGTTTGCAGTTTGTTTTTTTTCTTTTAATGAAGACATTAAGGTCTTAATGGTGAAACACAATGCCAAACTCGTGAAGATCACACAAGAATAAAAGACATACTCATAGTGATTGTCTGTCACAAAATAGACCGAAATCATAGGACCTGCCGCCATGCCACAATAACGAATAAAATTATAAATCCCCATTGCAGTTGCTCTCATTGTACTGAAATAACTCGCTAATAATGTGGTATGTGTTGGCATGGTTAATCCTAAAGAAAGCCCATATAACACGGTTAAGCCAAGCATTACAGGTAATGAGATTTGCCAAAAGAGTGCAAATAACGTCAACATGATCAGGTTAATACAAGAGGTAATAATCACACCATATTCCACATTGAATAGATGGCAGATCCTACGGTAAAGATAACTACCTGAAATCAGAGCAATCGACATAGGGATATATAATCCACCAATTTCGGTACTGTTAAGCTGGTAGAGATGAAAGGCAATTAAGGGTAAGAAAACCAGTAAACAAAAATAGTTATAAAACACCATAAAACTGATGATAAATACGGATTTACCCGCAGGAGCCATAAGCACTTGTTGCATTGCAGACATGCTTTTAAAAGCTTCTTTCTGTTCTGGACGTGTTTCAGGTAAATAAAAGAGATGCGTAATAAGTAATAGGATACCGACAACGGCCAAGAAAATAAAAATGCCTTGATATTGATAATGTTGTGCTAAATATCCACCTAATAAAGGGCCACAGGCAGGAGCTAGCGCTAATAACATTTGATACGATCCCATCGCTTTAGCACGCTCGTTTCCTTGATAAAGATCGCCAAGAATAGTGGCTGCAACCACAGGAATAGCTGCAATACCAATAGCTTGGATCACCCGCCAAAAAATCAATACCCCAATAGAATCAGACCAAACACAACCCAAAGCACCCACAATTGAGATGGCTAACCCACTGAGTAAAATAGGTTTTCTTCCCCATTTATCAATCAAGGAGCCGTAAAACAGTTGCATAACAGCCATAGCAAAAGTAAATGCAGATACCGTTAAATTAACCAATGATAGCGTGGTATTAAATAGCTGTTGGATCAAGGGAAGTACAGGGGTATAGATATTTTGCGCCAAAGAGCCTAGTAGTGCGCTAAAACAAATGAGATAAAACAGACTGCGGATTGATAATTTCATTATATTGCCTCTTGTTGTTTTTGTTTCCATGGAAACAAAACAAATAATAGCGATATTTTGATTGTTGTAAATACTTTTGGTACTATTTTTTAAAAATATTCTTTCCAAGGAAACAAAATGGCAAAAGAGAATGTGACAACAGAAGACTTGTTAAAAGGGTTAAGTGATTTTTTGCATCTTAAAGATGAACAAGCCGATAGTGTTCATAAAAAAGTATTAAAAGAGAATGGGTTAGATAATTATTCGCTTACAGAACTGCATGTGATCCATTGTATTGGTGAAGAGAGCATGAGAAATCTCACAACCATCAGTGAATATATGTCTATGACCCGAGGTGCAGTGTCCAAAATTTGCAGTCGATTACAAAAGAAAGAGGCTATTGAAAAAATAAAATTGGCGGATAATCAAAAAGAAATATTTTTTATCTTAACCACTGAAGGTGAGCGTCTTTTTCATGCGCATGAGGTGTTGCATCAACAGTCTCAAGCAAAATGGTCTGCGTTATTTGAGCAATATGATCAGAGTGAAAAACAAGCGATCAGCCGTTTTTTTGTCGATGTGATAAACTGTTTTCGCCAGTCGTAAAAAGGATAAAACTGAAAAGAAAACCCCCATATTATGGAATATAGGGGCAAGATAATTATTTCTTATCTTCAGCAATGCGATTACGGATATTATCTGCACGCTCTTTTGATGGTGGGTGAGAATCAAACATACTTGAATCACCACCACCTAATTTAGCTAACTTATCAAAACCTGTGACCAAACCTGCGGTGCTTACCCCACGTTTTTTCAGCAGATCATAAGAGAAGTTATCCGCTTCTGATTCTTGGTGTTGAGAGAACTGAGCATTAACCAGTTTTTCTCCCATTTCAGCTAGCTGAGAGCTGCTTAATTGCGCTGCTACACCACCAGCGGATGCTGCCGCTGTACGAGCTGCAACCGTTGCGTGAGCAACTTGAATCGCTTTACGAGTATGACCTAAAGCTACGTGACCCATTTCATGACCTAAAACGCCTTCAACTTCGTTATCAGTCATCATGTCCATTAAGCCGCTATAAACACGTACACAGCCGTTAGCCATTGCCCACGCATTGACATCTTTGGTCATATAAACTTTGTAGTTTACTGGCGTACCATTAACTTCATTACCTAACGCTTTAGCGATATTATTTAAACGTTTAGTGTAGGTGCTATTTGCAGGTGCAACTTTATTTTGCGCATCCATCTCTTTACAAGCATCATTTGTTAGCGCTTTGATATCATCGTCGCTTAATGTCGCGGCTTGAAAAAGTTGGGTTCCTGATTTGGTCAGCATATCTGTATTGAGGTTTTGACAACCAGAGAGTAGTGCTGCTGATACTATCACTGTAGCAAGTAATTTAATTTTCATTTTTTATTAAGTCCTTTTCTGCTTGGCAGTTTATATAATTGCAGATCAAATTCGAGCAGAAGAATAACAGTGCTTATCTGCCTGTGCAATATAGGTATTTTATGTGAGAAATATTATCTCAATATATATTTTTCTCTTTTTTCAGCATGATTGTATTATTTTCTCTTTTCTTAATTGAGCATAATACAAATGGAAAAATAGATTTAACTTCTTTAAATTTAAGAGAATTAATTGATGGTTTGATCTTGAAGGGGTAAATTTTATTGCTATAAACCATTTAATTATACTTACTTTAGATGTGAGTAAGGCTATTTTGTATTCATTTGGAATAATATTGAAGTAACGCTGTATTTAGATGTGTGTTTTATTTGTTTAATTCTGACAAAATTTATATTTTTAATATTTATTGCTTATGGGTAAATAAATAGCGACATTTAAAATATCGCTATTCAGATTAAACTGAAAGTGAATGAAATGATATCAAAACCTTAGGAAACCATTAATTCACTGATGAGCATAAAAGGGCGATTAATACGTTTCCCTGATTGTTCATTAAAGAAATGGAGATTTTCTGGGTGAATGGTAAGACCTATTCTACTACCAATTTTCACACCATGATCATTTGGCGCACGAATAACGAGGGGTTGTTTTTGCTTATCGCAAGTCGTGGCATAAATTAAAACATCGGCACCGAGTGCTTCAATAAATTCAGCATCAACATGAAAAAGAGAATGTTGATGGCTAATGATTAAATGTTCAGGACGTAAGCCCAATTTAATAGCTTGATAAGGAAAATGCTGAGATGAAATGGCAATATGCCCATCAGCAATTTCAATCACACCATGATTAATTGGGACATCTAAGATATTCATTGCTGGCGAACCCATAAAAGTAGCTACAAACACAGAAGCCGGGTTTTGATAAATATCTAACGGTGTACCTACTTGCTCTATATTTCCTTGATTTAACACCACTAGCTTATCGGCTAATGTCATCGCTTCTACCTGATCGTGCGTCACATAAATAGAGGTTGTGGAGAGCTTTCGCTGTAATTTTTTGATCTCCAGACGCATCTGAACCCGTAATTTAGCATCAAGGTTAGAAAGTGGCTCATCAAATAAAAAGACTTTAGGATCACGAACAATGGCTCTTCCCATTGCGACGCGTTGACGTTGCCCACCTGAAAGTTCTTTGGGTTTTCTATCCAGTAAATGGCTGATTTCAAGTAGTTGGGCGGCATTTGTAACAAGTTCTTCAATCTTGGCTTTGGGGGTTTTTCGATTGCGTAAGCCGTATGCCATATTGTTATAAACGGACATATGAGGATAAAGGGCATAGTTTTGAAACACCATGGCAATATCACGTTCACTAGGTTCATGCTCATTAACCCGTAAATTATCAATAAATAAATCACCTTGTGTAATCGTTTCTAACCCTGCAATCATTCGTAGCAATGTTGATTTGCCACAACCGCTTGGACCAACTAATACCACCATTTCACCTTGCTCAATAGAAAGGTTCAATTTCGAAATAGCTTGGTGCCCATTAGGATAGCGTTTTTCTAAATCAGTGAGCGTTACGGTTGTCATATTATTTCTCCGTATCAATAAAGCCTTTAACAAAGGCTCTTTGCATCAAAATGACAATAAGGACGGGAGGCAACATTGCAATTAACGTGGTCGCCATGATCTTATTCCATTCAACGACACCATCAGAAACCGCAACCATCTGTTTAATACCCATTACAATGGTGTAGTAGTGAGTATCTGTTGTGATAAGCATTGGCCAAAGATATTGATTCCACCCATAAATAAAGGTGATAACAAATAGGGCGGCGATATTGGTGCGAGAAAGAGGAAGTAAGATAGTGAAAAAAAACTTAATCGGCCCTGCGCCATCAATTTTAGCGGCTTCAATTAATTCAGGGGTGATGGTCAGAAAAAATTGGCGAAATAAAAAAGTGGCTGTGGCGCTGGCAATTAATGGAATGGTTAAACCTGCATAAGAGTTCAACATATTGAGATTAGTGACCACCTCAAATGTAGGCATAATGCGGACTTCAACAGGTAACATTAACGTAAAAAAGATAGTCCAAAAGGCGAGCATTCTTCCTGGGAAGCGAAAGAAAACGACAGCGTAGGCTGATAAAATCGAGATTGTTAATTTCCCTAGGGTGATCACTAACGCCATAATCAATGAATTCAATAACATACTATTAATAGAGATGGCGCTATTTTGCGTGGTGCCTACTTGTGAAAATATCGATTTAAAAATATTAATACCTTCAGTACCAAACCAAAGAGGAGAGCCGGTGGCAAATTCGGTGTTTTGATGTGTTGTTGCCACAAGTGCAATCCAGACAGGGAAAGCAACAGAAAGTATGCCGACAATAAGAATAAAGTGGCAGAAAGCATGAAATAAAGGTCTACGTTCAACCATCAGTAAGCCACCTTTTTCTCAACATAACGAAATTGAATAATGGTTAATATCGCGACAATAAACATCAAAATAACGGATTGTGCGGAGGAGGAGCCTAAATCTAATCCCACAAAACCATCGTTATAGACCTTATAAACCAGTGTGGATGTACTACTACCGGGGCCTCCTTGTGTCATCGCATGGATAATGGCAAATGTATCAAAAAAGGCATAAGCAAAATTCACCACGAGTAAGAAAAAAGTGGTAGGAGAAATCAAAGGGAAACTGATGGTGATAAAGCGTTTAATCGGGCCACTGCCGTCGATGGCCGCTGCCTCTAACAAGGATTTAGGTACAGATTGTAAAGCGGCAAGAAAAAATAAGAAGTTATAGCTCACTTGTTTCCATGTTGCCGTTAAAACCACCATCCACATGGCGTGATGTGTATTAAGTACAGGGTCCCAGTTAATACCTATTTTCTTTAATTGTTGGCTTAATACGCCAATCGTCGGATCAAGCATAAATAACCAAAGAAAACCCGCAATAACTGGTGCAATGGCATAGGGTGAAATTAAAATGGTGCGATAAAAAAGTTTACCTCGCAAAATTTGCTCGGCAATGCCTGCCAAAATAAGTGCTGAGAGCATCGATAAAAATACGACACTGGTACTGAAAATAAGCGTTGTGATCAAACTATCAAAGTAATAACTATTGCTAAAAAGGCGCTGAAAATTTTCAAAACCAACAAATTCTCGACTAAGCCCGAATGCATCTTCTAACTGAAATGACTGAAAGAACGCTTGCCCAGCAGGCCAAATGAAAAAGATAATCGTGATAGCTAATTGAGGAAAAATTAGCGCGAGAGGTAACCATTTTTGTTTAAAATAAATGGATTGAGAAGCCATACAATATCCAGTAAATCGATAAAAACAGAAGGCGAGCTACTTTGCTCGCCTAATCTAAGTGACTATTGTTGAGTACGTTCAAAACGGCGTAACTGCTCATTTCCACGCGCAACCGCATTATCTAACGCAACTTGAGCACTCTGTTTTCCTGACCACACTTTTTCTAACTCTTCATCAACGATTTCGCGAGTTTGCAGGAAATTACCAAAACGTAATCCTTTTGAATTAGCTGTTGGTTCAGAGGTTGTCATTTGCAATATTGCCGTATCTGCGCCGGGGTTTTGCTGATAAAAGCCTTGCTGCTGTGTTAACGCATAAGCCGCTTTAGTGACTGGCAAATAACCCGTTGCTTGGTGCCAATCGGCTTGAACTTCAGGGCTTGAAAGATAGGTGAAGAATTTAGCAACACCGTTATATTCTGCATCAGGACGTCCAGACATTACCCATAACGATGCACCACCAATAATGGTATTTGCTGGTTTTTGTACCAGAGTATCGTCGTAAGGCAATTGGCTAACACCAATATCAAGATCTTTCATGTTCTCTTTAATGCCGGCAAAACCCGCAGATGACTCCATCACCATGGCGCATTCTTGAGTGTAAAACAGTGGCATTGCATCAGATTGGCGTCCGCCATATTTGAAAATACCGGATTTCGACCAATCTGCCATTTGTTGGATATGAGCGACGAAAGGCGCTTTGTTAAATAGGAAGGTCGTATCAAAACCATCGAAACCGTTATTTTTTGTCGCAATAGGCAAATTATTACGCGCACCAAAGTTTTCGATTTGTGTCCATGATTGCCATGTGGTGGTAAACCCACATTTAACACCAGAATTGAGCAGTTTTTGAGATACAACTTCCATCTCTTTCCATGTCTTTGGTGGTTGGTCTATCCCTGCTTTTTTAAATAGTGTTTTATTGTAGTAAAGCACTGGTGTTGAACTATTAAATGGTAATGACATCATTTTGCCGTCGCTGGTGGTGTAATAGCCCGTGACGGTTGATAAATAACTATTAGGATCAAAAGGTTCGTGGGTTTTTTCCATTAATTGATAAACCGGAAAAACGGCTTTTTTAGCGCCCATCATACTGGCTGTACCCACTTCAAAGACTTGCACAATAGCAGGTTGGTTTTTAGCGCGAAATGAAGCCACTGCACTGGTCATTGTTTCAGCGTAAGTGCCTTTATAAACAGGCTTTATTTCATATTCAGATTGACTGGCGTTAAAATCAGAGGCGATTTGATTTACTTTCTGACCGAGCGCACCTCCCATTGCATGCCACCATTCAATTTGTGTTTTTGCGTGTGTAGGAGAGGTAAATAACGCCATAGCAACAGCAAGACCTGTTATTGATTTTATCGACATGCAGAATTTCCTTTTTAATCGAAAGTTAAAGGTGCAATCTAATCTGCGAATTACCCTAAATGTTGTTTATGACAAATGGGTGACAATTAAATGAAGATATATTGATGGTATGACTGTCAAATTGCTGTCATAAATGGTTGTCATGATGTCGGCACAAATGAAAAGGAGAGAGAAATGAAGATAGCTGCTCACCGAGGTTTTTCTGGAAAAGCCCCTGAAAATACACTGGCTGCGTTTAAAATGGCGATTGATTTTGGGTGCGAATGGATTGAAACGGATGTGCAATTAACCGCGGATCATGTTCCTGTGCTTATTCATGATAAAACAGTTAATCGTTGCACGAATGGGCAAGGTGCTGTGCGTTTTCATACCTTAGATGATTTACATCGCCTTGATGCGGGAAGTTGGTTTAGTTCGCTCTATCAAGGTGAGAAAATTCCTTCTTTAAGGCAAGGATTGCAGCTCATCAAACGTTCAGGAACAAAACTCAACATTGAACTGAAGACATGGCCTGATGATGATGTTGAGCGTTTATGTTTAGCGGTTTCTGACATGATAAAAAGTGCAGATATTCCGAATGAGCAAATTCTATTTTCTTCTTTTGATACGCATGCACTTATCGTTATGAAACGATACCTTCCTTTGATTCGCAGAGGGCAATTATGGGATGAGATCCCTGATAATGCGTTAGAAACACTAAAAGCGATTGATGGTTTTAGTGTGCATTGTAATTACCAATATCTTACGCAAGAACAAGCACAATTGTTAAAACAAGCCGGCTATGAAATTTATTGCTATACCCCGAATGATCCTGAAGAAGTGAAAGATTTTGAGCAATGGGGCGTTGATATGCTGATCACAGATATGCCTGATGTTTATCTGCCCAATGTTGATCAACTAGCAAAATGAAAAAGCACTAACAATCCTGCTTATTGGTATTGAATAAGGCGTTATTGAGATGTTTGATGACGCCTTTTATCCTTTTCTTTCCGTATCTTAATTGCAGAAATTAAATAAGAGAAACGTTGAGTAATAGATGCTTTCTTTACATTCTCTGCTATTATCCTGCGCAATTAATGAATAGATATTATTCAACACGATAATATTCATCTCATTAAAAATAAAAATGGGAAAATGGTTAGCGAATATGGCGACCTTATCAACCCAACCTCTAAGAGTAGAGGTGCATTATTTCTACTTTAATTGCCAATAATATTATTGAGAGTGAAATATGAAAGAACTCGTTGTTGTTGCCATTGGAGGCAACAGTATTATTAAAGACAATGCTAGCCAGTCTATCGCTCATCAAGAACAAGCAGTACAAGAGGTTGCAGCCCATATTAGTGATATGGTGGCTGAAGGGTATAATATTGTTTTAACTCATGGTAACGGGCCACAAGTAGGGCTTGATTTGCGTCGCGCTGAAGTGGCGCATGTGCAAGAAGGTTTGCCGTTAACACCTTTAGCCAACTGTGTGGCAGATACACAAGGTGGCATTGGTTATTTAATACAACAAGCATTAACGAATAAGCTTCGTGTTCAACAACATAAACAAGCCATTACCCTTATCACACAAGTTGAAGTCGATAAAAACGATCCCAATTTTGTTTCTCCCACAAAACCTATAGGTGCATTTTTCTCTGCACAAGAGATGGTGCAATTAAAGCAAGAAAATCCTCAATGGCATTTTGTTGAAGATTCTGGTCGTGGTTATCGTCGTGTTGTTGCCTCGCCAATTCCTCAACATGTTATTGAATCTAAAGCAATTAAATCACTATCTGAATGTGGTTATGTCGTGATTGCAGTAGGTGGTGGTGGTATTCCAGTTATTAAAAATGAACAGGGTAATTACCAAAGTGTTGATGCGGTTATTGATAAAGATCTCTCATCAACATTGCTCGCAAAAGAATTACATGCCGATATTCTTATCATCACCACGGGTGTTGAAAAAGTCTGTATTCATTTCGGTCAACCAGAACAAAAAGCATTGGGTGAAACGTCGATTGAAGAAATGACACAATATATGCATGAAGGGCATTTTCCACCGGGCAGTATGCTTCCTAAAATTGAAGCCAGCCTCTCATTTTTAGCTGCGGGTGGAAAAAGAGTGATTATCACAACACCAGAAAAACTGGCTTCAGCGTTAAAAGGCGAAACAGGAACGCATATTATTGCTTAATTTTCGCAATCAAAAATACTCTGTTATTTAATTGATAAGCGCCTTATTTATAAAAGAGTAAGGCGCTTATTTTATGCAGAGCTTCTTAATATATTGATGATTAAATAGTGTGATTAGCCGGATAGGCTTTTGCGTAATGTCGCGGATTTAATCGTGCAAATAATCCTATCGTGATAATCACTAAAACGGCATGAAATGCCCATGCATAAGTAAAGCTTCCGTCTGGTTGACGTAATAGCACAGCAACTAACGGTCCAAACGCAGCAATAATAAAGCCACCACCTTGCATTAAGGCTGATAGAGCGCCCGCTTGTGCAGGATCAGGAATATGATCGAGCGCGACAATCATCATCATGGAAAAACATCCACCTAAGCCACAACCTAAGAAAATACTCCAAAGATAAGGGGCGCTCATTGGAATAGTCATGATTGTGCCAAAACCTATAAATTGGCTGATTAATGTTATCGTAAGCCAAAAACGCCTATCGTGATTTTTAGCCGCTAAGAAAGGAATAATTAAAGCGGCAGAGGCTTGAAAAAGAGAAAGGATAGCGACAAGAGAGCCACTTTGCGCACTTGGCATTCCTAACGATTGGTAAAAAGGTGCCAACCATGTCACAACAGAGGCGTAACCTGCATTAACGCAACCAAAACCTAAAATAAGCAAGCCCGTTCTGGGGCGCCAAATTAAGGTATTTAGTGACATTTTATTGGCAGATGCGGCATTGTTTTGAATTGAAAAAAGAATAGCGACAAATGCCAATCCTGCTGGAAGAGCAAACCACGCTAAAGCACTTTGCCAATGACCATAACTGGCAGTAAGAAGAGGGGATAATTGCGCTCCGAGTGCGCCTCCCCCCATTAGCATTGCGGAATATAACCCCATCATGATAGGTGTTCGATTGCCAAACCACCCTTTAATAATGCCAGGAAATACCGCTTGAATATAGGCAACGCTCAAACCGCAAAAGAGGGCGGTCAGTAATAGCTGATTGCCATCAGAAACATAAGCTCGAGAAAAGGAGCCTATAAGAAGCATCAACATTGCGACTAAAAGCCCTTTACGTACTTGAATATAAGACTGTAAGAAAGGAACGATTAGTGCGCCTATACCCATTAAAAGCATGGGTAATAGCGTGAGTAATGAGACTTGGCTATAGCTCATTCCTGTTGAGGCAATAATATTATCAATAACAGGGCCGGGGCCAGTTAAGAAGGGGCGTAAATTTATCCCGACTAAAATAATCGTCAGGACAATCTGCCATGTTTTTTTTCTTGGTAAGGCAGTCATTATAATTCCCTGATAAACAATAAATATTGCCTGCTTTATGGACAATGTTGATATAAACAGATGAGGGATTTTATATCAACATAAATAACATTAGGTATTTTAATTAATCATCATGCCATTTAAGCGATGTATTTCAATTTCCACTGTTTAATCTGGCTGTTAGGATTAATTAATACAAACTCATAATGTTCAAAATGAGAAAGTACCTTCTTAAATTCGAGGGCTGCTTTATCTAAATCCCACGATTTAGGGAAATAAAAACCATCAAAAGGGATGTTTTCAAGTTGTGCACTAAATTGATGAATAAACTCATCAAACCCTGCATAAAAGAGTGCGATTTTTCCAGACCAATTAATGTGATAAGTATTATCTTGTTGGCGTTGGAAGTAAATTTGATGATTTTTACATGCATCATGACCTAATAAGTAAATACTGAAAGCAGGGACTTCTGCTTTTTCTTCATATTCATCAGTATCACTATCGATTTGAGGGGCAATATCAACATTAAATTGATGAGTAATAAAGTTATCAAAATCGAACAGAGTATTTCCTGTGCTGAGCAAAATACCTTGGTCGTCAAACCAATAAGTTGAGGAGAGTGTACAACAGTGATAATTATCCCAAACAATGGGAGCTTGCCAGTGAGCTAAGCTGGTATATTCTTCTTCGTCATCTGATTCATCTTCGTCGATATCATCCAGATAATCCTCCCCTTCACTTAAATAGTAATCGGCACTTCTAAGATGAAGATCAAACCAAAGTTGACCATGTTTATCTAATCGACCTGACCAGACAATTTCGGTAATTTTATGGGATTTCGGATAGGCGCTATCAATAAAAGTAATGGTACGTACGGGTGTGGTCATGGTTTGTTTTCTTTTAAATATAGGTTTATTTACTAGGGTAATAGAGTGATAACTATCTGCATGATTATGATAAAAGTGATATTCACTCTAAAATACCATACATTACACGGCGTAATAGAACTCAAATAAGTGAGATAGTGATGTTAACGGCATTAAATCAGCAACTACCTATTCCTTCTGTAATATATGAGAATGGAAAAGAAGAGAGATGGCCATTAATTGATAACAAATATGCCTTTCCCAAAGATTATATTGTGTTTATCACCCAATATGGTTCAGGTCAGGTAGCTGATTTTATAACGTTATTTAACCCCTTTAGCCAAAATGAGTACCTTAATTTTTTCCAGCAAAAAGAGCAGATCCTTGAAGATTTCAGCTCATTAATCAATGATGATCCTAATTACTATCGTTTTGTTCTATATCCAAAATGTAATGGGCTTTTACCCATTGGTGTTACGGATAATGGAGATACGCTTTTTTGGGTTGTTTTATCAGAAAATAGTGAGCTTTGGACAATGGCAATTATTCCATCTAGAGGATCAGAGGTAGAATTTATTGCAGAGAGTCTGACAGGGTTTTTAGAGGGAGTTTTATCAAAACGAATTCGTTGTCAGTCATTCCCCGAGGGATTTCCATCAGAAAAAATGATATTTAGCCCAGAAGTTTGATGAGTTATTTTCCTATGGGGAGTTGAGTCACAAAATAGGAAGTAGCAAGTCCAATAAAGATAGAAATGCTAAAGCTAATCAGTGTGCCTAACATAACATATTCTGTTAGCTTTTTATCTTGATCATTTTGTAATTCACCAAATCTAAATATTGATTTAGCTGCTAATAAAAAGCCAATTGCTGCAAATTGATTTAAAAGAATAAAAGTTAAGATTAGTATTCTTTCTAAATAACCAATCGATTGACCCGCAGAAACAAGTGTAGAGCCTTCTACTGCAACAGGTGTCCATTTCTTTAGTAACATATAAATAAGGCTAGAAATAGGCTTTAAAATAATGATGTAGGCAAGAATAACAATAAGATATTTGTAGTTAATATTTTTAAAACTAAGATCGTGGAATATTTGAGTATTTTGATCAACAAGCATTATCCATAAAAAGGTAATCACGAATAAATGAATAGCTTGATCAGTAATAAACCATTTTAAAGAGTTATCAGTATAAGATTTACCAAGATCAAAAAAATAATGTGTTATTAATATAATTACACTATAAATGAAAATAAAACTAAAACTTATCTCAGACATTAAAACTAGAATAATAAAGGTTATTCCAGCGTGCAGTAGTGAGTGTAAGTAAAGCTCTTTAGATTTGTAATGCAGAGTATTTCGCGCTTCTATCCATGCTTTAGGTTGTAAATAAAAATCAAAAGCAATATGAGCAATATAGAGAGAAATAAGAAGCGTAAAATTATACATATCAATAAGCCTTGTTAATTAAATAATTAAAGTATTGAATATATTCATCTATTAACTGGTAGTGGCTAGCGTTCAATAATCGAGTAATATTACTTCTCGATTTTTTTAATTCACTGGCAATAGCATAATGAGATTTATCTTCATTAACCATATATTTAAGTAAAACTTGCGCTTGTGCTCGAGTTATTTCTTTAAGTTGTATATCTACGTATTTAGTCACTAAAGTAATGTTTTTTTGAAATTCTTTATCTGATGTAGATATTGTTAATATTTCACTTTTCATCTTATCTAATCCTTCGCCCGATAAGATAAAGGCTTCACCCATTGATGTTCTAATATCATTACGCAATGAATTAATTTGGCCGATACCAATACTTTGACGAGCACTGATGTTTAATTCTGACGTTTTCAATGCTAATTGAATAACGATAGCAACTTTAATGGCATCACAAGCGTGTAAGCAAACAAGTTGGAAGGAGTCACCGCGATATCTGTCATATTTAAGTGGTAACTGTTCTGAGAGTAATTGAACCGTCTGCTCCAAGGTATAGAGCATAACATCATAGTTTTCAGGTGTGATGTTTCTAGAGTTTATGATATCACCTGTAATCACACTTACGATGTCTTTATTCATTAGCTTGCTCTTATTATTTTGTGAGAGAAATAGAATGAGTATAGTGATCTTTTACTCAGTTATTTAATTGAAAGACAAAAGAGAATGTTACCATATTTGGTAACTTACTCAAATGTTACCATATTTGGTAACTTAATGATTTATGTTATAGAGCAAGCGTGAAAAATAGGCAACAAAAAAGCCTTTTCTGGAAAAACCAGAAAAGGCTTTTTATAAAAATAGACCTAACTGACTAGGATCAGTTCATGCCGTATTTTTTCAGTTTCTTACGCAGTGTGCCGCGGTTAATGCCCATCATTTGTGCTGCACGCGTTTGGTTGCCACGGGTGTACTGCATTACCATGTCCAACAATGGCTGTTCAACTTCAGCCAATACTAGCTCATATAAGTCATTAACATCTTGACCATTTAATTGAGCAAAATAGTTCTTCAGTGCTTGTTTAACTGAGTCACGTAAAGGTTTTTGGGTCACCTGATCTTGTGAATTTACGGTGGCAACTGTTAGTACGTCTGAATTTACGCGTTGTTCGAACATAGTTCTGTCAGCTCTTTTATTTATTTACGCAAAAAATTTTCGAAATATGCTTCCAACGCCTCCAGCTGTTCGCTGGCATCCTCTATGGCGTTGAAGGAGCGCCGAAACTGGTCATCAGGGGCATGTTCCTTGAGATACCAAGAGACATGCTTGCGTGCAATGCGAGTTCCTTTGCCTTGACCGTAAAAGTCGTGCAACTCACGCACATGCTTTTGCATTATTTGTTGCACCTCTGCAATCGGCAGAGGGGGCAACAGTTCACCTGTGTCCAGATAGTGCTGGATTTCCCGAAAGATCCAGGGTCTTCCCTGAGCAGCGCGACCGATCATCAAAGCATCGGCTCCAGTGTAGTCTAATACTGCTCTGGCTTTTAGCGGGTCTGTTATGTCTCCATTCGCAATAATGGGAATAGAAACATTCTGCTTAACTGTCCGAATACTGTCGTATTCGGCTTCCCCTTTGAACAAACACTCGCGTGTGCGTCCATGAATAGTGAGAGCCTGAATACCACAACGTTCAGCCAATTTGGCAATCTCTACACAGTTACGTTCATCAGGTGACCAGCCAGTACGGATCTTGAGAGTAACCGGAACATCTACCGCGTTAACCACTGCAGAGAGGATCTCTGCGACAAGGTCGGGATGACGAAGTAGTGCTGAACCAGCTAGCTTTTTATTCACCTTTTTTGCAGGGCAACCCATGTTAATGTCGATAATTTGAGCGCCACTATCTGCGTTTATTTTCGCAGCGGCAGCCATATCAACGGGATCACTTCCTGCAATTTGTACGGAGCGGATCCCCAATTCATCACTATGTACCATTCGTAATCGAGACTTGTCTGTCTGCCAAACCTGAGGATTGGAAGAAAGCATTTCAGAAACTGTCATACCCGCACCCATATCATAGCAAAGCGACCGAAAAGGTCGGTCTGTAACGCCAGCCATGGGAGCCGCGATAAGGCAATTTTTTAACTGATACTGTCCGATTCGCATAGATGAAAAGAGGGCCAAACTGTGACTGCAAGGGCGCGTATATTACGCATTTTTTGCCAGATATGAAAGGACAAAGTTTAACCAAATTGCGAAAAAAAGTTACTTTTTTACACTTGATTTTTTGTAAATTGATTATTTAATCAATAAAAACATAATGTTATGTGTTTTTTTAAAAATTAAAAATTGATGATAGAGAATTGATAAACAAGTGAAACTAAGTAAAGTTTATCAGGCAAAAATGTGATTAATGCCTGATAAACAATAATTAAGTGAAATTTTAACTCAATGAGACTATCTCATTTTGGTTAATATTTGTTCGGTGTTATTTTTTCACACCGGTAATACGACACCACTCTTCTTTTTCAGCAACAGGATCTAAGTTAAATAGTCCTTCATAGGCGGCGGCTACACCTTCTGCTTGTGTCGCTAACACACCAGAAAGACCTAGGTGTCCACCTTGACGCGGCAGTGTACTGATAACAGGTGCAAGTTCACGCAATGGACCAGCTAAAATATTAGCGACAACAACATCGGCTTTGAGGTTATCTGGTTGGTCTTTTGCCAGATACAGTGTGAGTGCGTCAGAAACGCCATTACGCTGCGCATTATCACGGCTTGCTTGAATGGCTTGAGGATCGATATCAATACCAATTGCTTTTGCTGCACCCAGTTTTAATGCCGCAATAGCTAGAATGCCAGAACCACAACCGAAGTCGATAACCGTTTTACCCGCTAAATCTAAGCCATCAAGCCACTGAAGGCACAATGAAGTCGTAGGGTGGGTACCTGTACCAAATGCAAGTCCAGGGTCTAGCATGACGTTTACAGCGTTAGGATCGGGCACTTCACGCCAGCTTGGGCAAATCCATAAACGCTCACCGAAACGCATTGGGTGGAAGTTATCCATCCATTCACGTTCCCAATCTTTATCTTCGAGTTGTTCAACTTTGTGCAGGAAGCCTCGACCGAGTAATGGCGTATTTTCTAACATCGCCACAACGATTTTCATGTCAGTTTCTGCATCATATAAACCGATAACATCAGTATCACCCCAAAGACGAGTTTCACCCGGTAAAGGTTCAAAAATAGGGGTGTCGTGACTATCTTGGAAAGTCACTGAAACGGCACCGCTTTCAACCAATTCATCACCAATGGCTTCTGCATTAGCGGCGGTTGCATTAAGTCTTAATTGTATCCAAGGCATAATTAGTCTCTTTAAAAACGAATTCACTGTAATGATGCTGATTGAGGCAGAGTATGCTCTCCAAATCGATTAGCCACAAGAAACGCGACTAAGCTCAATAGCAGTGACGGAACAATGGGGTGGAATCCAGCTATCTGGATATTAAATGTCGCAAGGGTGGCATAGAGCGTGGCACCTATGATCATGCCCGCAATAGCACCATAACGGTTAGCTTTTTCCCAATAAAGCCCCAGTACTAAAGGCCATAAGAAAACAGCTTGTAGGCCACCAAAAGCAAGTAAGTTAAGCCAAATAATCATTGAGGGTGGATTCCATGCTGCAAACAGCAGTAACACACCTAAAATCAAGGTTGAAAGGCTCGATAAACGAGAGATGCGTTTCTCATTAGTTATCGCATGCGGCGCGATATTGAGATAGAGATCTTTGACCAACGTTGCTGATGATTGTAACAGTTGCGCATTTATCGTTGACATAATGGCAGCCATAGGTGCCGCAAGAAAAATGCCTGCTGCAATAGGCGGTAATACTTCAACCATTAATGTTGGAATAACTTGATCAGGAACCGTTAGATCAGGAATGATAGCCCGACCTAATGCGCCAGCAAAGTGCATACCAAACATCAATAGCGACATGACAATTGTGCCAATGATGATCCCTTTATGCATGGCTTTGCTATCTTTGTAAGAAATGCAACGCACCGCAGTATGTGGCAAACCAATCACACCAAAACAGACAAGTACCCAAAATGATGCCATAAACGGACCACTTAAAATCCCATCAGCCCCTTGAGGAGAGGTTAATGCAGGATCGATGGTATTGAGTTTTTGTATCGCAACATCTAATCCGCCTGCTTTATAGATAATGGCAAACAGGAGAATAAATGTACCAAGTAGCATCACCAGACCTTGTAAGGCATCGTTTAATACGCTGGCTCTAAATCCACCAATCGCAGTATACAGCGCAATGGAGATCCCAAAGATCAACAAGCCGAATTCATAAGGAATGCCTGCTGCTGTTTCTAATAAGCGCGCTCCACCAATAAATTGCACCGTCATGGCGCCGACAAAAGCGACTAACAGGCTTAAACTGGCAAACCAGACGAGGAAGCGACTTTTGTAACGAGCATACAGCATGTCGTTTAAGGTAACCGCATTATAACGGCGCGCTAAAATGGCAAATTTCTTCCCTAAAACACCCAAAGAGAGCCAAATAGCGGGAAGTTGGATCATCGAAAGTAATACCCAACCAATACCGTATTTATAGGCAGCCCCCGGTCCGCCAATAAAGGAACTTGCACTGACATAAGTTGCAGTGATAGTCATGGCTAGTACGAAGCCACCCATTGAGCGGTTACCAAGAAAATATTCGTTAAGAAATTCGCCTTTTTCACGCTTACGATAAGCATAAGCCGACAGCAGAAAGACTAGTAGAAGGTAGCCAATCAGTGGCACTATGACCTCAGTTTGCATCGTCATGCTCATCTCCTAACGGCAGATCTTTGAAAAAGTAGCGCACCATCAGATAGCACAACAGAAAAAACAAAACAGGTAAGAATAAGCATGAAAGCTCAAACCAAAGAGGTAAACCAGTAATGCCTAGTGTGTTATCAGGTAAATAGGCGGTAATTAACCAACCCAACAAATACATAAAAGTTAAAATTAGGGCCAAAAGGGCTTCTTTGTGGGCCTGAACAAAACGTTTGTCCATCTGTTCTCCCAATCTTAATAGGGTTAAAAATGAATGGGAGGATTGTACGGGAAAGTGAGTATTGATTCAGTGAAAATTAATCACAAAGTCATCAGGGAATATTAAAAATAGATTATCTTATTGTTTTTAAATATAAATATGAAAGAAAACAGTACAGGTTTTAATTAAGAAATGCGCTTAATTTGTCCTTTATGGATCTGTTTATGGCGGGTTATCAGCAATAAAAAAGGCATAGTACGTAAACTATGCCTTTTCTTGTTAAGCGAGAAATATTATTTCTCAGCTAAACCTAAACGTTTTTCAAGGTAGTGAATGTTTGTACCACCTTTTTGGAAATTCTCATCATTCATAATGAACTGGTGCAGTTCAATATTGGTTTTAATACCATCAATGATAAGTTCTGCCAACGCATTTTTCATACGAGAGATCGCGATTTCGCGTGTTTCACCGTAAGTGATCAATTTACCAATCATTGAATCATAGTGAGGTGGAACAGTATAACCTGCGTAAATATGCGATTCCCAACGTACGCCAAATCCACCTGGTGAGTGGAACCGAGTAATTGTACCCGGGCTTGGCATGAAGGTTTTTGGATCTTCTGCGTTGATACGACATTCAATTGCATGACCATGAACGTTAACTTGATCTTGCGTTACTGATAAAGGTAAGCCAGATGCAATGCGTAACTGTTCTTTGATTAAGTCAATGCCAGTGATCATTTCTGTTACTGGATGTTCAACCTGAATACGGGTGTTCATCTCAATAAAGTAGAATTCACCATTTTCATACAGGAATTCGAATGTACCTGCACCACGATAGCCGATTTCAATACATGCGTTCGCACAGCGTTCGCCGATATTTTTACGGATCTCTGGGGTAATACCCGGTGCTGGTGCCTCTTCAACAACTTTTTGGTGACGACGTTGCATTGAGCAATCACGTTCAGCCAAATAGATTGCATTACCTTGACCATCAGCCATAACTTGAATTTCCACATGGCGCGGATTTTCAAGGTATTTTTCCATGTATACCATGTCGTTGCTAAATGCCGCTTTTGCTTCTGCACGCGTCATTGTAATGGATTGTTCAAGATCTTTTTCAGCACGAACAACACGCATACCGCGTCCACCGCCGCCACCAGAGGCTTTGATGATAACTGGGTAGCCAATACGTTTAGCAATTTCAATATTTTTCGCAGTGTCGTTACCTAAAGGACCGTCTGATCCTGGTACACAAGGAACACCGGCTTTTTTCATCGCTTCGATAGCAGAAACTTTATCACCCATTAGGCGGATGGTTTCAGCTTTAGGGCCGATAAAAATAAAGCCAGAGCGTTCAACTTGCTCTGCGAAATCAGCATTTTCAGACAGGAAACCGTATCCTGGATGAATGGCTTGTGCGCCACTGATCTCAGCCGCTGCAATAATTGCAGGGATATTTAGGTAACTTTTTGCTGAAGCAGCGGGACCAATACAGATAGTCTCGTCTGCCAGCAGAACGTGTTTTAAATCACGGTCTGCCGTGGAGTGAACAGCAACTGCTTTGATCCCAAGCTCTTTACATGCTCTTAGGATACGCAGTGCAATCTCACCACGGTTGGCAATGAGGATTTTTTCTAGCATGGACCTGCCTCGTTATTCGATAACAAAGAGTGGAGCGTCAAACTCAACGTTGTCGCCATCTTGGCAAAGGATAGATTTAACAACACCCGCTTTGTCAGACTCAATCTGGTTCATCATTTTCATTGCTTCAACGATGCACAGAGTATCGCCTACATTGACTTGCTGACCGACTTCAACAAATTTCTTAGCTTCAGGGCTTGGTGAGCGGTAGAACGTTCCGACCATTGGTGAACGAACAACGTGACCGCTAATTTCTTGCGTTGGTGTAGCCGCTGGTGTTTCTGGCGCTACAGGCGCAACTGCATTTGCTAATGCAGGTTGAGGTGCCACTGGTGCCGCAAAATATTGCTGAGGAGCCATTTGACCCTGAAGACCAGAGTTACGACTAATACGTACTGACTCTTCACCTTCAGAGATTTCCAGTTCAGAAATGCCAGACTCTTCGACTAGCTCGATCAGTTTTTTAATTTTACGAATATCCATGAGTTGATTCCGTACTCTTTTTGATGTTTTTTATTAAGACAAGCGGCTGACCGCTGCCTGTAAAGCAAATCGATAACCTTCTGCACCTAATCCACAGATTACGCCTGTTGCGATATCAGAGAGATATGAATGGTGGCGGAAAGGCTCCCGACTGTAGACATTGGACAGGTGAATTTCAATAAATGGAATATTCACCCCTAATAATGCATCACGCAGTGCAACACTGGTATGCGTGAAAGCCGCAGGGTTGATTAATATATAATCGACATTACCCCGAGCCGCATGAATTTTATTTATCAGCTCAAATTCAGCGTTAGACTGAAAATGGCTGAGTTTCACATTTAATGCCTGAGCATCTGCTGACAAACTTTGAACGATATCATCCAGAGTTAAGTGTCCGTAGGTTTCCGGCTCTCTTGTTCCAAGCAGGTTTAGATTCGGACCATTCAGGAGCAAAATATGAAAATTTTCCGACATTATGCTTCTATCTCCGTCAATTCGTCAACGAAATGACAAAATAACCTGTGCTTTTCGTTTTGTCATCTTTTATTGTATCCAATGCTACGATACATATCACAAAGTCCGACATTATAGACATTTCACAGAAGATAACAGCAAAATACTGGTCTAATCAGGGAATGAAGGGTTTATTTTGATGAAAAGTGAAAAGATTTTACAAGATTGTAAACGCGAGAAAGCAAAATAAACAAGTGTCTAAAAAACGATCATAACACCACGTTATTTATTGATGTCACTGGAAATCTGAACTTCTTTGAGATCAATCATCAATATATATCATAAATGTGATCTGTATCACAATTAAATGACCGTTTCACACACAAAGAAGCTTATTCTGGCACTAAATAAAGTGAATTAATGCCAGAAATAAGCAGATAAAAAACGTGAATTAGAGTTTTACTAAGGTTCTTCCTGTCACTTGGTTATCCATAATCATCTGAGCATAACGAGGGACTTCATCAAGTGTAATTTCTGTCATCGCTTGCTGATAGAACGTATCTGGTAGTAATTTTAATAAACGTTGCCAAACTTGAGCGCGTTTTTCTGCGGGGAAATAAACAGAATCGACGCCTTGTAAGCGAACATTACGTAAAATAAAAGGCATAACGGTTGTTGGCAAAGAGAAACCACCTGCTAATCCACAAGCCGCTACTGTGCCGTTATAGTTTGTCTGTGACAGAATATTGGCAAGGATCTGCCCACCTACGGTATCAATTGCACCCGCCCAGCGTTGTTTATCTAAAGCTCTGCCTACAGGCTCCAACTCTTCACGAGTGATAATATTTTTAGCGCCGAGTTTGCGTAAATAGTCATGGTTACTCGCTCTGCCACTTAATGCGGTAACTTGATAGCCTAATGCTGTTAGTAAACTAATGGCAGTGCTTCCGACACCACCGCTGGCTCCAGTGACTAAAATATCACCACTTTCAGGTGTAATACCGCCTTGTTCTAATGCCATCACACACAACATGGCAGTAAAACCTGCAGTCCCAATTATCATGGCATTTTTTAAAGATAGCCCTTCTGGTACAACGGTTAACCAATCACCTTTTACACCTGCTTTTTGTGCAAGACCACCCCAGTGATTTTCACCTACTCCCCAGCCAGTTAATAAGACATGTTGACCAATGTGGAAACGAGGATCTTCGGTGTGATGAACAACACCCGAAAAATCGATACCTGGCACCATTGGAAATTGGCGCAGTATTTTTCCCTTGCCTGTGATTGCTAGCCCATCTTTATAGTTAAGCGTTGAGTAATGAATATCGACAATAACATCATGAATAGGCAGTGTTTTTTCATCAATGTTTTGTACGTTGGCACTGAGTTTATTGTCATTTTGTTCTACTAATAATGCTCTCATTTGGACCCCTCATCGATTTCTATTTGTGTCATGATAGGTGATTTTTTAGATCTCGTCGTGATTGTGCACAATATCTATTGTAATAATGAGACAAATAATTCTTTTTTAGTGTATAAACGGGGGTTCTACGTTTATTGGTGCAGAGATTATTCTGAGTTTTATCTCTTGGTAATTAGATAACACCGTTAATGGTTTACGATTGGATAAAAATTAGCATTTCTCTTTATTGCTTGAAATAAAGATAATGTGTTGCCTTATAAGTATTCGAGGTGGGTACTTGGGTTGTTATCTCAGTCAAACTTTGCCAGTGAAACACCATTTAATATCAATAGAGTCATGGTGCTTATTCAAATGAATAAATTTTATTTGAACTTGCAATGAGACTTTTGAGTCACAGTTTGGCAACGAAGTGAGATTTTTCTTTATTGATATGAGCGTTGTTTGTATTGTTACATAAGTCAAATATGAACAGCGTAAGATCGAAATTATGCGTTAATCGTTCTAATTAGCCCATTTTTATGCAGTTTTTTTCTGCTCCAATTGGGAAAAGTAACGTAGAATATTGTGCCTTTAAGATTATTTACGTGTCCACTTTAATCTAAGTAGTGAATCGCGCCTTGTCGCTGCTTATTGTGGTTGATAGAGTAGACGGATTTTTCCGTCCCGGCTTGCAGGATTATCCTTTCGTATGTTTAAAAAATTTCGTGGCATGTTTTCCAACGATTTGTCTATTGACTTGGGTACCGCCAATACCCTTATTTATGTCAAAGGGCAGGGTATTGTTCTCGATGAACCCTCCGTCGTCGCTATTCGTCAAGATCGCGCTGGCACATCAAAAAGTGTTGCCGCTGTAGGGCATGAAGCCAAACAGATGTTAGGGCGTACACCTGGGAATATCGCTGCTATCCGTCCAATGAAAGACGGTGTGATTGCTGATTTTTATGTAACCGAAAAAATGCTTCAGCACTTCATAAAACAGGTTCATAACAATAGCTTTATGCGTCCAAGTCCTCGTGTATTAGTTTGTGTACCAGTAGGAGCCACTCAAGTAGAACGCAGAGCTATTCGTGAATCCGCATTAAGTGCGGGCGCTCGCGAAGTGTTCTTAATTGAAGAACCTATGTCTGCGGCAATCGGTGCTGGTTTACCTGTTTCTGAAGCAACAGGCTCTATGGTGGTCGATATTGGTGGTGGTACAACAGAAGTTGCCGTGATTTCATTAAACGGTGTCGTTTATTCTTCTTCTGTTCGTATCGGTGGTGACCGCTTTGATGAAGCTATCATTAACTATGTGCGTCGTAACTACGGTTCACTGATTGGTGAAGCAACCGCAGAACGTATCAAACACGATATCGGTTCAGCTTATCCTTCTGATGAAGTCAATGAGATTGAAGTTCGTGGTCGTAACCTTGCAGAAGGTGTACCTCGTAGCTTTACTTTAAACTCTAATGAAATTCTTGAAGCCTTGCAGGAGCCATTAACCGGTATCGTTAGCGCTGTTATGGTTGCATTAGAACAATGCCCGCCAGAATTAGCTTCTGATATTTCAGAGCGCGGCATGGTATTGACCGGTGGTGGTGCATTATTACGTAACCTAGACCGTTTATTAATGGAAGAGACAGGTATTCCTGTGATTGTTGCTGAAGATCCACTGACGTGTGTTGCTCGTGGTGGTGGTAAAGCATTAGAAATGATCGATATGCACGGTGGCGATCTGTTTAGCGAAGATTGAGATTAATTCTAACAAGGGAGAATGGATTCCCCCTTGGTTAGAATATTAACACCTGTTCTTTTACTTCTCCGTGTGAGTGATCTTAGAGTTTATGAAGCCAATTTTTAGTCGGGGCCCTTCCCTGCAACTAAGATTAATAATCGCCGTGGTTGTTGCTATCTCTTTATTGATTGCTGATAACCGTATTGGTGCATTTTCTAAAGTCCGCCAGTATCTTGATACTGCTGTTAGTCCCTTCTATTTTCTTGCAAATGGCCCACGCCGTTTCCTTGATCAAATTTCAGAAACATTTGCCACGCGTGAGCGTTTACAATTTGAGAATCAAGCGTTAAGAAAAGAGTTGTTAGTTCGTAGCGGAGAAAGCCAATTACTGGAGCAATTTAAGCAAGAGAATGCCCGTTTACGAGAATTACTTGGTTCACCACTGCGCCAAAATGAACAAATGACAGTAACGCAAGTACTGTCTGGTAATAGTACGCCTTATCGAGATCAAGTTGTGATTGATAAAGGAACCAATGATGGCGTCTATGAAGGGCAACCTGTTATTAGTGATAAAGGTGTTGTAGGACAAGTTATTGCCGTAAGTGAGCTTACGAGTCGTGTGCTATTAATATGTGACACTTCTCATGCATTACCTGTACAAGTTTTACGTAACGATATTCGTGTTATCGCTTCTGGTGCGGGCTGTGCGGATGATTTATTGCTAGAAGCATTACCTGCCAATATTGATATTCGTGTAGGCGATGTTTTAGTGACATCCGGATTGGGCGGTCGTTTCCCAGAAGGGTATCCTGTTGGTGTGGTATCTTCAGTTAAAGTGGATAACCAACGGGCTTATTCCGTGATTAATGTTCGACCTTCAGCAGAGCTACAACGTTTACGCTATTTGCTTTTATTATGGAATTCATCAGATAAAATGGGAGAGCCTCCTCTGCCTTCAGAGGTTTATCACGCGGCTAATGAGCGCTTAATGCAACTGATGCCTCAAGTTTTACCTAATTATGAACAAGCAGGGCCACCGCTCCCTCGTTCTATGTCTCAAGAGCCGTTAGACAGTGCGGCTGAAGAAACTAACAGAACAACGACACCAGCAACTCCTCCTGCTGCAACAAATACACCTGCTAATACAAATAGAAGTAGGTAGACACGATGAATCCATATCAAAGTCGTGGGCGTTGGGTTGTTTGGCTCTCTTTTCTTGTCGCATTAGTTTTACAAATTATGCCGTGGCCAGAACAGTTAGCCGTGTATCGACCTATTTGGCCGATGCTATTTCTTATTTATTGGATAACAGCAATCCCTCATCGAGTCAGTGTCGGAACCGCATTTGTTTTAGGTATGATTATGGATTTAGTCCAAGGAACTACCTTGGGTGTCAATGCATTGGCCTATACTTTAGTGAGTTATGTCATCGCCTTTAAATATCAGCTTTTTTGTAATTTAGCGTTATGGCAACAAGCCTTAGTGGTAATGTTAAGTGTTGTGGTTGTTGATCTTGCTGTATTTTGGGCAGAATTTTTACTTTCACCTGTGACTTTTCACCCTCAAGTATTCTGGAATAGTCCAGTCAGTGGTATTCTTTGGCCTTGGCTTTATTTTTTACTTCGCAAAATCCGCCACCAGTTTTTAGTTCACTAAGTTATTGGATCATGGCGGTCACTTTTGCGTTACCGTCATGAGGACATTATTTGTGACCACACTTTACCTTGCTTCCAGCTCACCAAGAAGACGTGAACTTCTCGCGTTATTAGATGTTGAATTTAGTATTATCACACCAGCAATTGATGAAATTTGGCAACAAGGTGAAAAGCCAGAAGAGTATGTTCTTCGTTTAGCAAAAGAAAAATCACAAGAAGGTGTAAGACAAGCACCTCATGATTATCCCGTTTTGGGGTCTGATACTATTGTGGTTTATGATGGTCATATTCTTGAAAAACCTCGTGATAAAACCCATGCTGCGCAAATTCTACGTTCACTCTCTGGCGCAACACATCAAGTGATGACAGCAATTGCTATCTCTAATAGAACACATACATTGAGTCAATTAGTTGTCACACACGTCACTTTTAGAGAGATGACAGAGAGTGAGATTAGCGCGTATATTGAGTCAGGGGAGCCAATGGATAAAGCTGGCGCTTACGGTATTCAAGGAAAAGGAGGCCGGTTCGTTCAACGGATTGAGGGAAGTTATCATGCTGTTGTCGGATTGCCTCTTGTTGAAACCGAAGCATTGATAGCTCAATTTTCGTCTCTAGCTAATGAGAAGGAGATTTCATGACAGCAGAGTTATTAGTGAATGTGACGCCTTCTGAAACCCGTGTCGCCTATATTCGCGGCGGCATACTTCAAGAAATTCATGTCGAAAGAGAAGCAAAACGAGGTATCGTCGGAAACATCTACAAAGGTCGGGTAAGTCGCGTATTACCCGGGATGCAAGCTGCATTTATTGACATCGGGCTGGATAAAGCCGCTTTTCTACATGCTTCTGATATTATGCCTCACACTGAATGTATTGCAGGTGAAGAGCAGAAAAAATTTAATGTTCGTGATATTGCGCAACTGGTGCATCAAGGACAAGACTTAATTGTACAAGTGGTTAAAGATCCATTAGGAACAAAAGGCGCTCGCCTTACCACCGATATTACATTACCTTCTCGCTATTTAGTGTTTATGCCGGGTGCCTCTCATGTCGGCGTTTCTCAGCGAATTGACAGTGAAGAAGAGCGTGAACGTTTAAAGCTACTCGTTGAAGAGTATTGCGATGAAAATGGTGGTTTTATTATTCGTACTGCCGCTGAAGGCGTTGGTGAGCATGAAATTAAGCAAGATGCTGCTTTTCTTAAACGCCTGTGGAATAAAATCATTGAGCGTAAAAAAAGAAATAAAACCCGTATTCAAATTTATGGTGAATTAGCGTTAGCGCAGCGTATTTTACGTGATTTTGCAAGCTCTGAATTAGATAGCATACGGGTTGATTCTAAATTAACTTACAATCAACTACAGGAATTTATTGGTGAATATATTCCTGAATTAACCGCTAAACTTGAATTGCATCAAGGGAATCAGCCTATTTTTGATCTCTATGGTGTAGAAAGTGAAATTCAACGGGCTTTAGAGCGTAAAGTTGAATTGAAATCAGGCGGTTATCTGATTATCGATCAAACTGAAGCGATGACCACTATTGATATCAATACAGGGGCATTTGTTGGTCATCGAAATTTAGAAGAAACGATTTTCAATACTAATATAGAAGCAAGCCAAGCCATTGCTCGTCAATTACGGTTACGTAATTTAGGCGGTATCATTATTATTGACTTTATTGATATGAATAATGATGAACATAAACGCAGAGTATTAGCATCACTTGAACAAGCGTTAAGTAAAGATAGAGTGAAAACAACGATTAATGGCTTCTCTCAGCTTGGCTTAGTAGAAATGACACGTAAAAGAACGCGAGAAAGCCTTGAACATGTGCTTTGTGATGACTGCCCAACTTGCCAAGGGCGAGGTACGGTAAAATCAGTTGAAACAGTTTGTTATGAGATTTTACGTGAAATAGTGCGTGTGCATAAAACGATTGATGCAGATCGCTTCTTAGTTTACGCCTCTTCAGCAGTAGCCGAAGCATTAAAAGGCGATGAATCACATGCATTAGCAGAGGTTGAAATTTTTGTCGGTAAACAAGTGAAAGTGCAAACTGAGCTACTCTATAGTCAGGAGCAATTTGACGTGGTGATGATGTAATGGATTCGCCTTCCTAATGAATATGATGGCAGAAAGGAGACAAAAATGAAGCGGCTGCCTAAATACCTGTTAGTGATAACAGTTTTTTGCCTCATCGTTTTTGCCTTGGTATTAAGCGGATTTCGCTACTTTCTGCCACGCTTAGATAGTTATCGTCCTGAAATAGAATCGTATTTAACGAAGCAACTCAATAGCCCTGTCTCAATGACAAAGATCATAGGGGAGTGGCAAAATTTTGGCCCCGATATTCAAGTAGAAGGGCTGAATATTACCAATAAAGATGTGAACGTAACGGCAGAAAAAGTCACTTTTTCTTTTGACGTTTGGCGTTCATTATTCGCTTTCCGTCTTCATTTTCGTGAACTGACCTTTGAACAGTTATATGTTAATTACCATAGCCCTATTTTTACTGGGCAAAGTGGGGATATAACGTTAACTGAACCTGATGATATCTCTTCAATTTTCCTTGAGCAGTTTGACCGTTTTAAACTGATTGAAAGCCGTTTTGTTTTTTTAACCCCTTCAGGAGACACCAGTACATTACATGTGCCTGAATTGATGTGGTTAAATCAGAAAAATCGTCATCGTGCTCAAGGTGAAGTCACTCTCGATACTCCCATTAATCATTATGGGGGATTAAAAGTACGCCTTGATCTCTATACCACAGAGAAGGGGCTTATCGATAACGGTAAAGTATTTCTTACCGCAGATGATGTTGATATCTCACCTTGGCTTAGTCAGTGGGTAAAAAATAATAGTGGCGTAGGTGAAGCCAAAGCCAGTTTGTCTAACTGGATTGACATTACTCAAGGGCGTATTACTGGAAGTCAGTTACAAATTCATCAAGGTGAAATGGACTGGAGTAGTGATGGAACCTCGCACGTACTAAATGTCGAAGACTTAATATTACGTATGAGAAGGCAAGAAAATGGTTGGCTTGCGGATGTTCCTTATACGCGAAAAATTACCATGGATGGTGAAGAGTGGCCTGATGGTTATTTAGCCGTTCTTTATCAACCAAAAGAAAAACAGAATGATGAAGCATGGCGTATTCGTGCCAAAAATATTGAACTCGATAGGCTGTATGCCATATTGCCGTTGTTCTCTTTTTTAACGCCTGATTTTGTTCGTCAATGGCAGTATCGTCAATTTTCTGGTGTGGTTAATGATTTTGCATTAGATCTCACCCCAGAAAACTTCGAGCAAAGTGCCATTAATCTTTCTTGGAAAAATGTGAGTTGGAAGCGTTGGCAAGAGATCCCCTCGGTACAACATTTCAGCGGGCAATTAAAAGGAAGTATGCAAGGCGGTGAACTTAACTTTGCTTTAGCCGATAGTGAAATAGATACGGGCGAATTATTTAAAGCACCGCTGAATATTGAAAAAGGGAAAGGTACAGTTTATTGGACTCATTCTGGAGATGACTTATCTCTTTGGAGTGAAGGATTAGATATTCAAGCTACATCAGCATGGGTTGCCGGTGATTTTCGTTATGAGAAACAAGGTGAAGATCAACAACTTTCTATACTCTCAGGCGTAAGAGTCACAAATGCAGGAGATGCATGGCGTTACCTGCCTGAGGAGTATGTTGGTAAAGGGCTAACACAATATCTCTCAGATGCCATTATTGCCGGTAATATCGATAATGGAACCTTTATTTTCCATGGTAACCCCGTCGATTTTCCTTTTGATAATCACAAAGGGTGGTTCCAAGTTTATGCCCCTGTCAAACACGCAACTTTTAAATTTGATAGTGAATGGCCAGCATTATTCGATCTTGATATTAATCTAGATTTTAAAAATGATGGGTTATGGATGTCTTCTGCACAAGCGAAAGTGGGTAAAGCAACCGCCACGAATTTAAGTGCCGTGATTGAGAGCTATCGACAAGAAAAGATCTTAATTAATGCGGATATTCAAGCCACAGGCGACGAGCTGAAAGAGTATTTCTTAGACTCTCAAATGGCGAGCATTGGTCATACACTTGAAGAGCTTAATGTTGCCGGAAAAATTGACGGCACATTGAAATTAGATATTCCCTTTGGTGGTGAAGATGTGGTTGCTTCGGGGGATATTAATTTAAAAAACAATGATGTCACATTGAATTTTATGGATACCACCTTAAAAGGTGTTAGCGGGCAATTTCGTTATCACAATGACAAACTTGAGAGTGATACATTAACGGCTAATTGGTTTGGGCAGCCTCTCGCCTTCTCATTTACCAGTCATAATAGTACGGATAATTATCAGGTCGATGTTGGCTTAAAAGGTCAATGGGATATTCAAAAAATTCAAGGCTTGCCTAGCGATATTCAGCATAAATTTAGCGGCGTATTTCCTTGGAGTGGCAACGTTAATGTTAAGATCCCCGAAAAAGGGGATGTTGATTATCAAGTCGATTTAACCGGAAATATCAATGCATTAAGTAGTCAGCTAACAGCTCCTGAAACAGATGATTTAAAAAACTCACCGCCTATTGTGATTTCTGCAAAGGGTAACAGTGAAACTTTAACGGTGAATGCCAGTGCTGAAAAACAATGGAAATTTAATAGCCAGTGGGCATTAGGTAAGCAGTTGCGTTTATTGCAAGGTAATCTGGTGTCCTCTGGCGAGAAATTACCTGAATTGACAGCACAGCAACGCTTAACCATTTCTCTTAAAGGGCTAGAAGGTGATAAATGGTTGCCGACATTATTGGCTTTTTCGTCTTTAACACCGTCTGGAAATGATGTGAGCTTTCCTGATAATGTGCATATCAGCTTACCCGAATTAAATTTCGCAGGGCAAAAGTGGAATAATCCACAAACTGAAATCATGCGTATTAATGACGGTGTGAAATTGGCATTTTCAGGTAGTGAGTTACGAGGGGATGTGTTTATTCCTACCACGTCAGCACCTTGGCAAGTCAATATTAACTATCTCTATTTTAATGGCGCAACGTTATCTCAAGAAGAAAAACCATTAAAAATGGCAAATACTTCTGATGCGAATGCCTTGAAGTTTTCAGTTAAAAATATTCCCTCTATCGATTTTGAATGCCGAGAATGTTGGGTAAATGGATTACTACTTGGCAAAATTCAAGGTTCATTAAAGCAAAGGCATGGCGCGCTATTTTTAACAGAAGGTAAGTTAGAAAATAGCAGTGGTGAGTTGTCTGTTAATGGTGAGTGGTCTGAAGATAATGCGGGCAATAATACGACAAAGTTAATCGGCAAATTAAAAGCCGAAGAAGTTGATGAAATGGCCGCTTACTTCGGTTATATCATTCCTATTGTTCAGTCCCCACTTTCTGCTGATTTCTCATTGCAATGGCGTGATACGCCGTGGAATTTTAATCTTGCGACCTTAAATGGTGATATTAAATCTACTTTAGGCAAAGGGCGTATCGAAAAAGTGGATGTTGGGCAGGCGGGTAAATTACTGCGTCTTGTGAGTTTTGATGCGCTTTTACGTAAATTACAATTTGATTTTAGGGATACTTTCAGCGAGCATTTTGAATATGATTCGATTAAAAGTGAAATTACGATTAATCAAGGTATTATGAATGCAGAGAGTGTTCGTGTTGATGGTGTTATTGCTGATATTGCGATAAGTGGGAAAGTGGATTTAGTTGAACGTAAAATGGATCTACAGGTTGTAGTAACACCTGAAATTTCAGCCACTGTTGGTGTTGCTACTGCATTCGCGATAAACCCAATTGCAGGCGCCGCAGTGTTTGCGGCATCAAAGGTTCTGGGGCCACTTTGGAGTAAGATTTCAGTTATCCGTTATCATGTGACCGGAACTATGGAACAACCCAAAATTGACGAAGTACTGCGTCAGCTTAAGGAGAATCAGGCGTTATGAAAAAAGTTAATGTCGCACTTTTGCAACTTTGTAGCGGTAAAAACACAAAAAATAATCTGGCGCAAATTGAGCAACAGATTAAGCAATTACCCGATTCAGTGAAGCTTGTATTAACACCTGAAAATGCGTTACTTTTTTCGAACTCTAAAGATTATCATAAAAATGCTGAAGTTCAGGGTGATGGACCTTTACAAAATGCTATCGCTAAAATGGCTCAGCGCTATAAAGTATGGATCTTAGTCGGTTCTATGCCATTGATTAGCCGAGACTCCCCAGACCAAATTACGAGCAGTAGTTTGGTGTTTGATGATGAAGGTGTTATTCGTGCTCGTTATGACAAAATCCATATGTTTGATGTCAGTATTGATGATGAGCAAGGCGAATATAACGAATCTTCTATTTATCAACGCGGTGAGCGCCTAACAGTCGTTGATACTCCAGTTGGGAAATTAGGCTTAACAATCTGTTATGATTTACGCTTCCCAGGTATTTTCCAAGCATTAAGAGAAAAAGGAGCAGAGATAATCTCTGTACCAGCGGCTTTTACCCGTTTAACAGGGAAAGCACACTGGGAGCCTTTATTACGCGCTCGTGCCATTGAGAATCAGTGTATTATCTTAGCGCCAGCACAAGTGGGTACACATGATACGCGCCGGACTTGGGGTCATACCATGGCGATTGATGGCTGGGGGAAAGTTTTGAAAAAGAACCCTGATGCTGTTAGTGCGCTAACGTTGAATGTTGGCGTCGAAAGTTTACACGGTATGCGTGAACAGATACGGGTTGTAAAACATAACCGCTTTCGCCCGAAACTGACCCACTTAATCAAAAAAGTTAAGGATAAAGAAGAATTATGAGTTTAGCTGTTGTCAGCGAAAGTCTGTTGGAAGCAAACAAACTTAGTTTAGATGATTTAGCATCAACACTAGAGCAGCTTGCACAGCGTCAAATTGATTATGGTGATCTTTATTTTCAGTCAAGTTATCACGAGGCGTGGGTTCTCGACGATCAGATTATTAAAGATGGCTCTTACAATATTGATCAAGGTGTTGGTGTTAGAGCAATTTACGGTGAAAAAACCGGCTTTGCTTATGCCGACCAACTAACGCTTAATGCACTTAATCAAAGTGCTCATGCTGCACGAAGTATTGTTCAGGCTAAAGGTAATGGTCGTATCCATACTTTAGGTGCTATTCAACATTCTCCGCTATACAGCTTAAACGATCCTCTACAAAGCCTCTCTCGTGAAGAGAAAATTGCGCTATTGCATGAGGTAGATAAAGCTGCTCGCGCTGAAGATAAACGCGTTAAACAAGTTAATGCGTCATTAACTGGTGTTTATGAGCATGTGCTTGTTGCAGCAACCGATGGCACGTTAGCCGCCGATGTGCGTCCTTTAGTTCGCCTTTCAGTGAGTGTGCTGGTGGAAGAAGATGGCAAACGTGAGCGTGGCGCAAGTGGTGGCGGTGGTCGTTTTGGTTATGATTACTTCCTCATTAAAGTCGATGGTGAAAGCCACGCTATCACTTATGCGCGTGAAGCGGTGCGTATGGCGTTGGTGAATTTATCTGCAATTGCGGCACCAGCGGGAACAATGCCTGTGGTCTTAGGTGCAGGCTGGCCGGGAGTGTTGTTGCATGAAGCCGTGGGTCATGGTTTAGAAGGTGATTTTAACTGTCGTGAAACCTCTGTATTTTCAGGTCGTCTTGGTGAGAAAGTCACTTCGGAGCTTTGTACGATTGTTGATGATGGCACCATTGAAGGTCGCCGTGGCTCTGTGGCTATTGATGACGAAGGTGTCCCAGGTCAATACAATGTCTTAATCGAAAACGGCATCTTAAAAGGCTATATGCAAGATAAGATGAACGCACGTTTGATGGGGGTTGCGCCAACGGGAAATGGTCGTCGTGAGTCTTATGCGCATCTTCCTATGCCTCGTATGACAAACACTTACATGTTAGCCGGTAAGTCTTCACCAGAAGAGATTATTGCTAGTGTTGATCGCGGTATTTACGCGCCAAACTTTGGTGGTGGTCAGGTTGATATCACATCGGGTAAATTTGTTTTTTCAACCTCAGAAGCTTATTTAATCGAGAATGGAAAAATAACTAAACCAATTAAAGGGGCAACGCTGATTGGTTCAGGTATTGAGGCCATGCAACAGGTTTCTATGGTAGGTAATGATCTCGCTTTAGATAAAGGGGTTGGCGTTTGTGGTAAAGAAGGACAAAGCCTACCTGTTGGTGTAGGTCAACCAACGTTGAAGCTTGATAAGATCACCGTAGGCGGTACAGCTTAATTATCGCTATCGTTATTTGTAAGTATCTATTGAACTCCATCTTTTGATGGAGTTTTTTATCTCAGCGACAGTAAAGGTGCTAATTTATGGGTAAACGTTTATTACCAGTTATTATTGTTATTGCGGTTTTATTTGGTGTTCTTTATAAAGGTTTATTGCCTGAAACCAAAGCGCCAACGTCTTCATCCTTAGCGCCTATTCCGACATCACCAAGTAATAACACCAATAAACCCGCACAAACTCCACTGTCCATTGATGAGAAAACGCAAACCAATGCAGTAGCTAGCTATTTGCAACGTTATCAACAGTTGCCAGATTTTTATCTCACTAAAAAACAGGCTAGAGAGCAAGGCTGGAATGCGAAAGAAGGTAACTTATGTGAAGTTTTACCGGGAAGAGCAATTGGTGGCGATCGCTTTATGGATCGTGAAAAGCAGTTACCAAAAGAAGCTGGACGTCAGTGGTATGAAGCGGATGTAAATTATCAGTGTGGTCGTCGTGGCAGTGACAGATTGCTCTATTCGAATGATGGGCTGATTTATGTTACCACTGATCATTATCGTACAATGACAAAGGTTGCACCTTAATGAAACAGGTTATCTTCAATTTTAAAACACTGGCAGATAGAGACGCCTTTTATCACGAATTTGCACAGCAATTTCAGTTAGATGATAAATTTGGCGATAACCTAGATGCACTATGGGATGCGTTATTGGGTGGAATAGAATTGCCGGTCAGTATTGTTTTCAAGCATTTACCGCACCATTCCCGTGATTTTCAACCTTTGGTGGAATTGATGCAAGAAGCACAAAGGGAGCTTGGTAAAGACGTTTTAAGCTTTCATTGTGAGCATAAAACACAAAAGTAATTTAGAGTAGAAAATACGCCCTGAAAATCGCAGTGAGGCTGAATTGACACTGCGTTTTCAGGATGATCAGGTTTTATGCTGATTCTGATAAATCTTTTAGATATTGAAATAGTAAGCGGAATGATTTTGGCGGTTTATTCGCTTCTTTTTCTTTTTTCGTATTACGGATAAGTGTGCGTAATTGTTGGCGATCAGCCATTGGATAAAGCGCAACGACTTCTTCAATTACTTCATTGCCACCTTCAACAAGGCGAATTCGCAGATCTTCAAGTTTATGTAACACTAAGATCTGTTGGTTGTGGCGGTTTTTTAGTTTATCAAGCGCTTGGCGGATCGGATCTTCGTCCACATTGCGCAGTAGTTTTCCAATATACTGAATTTGGCGGCGGCGTGCTTCACGCTGTACTTTCTGTGCTAATTGAATAGAGGATAATAATTTCTCATCTAATGGTACACGTTCTAATTCTTGTGCACTTAATTCAACTAATTCAGTACCCAGTTTTTTGAGTGCTTCAGCATCACGTTTAATTTCGCTTTTGCTGACCCAGATAATTTCGTCCTCTTCTTCCTCTTCTGACGAGGTATCGTCAAATTCAGGATTGAGGTAATGCCACTCTTCAGGCTGCTTTGCCATAATAAAAATTCCTGTTGCAGAGTTAGCCGGGAGTGTGATTTGGTGAATGACCAAAAGCCCGACGGGTGATAACATTCATATATCTTCTATTGTAACTGGGAAAATCGCTTGTTGACCACCTGTCAATTGATTTACTTTGCTAAAAATAAGTAAAAAGTGGTGTTCTCCTTAGGAAAAATGGTTCTCAATGAATAATTCAGATCAGGTAAAACAGCTTGAAGACGCCGTCTCACTCGCATTAGAGCTGGCAGCAAAACAGTGTGATGGTGCTGAAGTCGCTATTAATAAATCGACGGGTATTAGTGTAAGTACGCGTTATGGTGAAGTTGAAAATGTTGAATTTAACAGTGATGGTGCTTTAGGTATCACTGTTTATCAACAACAACGTAAAGGTAGTGCATCTTCAACAGATTTAAGCCCTGATGCGATTAAGCGAGCAGTACAAGCTGCTGTGGATATTGCACGCTACACTTCAGTTGACCCATATGCAGGACCTGCCGATAAAGAGCTATTAGCGTTTGATGCACCTTTCCTTGATCTTTACCATCCTACCGAAGTCACAGCAGATAAAGCGATTGAATTAGCATCAAGAGCAGAAAAAGCCGCTTTAGATAGTGATAGCCGTATTATTAATACCGAAGGGGGGAGTTTTAATAGCAACAGTGGGACCCGTGTATTCGGTAATAGCCTTGGCTTATTAAAAAGCTATTCATCTTCACGCTATTCGATGTCGAGTTGTGTTATTGCTCGCGATGGTGAAGATATGGAGCGCGACTATGCTTACACTATTAGTCGTCGTTTCGATGATCTAGAATCACCTGAATGGGTGGGGCAAGAGTGCGCTCGTCGCACGTTATCTCGCCTTGCACCTCGTAAACTACCCACCATGAAAGCCCCTGTTATTTTTGCAGCAGATGTGGCGACGGGTATTTTTGGTCATTTGGTTGCAGCAATCAGTGGTAGCATGATTTATCGTGAATCTTCTTGTTTACTCGATAGCTTAGGTAAGCAAATTTTCCCACAGTGGTTAAACATTCAAGAGCGCCCTCATTTAATGAGAGGTTTGGCGTCAACACCGTTTGATAGTGAAGGTGTACGTACAACCAATGCTGAAATTATTAAAGATGGTGTATTACAAGAGTGGTTATTAACCACATATTCAGCAAGAAAACTGGGTTTAAAAAGCAATGGTCATGCTGGTGGTATTCATAACTGGTATATCCCAGGGCAAGGCTTATCGTTTGATGCACTGTTAAAAGAGATGGGAACAGGTCTTGTTGTGACTGAATTGATGGGACAAGGCGTTAGTACAGTAACGGGTGATTACTCTCGTGGTGCGAGCGGTTTTTGGGTTGAGAATGGTGAAATTCAATATCCTGTAAGCGAAGTGACTATTGCAGGTAACTTAAAAGATATGTGGGCAAATATTGCCACCATGGGGGATGATATTGAGACACGCAGTAATGTTCAGTGTGGTTCGTTGTTATTACCAGAAATGAGCATTGCAGGTGAGTAAATTTTAGACACTTATCGCAATCTTTAATCTCAGCCCGCAATGGGCTGAGATATCGCGTTTATCAATGTGCTTTTCAATTTGAGAAGATAAAGTAAGACGCGAACCTTCAGCTATGCTTAACGGTGTAATTCACCCGCAGCTTCAGGTTGGTATAGAATTTCTAATACTTTAACCTTGGTTTCAAGGCCATTTGGCAGCTTCCAACTGATCTCATCATCAATCGCTAAACCCAGTAGCGCAGCACCCATTGGTGCCATAACGGAAAGTTCAGTGGTGCTGTCTTTTAATGAAGCGGGATACACTAAAGTACGAGTACGCTCTTCATTGTTTTTTAAGTCCATAAAACGGACTTTGCTGTTCATTGTGACAATATTAGCAGGGATATCAGCTGGTGTAACAATGTCAGCACGATCTAATTCTTCATTCAATGCTTCAGCAATCGGGCTATCTGCAAATGCCGGTTGTTCAAGTAATGAATCTAAACGTTCTGCATCAAGTTCGTTGATGATAATTGTTGGCTTTGTCATACCACACTCCAATTTATTCCAATGCAAAACAACACCCCCACGGATGAGATGGGGGTGTTGTTAAACTCATATAAGAGATAATAGGCGGTTCTGTATAAAAAAGAAAGAGACAGTGATCACAGTCTCTTTCGGGTTATTTAGTTAAGAAATGCTAATCTATTGTTTTCTATTACGATTATTCTTCATCAAACCCAGATTCAAATAATGCGATAATAGCATCAATAGCTTCATTTTCATCACTACCAGTGACTTCTATATCAATTTGACTGCCTTGCTCTGAATCTAACATCAGCATAGCAATCACACTATCCGCTTGTGCTTCAACCCCTTCGTTGTTGCGTAAAATGACAGTTGATTGAAATGTTTTTACTAAATCAAACAGCTTCATTGCAGGTCTTGCATGCATACCGAGTCGATTTTTAATCGCAACTTGTCGATATTGGGTCATTTGCGTTTTTCTAGTGTTCTGTGGCGTGATTGTACGTTTTTCCCTCTAGAGCGGAAATAATCTGCGAGTTGCTCAGCAACATAAACAGAGCGGTGTTTTCCCCCCGTACAACCAATTGCAACCGTCAAATAACTACGGTTATTGGTTTCTAACATCGGCAACCAAAGTTCGAGATAGCTTCTAGTTTGATAAATAAAGTTATGAACTTCGGTGTGTCTATCTAAAAATGCCGCGACAGGGCGATCAAGACCTGTCATTGGACGCAGTTTAGGATCCCAATGTGGATTCGGTAAGAAGCGCACATCAAAAACATAATCCGCATCAATAGGAATACCATGCTTAAAGCCAAAAGATTCAAAGACCATAGTCAGTTCACGTTCACGCTTACCTAATAAGCGAGTGCGTAACATTTCTGCGAGTTCATGGACTGACATCTCAGAGGTATCAATAATGAGATCAGCCCGTGATCGCAATGGCTCAAGCAGATCACTTTCGGTATCAATGGCCACTTCTAACGAAAGATTCTTGGTCGAAAGAGGGTGGAGACGTCGAGTATCACTATAACGACGAATTAAGGTATTTCTATCTGCGTCTAAAAATAAGAGTTGTGGAGAATATTCAGCGGGTAAACTTTCCAGCGCTTTTTCGAAGATCTCCGGCGACTCTGGCATATTTCGGACATCAATACTGACTGCGGCAGCAGAAGCATCACGTTCAGCCAGTGTTTTTGCTAGCTCAGGTAAAAGATCAACAGGTAAATTATCAACACAATAAAATCCCATGTCTTCAAGCGCACGCAAAGCGACTGACTTACCTGAACCAGAGCGTCCGCTGACTATCATCAGCACCATGAGGTAGCTCCCCTATAATTTCCCAGTGATGAATATCATTCCACTGTATGCTATTCGCGTCCTACTAAACCCGTAGGGGTTATTCTGTGATAATCTGATAAAGCTCTTCATCACTTTGTGCGGAGCGTAGTCGGCGACATAAATTTTTGTCTGCCAACTGTTTTGCAATCAAAGACAGTGTGTGTAAATGTTCCTTACATTGTGTCGCAGGAACGAGTAATGCGAACAACAAATCGACAGGTTGATTATCAATAGCGTCGAAGGAAATAGGTTCGCTTAGGTGAAGAAACACACCAACTACTTTTTCTGTTTCATCACTTTCAATACGTCCATGAGGGATAGCTAAACCACCCCCAATCCCTGTTGTACCGACTTTTTCACGCGTCAATAAAGCTTCAAATATCAGTGTTTCGGGTAAATTAAGTGCTTTTGCTGCATTTTCACTGATAATTTCTAACGCGCGCTTTTTACTAGTGCAATGTACATCATTATGCGTACATGCCAGAGAAAGTACGTCGCTAATATTCATCTTTGTATCGTTGTTCATTGTCTTATTCACTTAGACCAGCAAACCAGATGCCACAAAGTGACATCTGGTTTTTTGTTACTGATATTGATTAGGCGTTGGCTTAAACCGAGTCATAAACAACGCAGTAACTTCGCCGATTGTATCCCCATTTCACAATGGGAAATGAATTAATGTTGTCTCAGTTTATCTTTGTGTTTGGTTAATTGACGAGCCAGTTTATCCATTAATCCATCAATTGCTGCGTACATATCTTCTGCTTCTGCAGAGGCATGCAATTCACCGCCATTAACTTGAATGGTCGCTTCCGCGATTTTATTAACTTTCTCGACTTTCAGGATAACCTGAACGTTATTAATTTTGTCAAAGAACTGAGGTAATTTCGCGCTTTTTGCTTTGACGGTATCACGCAGAGCATCGGTTAATTCAATATTATGACCAGTGATTTGAAGTTCCATAGTGTCTTCCTTCTCAATTATGCTCAAACCAACTCTTTGCGTTGATTTGAAGGCGGGATGGATAATGACTCTCTATACTTCGCAACAGTGCGTCGAGCAACTTGTATTCCAAGTTCTGCGAGCATATCTGCCAGTTTACTATCACTAAGTGGTTTCGCTGGGTTTTCTGCTGCGATTAGTTTCTTCACTAAAGCCCTGATTGCTGTTGAAGAGGCTTCGCCCCCGCTATCAGTATTCACATGGCTAGAGAAAAAATACTTCAATTCGAAAATTCCTCTCGGGCAATGCAAAAATTTTTGCGTTGTCACTCGAGAAATGGTGGATTCGTGCATTTCAACCTGTTCAGCAATATCTGCTAACACTAAGGGTTTCATGTGCTCTTCACCTAATTCGAAAAATGCCTGCTGTGTATCAACAATGCAATGAGCGACTTTTAATAGTGTCTCATTACGGCTTTCTAAACTTTTTATCAGCCATTTGGCTTCTTGTAAATTGTCACGAATAAATTTTCCATCACTTTCATTTTGAGTCGATTGACCCAATGCTGCATAAGTCTCATTTATTCGTAGGCGAGGAATGCTATCTGTATTTAACTCAACTTGCCAGCGTTCACCTGATTTTTTTACCAGTATATCTGGAATAACATACTCTGACTCGCCTGTATCAATACTTAATCCGGGCTTAGGATCAAGAGACTGGATCATCTCAATAACAGATTTTAGTGTCTCTTCTCGTAATTTCGTTTGACGCATCAATTGGCGAAAATCACGGTTACCTAGCAACTCTAAATATTGGCTAATGACTAACTGCGTTTCTTTAAGATAGGGTGTTTCTGTTGAAAAAGCGGATAGCTGAATCAAAAGACACTCTTTTAAATCACGAGCAGCAACACCAATAGGATCAAAGCGTTGAATACGTTTTAATACGGCTTCGACTTCATCAAGCTCTAATTCATCATCGCCCATTCCAGCAAGGATGTCATCTGTTGTGACAGTTAAATAGCCTGTTTCATCAATAGCATCGATAATACTTATCGCAATTGCTCTGTCTGTTTCTGAAAATGGGGTGAGATCAGCCTGCCATGTGAGGTAATCTTGCAATGAGGCAGTTGTTTCACCTTGATACAGTGGAAGCTCATCATCAGTATAGTCATTACTGGTGCCTGAAGGAGTGCCTGCGGTGTAGATCTCTTCCCATTGAGTATCTAAAGGAAGATCATCAGGCATCTCTTTTTGTTCTAAAGCATCCAGCGTGTCAAACTCTTCAACTTCGTTTTCAGTTGTTGTTTCTGTTGTAGAGGTTGGCTGATCTTCTGTATGAGACGCATCATCTGAAACGGGATCTTGTGGATCATCGTCTTGTTCTAGAAGTGGATTAGACTCAAGTGCTTGCTGAATTTCCTGTTGTAATTCAAGCGTCGAAAGTTGCAACAAACGAATAGCCTGTTGTAGCTGTGGCGTCATTGCCAGTTGCTGACTAAGACGAAGTTGCAGACTTTGTTTCATAATAATGCGATGAGTCCTTTGCTATTGTCATCCTTGACAGAGTAAAAGTGAATCAAAGATTACAGGCGGAAGCCTTCACCTAAGTAAACACGTTTAACTTGCTCATTTTCAAGAATTTCTTCTGGTGAACCATGAGCGATAAGGTGACCTTGGCTGACGATATAAGCACGTTCACACACATCTAATGTTTCACGCACGTTATGGTCAGTAATCAGTACACCTAATCCATAATCACGTAGATGCTGGATAATTTTTTTAATATCTAATACCGAAATAGGGTCAACACCTGCAAAAGGTTCATCTAATAAAATGAATTTAGGGTTGGCTGCCAATGCCCGCGCGATTTCAACACGGCGACGTTCACCCCCTGATAATGATTGCCCTAAGCTGTTACGTAAGTGGCTGACATTAAACTCTTCTAGCAGTTCTTCTGCTCGATCTTTTCGTTCTTCAGGCGTTAAATCATGGCGGATTTCTAAGATCCCCATAATGTTGTCATAAACGCTTAAGCGTCTAAAAATAGACGCCTCTTGAGGAAGATAGCCAATGCCTTTACGCGCTCGTTCATGTAACGGTAACAGCGTAATGTCTTCATCATCAATTGTAATACTACCTGCATCACGAGCGACAATGCCAACAACCATATAGAATGTGGTTGTTTTACCTGCACCATTTGGCCCAAGTAAGCCGACAATCTCACCGGAGTTAACGTTCAGGCTGACATCACCGACAACGGTGCGCCCTTTGTATGCTTTCGCTAAATTTTCAGCTTTTAACAGCGCCATAAAGTGTTACTTACCTTTGTTGTTAACACCAGGACCTTTCTCTTGCAACTGGGAAGGTAGTAAAACAGTAGTCACTTGTTTACCTTTACCGCTAAAAGCTTCCATTTGCTGAGTTGGGACGAGATAAGTGATCTTATCACCGGTGATATTACTGTCTAATTGTTCAAGATAGGCTTTACCCGTTAAGGTCATTAACTCTTTATCCATTTCATAGGTCATTTTTTCACCACGACCTTTGATAGGTTTACCATCATCTTGTAGCTGATAAAAAGTTACTGGATTACCAAATGCTTCTATTACGATCTTTTTGGAGTCACCGCCTGGACGTGTGACAACAACTTTATCAGCACGAATATCGATAGATCCTTGTTTGATCACAACATTTTGTGTGAAGGTTGTGACGTTTTTTTCTAGATCAAGCGATTGTTTCTCTGAGTTCACAACGATAGGTTGTTGTGTGTCATCTTTAAGCGCCATCGCAGGTACACTTATCGCTAAAAGTGTACCGATAATCAGTGTATTACGGATTTTTTGATTCATTAGGGATCTCATAATAGGTGTTTACCTTTTCAATCAGCTCTGCACGTTTCTCGCGCAGATTGCCTCGCATTTTTAAGCCGACTGATTTCAGTCCGACGCCGATAATAGTCACTTCATCATCAGAGGAAACATCCTGTGTATCCAAATTTGCGATAGCGTTGTCTGTGCTTATTCTCTGTAGTTGAGAGTCATCCGTTAGGCTATCAATTTGAACATCGCCATAAAGATAGAGCATTTTACTGTTTGTTAGCTTGGCTTTATTCGCGCGTACTGTCCATGTTGCATCCCCTGCCGGTGAATAGGTGGTTAAGACAGGGTTAGTAAACCATGTAAACTTCTGTTGAGCATAATTTTTGACATCATCAGCAACAAGTTTATATCCGAGTATACCCGTTGGCTCGTAAACAAAAGATATCGATGATTTGGATTGATAAGTTGGCTGACCATCATCAACAATCTCACCATCACCGAATTCAGTGTTATTAGTGTAGTTCCAGCCAATCAACGCAAGGGCGATAATGGCAAGAATTAAGGTAAACCAGGATTTTAATTTATTCATTCTGTATCGTTATACGTTAAATCGAAAGACCTTTAGCTTCTTCAAGCCGACCTTGCGCTAAAAGGATTAAATCACACAATTCTCGTACTGCACCACGCCCTCCCGCAATGCGGGTTACATAATTAGCATGAGGTGTAAGTAATGGATGAGCATCAGCCACGGCAACGGAAAGCCCTACTTTTTCCATTACAGGTAAATCAATCAGGTCGTCACCAATATAGGCTGTTTGTTCAGGTTTAAGGTTTAGTGTATCTAACAGTTGTTGATACGCCAAAAGCTTATTATGCTGACCTTGGTAAAGATATGTAATGCCAAGAGTCTTAGCACGATCTTCTAACAGTTTAGACTGACGACCTGTAATGATAGCAACCTCAATGCCAGATGTAAGCAAACAACGGATGCCATATCCATCACGGACATTAAAGGCTTTTAATTCTTCGCCATTATTGCCCATGTAAATGAGTCCATCTGACATCACACCATCAACATCACAAATCAGCAATTGGATTTTTTCTGCTTTTTTGATGATTTGTTCGCTTACTGCACCATAACAAGTTTCTATCATTGTATTCATTTTTATCCTTCGAACGTTATGACTATCTTATACAACACCAGCCTGTAATAAATCGTGCATATGCAAAACACCTAACAGGATATCACTATCTTGTTCTGTCACTAATAGCGAGGTGATATGTTTTGCTTGCATTAAATTCAGAGCTTCAACCGCCAAACAATCAGGGCGAATACGAATACCGCCTCTTGTCATTACATCTGAGATTTTGGCATTGTTTAGATCTATCCCTAAATCAAATATTCTGCGTAAATCACCGTCAGTAAATATACCGTTGATCAGCATACTATCATCACAAATGACGGTCATACCTAATTTTTTACGGGTTATCTCGACAAGCGCTTCACGTAAAGTGGCATCTTTGGTGACACGCGGAATATCTGCCTCTTTATTCATTAAATCACTGACATGAAGGAGTAATTTACGCCCTAATGCACCACCAGGATGAGAAAGTGCAAAATCTTCAGCGGTAAAACCACGAGCGCGTAAAAGCGCGATCGCTAGTGCATCCCCCATGACCAAGGTTGCCGTTGTACTGGTTGTTGGGGCAAGCCCTAAAGGACAGGCTTCTTGAGGTACTTTGATGCAAAGATGAATATCAGACGCTTTCCCCATTGTACTTTGAGGAGTGCGTGTCATACAAATCAGCGTTATCTGTTTACGTTTAAGCACCGGAATAAGCGCGAGGATCTCACTCGCTTCACCTGAGTTTGAAATCGCTAGAACGATATCTTTTTCGGTCACCATACCTAAGTCACCATGGCTTGCTTCACCGGGATGAACAAAGAAAGAAGGCGTTCCTGTGCTGGCGAATGTCGCGGCAATCTTATGTCCAATATGGCCAGATTTACCCATACCCATGACAATGATTCGACCTTGGCAGTGAAAAATTTTTTCACAGGCAAGAGTGAAGTCATCATTGATGTATTGTTCTAGTTCAGCTAATCCATCACGCTCAATATGAAGAACTTTTTTACCCGCTTGCTGAAAATCAAACTCGGTCATTTTTTTGTACCATTTATTTTAGGTTAAAAGAGAATGTGCGAAGCACAACACCGTAATATAAACAATAAAGCAAACTAACAAGAATATTCCTTTTCCTCGATTAAGACGTTGCTTACGTCCTAATGAAAAGAGAGAAAACAGTAAACTGGCGACACCAAGTACAGCAAAGCTAAAATAAAATGTATTGATATTAAATGTGCTTGGTGAGAGTAATGCTGGCATTCCTAAGACAAAAGTTAGATTGAAAATATTAGCACCTATAATATTTCCTAAGGCTAATTCATTCTCGCGTCTTAGTGCTGCCACAATGGTTGTTGCTAACTCCGGTAGGCTTGTTCCAATAGATAGCAAGGTTAAACCAACAAAAAATCCACTAAGATGATACTGTTGCATTAAAATAAAGACATTATCTAATATCATCTGGGTTGCAACTGGAATAACAAGTAACGCAACAACAACCCAAAAAAGGGCAACAGAATTACGAGGATTGGTCTGTAATTCAAAACGCGTTAAGGTTTCTAAAGGTAACACATGACGCTCTTGTGTGAGTGTTTTATGCATCGTTTTTATCATGAGAAATATGGATGCAAAACCAATAAAAAAGAGCAGCGAGCCTTCTCTAAGCCCTAAGTTTCCGCTAGAAACGATAATGCCAACAAGCATGATGACTATAATCATCAAGGGAAGCTCTTTTTTTAGCACTGCGGATTGAATGTTCATGGGGTAAATCATCGCGCCAATACCCGCGATAAGGAGAAGGTTGGTGAGTGTAGAGCCAATGGCTGTCCCGATAGCGATATCAGGCAAATTATGAACTGCGGCATCAGTTGAAACAAAAAGCTCAGGCAGTGATGTACCCGTACCTACAATTAAGATACCGATGACAGCAGGTGGGATTTTTAACGATTGCGCAAAAACGCTCGCACCATAAACTAATCGGTCTGATGCATAAACGAGTAACATCAATCCAAAAATTAAAAGAGACAAAGTAATCAACATGCCATCAGTTTTCCAACAATGAGCGAATAGCGAATAAAGAAAAAACCAATAAGACAGGGCTGATAAAAAAACATATTGTCAAAAGGTTTTACTAATTAACCATATTTTGACTAGCCAAGCACGAAAAGTAAAATTAACCGTGCAATAAATTGCTAAATAGTGGTGATTTCTTTGTAACATGGCGAATGACCTGCCAAAATAGCGTAAAAATTCGTTTATGCAGACAGGCTTGAGGATGTTTTATTCATGAACGCACAATCTGACAATCTAATTGAAGTGCGCAATATGAACTTCACTCGCGGTAGCAGAAAGATCTTCTCTGAGATCAATCTTGTTGTGCCAAGAGGAAAAGTGACTGCGATTATGGGCCCTTCAGGGATTGGTAAAACAACCTTGTTACGCCTAATGGGAGGACAAATCCTTCCAGATAGTGGTGAAATTTGGTTTGATGGCGACAATATTCCTGCGCTATCACGCTCTGCGTTGTATCAGGCAAGAAAGAAAATGAGTATGCTTTTTCAATCTGGCGCACTATTCACAGATATGAATGTGTTTGAAAATGTGGCATTTCCACTAAGAGAGCATACAAATTTACCTGAAGCCTTGATCCGTACAACGGTGATAATGAAACTTGAAGCCGTGGGATTACGTGGTGCGGCAAGTTTAATGCCTTCTGAATTATCAGGAGGAATGGCGAGAAGGGCGGCATTAGCAAGAGCGATTGCGCTTGATCCTGAGCTGATTATGTTTGATGAGCCTTTTGTTGGGCAAGATCCTATCACAATGGGTGTACTTGTTAAGTTAATTGATGAGTTAAATCATGCGCTTGGTGTAACTTGTGTTGTGGTTTCCCATGATGTACCTGAAGTGTTAAGTATCGCAGATTACGCCTATATTGTTGCGGAGCAGAAAGTGATTGCTCAAGGCAGCGCTCAAGAATTACAAGATAATCCAGATAGGCAAGTAAGACAGTTTTTAGATGGTATTGCTGATGGCCCTGTACCTTTCCGTTTTCCTGCGGGAGATTATCAGGACGACCTATTAGGACGAGGAAATTAGTACGTGGTAAATTTATTATCTCGCATTGGCACTAGAGCATTAGCGATTTTTGCAACTTTCGGTAGAGCGGGCATTATGCTCTTTCGTGCATTAATCGGTAAGCCCGAATTTCGTAAACAGTGGCCTCTTTTACTGAAGCAATTGTATAACGTGGGTGTTCAATCTTTATTAATTATCATGGTGTCTGGTCTATTTATTGGCATGGTGTTGGGATTACAAGGCTATCTTGTTTTAACCACCTTTAGTGCTGAAGCTAGTCTTGGCATGATGGTCGCGCTCTCATTGTTGAGAGAATTAGGCCCAGTTGTTACAGCATTATTATTTGCCGGTCGCGCAGGCTCCGCCTTAACAGCTGAAATTGGCTTAATGAAAGCCACAGAACAAATTTCTAGTTTAGAAATGATGGCAGTCGATCCTTTAAGACGTGTCGTTGCACCCCGCTTTTGGGCTGGTCTTATTAGTATGCCATTGCTTTCACTTATTTTTGTCGCCATCGGTATTTGGGGTGGTGCAATTGTGGGGGTGGATTGGAAAGGGATCGATGAAGGCTTTTTCTGGGCATCTATGCAAGGTGCCGTTGAATGGCGACTCGATTTAGTGAATTGCTTTATTAAAAGTGTCGTTTTTGCCATTACCGTCACTTGGATAGCGCTCTTTAACGGGTATGACGCAATCCCAACATCAGAAGGGATTAGCAGAGCAACAACACGTACTGTTGTTCATTCATCGTTAGCCGTATTGGGTTTAGATTTTGTGCTAACAGCACTGATGTTTGGGAACTAAGTCATGCAAAGTAAAAAAATTGAAGTTTGGGTTGGTCTATTTGTTCTGATTGCGTTAGCTGCCGTGATTTTCTTATGCCTTAAAGTCGCTGATATTAAAGAAATGGGTAATCAACCAACTTATCGTGTTTATGCCAGCTTTGGTAATATTGGTGGGTTAAAAGAGCGCTCTCCAGTTAAGATTGGTGGTGTGGTGATTGGTCGTGTTTCTTCTATCACCTTAAAAGAAGAAGATGAAGGGAACTATCGCCCTGAAGTCGCGCTCGATATTCTGAGCATTTATGACCATATTCCAGAAAGTAGCTCGCTGTCTATTCGCACATCTGGTTTATTAGGTGAGCAGTTCCTTGCATTGAATTTAGGTTTTTATGATGAAGCATTAGATTCTACTCTGTTAAAAGACGGAGGACGGATCACAAATACCAATTCAGCAATGGTGCTAGAAGATCTTATTGGTCAATTCCTTTATAAAACGGGTGATGGTGATGATTCAGCTAAATCTGAAACTAAACCAACAGAAGAACACTCTGCATTACCTTAATCATTAATTCCTATACGATGCACTTATATATTTAGCTAGATTTAGCGTAATAAATGCATCGTATTATTGAAACCCTATTTGAGGAGAAGCGAACATATGTTTAAACGCTTATTGATGGTCGCACTATTAGTGATAACGCCTTTTGCCATGGCAGTAGATAAAACCAATCCTTACGCATTGATGGAAGATGCGGCACAAAAGACCTTTAGTAAATTAAAAAATGAACAGCCTGAAATTCGTAAAAATCCTGAACTTTTACGTCAAATTGTTCAGCAAGAATTACTGCCTTATGTGCATATTAAATATGCAGGTGCATTAGTGTTAGGGCCACATTATCGTAATGCAACACCTGCGCAACGTGATGCTTATTTCACTGCATTTGAAGCATATCTTGCCCAAGTTTATGGTCAAGCATTAGCAATGTATGAAGGCCAAGAGTACCGTATAGAGCCTGCAAAACCTTTCGCAGATAAATCAACGCTAACTATTCGTGTCACCATTATCGATACAAATGGTCGTCCGCCAGTTCGTCTTGATTTCCAATGGCGTAAAAACAGTAAAACAGGCGAATGGCAAGCTTATGATATGATTGCTGAAGGTGTCAGCATGATCACAACTAAACAGAATGAGTGGTCAGATATTTTAAATTCTAAAGGTGTTGATGGTTTAACAAAACAGTTAGAAATCAGTGCAAAAACACCAATCACACTGGATGAGAAAAAATAACATGTCAGTTTCGTTAAATTGGGAAAAAAAGGATGGTGTCCTTTATTTCCAAGGAACGCTAGATCGTGAAACGTTATTGCCTGCTTGGCAGCAACGTAAGGCATTATTAGCTGACATTAATATCATTGATATTTCTGCCTTAGGACATATCGATTCAACAGGATTGGCACTTTTTGTTCACTTAAAAGCAGAAATGGAAGAGCAAAATCGTCAATTTATTATTCAAGGTGTCAGTGAGCGTTTTCAAACCTTAATTACACTCTATGATCTTGATGAAATTATGAATATTGCCTAATACAGATTTTGAGTAAAGGTATGAAAAAGCCCCCTTCATGATACTTTTATCATTAAGGGGGTTTTTGATGGTTTAAGAGTAGAGCGGATTCCATTAGGATAGACGACTGATTATTATTTTAACGTTGAGATTGAGCAATTATGGATACAAATGAAATCAAACAAGTATTAATGGACAGCCTGTCTTTAGATGAAGTCATCGTCAATGGTGATGGTAGTCATTTTCAAGTTGTTGTTGTTGGCGCAATGTTTGAGGGAATGAGCAGAGTAAAGCAACAACAAACCATTTATGCCCCTTTGATGGAATATATTGCAGATAACCGTATTCACGCTTTGTCTATTAAAGCCTACACACCTGAAGAGTGGAAGAGAGATCGAAAACTTAACGGGCTTTGATTCAGTAGGTATACAGCGTACAGCAAAATAAAAAGAGAGTTCTACAGATGGATAAATTTAGAGTACAAGGGCCAACCTGTTTATCAGGTGAGGTCTCTATTTCAGGCGCAAAAAATGCCGCACTACCAATCCTGTTCGCTGCGATCCTTGCCGAAGAGCCAGTAGAATTAACAAATGTTCCTAAATTAAAAGATATCGATACAACGATTAAGTTGCTTAATCGTTTAGGAACCAATGTTGAACGTAATGGCTCAGTTTTCGTTGATGCTCGTAATATTAATGAATTTTGCGCTCCTTACGAATTAGTAAAAACCATGCGTGCTTCTATTTGGGCTTTGGGTCCGCTGGTCGCTCGTTTTGGTCAAGGTCAGGTTTCTTTACCGGGTGGCTGTGCCATTGGCGCTCGTCCTGTTGATCTTCATATTACAGGTTTAGAGCAATTAGGCGCTGAGATCACACTGGATGAAGGCTATGTAAAAGCGCGCGTTGATGGGCGTTTAAAAGGCGCGCATATTGTCATGGATAAAGTGAGCGTGGGTGCCACTATCACCATTATGACTGCTGCGGTATTAGCTGAAGGCAAAACCATCATCGAGAATGCGGCAAGAGAGCCTGAAATTGAAGATACAGCAAACTTCCTCAATACATTAGGTGCCAAAATCAGCGGTGCGGGTACTGATAGCATTACTATTGAAGGCGTAGAGCGCCTTGGTGGTGGTACTTATCAAATTCTACCCGATCGTATTGAAACAGGGACTTTCTTAGTTGCTGCTGCAATTTCTCGTGGTCGTGTTGTTTGCCGTAATGCAAAGCCTGATACATTAGATGCTGTGTTGGCAAAATTACGTGAAGCTGGTGCAGATATTGAAGTAGGCGAAGATTGGATAAGCCTTGATATGCATGGTAAACGCCCTAAAGCGGTAACATTGCGTACTGCGCCACATCCAGGTTTTCCAACTGATATGCAAGCACAATTTAGCCTTTTAAACCTAGTGGCTGAAGGCGCGGGTATGATCACAGAAACGATTTTTGAAAATCGTTTTATGCACATTCCTGAGTTAATCCGTATGGGCGCTCACGCTGAAATCGAAAGTAATACTGTGTTATGCCACGGTGTTGAAAAACTGTCAGGCGCACAAGTGATGGCAACGGATTTACGTGCTTCTGCAAGTTTAGTACTTGCAGGCTGTATTGCTGAAGGCACAACCATTGTTGATCGTATTTACCATATCGATCGCGGTTATGAAAATATTGAAGCTAAATTACAAGGATTAGGCGCAAAAATAGAACGTTTGCGTTCTAATGACTAATTTATTTTAGTTATCCTTTTTTAGCTATTTAAAACCATTTTCAGCTATTTAAAACCATAGTGCATTGTTGTGCTATGGTTTTTTTCATAATATAAATCACTAATAGCTAAATAAAATTTACAAATTTACTTGCTTTTTATGTGATCGACTTATCAGAAAATCGTGCATCTCATCTGAACCTATTTTATTATTGATTCTCATTTACACTTTTTAAATAGGCAAGGACAAAAATGAACCTCTTCGAGCAAACTCCTAAGTCACGGAGACGTTATGGTCTGGCAGCATTTATTGGTTTAATCGCAGGTATTGTTTCTTCATTTGTTAAATGGGGGGCTGAAGTTCCTTTACCTCCAAGAAGCCCAACGGATATGTTTAGTGGTGCTTGTGGCCCTGAATTTATGCTAAGAGCAACGGAATTGGTTGATTGTTCGCGTAATTTTTTAAATCCTCCTTATATTTTCTTACGTGATTGGCTAGGTATTGCTGATCCTAATGCGGTTGTTTATAGCTTTGCTGGTCATGTTTTTAACTGGGTAGGCGTGACTCATATTCTATTTTCGATCGTTTTCGCCGTAGGGTATTGTATTGTTGCTGAACGTTTCCCAAAAATTAAATTATGGCAAGGGTTATTGGCGGGAGCCTTAGCGCAATTATTTGTACATATGATTTCATTCCCATTAATGGGATTAACACCACCGTTGTTCGATCTTCCTTGGTATGAAAATGTTTCTGAAATATTTGGTCATTTAATTTGGTTCTGGTCTATTGAGATTATTCGTCGTGATCTACGTAACCGAATTACACATGAACCTGATCCTGAAGTACCATTAGATCAACCATTTAGATAAATAAAAAATAAATAAAAAATAAATAAAAAGCCAGCGGTAAGCTGGCTTTTTATGGTAATGAAGTACATTTGGTTAAATTTTATTCTCTGCATTATAATAAATTCACTAAAGCCTTTATTATTGCGCGTTTCTGTTGTTTAAAATGTAAGATATATCGATGATAAGCATATAATTGTAAAAGGAAAAGACGATATGCAGGTAACAAGGAAACAAGAGCGCCTCGTTCGCCAAGCATTGGATGAATGGCAACAATCTGGCGCAATCTCGACACAAGAATATCAACAATTAGGAAGTACGTTACATCGTATTCCTTTTGATTGGAAAAGATTAAGTCGCTATGCATTTTGGATAGCGATGGTCTGTTTGATTATTGCTGCTGGAAGTATTTTTAGTGACAGTGCATTAGTCTATTATTTAATTGAGATTTTTAGTGTTTCTGAAATTATGCGAGTTATCTCTCCTGCACTTATTGCTTCAGCGCTCTATTTTTGGGGATTTAAACGACAACGAAAAGAAACACAGTGGCATTACAGTACGGAGTTTATTCTCTTTTTAGGTGTGATGTTTACGGCTATTTTCCTTTGGCAACTGGGAGAATTACTGGATACAGGAAGTGGCCATATTGCTCCTCTCTTTTTAATTGGCTGTGTTATTTATGGTGCAATTGGATTTATCAGTCGCTCCTCGTTGGTGTGGTTATTCTTCTTATTGATGTTAGGAAATTGGTTTGGTGCTGAAACTGGCTATATGTCAGGATGGGGCGCTTATTGGTTAGGGATGAACTATCCTATCCGCTTTGTCTTCTTTGGCGCAGTATTATTAGCAGGCTGTTATTTCCTACAAAATATATTGGCACGCCGTCGTTTATTTACCATGACAAAAATAATGGGGCTGACTTATCTGTTTATTGCGCTATGGATAATGTCTATTTTCGGTAATTACGATCCAGATACGTGGTATCGCACTTCAAGTGTGAATTTGTTGCCTTGGGCGCTATTATTTGGTGTTGTCGCTGTTATTTGTATTTATATTAGCCTTAAAACAGATGATGGTATGTTAAGAGGATTTGGTTTGACCTTCCTTGGCATTAACCTTTATACCCGATTCTTTGAATATTTCTGGGATAGCTTACACAGTGCAATTTTCTTCTTTATTTTGGCAATTTCTCTGATTTTAATTGGACGAAAAGCCGAAAAAATTTGGCATGCTGTTGAAAATAACACCATCGCCAATAAAGAGAGTAAGCGCGAATAGTATAAAGAATAGTGAAATATATTTATTAGTAAAAAGCACCATAAACCCTCGCCCAATGCGGGCGAGGAGGATATTAAGATTCTGGTTGATATTCCGAAATGGTAACATCGACATTAATTTCATTGCCATCACGCAATAATGTCACGGGTAATACCGTACCGGGGCGTGTTTCGGCAATATAATCCATCATTTCCATTGCAGAAGTCGCGGGTGCATGATTAATGCTAAGAATGATATCACCCGTTTTTATTCCCGCTTTATCTGCTGGGCTATTTGGTGTGATACGGAAAATCCGCAACCCTTGAATTTGTTTGATATCGGTATTTGATGAACGAATTTTAGGTAATTCTTTTGCTGTAATACCAATAAAACCACGAATAACACGACCATCACGAATAAGCTTATTCATAATTTTTACCGCAAGTTCAGTCGGAATGGCAAAGCCTAATCCTTCTGCCGTAGGGCGATATCCATTATAAGTACCTGAATCAAACGTCATGGTATTAATACCCACAAGCTCACCTTCAGTATTAATTAATGCGCCACCCGAGTTGCCTTCATTAATTGAGGCATCTGTTTGTAGGAAATTTTGATAACGGGTAGGGCTTAATCCAACTCGACCCGTAGCACTGATGATCCCTTGTGTAATAGTCTGCCCAATATTAAATGGGTTACCAATAGCCAGTACAACATCACCAACATGAGAAATTCGTTTACTATTAATGGGGATCGTTGGGAGTTTATCGGCATCAATTTTTAATACCGCAAGATCGGTTAAAGGATCAGAGCCAATAAGCAAACCTTCATAAAGGTCACCATTTTGGAGCGCGATAAGGATCTGATCAGCATTGTTGATAACATGTTGATTTGTCAGAATATAACCACGACCATCCATAATAACACCCGCACCTAAAGATGTTAGCTCTCGGCCTTCTTGAGAAAAACTCCCCATTGTACTGCTATAAACATTAACAACGGCAGGGGCTGCTCGTCGTACCGCCGTGTTATAGCTAAAAGGTGCATTGAGAAAATCGCCATTCAATAGGCGTTCAATAAAAATAGGGCGAATTGAAGGAACTGCAATCAAAAGAATTGCTGCGGTGAGAAGACCAATTAGAGTTGATCGCAGTAACTTAGTTAACATAAAAATCCTGTATTTATGTCTGACTGTGAAATTATTCGCGTAGGAGCGATGAGAATAGCATAGTTTAACTTATGAAAGCATCGCTCAGCGCATAAAATCCCCATTTAAGTCAATGATGCTTATCCAAAATAGGTATAAAAAAAGCCCTATAATGGAAATTATAGGGCTAAAGAAATCAATAAATTAGATAGGTGAAAAGCTTACTTCTTAGCGCGGTGTATTACGTAACAACAGGTAAATTTCTTCATTACCACGTTGAATATTTAATGCAAGAACAGGCGGTTTAGCATCAATTGCTTTGCGTAAATCGCCTAGTGATGTAATTGGCGTATTATTAATACCAATAATAAGGTCGCCCTTCTGTAAACCGGATACCGCTGCTGCAGAATCTTTCTCTACAGAATCAACAGCAACCGCTTTAACTTGTTTGTTTAAGTAGTTACTTAATGTGGCACCTTGTAGTGCAGGAGAGAAGTTATCTGCGCGTGTTGCATCTGCTGATTGTTTCTCTAATGTCACTTTAACATCCATTGGTTTACCTTGACGGATTAAGCCAATCAGAATTTCTTTACCCGGTGGTGTCGTACCCACTTTAGCTCTTAATTCAGCAAAACTATTGATACGCTTACCATCAACTGAAATTAAAACGTCACCCGGTTTAATGCCTGCTTTTGCTGCGGATGAATCTGGCATTACTTCGCTAACAAAAGCACCGCGTTGTGCATCAATATTAAAGGATTTCGCCAGATCAGAATTCATTTCTGTACCACGAATACCTAAGATGCCACGTTTAACTTCACCATGAGAAATCAGTTGTTGGCTAAGATCACGCGCCATATTACTTGGAATGGCGAAGCCGATACCGATGTTGCCACCACCCGGAGCTAAAATAGCGGTGTTAATTCCGATTAACTCACCATTTAAGTTAACGAGCGCGCCACCAGAGTTACCGCGGTTGATTGAAGCATCTGTCTGGATAAAGTTCTCTAAACCTTCAAGATTTAAACCGCTACGACCTAATGCTGAAATAATACCGGAGGTTGCTGTTTGACCTAAACCGAACGGGTTACCGACTGCAACTGCAAAGTCACCAACGCGTAATTGGTCAGAGTCTGCCATTTTAATTGCGGTTAAATTAGTTGGTTTTTCAATTTGCAGTAATGCGATATCTGTTTGTGGATCACTACCAATTAATTTTGCACTAAATTCACGACCATCATTAATTTGCAGTTGAATTTTATCTGCACCATCAACAACGTGGTTGTTTGTTAATACGTAGCCTTTTTGTGCATCAATGATGACACCAGAGCCTAAGCCTTCAAAAGGGCGAATACTTTGTTGTTGTGATGGGAAGTTTGGACCAAAGAAGAATTTAAACTCTTCAGGTACTTGCTGGCTTTGTACTCGTGTCCCTGAAACGTGTACACTGACAACCGCAGGTAACACTTTTTCTAACATAGGTGCAAGGCTTGGTAGCTGTTCGCCTGATGGCATAACTGCAGGTAGCGCAGCCATACTGGTTGCTGGAATAGTAGAGAGTGAAAGCCCGACACTCATTGCTAATGCACTAAGTAATAATTTTCTTTTTTTAGTCAACATGAATTAGAGTCTCTTGATACAGTTATCAAAATAAAAGTTATTGCTCAAAATGAGCGGATGTCACTAAGACCTGTACTGACAAAGGAAAGTTCATTAAGACATGATGCGCTTCGCTTCCTTTTACACGGATTTACAAGACAAAAGCTATCTTTAAAACCATAGCAAATAATTGTCATTTTATGATGTTTATTAGAAAGAAAAACGCCACAAAAAATGTGGCGTTTTTAATATTAACTGTCTTTTTTATCTGTGGGTCTGAACAATCCAGATGCTCCTTCGGAGTAATCACGAGGTGGCATTTTTATTGGCGATTGATCATTCGCTGCTTCTGATTCACTTAATCGGTAATTAAATGGATTTTCTTGAGCAGGCATATCAGGCATAAGCTCATTAGAGCTTTTTGCCATATGTTGATAAAGCTGACGGTAATCTCTCGCCATGTTATCTAATAGTTCAGCACTTCTAGCAAAGTGGCTGACAAGTTCATTGCGATAAGTATCCAGTTCTTCTTTTTTCGTGTCTAACTCTGCTTTGATAGCATCTTGTTGGCGAAGGGTGCTGTTACCGTAACGCATTGCAAGTGCGCCGATAATAAGACCAACAACTAATCCAATCAGTGCATAAACCCAAACCATGGCAACTCCTTTTCATCTAATAGTGAGGAAGATGGATCCTTCTAACATCATAACCGCTAAAAGGCATGGGTGGAATAATATCCTTAAGCTTAATATAAAATTCGTGTGTTACGTTGATGTTAAAACAATTCTTAATGCTTATAATAGAGCCATTCGACAGATACAAATCAGTATGTCAGAAAATTAAGAATAAGAGGGCATTCATGACTGTTAGTACGCCGTTATCACTTTATGAAGCCGCATTGAAGCAAGGTGACTATCAACCTGATGATGTTCAGCGAAAAACTGTTCTTCATCTTCAACAGATATACCATGCATTATTAAAAGAGACTCCACCAGAAAAAAATTCGCTCACTCAACGATTATTCGGGCGAATTCGCACAAAAAAACAGATTGTTGCACCTGAGCGTGGTTTATATATGTGGGGCGGTGTTGGACGGGGTAAAACATGGTTGATGGATATGTTTTATCAAAGCTTGCCGACAGAACGAAAGCTTCGCTTACACTTCCATCGTTTTATGTTACGCGTTCAAGAAGAGCTAAAAAACTTACAAGGCCATGAGGACCCGCTAGAAATTATTGCTGATGGTTTTAAAGCGCAAACGGATGTGCTCTGTTTTGATGAGTTTTTCGTTTCTGATATTACTGATGCAATGATTTTAGGTACCTTGCTTGAGGCGTTATTTGCTAGAGGCATCACGCTGGTGGCAACATCAAATATTCCACCTGACGAGCTTTATCGTAACGGATTACAGCGCTCTCGTTTTTTACCTGCAATAGAACAGATCAAACACCATTGTGACATTTTAAATGTCGATGCAGGTATTGATTATCGTCTTAGAACATTAACGCAAGCGCATCTTTTTTTATCTCCACTGAACGATAAAAATCGTCAAGAGATGGATAGAATTTTCATGCACTTGGCAACCAACGAACCGCAAGTTGATTGTACTTTAACTATCAATCATCGTCCGATGAAAGTAATAAAGGCATCTAATGGAGTGCTGGCTATTAATTTTTCAACTTTGTGTATGGAACCACGTAGTCAGCTTGATTACATTGAGCTTTCTAAACATTACCATTCTGTTTTGTTGTATGACATGGAGCAAATGGGGACATTAAATGAAGACGCTGCGCGTCGGTTTCTCGCACTTGTTGATGAGTTTTATGAGCGTAAGGTGAAACTTGTTATTAATGCCAATGTAGAAATGAACGAAATTTACCAAGGTGATTTTTTACGTTTTGAATATCAACGCTGCTTATCTCGTTTACAAGAGATGCAAAGTGAAGAATATTTAGTACAACCTCATCTCGCTTAATTTTTAATTCTTGAAGAAAGTCATCTTTCATTATGGTAGGATGACGCAGGTTAAGTTGCTTGATGTTTTTTTCTATGAAAATAGAATGCATTAGGCAGCTTACAAGCGCTCTGGAAAGGAACAATTCTTCTCTTCAGGTAGCAAGAATTTATCAGTCAAATCAGAAAAAAGTGCCAGATTCGTTTTTTTCGCTGAAATATTGAAAAAGAATTCAATTGTTTTTCAATTATGACTCGATTTTTTTTTCTGACTTCTCTATAATCTTGCGACCCCACGTTGCAGCAAGTTTTTTATTTCCCAAAAAACTCGCATTTTAGAGTCAGCAGTGCTACTCGAAGGGGTAGGTTTGCTGGACACAAGAGTCGTGTGAACCTCAATAGTATTTGAACCGAGCGTTCACCAACGTGTAACTAAACATTGGGTAATTTTCAATAATGAAAACTTTTACAGCTAAACCAGAAACCGTAAAACGCGACTGGTACGTTGTTGATGCAGACGGCAAAACTTTAGGCCGTTTAGCAACTGAAATTGCTAGCCGTTTACGCGGTAAGCACAAAGCGGAATATACTCCGCACGTTGATACTGGTGATTACATCATCGTTTTAAACGCTGAGAAAGTAGCGGTAACTGGTCATAAACGTACTGACAAAGTTTACTACCGTCATACTGGTCACGTAGGTGGTATCAAACAAGCGACTTTCGAAGAGATGATCGCCCGTAGTCCTGAGCGTGTAATCGAAATCGCGGTAAAAGGCATGCTGCCAAAAGGGCCTCTGGGTCGTGCGATGTACCGTAAACTGAAAGTTTACGCAGGATCTGAGCACAACCACGCGGCACAACAACCGCAAGTTCTGGACATTTAATCGGGATAATAGGCAATGGCTGATAATCAATACTACGGCACAGGTCGCCGCAAAAGTTCTTCCGCACGTGTCTTCATTAAGCCAGGTAGCGGTAATATCGTAATCAACAAACGTAGCCTAGAAGTTTACTTCGGCCGCGAAACAGCACGTATGGTTGTTCGTCAACCGCTGGAATTAGTTGATATGCTGGGTAAATTAGATTTATACATCACTGTTAAAGGTGGTGGTATTTCTGGTCAAGCTGGCGCGATCCGTCACGGTATCACTCGTGCACTGATGGAATATGATGAGACTCTACGTTCTGATCTGCGTAAAGCTGGTTTCGTAACCCGTGATGCGCGTTCTGTTGAACGTAAGAAAGTGGGTCTGCGTAAAGCACGTCGTCGTCCACAGTTCTCTAAACGTTAATTTGTTATCTTTTAGATATCAATTTGATGTTGAAAACCCGTCTTCACAGGCGGGTTTTTTATTTTTGATTTATTTGTGTTTATTAATAATAAAAACATAATGTTGCTAATACATGATGCTGTTACTCATAAAACAGGCTTTATTTAAGATAACGGTAGTATTAAAAACCCCATTTTTTAGATTTTATCTCTAAATAATTTCATTTTTTAATATTATAATCTTACTTTTAAAGTAGTGTGGCATATTGTGTTGAATTATTTGCATTAGCCCCCCTAAGCAACATGAATTCTGGTAGAATAGTGAGCTTTGATGTCTTTCTTTCTATGATTTCATCATGTGCCAATGGGTATATCGATCGTAATACCGTGATGAGTTTGAAAGTCATACCAAAATTATTATGACAATAATGATTGTTGAATGATTGTTTTGGTATTACTTGATAATGATATGTGCCGCAAAGACAGGTGAGTTTTTAACCCTGTAAAATATGATTATCCCACGATAACGCTGTTATACAGGTAGTTACCCAATGCAGTTAATAACTTAAATGTTTATTTAGGTCTACTGCGTTTGTGTGCTTGTCTTTTAGGAATGGGGAAATGGAAAAAGCATTGTGCTAATTCATTTCTTTAATTGATTAACTTGGAGGTTTTCATGGCTGTCGCTGCCAACAAACGTTCGGTAATGACTTTGTTTTCCGGTCCGACTGATATTTTCAGCCATCAGGTCAGAATTGTCCTAGCGGAGAAAGGTGTCAGTGTTGAAATTGAACAGGTTGAAGCTGGTAATCTTCCACAGGATCTTATCGATCTAAACCCTTACCAAAGTGTACCGACTTTGGTTGATCGTGAGCTGACTCTGTATGATTCACGTATCATCATGGAATACCTTGATGAACGCTTCCCTCATCCTCCTTTAATGCCAGTTTATCCTGTTGCTCGTGGTAGCAGCCGTTTAATGATGCATCGCATCGAGCATGATTGGTATTCTTTAATGAACACCATCGAGAAAGGAACTGAACAGCAAGCCAATGCTGCTCGTAAACAGTTAGCAGAAGAGCTACTGGCTGTATCTCCTGTGTTTAAAGAATATCCTTACTTTATGAGTGAAGAGTTCAGCTTAGTAGATTGCTACCTTGCTCCTCTGTTATGGCGTTTACCGGTGCTCGGTGTAGATTTAAGTGGTGCTGGCGCTAAAGATGTACAAATTTATATGCAGCGTGTTTTTGAACGTGATTCTTTCCTCGCGTCATTAACCGAAGCAGAGCGTGAGATGCGCTTACCTTCAAGAGGGTAATAAAGTATGGAGATCATGGATATGTCTCCGCGTCGTCCGCATTTATTACGTGCGCATTATGACTGGATAATCGAAAACGATTTAACACCACACTTAGTTGTTGATGTGAATGTTGTCGGTGTTCAAGTCCCAATGGAATATGCGCACGATGGTCAAATTGTACTAAATATTTCATCTCGTGCAGTAGATGAGTTAGAGTTAACGCCGTATCAGGTTTTATTTAGTGCAAGCTTTGGTGGCATACCTCGTAAAGTACGAGTGCCTATGGCTGCTGTTATGGCTATTTATGCGAGAGAAAACGGTGCGGGAATGATGTTTGAGCCAGAGCCTGCTTATGAATCTGGTGCATCGTTACAGTTTGCTGAAGATGATAGTGAAAATAACACTATCGCTGCGGCTAGCGAAGGTTTATCTCTTGTCACTGATGAAGCTGTTGAAGCAGATACCTCTTCACCAGATGATGATCCAGAGCCACCTCGCCCTACGGGTCGTCCATCATTGCGTGTAGTGAAATAAGAGATTATCTTATTTGTATTAATGAAAACCCCAGTTCAAATGAACTGGGGTTTTTTGTGTTTTATTGACTGATAGTTTTTTGTAAAAAACAATGAATACTTAACTTGAAGTTTAAAGTAAATTTGGGGTGTTAGATTGCTTAGTGACTTTTCTTTGACCGGTTATTTCAGGAGCCTTCGTTTTAAAGCTCTCTGACATCAATACTTTTGCATTAGTAAGTAAAAGTGTGCGCATTTCTTGAGGTGATAACCGTTTAATATTGTTGCTACTCATTGTTATTTCCCTCACCTTTACAATTTGGTTATATTATAAACAATACAGAGACAACTTCCAATAGTCAGATAAATGAGTTTATTGACTGAATATTATTCGTTATTTAGTAACTTTGACATTAATGACAACTGCATTTTTTGTAGAGTTTCAAATGTCGCATACATGGCTAAATGATCATCAAGTAATTGAAATCCGAATTTTTCATAATGGAAAATAAGTTCTTTATGAGGCTCTACAATATAAATACCTTTACTATCAGTATATTGAGATAAGAAAAATATACTAGCAATAATAACTAACGTTGTTAAGCGTTCAGATAGTGGGTGGTTTTTCTTATTTCGAATAAATGATTCAATAAGGAAAATATGTAAATCTCCACTTGAAGTTGCATAAATGCCGAGCATTGCACCATCAATGCCTCTATTTGTGCATAATCTAAATCCCATATGAAAACTGTTTTCATTAAGGTAATGTGGAAATTTATCTATCCAATTCAATACAGAACGATTATCTTTAACTATTGATTCAAAATCACTTTCTGATAGAACGCTGACTTTTAATTCTAATTGAGCTTTATTAATAAACGTTTGTAAAAAGTGAATAGTTTCATCTAAGTTTAATTTGGGAGACAAAATAGATTTTCCTTTTATATAGGCATACAGAAAAGCTACCACAGTCAAAATTCCCCTCAAAAAATAAATTTTATTAATTTAAAAGAATTAGAGTTACATCAATATTTTTAATGATTTCTAATGAAAAACAAATCAATGCTATTTCCATTTCAAATGATTTGTCATTCATTGGTTTGAAATATAAATATATTTCTTTTTTTTGGTTTTGGCGGTTTTTTATAAATTGTCATTTTACCTAATTAAATTTATCTATTTATCTGTTCTTAGCTAAGAAATTGTTCAATCTCTGTGTTCATCCATGTTTTTGAAAATAATTAAGGTTGGAAGTGGTTTTTCTGAATTGTAGACGTGTTATTGATGAAGTAATTAAAAATATCTAGTTATAAAAAAACGCTCTATATTTCTATAGAGCGTTTAGCTTACTGATTGCGTTGAAATTATTTCAACAGTTCTTCTAAACAACCTGTGTAAAGATTAACTGCAGTCATTAATTGTTTTTCGTCGAAGTCAAAACCTGCTTGGTGGTGACCCGCTGTTCTATCGGCACCCACAACGAAGTACAGTGATTTACCACCACAACGTTGTACTCGTTTTGCTAATACTGTTGCATCTTCACTTCCACCGAATGGACGAGTTGCAACCGCAGTTAGCTCAGAATGTTTACCAACAACTTTGGTCATCACATCAATCAGCTCTTGGTCATTTGTCAGGTCAACGGCTTCGCCCATGATTTCGCTTTCCATTTCTAACTGGAAGCTATGTGCTGCACCTTCAGCCATACGCACGGCATTTGCAGCCATAAAGCTGTTGATCTCTTCGTTTTCACCACGAACTTCAATTTGCATTTCAGCATTAGCTGGAGTGACGTTACGACCTTCACCCGCTTTTAATACACCGATATTGATACGTGACATCCCTTTACCATGGCGAGAAATGCCCAGCATTTGTGTTGCTGCATGGCAAGCGCCAGCTAACGCATTACGACCTAATTCTGGCTCTGCGCCTGCGTGAGATGGTGCGCCTTTAAAACGGAAGTCATATTTAGTGGTGCATAAGAAATGTGTTGGGTTAATAACAATTTCACCACTGTTTGCGATAAAGCCTAAGTGCGCACCTAAGAAGTAATCTGCATCATCCGCGATACCACTTTCAGCCATCGCACGAGCGCCACGAACACCTTCTTCTGCTGGTTGGAATAAGATTTTAACTTTACCAATGACTTTATCTTTATTCTCAACTAACCAGTGAGCAACACCTAAACCGATAGAAATATGTCCATCATGACCACAAGCGTGCATTTCGCCAGGGTGACAAGAAGCAAAATTTTCGGCATGAGGGCGGTGTTTAGTTTCGGTTGCTTCGTTAACACCAACACAGTCGATATCAAAACGCAGTGCGACTGTTGGACCAGCTTTACCACTATCAAAGATAGCCACACAGCCAGTTAGCTCTTTCATTTCATCAAGCAGAGCTTCATCAACTTTATGCTCTCTGGCAACCGCTAGGCCTTTTTCAACGACTTGACGGCGGCGACCAAAAGCAAACTCTTGATTGATAACGTCTGGGCCAACTTTAACTTCTAAACCTAAGCTACGTAGTTCTTTGACGATTTTTGCTGTGGTTAAAAATTCTGACCAACCAATTTCTGGATATTGGTGAAACTCACGACGCCATTTAATTAATTTTTCTAGTGTAATTGCTGACATATTCATTTCTCCACTTATAACATGAATAACGCAACAGCGATGACGCCGATAATCATACCTGGTGCGGTACGTTTTGCGATTTCCATAGGGTTAACATTTGCAAGGCCAGCACAAACAATCGCTGCACCTGCCAGTGGTGACATAGTACGACCTAACGCGCCAGATAATGCCGCTGCCATACCCATATCAGGGATTTCATAACCGAATTGTGCAGCATGAGGTGTTACTGTTTCGTTGAATGCGAATGCTGCTGCGTCACCAGAACCTGTGATAATACCCATTAAGAATGGCCCTAAAGTACCACCCCAGCGAGCAAATTCAGGAGAATGAGTTAAGAAGTTGATGAACGCGTCGATTAAACCAGATGCTTTCAGACCGGCTGCGAATACTGCTGCTGCAATGATGATACCTAATACATCACCATAAGCATTACCCATACCTTTAAAGAACTCTTTCGTAATTTGGGCAGGGTTAGTTAATGTGATGAACAGAGCATAGATAGAACCGATTAACATTGCCGCTGGTACAGACAGTTTAAATGTACTGAAAGTCTCGAAGAATGGCAGAATTAACAGGATTAACGGAATGAACGGCGCTGTTGCATATAAATAGTTAGGACGAATAGCTTCTGGTGTTGCTTGTGCTGATGAAGATGATGCATCACCCGTAGCAGAAGCCATTTTGAACTCTTTTTTCACTAAAGCGACAACCGCCAGTGAAACTGCTGCGATACCACCAGCCATTAAGCTGTATGGGCTATGGCGAGCGATTAAATCAACCACTTCCATATTTGCCATGTTAGCAACGAAGGCGTTATGCGACATACCTGGGCTTAGCATGGAGCCGATAGTACCACATAATACTGCACCGCCAGCGATAGCTGGGTGAATACGTGCTGCGATTAATAATGGAATGAGTGTTGCACCCACCGCTGCTGCACAACCTGCTGCTGATGGAATTGCAATATTAATAAAATACGTTACGACAACAGTGGCTGGAATAAGGAAGAAGCCCAGACGAGTCATTACTTTTGATAAAACATGAACCAGATGCATATCGCATTTGGTATATTTCATAACATAAGCAAAACCCATACTCGAACAGATAGCTTGAATTAATGATGAAGACACCATGCGCTCACTAAATGCGGCAAACGCATCTAATGGGCTTAGACTTAAAATACAGAGTAATAAGCCCGCACCAATTAGCACCATTCGGGTTTCATATTTTTTTATTAGCAAATAGACCGTTACGATAATAACGGCTACGGCTATAAGTTGCATCACCATAGTGATCCCCTAGTTAATTATGACAATACTATTAATTGTGAAAACGAACCTAACATCAATAAATTATATTTTTCTGTAAAGTTATTAGGTGACTCCATTATGAAGTTGGTTGATTGACAATATTTGATTGTTATCAAATTTAATAGCCGAAATAAAATCTATTTTTTTAGACTGTGATGTTATTAACAAATGCTGTAAAACAATTATCATTAAAAGATGACGGAAAGGTTAAATAAAAAGAGATAAAGTAAAAAATACGAAAATAAATTATATTTACTATAGATCAAGAGTGTTATTTTGATACAAAAAAGAATATCGCTTTTTATCAAAATATTATTCTATAAACTATATTAAATGGTAATGAGAATGATTATTCTGTCTAATATCTTGATGATCCTTAAATACTATTTATTAATTTCACCGATAATATTAAAAAATTATCCCACTTAAATTAAGTGGGATAATGAACAAAAGAAATTGTTATTTTAAATAACGAAAATAAAAAATATTTAACATGATAAATATCGTAATATTCCTTCAGCCGCCTCTCTTCCTTCTGCTATTGCTGTTACCACAAGATCAGAGCCTCGTACAATATCGCCACCAGCAAACACTTTAGGGTTTGTTGTTTGATTTGGTATTTCTTGATTATCTGAAATAATAATTCTGCCTGAAGATGCATATTCAATATTATTTTCATCTAGCCATGGATAATGTGCAGGTTTAAAACCAAATGCCAGAATAACCGCATCAGCAGATAACAAATGCTCGCTTCCTTCAATCGGCGTTAATGTTTTATCACTTTCAGTTTTAATAACGCGAATACCAACCACTTTATTTTGATTATCAACTTCTATATCTGTAGGTTGAAGATTAAATAAAAATTCGCCACCTTCTTCTTTGGCGTTTTTTACTTCGCGTTTTGAACCCGGCATATTGCTTTCATCACGGCGATAAACACAAGTGACTTTATTTGCACCTTGTCGAATTGCAGTACGAACACAGTCCATTGCGGTATCGCCACCTCCTAATACCACGACATTTTTATTTTTCAGGTCGATATAAGGTGTTTGAGGATCTTCACCATAATTCATTAAATAACGTGTATTACCAATTAAATAAGGTAGGGCGCTATAAACACCATCAGCATTTTCATTAGGGAAATGACCGCTTAAACTGTGGTAAGTGCCCAATCCTAGAAAAACTGCGTCATATTGTGCTATTAGCGTATTTAGGGCGATATCTTTACCTATTTCCGTATTAAGGCAAAACTCAATACCCATTTCACTAAATAATTCGCGACGTCGGATCATCAGTGATTTTTCGAGTTTAAAAGAGGGTATCCCAAATGTAAGTAATCCCCCAATTTCTGGATGTTTATCATAAACAACCGGTTTCACACCTTGTCGAATAAGAACATCTGCACAGGCAAGACCCGCAGGGCCAGCACCAATAATTGCGACCTTTTTATCGGTCATTGTGACGTGAGAAAGATCGGGACGCCATCCTTGTGCTAAGGCGGTGTCATTAATGTAACGTTCAATATTGCCAATGGTAACGGCACCAAAATCATCATTAAGCGTACAGGCACCTTCACAAAGCCTATCTTGAGGGCAAACACGACCACAAATTTCAGGCAAACTGTTTGTTTGATGAGAAAGTTCAGCCGCTTCAATAATACGCCCTTCGTTTGCCAGCTTTAACCAATTAGGAATGTAATTATGGACAGGGCATTTCCATTCACAATAAGGATTACCGCAACTTAAACAGCGATCAGCTTGTGCAGAGGCTTGCTGTGGCGAAAAGGCCTCATAGATTTCAACAAACTCAATTTTGCGAATGGCTAACGGTTTTTTAGTCGGCTCAACACGATTTAAGTCGATAAACTGATACACATTCTGACTCATAATATTCTCCTATTGTGCCTGAACGCGTAATTCAGCAGATGAACGACGAGGATGACCAAGCAACGCATTGACATCACTGGATTTTGGCTTAACTAACTTGAAGTGTTGTGACCAATATTCCCACTGTGAAAGTAATCTTTCTCCTTGCTGGGAGCCTGTGAGTCTGACATGTTCTGCAATCATGCCACGTAGATGTTCAGCGAGAATGGCAAAGGATGCAACTGGGAGCAACTCAATCGATGACGTGTTGATCCGTTGTGATAACGTGAGATCTTCATCTAATAGATAGGCAAATCCCCCCGTCATTCCCGCACCAAAGTTAATCCCTGTTTTACCCAGAACGCAGACAATACCGCCCGTCATATATTCACAGCCGTTATCACCAACGCCTTCAACGACAGCAATTGCGCCAGAGTTTCTGACGGCAAAACGTTCGCCAGCCAATCCAGAGGCATAGAGTTTTCCGCCTGTTGCGCCATAAAGGCAGGTATTACCCATAATGGTTGCATGATGACTTTTAAATGCAGAGCCAACGGGTGGCGAAATTACAATACGACCTCCTGCCATGCCTTTGCCTACATAATCATTAGCATCACCCACTAAGGTTAATTCAACACCTTGTGCATTCCATACACCAAAGCTTTGCCCCGCAGTTCCCGTAAAATTGAGTTTTATAGGTGTTGCAGATAACCCATTCTCGCCATATTTCTTAGCAATAATGCCAGATAATGTAGCTCCTACAGAGCGGTCTGTATTACGAATATCAAAATAGCATGTTTGGCTTTTTTGTTGTTCAACAGCATCACGAGTTTGAGCTACGATATGCTGATTTAATTCGCCTTTATCATAAGTATTATTATTTTCCTGACAATAAAGCACATTGCCTGATGGTGATGTCGCGATTTCTAATAATCCACCCAAAGAGAGTTTTTGCTGTTTACTACTCACACCTTCTAGACATGAAAGCAGATCGGTTCGACCGATTAAATCTGTGATTTTTCTTACGCCAAGTAATGCCATTAACTCACGAGTTTCTTGCGCAATAAAACGGAAGTAGTTAATAACGCGTTCTGGTAATCCGTGATAATGGTGACGACGAAGCGTTTCATCTTGAGTTGCAACACCCATTGCACAATTATTTAAATGGCAAATGCGTAGATATTTGCAGCCTAATGCCACCATAGGACCAGTACCAAAACCAAAACTCTCTGCACCTAAAATTGCTGCTTTAATAATATCTAGACCGGTTTTTAATCCACCATCGACTTGCAAACGAATTTTATGACGTAGACTATTTGCCACTAATGCTTGTTGAGTTTCAACTAAGCCCAGCTCCCACGGGCTACCTGCATATTTTACAGAAGTTAAAGGGCTTGCACCTGTGCCGCCGTCATAACCTGCAATGGTTATCAAATCTGCGTAAGCTTTGGCAACACCAGTAGCAATAGTGCCCACACCTGGCTCTGACACGAGTTTTACAGAAATCAGTGCCGTTGGATTGATCTGTTTTAAATCGAAAATAAGCTGTGCTAAATCTTCAATAGAGTAGATATCGTGATGAGGTGGCGGTGATATTAGGGTAACACCGGGTACGGCATAACGCAGTTGCGCAATATAAGGCGTCACTTTATCGCCGGGAAGTTGTCCGCCTTCACCGGGTTTTGCCCCTTGTGCGACTTTGATTTGTAAAACATCGGCACTCATGAGATAAGAAGGTGTCACGCCAAAACGACCCGACGCAATTTGTTTAATGCGTGAGACTTTATTAGTCCCGTAACGAGCTGGATCTTCGCCACCTTCGCCTGAATTTGAAAATCCCCCCAATGTATTCATCGCTTGCGCAAGCGCTTCATGAGCCTCTCGGCTTAGCGCTCCGATTGACATTGCGGCAGTATCAAAGCGTTTAAATAATTCTGTTTCAGGTTCAACTTTTTCAATCGAGATAGGCGTTGTCTTGTTATTGAGA